>CAYLSI010000014.1:0-72297 GCA_964386545.1 uncultured Hyphomicrobium sp.
CGATTCGACGTTCGAGACCGTGCCCGTGTTGGCGAAGTCGCCGAGCGTCAGCGTGTCCTTGCCGGCCGCAAGATCGACGATGTTGGTGCCGCTCAGCGCCGTACCAAACGTCACCGTGTCCGCGCCGGCGCCACCGACGAGTGTCTCGACGTTCGACACCGTGAGGATCGATGCGCGCGGACCCAGCGTCAGCTTGTCGGTACCGCCGCCGAGGTCGATGACGGCGGTCGACGTTGCGCTCGATCCGATCGTGACCGTGTCGTTACCGGAACCGCCCGTCAGCGTCTCGACGTTCGAGACCGTGAGCGTGTTTGCGAAATCTCCGAGCGTGAGCTTGTCGGCGCCTTCGTCGAGGTCGACGGAGCCGTTGGAGACCTGGCCCGCGAACGTGATGGTGTCGGCGGCCGACCCGCTGCTGACCGTCTCGACGTTCGAGATGGTTCCGGTGTTCGCGAAATCGCCCAGGACGAGCTGGTCCTTGCCGAGCCCCAGATCAACGGAATGCGACGTCGTCAACGCATCGAGCATGCGGACGGTGTCGTTGCCCGTGCCGCCGATCACCGTCTCGACGTTCACGACGCTGACGGAGTTGGTGAAATTGCCGAGGGTCAGCGTGTCGTTGCCCGCGCCGAGATTGATCGACGCCTTGGGCGTAGCTGCCGCGAGCGTGATGGCATCCGCGCCGCTGCCGCCCATGATGGTTTCGATGCCCGAAACGGTCGCCGTATTGGCGAAGTCGCCGAGCGTGATGATGTCGTTACCGCCCGCGAGGTCGACGCTGCCGTTCAATGCGGACGAGACGGTCAGCGTGTCGACGCTGCCGCCACCGACGATCGTTTCGGTATTCGCGACGGTGATCGTGTTGACGGCGCTGTCGAGGATCAGCTTGTCGTTTCCGCCGCCGAGATCGACCGACCCCTTGGACGAGGCCGTCGCGAGCGTAATGGTTTCGTTTGCGGATCCGCCCGTGATCGTCTCGGCGTTGCCGACCGTTGCGTTGCTCGGCCCAGTGCCGGCGAAGGCCAGCGTGTCGGCGCCAGCCCCGAGGTCGATCGAGCCGTTAACGATCTGAGAGGCGATCGTGATCGAGTCGGCGCCTGTGCCGGAGATCACCGTCTCCACGTTCGAGAGCGAGCCGGTGTTGGCGAACGCGCCGAGCGTGACCTTGTCCTTGCCCGCGCCGAGATCGATGCTGTTGGCGGTGGTGAGAGCCTGCGTCAGGAGAATGGTGTCGTTGCCGGAGCCGCCGATCAGGGTCTCGACGCCGCTCACGGTCAGCGTATTGGCGAAGTTGCCGAGGGTCAGCGAATCGTTGCCCGCCCCGAGGTCGATCGAGGCGCGCGCGGCCGCCGCGACCGTGACCGTGTCGGCATCACCGCCGCCGGTCACCGTCTCGATATTCGAGATCGTCACCGTATTCGCCGCGTTGGCCAGGGTGAGCTTGTCGTTGCCCGCCGCCAGATCGATGCTCGCTCCGGCGATCCCCGCGGTCACGACGACCGTGTCTGTCGACGAACCACCAATCAGAGTATCGACGGCCGCCGTCGTATACTGATTGGCACTGCTCTTGTTCGGCAAATTTTCGACAGCCATTTGAGACCCCGATCTCGCGCTTTCGCTCTTGGCCGCGTAACGCCCGGCCACCCCCCAACTACCCCCACAAATCGGCGCCTATTTCTTGATCAAAGCTCGGGTGGCAAAATCGACTTTTCGACTTGCAGCTACCGTCATTCCCAATCAGAAACACCCTTTACGGGCTTCTTCACCGTACTATTTCCAGAAAATGCACCGTTATGCTTTCTATTTGGTAAACTACGGGAAATGCCTTCATTATACACCTCGAATAAAACTGCTAATTGAAACCAGCTAGTTCGCAACCTTAAGCATTCAGGTTATCCTGCAAGTCGAATTTGCTGACTCTACTCATCTTTTTAAATTGCACGTAAAACACTAAAAACAGCGTTTTAAGTTGTCTATGAATCTATTCATTTCACCTCTATTTCTACTTCTCCGGGTTTTGTAGTCGCGTCTGTCGCTCCTCTCTCCGCCTGCACTCAGTTGCGTACGTTGTATTTGCGTCTTTCGTCGTTGTTTCCTCGCAAAACGAACGCACGGTGCACATGTCACCCACATTGTTTCCGCAGTTCCGGTCGACTTTATCCGGATACAAGCGCCTGCTTGTATGGGCCGCCATTTTCAGCGTCTTCGTCAATGTCCTGACGCTCTCAATTCCGATCTACACAATTCAGATGTTCGATCGGGTGCTTCCGAGCGGAAGCGGCGCCACGCTCATCGTGCTCACGGCTGCCGTCCTGGCAGGCGTCGCGGTCTCGAGCGCACTCGAGGAGATCCGCGCACGGCTGCTCATCGCCCTCGGCATCCAATTCGATGCGCAACTCGCGCCGCAACTGTTCGACCGGCTGATCGAGCGCGACGGGCCGACGGCCGCGGCCACCAAGGGCGCCGCCGTGCGCGACCTCGACACCGTCCGCCACGCGATGACCGGAAGCGCGATGATCTCGCTCTTCGACCTGCCGTGGACGCCGCTGTTCCTGCTGGTCTGCTTCTATCTGCATCCCGTGATCGGCTACGTCGCCATCGGCGGCGCCGTCACCGTCTTCGGGCTGGCGGTGCTCAACCAGGCGCTCGTGAGCCGCCAGATCGGCGCTTCGGGCAAGCTCGCCGAGGACAGCTATCGGCTCACCGACAGCGTCATGAGCCATGCGGAGACCGTGCGCGCGATGGGCATGGGCGCGGAGCTGTCGCGCCGGTGGTCGGACGTGCGGGTCCGGGCCATCGCGATGCAGGCCGAGGCCAGCAAGATCAACTCTTCCGTCTCCAGCGTCATCAAGTTCGTCCGATACGCGTTGCAGGTGCTGATCATGGGAACCGGCGCCTGGCTCGCCGTCAGCCGGGAGATCAGCCCCGGCTCGCTGTTCGCCGCCTCTCTCATCTGTACGCGCGCGCTCATGCCGATCGACCAGCTCGTCGGCGTCTGGCGGCACATTCTCGCGGCCTGGTCCGCCCTCGGGCGCGTCGAGGACCTGCTTGCGGCGCCCTCGCGCGTTTCGGCGATGTCTCTTCCCACGCCCGACGGTCGCCTCACCGCGGAGGCGGTCTGCTACACGATGCCGGGCGCCTCGGCTCCGACCCTCAACGAGATCTCGTTCGCCGTGGAGCCGGGCGAGTCCCTCGGCATCGTCGGACCCAGCGCGGCGGGCAAGTCGACGCTCGCGCGCCTCATCGTCGGCGCCCTCAAGCCGACGGCCGGAAGCCTGCGCCTGGACGGCGCGGAGATTTATTCGTGGGAGCGTGGCGAGTTCGGGAGATTTACTGGCTATGTCTCCCAAAATATTGAGCTTTTCGACGGAACCGTCGCGGAGAATATTTCGCGCTTCACGGCTGCCAAATCCGAGGACATCGTCGCCGCTGCGCGCCTCGCCGGCGTGCACGATCTCATCCTCGCGCTTCCCAAAGGCTACGACACGCCGCTACAGGCGACGGGCGCGCCGCTCTCGGGTGGACAGCGCCAGCGCATCGCGCTCGCGCGCGCCGTCTTCGGCAGCCCCAAGCTCGTGGTGCTGGACGAACCCAATTCCAACCTGGACGGCGAAGGCGAGGCGGCGTTGCATCGCCTGCTCGGCGCGCTCAAGGCGCGGGGCACCACCGTCGTTCTGATCGCCCATCGCCCGAGCGTGCTCGTTTCGCTCGACAAGGTTCTGGTTCTGACCAACGGCGCCGTCGCGGACTGGGGACCGGTGGAACGTGTGATGCCACGCATCGCGCCGGGCTTCCCGGTCGGTCCGCGTCGCATCGGAGAGCGCGCATGAAACAAGCCCTCGCCAAGCTCGAGCTGCTCAAGGCCGAATTCGAAAAGCAGGGCAGCGGGCCTGCCAACGACGACCGCGGCATCGTCGTGACGCTGCCGCAGCGCCCGGCGGCGCCGGCGCCGCGCGAACCGGACCGGCTGATCCGCGCCGGCGTCCTCGTGCTCGTCGGCTTTTTCGGCTTCCTCGGCGGCTGGGCGGCGCTGAGCCCGCTCGAAAGCGCCGCCATCACCTACGGCGTGGTCGGCGCGGACGGAAACCGCAAGGCCGTCCAGCACATGGACGGCGGCATCGTGTCGGCCATCCACGTCAAGGAAGGCGATTTCGTCGAGGCGGGGCAGGACCTGATCCGGCTGGACCAGCTTCAGCCGCGGGCGGCGCTCGAAATCCAGAGCGCGACCGTCGTGACCCAATCCGCCGTGCTGGCGCGGATCGAGGCGGAGGCCTCGGGCCGTCCCTCGATCGCCTTTCCGGAGCTGCTGACGACGCGGCGGGCGGAGCCCGACATCGACCAGCTCCTCACCTCGCAAGAGCACCTCTTCGAGGCCCGGCGCCACGCCAACGCCACGCAGATCGCCACCATTCGCGAGCAGATCAAGCAGGCCAAGAGCCAGGTCGACATCTTCCAGGGCCAGGCCAACGCGGCGGCCGAGCAGTACCGCATGGTCAACGAGGAGCTCGGACCGAAACAGCAGCTCTACGACAAGGGTTACGCCACGAACGCGGCCGTGATGCAGCTCAAACGCGCCGCCACGGCGTTCCTGAGCCAGCAGCAGGAGTTCACCGGCCACGTGGGGCGCCTGCAACATCTCGTGTCGCAGCTCGACAGCCAGATCGCCCAGATCGAAAGCGATTACCGGCTGAAGCTCGCCCAGGAGCTCGAAGACGCGCGCAACAAGCTCGCCGACGCGCGCCAGCGCCAGCGCGTCGCCGCGGACATCCTGGTGCGCACGGACATCCGCGCGCCCGTCAGCGGTCACGTGCTCGGCCTTGCCGTCAACACGGTCGGCGGCGTCGTCGCCAAGGGCGAAAAGCTGCTCGAAATCGTGCCCGCCGAATCGGGCATCGTCATCAAGGCCCAGCTCCGGCCCTCCGACGCGATCGACGTTCACGAGGGCATGCGGGCCGAGCTTCGCCTCATGACGGCGCAGGGGCGCAAGTTGCCGATGGTGCACGGCGTCGTGCGCAACCGCTCGGCGGACGCCCGGCCTGACGCGGAGAACCAAGGACTTTTCTTCGACATCAGCGTGGATGTCGATCCCGCCGAGCTCATCGCGCTCGGCGACCTCAAGCTGACCCCGGGCACCCCGGTCGAGGTCATCATCCCGACAGGCTCGCGCACGGTCCTTGAGTACATACTCGAGCCCGTGAAGCAGTCCCTCCGTCACGGGCTGCGCGAGAAATAACGGTTCCGCAGCCTCGGCGCTGCGCTCACGCTTGAGGGTAAGGCCATGGAAGCATTGATACTTTGCGGCGGTCTCGGCACGCGCCTGCGCGAGGAGACCGAGTTCAAGCCCAAGCCCATGGTGGAAGTCGGGGGGCGGCCGATTCTCTGGCACATCATGATGCACTACCGCCATCACGGCGTCGGGCGGTTCGTCCTCTGCCTCGGCTACAAGGGCGATGCGATCCGCGACTACTTCGTCAACTACCACCAGCGCTCGCACGATCTCGAGATCGACATCCGCACCGGCGGCATCTACGCCCGGCAGGTGTCCAACCACGACGACCGGCTCGACGCGCGCGTCGTGCTGGCCGAGACCGGCCTCGAAAGCCTCACGGGCCGCCGTATCCTCAAGGCCTTGCCGCACATCGAGGGCGACACGTTCCTCGCGACCTACGGCGATGCCGTGGCCGACGTGGACATCGACGACCTGATCGCCACGCACAAACGCATGGGCCGGCTCGCGACCGTCACGGCCGTTCACCCCTCGTCGCGCTTCGGCGAGCTCGCCATCGACGACGGCATGATCACGAGCTTCGCCGAGAAGCCGCAGGTCACGCAGGGCTGGATCAACGGCGGCTACTTCGTCTTCAACCGGCGCGCGTTCGATCTGCTCGATCCCGAGCTCAACGAGCCGCTGGAGACGGGGCTGCTCGAACGGCTCGCGAAGATGGGCGAGCTCGCGGTGCATCAGCATGGCGGCTTCTGGCAGTGCATGGACACCTACCGCGAGATGCAGCTCCTGAACGACATGTGGTCGTCGGGCACCGCGCCCTGGCGCGTGTGGAACTAGGATGAGCACGGCGGCCGGGCTGTCACGGGCCTTCTGGGCCGGGCGGCGAGTCTTCGTCACGGGCCATACGGGGTTCAAGGGCGGCTGGCTGATGGGGCTCCTGAAGCAGCTCGGCGCCGAGCCCTCGGGCTATGCGCTGGTGCCGCCGTCCGAACCCAACCTCTTCGCCGCCGCGGACGTCGCGCGGCTCGGATCCTCGACCCTCGGCGACATCCGCGACGCGGCACGCCTCAACGCGGCCATGGCGGCGGCGAAGCCCGAAATCGTGCTCCATCTCGCCGCGCAGGCGCTCGTGCGGCCGGCGCGCGCCGATCCCATCGAGACGTTCTCGACCAATGTCGTCGGCACCGCGCATGTGCTCGACGCGGTGCGGCAGACGCCCGGCGTCCAAGCCTGCGTGGTCGTGACGAGCGACAAGGTCTACGACAACGTCGAATGGCCGTGGGCCTACCGCGAGACCGACCGCCTCGGCGGCAAGGAGCCCTACGGGGCGAGCAAGGCGTGCACGGAGATCGTCGTCGAGTCCTATCGCGCCTCCTATTTCGGCGCGGGCGGGCATCCGGCTGTGATCGGCTCGGCGCGCGCCGGCAACGTCATCGGCGGCGGCGACTGGGCGGAGGATCGCCTGGTGCCGGACGCCATCCGCGCGTTCTCGGCCGGCGACACGCTGATGATCCGCAATCCCGCTTCGGTGCGGCCCTGGCAGCACGTGCTGGAGCCGCTGTCCGGCTATCTCCGGCTGGCCGAGGCGCTGGCGTCCGATGGGACCCTGCCGGGACCGGCCGCCTTCAACTTCGGCCCCGCCTCCGACGATGCCGTGCCGGTCCGCGTCATTGCCGACGAGATGACCGCCCGCTGGGGCGCGGGCGCGCGCTGGCAGCACGATACGCGGTTCCAGCCCTACGAGGCGCGGCTTCTGGAAGTCGACAGCGCGAAGGCGCGCACGCTCCTGGGCTGGCAGCCGCGCTGGCGCCTCGCGCAGGCGCTGGACCGGACGGTCGCGTGGTATAGAGGCTTCTACGCGGGAGACGACATGCACGCCCTCACGCTGCGGCAAATCGAAGAGTATCTCCATGGCTGACGCGACCCGCATCCTGCCGTGCCGCTCCTGCGGAGCCCCTCTCACGCACGTGTTCGTCGATCTCGGCATGTCGCCGGTCTCGAACGCCATGCGCAAGCCCTCCGAAGCGCACGAGATGGAGCCGTTCTATCCGCTGCGCACGTTCGTCTGCGAAGCCTGCAAGCTCGTGCAGATCGACGATGTGCAGCCGGCCGCCACGCATTTCCACGGCTCCTACACCTATTTTTCCTCCTATTCGAAGTCGTGGCTCGCGCATGCGGAGCGCTATGCCGCGATGATGACGGACCGCTTCGAGCTCAACGGCGCTTCCAAGGTCGTCGAGGTCGCCAGCAACGACGGCTATCTGCTGCAGTACTTCAAGGCGCAGGGCATTCCGGTGCTCGGCATCGACCCGGCCGCCAATTGCGCCGAGGTCGCGGAGCGGGAGCGGGGCGTCCCGACGCTCGTGCGCTTCTTCGGCGTCAAGACTGCTGAGGAGGTCGCGGCCCAGGGGCAGGCCGACGTCATCGCGGGCAACAACGTGCTCGCGCACGTGCCAGACATCAACGACTTCGTCGCCGGGCTCAAGATCCTGCTCAAGGCGGGCGGCGTGATCACCATCGAGTTCCCGCACCTCCTGCGTCTCATCGAAGCCAAGTATTTCGACACGATCTATCACGAGCACTACTCGTATCTCTCGCTGCTCGCCGTCGAGCGGCTGTTCGCGCGGCATGGCCTCACGATCTTCGACGTGGAAGAGCTGACGACGCACGGCGGCAGCCTGCGCATCTTCGCGGGCCATGCCGGGACCACGCCGGCGGCTTCGGAGCGTCTCGCGGAGTTCCGCGCCAAGGAAGCCGAAGCGGGCCTCGACGACCTCGGCATCTACGGCACGTTCGCGGCAGACGTGCGCCACGCCAAGCGCGCACTTCTGTCAGAGCTGATCGCGCTCAAGGAGCGCGGCGCGACGATCGTCGCCTACGGCGCGGCGGCCAAAGGCAACACGCTGCTCAACTATTGCGGCATTCGCGGCGATTTCATCGACTACGCGGTCGATGCCAGCCCGCACAAGCAGGGCCTGCTGCTGCCCGGCACCGCGATCCCCGTGCATGCGCCCGACCGCATCTTCGCGACCAAGCCCGACTACGTGCTGATCCTGCCCTGGAACCTCAAAGACGAGATCATGGCGCAGATGGCGGGCATCCGTGCCTGGGGCGGGAAGTTCATCGTGCCGCTGCCCGCGCCCGAGATCCTCCCATGATCTTCACGCCGACGCCGCTCACCGGCGCGTTCGTGATCGAGCCTGAGCCGCATTCCGATGCCCGCGGATTTTTCGCCCGCCTGTTCTGCGCGACGGCGTTCGCGGAGCGCGGGCTCAATCCTCATCTCGACCAGATCAGCATGTCGCAGAACATACAGGCCGGCACCGTGCGCGGGTTTCATCTGCAGCGGCCACCAGCCGCGGAATGCAAGCTCATCCGCGTCACGGCAGGAGCCATCTTCGACGTGATCGTGGACGTGCGGGCGGGCTCGCCGACGTTCGGCCAGTGGTTCGGCCTCGAGCTTTCGGCCGCGAACCGCAAGCAGCTCTATGTGCCGGAAGGGTTCGGACACGGTTTCCAGACGCTCGTGCCCGATACGGAGATCGCCTACCACATTTCCGCGCCGCTCTCAGCGCCGCACGCGACCGGCTTCCCTTATGACGATCCTGATCTCGGCGTGACGTGGCCGATTTCCGAACCCATTGTCATTTCCGACAAGGACCGCGCCTGGCCGCCGTTCCGCAACTTCGCCCCGATCGAGATCGGCCATGGCTGAGCCCGGCGCCACCAAGATCGCCACCGTGTTCGGCGCCAACGGCTTCGTCGGGCGCGCACTCACGGCTCACTTGGAGGCGCAGGGCTACGGCGTGCGCGCGATCACGCGCGGCGATGTCTCCTGGCAGGACGGCAATCTCGGCCACGCGTTCTACACGGTGGGCCTCACGGCGGATTTCCGCTCGCGGCCGTTCGATACGATCGACGCGCACGTGACACTGCTGGCGGACATCCTCAAGCGCGCGCGTTTCTCGTCGCTCGTCTACACGTCCTCGACGCGCGTCTACATGACGACGCCGTCCACCGACGAAGACGCGAGCGTTCCGGTTGCGCCCGCGAACCCGGATCATCTCTACAATCTCTCGAAGCTGATGGGCGAGTCGGTGTGCCTCGGCTCGGGCCGCGCCAACGTCCGTGTCGCGCGCCTGTCGAACGTGTTCGGACGCGATCTCGCGTCCGAGAACTTCCTGACGTCGGTGCTGCGCGAGGCCACGTCGACGGGGCGCGTCACGCTGCGGACGAGCCTCGCGTCGGAAAAGGATTATGTCTGGGTCGGCGACGTCGTGCGCGCGCTCGAAGCCATCGCCGTGCGCGGCCAGGCGCCGATCACGAACGTCGCCTATGGGCGGAACACCACGCACGGCGCGATCATGGAGGCGCTCGCGGCGCTGGTGGGCATCGAGGTGTCCGTGGCGCCCAGCGCGCCGATGATCGGGTTTCCCGAGATCGCAACCGCGCGGCTCGATGCCCTCGGCGCAGGCCCACGCACGCCCCTGCTCGCGATGCTCGGCGCGCTGGTCGCGGACTTCCGCGGCTGAGCCGCAGACGCCGCTCCCGTCAGTTCATGTCTTCCGGCAGGCGCGGGATCGGCAGGAACGGGATGCCGTCCTCGGCGAGGCTCTTCACCTCTTCGCTCGAGGCTTCGCCGTAGATGCCGCGCGACGGGCTCTCGTTGAAATGGATCTTGCGCGCTTCCTCGGCAAAGCGGCCGCCGACGTACTCCGCCTTGGCGTGCACTTCGTCGCGGATGTGGCGCATCATGCGCGCGATCTCCTCGGGGGGCACCTTGGAGGCATAGCGGCCCGCGGGCTCGGTGGCGGCGCGACGCGCGACCGCCGGGGCCATGATCGCCTTGTCGACGATGGTGCTGCCGCAGTGAGGGCAGGAGATCTGATTGCCCGCGGACTGCGCGTCGTAGGCGGCGCCGCTGCGGAACCAGCCTTCGAACTCGTGCCCTTCGCCGCATACGAGACTGAACTTGATCATTCCACGGCCTCCTCGGCGGTCGTCGCCACCGGAACCACGTCAAATGCTCTGTCATGCCGCAACGACGGCACGCGGGACCGAACACTCGCGATCTCGTTCAAATCTACGTCCGCGAAGATGACTGACGGGTGAACGCCCCCCTCGGCCAAAATCTGCCCCCACGGCGAAACGATGAGACTGTGGCCGAACGTCTCACGGCCATGCTCGTGCAGGCCGCCCTGCGCCGCCGCGAAGACGAAGCACTGCGCTTCAATGGCTCGGGCGCGCAGCAGCGTCACCCAGTGAGCTTCGCCCGTCAGCCGCGTGAAGGCGGCCGGCACGGCCAGGAACGAGGCGCCGGCCTTGGCGAGCGCGCGATAGAGATGCGGGAAGCGCAGGTCGTAGCAGATGGAGAGGCCCAAGCCGCCCCACGGCAAGGGAGCGACGACGGCCCGCGTGCCGGGCTCGTAATTCGCGCTTTCGCGATAGACCTCGCCGTTCGGGAGGTCCACGTCGAACATGTGGATCTTGTCGTAGCGGGCGACGATCTCGCCGGCAGGCGAGATCACGAAGGCGCGGTTGGCCAGCTTTGTCTCGCTCGCCTTCACCACCAGCGATCCCAGGTGCAGCCAGACCTGGAGCTCCTGCGCCAGAGCGCGGAACTGGCGCAGACCCTCGTGCGACGCTTCCGGCTCGGCCACTGCGAACAGGCGCTCGCGGTCGAGCTCCATCAGGTCGGTGACCTCGGGCGTCTGGATGTAATGCGCGCCAGCGCTCGCGGCCTCGCGGATCAGCGCGGACGCGTCCCGGACGTTGCGGGCGAGGTCTCGGCCCGAGCACATCTGGACGAGGCCGACGCGGAGCGTGGCCGGGTTCGCGGAGGCCGGCATCTGCTACTGACTCGTACTCAAAAGGGGATCGAGCTTGCCGCTGCGCTCGAGACACATCAGGTCGTCGCAGCCGCCGACGTGCTGATCGCCGATCCAGATTTGCGGAACGGTGTTCCGTCCGCCCGCCTTCTCGCGCATCCGCGCCCGCAGCTCCGCCTGTCCCGTCACATCAACTTCTTCAAACGCCACGCATTTCGCGCGCAGCAGCTCCTTTGCCATGTGGCAATAGGGACAGAGGCTCGAGGTGTAGATGGTGACTTTGGCCATAGCCCTGGGCATTCCTCGCCGGGAAGCGCGATCCGTTCCCCAAAATCTAGCGTCTCACCGAGCGGACGCAAAGTGCAGGATCGCCTCATGTGACACCGATTTGCGGCCGTTTTCCAGTCCTTGCGCCCCGTTAGCCGGGGATGGCGCCGCGGTCGGTCACGATTGCGAGAGCGAGTACGTCGACGCGCACGGCGCCGGCCTTCCTGAGGGCGCGTGCACAGGCTCCGACGGTCGATCCCGTGGTGATGACGTCGTCGATCAGCAGCACTTTCCGCCCCCGGACCCGCGCATCCCGGTGGGGGCCTACGGCGAACGCGCCCGCGACGTTGCGCTGGCGTGCCGCCCGCGACAGGCCGATCTGGCTCGCCGTCGCCCGCGTGCGCTCGAGCGCCAGCGGCTCGTAGGCGAGGCCCGTCAGGCGCGCGACCTCGCGGGCGAGGATGGCGGCCTGGTTGAAGCGGCGTGTCAGCAGCCGGGAGCGGGCCAGCGGCACGGGAACGACCATCTCGGTCTCCGCGATCACGTCGCGCCCCGCCTCGACGAGCCAGCGCCCGAACAGGCGGCGGACGTCGTGGCGGTCCTGGAATTTCAGGGCGTGCACCAGGGTCTGCATGGCGCCGGTGTAGGCGGCGACGGCGCGGGCGCGGTCATAGGGCGGGGGATCGGCCGCCGCAGCCGCCGAAATCGACGGCGTGCCGACGTCGAACGGCAGGGGAATGCCGAGCCGGTCGCACAAGGGCGGGCGGATGAAATCGACCTCGCGCCAGCACCTGGCACAGAGCGCATCGTGCGCTTCGATGCGCTGGCGGCAGGCGAGGCAGACCGGCGGCATCACCACGTCGGAGAGCGCGGCCACGGCCCGGCGAAAGAGGCCCGGCCGCGGCAGGGCGCCGTCCTCCGTCGCGTCCTCGCCTGCGCTGCCGGTCACGCTTGCTCCTCCCGCCCCGCCGTGCCATGGGGCATTATATCCACCCAAGCCATAGCACACTCGATTGCATCTCGCGGGCATGAGCGAACCGAAACCCATCTTCGACAGCGCGCTGCTCACGCAGCGCCGCAACCGCGCGGCGGCGGGTGCGGACGCGCACGACTTTCTGCTCGCGCGCGCGGCCGACGACATCGCCGAGCGGATCGGCATCGTGCAGCGCACGTTTCCGCTGGCGCTCGATTTCGGATCGCATCACGGCATCCTGGGCCGGCGGATCGCGGCGCTTCCGAGCGTCGGGCAGGTCGTGTCGTATGATGCGGCCGAGACCCTCCTGGCGCGGGCCCAGCCACCCCGGGTGGCGGGCGCGCTCGATGCGCTCCCCTTCGGCGACGGCGCGTTCGATCTCATCGTCTCGGGGCTCATCCTGCACCTCATCGACGATCTGCCGGGGACCCTGATCCAGATCCGCCGCGCGCTCAAGCCGGACGGGCTCTTCATGGCGTCGCTTCTCGGCGGCCAGACGCTGCGCGAGCTGCGCGAGGCGTGGCTGCAGGCGGAGGTCGAGCTGACCGGCGGGGCCTCGCCGCGCGTCGCGCCGTTTGCCGACGTGCGCGATCTCGGCGGGCTCCTGCAGCGCGCCGGGTTCGCGCTTCCCGTCGCCGACTCCGACGTCGTCACCGTGACCTATCGCGATCCCTTGGCGCTCATGCGCGAGGTCAAGGGCATGGGCGCCTCCAACATGCTCAGCGAGCGGCGGCGCGTGCCGGTGACGCGGGGCCTGCTGCTGCGCGCGGCCGCCATCTATGCCGAGCGTTACGGTGGCGCGGACGGCCGCGTGACCGCGACGTTCGAGATCCTGACGCTCACGGCCTGGGCGCCGCACGAGAGCCAGCAGCAGCCGCTCAAGCCCGGCTCGGCCAAGGCGCGGCTCGCCGACGTTCTCGGCGTGCCCGAACGCAAGCTCTAAAGCTTGCGCACCATGAAGCGCGCATCGGCATCGTAGCTCAGGAGCTTCTCCGCGAGCTTCGGCTCGTGCACGACCTCGAAGCCGAAGCGGCTCCAGAACGGCCCCGAGTTGTTCACGGCCACCAGCGATACGTTCGGCACGCCCGTCGCCGCTGCATGCGCAATCACGGCCTCGACGATGGCCGCCCCCGCGCCGCTGCCACGCGTTTCCGGCAGCAGGGCGATGTCGTGAATGTAGTAGGTGGTGGGCTGCGCGGGGATGGCGCCGAGCAGGACGTTGAGCGCGGGCGGCTCGCCGTAGCGCCAGGGATGCGTGATGGCGTAAGCGCCGGCGCGCCCGGCCTGCTCGAACATGGCGCATCCTTCGGGATAGAGGCGCAGGCGCTCGAGAAAGACCGCGTCATCCTCCGGATAGCTCGCGTGCACGCGGTCGGCGATGGCGCTGACGGAGGCGGTGTCCGTCGTCGTCATCGGACGCCAGTGGCCGTTCTTAAGCTCGACGCGCATGGCGCTCCTCCCTCAGCCCAGCAAATCGCGCAGCCACGGAACCAAGGGCGCGTCCGCCGGCGGCATCGGATAGTCGGCGAGCCGGCGCGCGCGCACCCAGGCGACCTCCTGGCCCTCCTGGGGCGCGATCTCGCCCTCCCAGTTGCGGCACAGGTACAGCGGCATCAGCAGATGGAACGCGTTGTAGGTGTGACTTGCGAAGGTAAACGGCGCGAGGCACGTCTCGCAGACCTCGATGTCCAGCTCCTCCTTCAGCTCACGGCGCAGCGCCTGCTCGGGCGTCTCGCCGGCGTCCACCTTGCCGCCGGGAAACTCCCAGAGACCGGCCAGGGTCTTGCCTTCGGGGCGCTTCGACAGCAGCACGCGGTTGTCGGAATCGACCAACGCCGCGGCGGCCACGAGCAGGATCGGCTTCGTCATCGGATGTTTTGACCTTGTGCAGGCAGAACGCCCGCTTATAGGAGAGGAATGGGATCGGCACTTCTTGCGCTCGGACACTATGCGCCCGAGCGGCGCGTGACAAATGCGGAAATCGAGGCCCGGCTTGGCGTCGAGCCCGGCTGGAGCGCGCGGCGCACGGGAATTCTGGAGCGCCGTTTCGCCGCGCCGGACGAGGCGCTTTCCGACCTCGCCGTGGCGGCGGGCGAGATGGCGCTTTCCGCGAGCGGCCTCGCGCGCGACAGCCTCGGGCTCGTGGCTCTCGCGACCTCGACGCCCGATCATCTCTTGCCGCCGACGGGGCCGCTCGTCGCGCACCGGCTGGGCGCGCGCGGCGCGGGCGCCATCGATATGGCGGGCGCGTGCGGCGGGTTTCTCTATGCGCTCACCTTCGCCGACGGCTTCGTGCGCCAGCACGGCAAGCCCGCGCTCGTGATCGCCGCCAACATTCTTTCGCGGCGGCTCAACCTCGACGATCCGAAGAGCGCTCTTCTGTTCGGGGATGGAGCGGGCGCGGCGCTGCTCGTGCCGTCGGACCGCGCGAGCGCCGGCGTGCGCGGGGTGCACCTTGCATCGGACGGCTCGGCCTACGACCTCATCCAGATCCCGGCGGGCGGCAGCCGGACGCCGTTCTCTCCGGCGCTGGATCCCGCGGCCGTGCTGATGCAGATCCGCGACGGCAAGGCCGTCTTCACGCGTGCGGTGAAGCTCATGGCGGATGCGGCGCAGAAGGCTCTGGCCGCGGCCCGGCTCTCGCTCGACGACATCGACTATTTCGTGCCGCACCAGGCGAACGGGCGCATCATCGGCGCGACGCAAAAGCAGCTCGGCGTGCCGGACGCGAAGATGCTGTCGTCCGTCGCGCTCTATGCCAACAGCTCGGCCGCGACGATCCCGCTGACGCTGTCGCTCGCGCATGCGGAGCGACCGTTCAAGCCGGGCGAGCGGATGCTGCTCTGCGCGGCCGGCGCCGGCCTGACGGGTGGCGCCCTCGTGCTCGAAGCTTAGCCTGCTCGGCTACCTAGGTACGGAACGAACAGCGGCGCTCGCTACTTTCTTTCGGGGTTGTTTACGCCGATTTCGAAAAGGCGATGGCGCAGATGCTCGTGCTCGTCAGTTTTGCATTCAATCTTCTTTTCGTTCTTTTCATCGCCTGGGCGTCGTTCCGGCATTTCCGGAGGAGCGAGCGCGAGCCGCTCGGCGCGCGGCTTCTGACACTGGCGACGGCGGCCGGAACCGCATTCAACGGCTGGCTCGCGCTTCGCCATCCGCGACCCAGCGACCTCGAAGCGGCGATCGGGCTGCTGCTCACGCTCGCCGCGTTCACCATGTTCGTTGCGGCCGTCAAAGCCTCGCGCGACGGCGGCTTCGCGCTGGCCTTCAGCGATGCGACGCCGGGCGCGGTCGTGGATCATGGCATCTACGCCGTGGTCCGCCATCCGTTCTACGCCTCCTACATCCTCTATTGGCTGAGCTGGCTGCCGCTGTCGTCGCTCGATCCGCTGTCCTGCCTCGTCGCGGGCGGCATGATTGCAGCCTACGGCGTTGCGGCGCGCCGCGAGGAGCGGCTGCTGTCGCAACGGCTGGGAGAGCCCTATGCGGCGCTGATGGGCCGCTCGTGGCGCTTCATGCCCGGGGTCTATTGAGACAGATTATTGGTTGGTCGCATTTTGTCGCGACGAACCGGCCTCCACGTCGTCGGAAAATTCTCTAGCGGAGCTGCTGCAGGTTGAGCGCGCGGGTCAGCGCATCCGAGGCCGTGTCGCGCGTGTTGCTGGCGACGGGCTTCGGCGGGGCGGCTTTCGGCGGCAACAGGCCCGGCTTCGGGTTCTCGCGCGCGTGTCCGGCGAGATCCTCCAGCAGAACCTCCAGGAGAGGGGCTGCGACATCGGCTGCATGGATCTTGCGCGCCCACGGCTGCTGCCCGGAGCCCGTTCCGACAAGCACGACATACGAGTAGGCCGCGCCGTTGGCGAACTGCAGGCCGCCCGTGGTCCATACGTCCACCGTGGCATCCGGATCGGCCGTGACCTGCGTGCCCGTCTTGGCGAAATGTAGGCGCAGGCCGCCGCGGCGTGCCGGGCACCACTGGGCGAGCGACTTCAGCGTGCCCGTGGGCTTGCCGCCGGCGGTGTAGCAGAGCGGGGCCGAGAGCAGCGCGCGCAGGAGCGGGGCGGCGCGGCGTTTGATCAGCCGGTTCGGAATGATGGGATCGCGCACGTCGAAGCTGCCGTCGCGTTTTTCGTTCACGTCCGTGAAGTCGTAGCGCCGGATCAGCGTCGGCTCGCGCACCGGCGTCGCGCCGCGCCCGATCAGTGCGGCGAGGATCACGGCCGACATATGATGGACCTTGCGCGGCGAGCCCGAGATCTGCCCCAGCACGGCCGCCGTCGAGGGCGGCGTATCGCTCCCGGCGGCGTCGCGCGGCGGCATCGTGAACCCGAAGCCGTCGATCAGGCCCCGCATGCGCGCCTGCCCGGCGAGCGCCGTGCGGTTCAAGAGCGGCGCATTGAGCGAGCAGGCGAACGCCACGATGGCGCGGCGGCCATAGCGACCGTTGCCCTTGGCGCATGTTTCGAGCCCACGATCCGGGGCCGCCGTGTCGACGTAGAGGGACGCCGCGCTGTCGCGGCCGCTGTTGGCGATGGCGATGGCCGCGAGCATCTTGCCGGTCGACGCGATCATGCGCGGATCGCGGGCGGGATCGTAAAGGCCGGTTTCGCCGCTGCGGGCGACGGTCGCGCCGAAGTAGGGGGCCGTCTCGCCGCTCTCGTAGTAGCGCACGATCTCACCCTTTTCGTTCGCTGCGACGACCGTCACGGTGGGCATGATGCGGCCATCGCCCGTGCGGGCGGGGTCGAGGGTGTAGCGGCTGTCGACCTTCGCACGCACCGCCGCGTCGATCTTCGCGAGTGCCACGTCGATCTTATTGTGGAAGGCGAGATTGGAGGCGGCTTCGAACGTGGTCGTCACGCCGCGCACGTGATCGCGCCAGGCGAAGCCGTACGCCTCCTTCATCTCCTCGCGCAGGCCGAAGCGGGCCGACGGCATCAACGCGTTGGCGCGCACGACCGGGTTGGCCACGGCGCGCCTGGCGACCTGCGGCGCGTGCCGGTCGAGCGCGTCCTGCAGGCGCGGCTTGACCTTGGGATCGGGCGGACCGCCGGCCATGGCGATCAGCTCGAACAGCACGTCCTTCTTCTGTCCCTCATCCGAGATCAGCGCCTCCGCGCAGACGCGGGCGCGCACCTCGACGATGAAGCGCCAGCGGTCGAGGCGGACCTCGTTCAGGCGCGCGTCGCCCTTGAGCAGGATGATCGGCTTGTTGACGGCGGAGGCGAGCACGAACTGCTCGGCCATGGTCAGCTCGCTCGAGTCCTTGCCGAACACGACGCGGCTCGTGAGCTCGACGCCATGCAACGGCGCGCCGCCCGTGCGCTGCGCGAGCCAGATGTGGTTCGCGGCCCACTGCTTCAGCATCGTGTCCGAGCCGTCACGCGTGAGCTCATGATAGACGACCGGCGCCAGCCACCATTCCGACAGCTTGCGCGAGAGCTTCGTCATCGCGCCTTCGCCGGCGTGCGGGGGCGTATTGTAGATCACGCGCACGAGCTGCATCGGCAGTGTCGAACCGCCGACGCCGAGGCTCGGGCGCTTCAAGGCGACGGAGCGGGCGAGCGACGAATAGGGGATCTTGAGGACGCCCGGCAGGTCGATGCCGAACGGATTGCGCCAGGTGCCGATATAACGGTCCTCGTGGTGCACGAGGCATTGCCAGTAGTAGGGCGGCACCTCGCGCACGGGGATCGACTTGTGGTCAGGGTTGGCCGTGTAGTCGCCGACGTCGATGGCGGCGTCCGTGTAGTTGACGTCACGCTGGCTGTCGAGGCGGGCATCGAACGTGCCGACGAAGCTGCCGGGCGCATCGTAGATCGCGGTCGCGAGCCAGCGCTCGGCGTCGTAGCGCAGCTTCTCGCCGAGCAGGTAATGGCCGGCATAGCCCCGCAAGGGCGCGACGACATAGACGAGGAGGACGGCGAAGACGACATAGGCGACGGCCGCCACGGCCACATGGCGCAGCGGGCCCAGACGGGGATTGAACGCCACGCCTTCGCAAAACAGGCTCACGATCCGCATCGGGATGCCGATCGCAAGCTCGCGCAAACGGGCTAAGAGGCGAAAGAGGAACAGCATCACGCGACGAACAATCGAGATTCCAGCGGTCGACCCCGGCGCTGGTCCTCCCCGGTCGTTAGCGGATGTTTGTGGCGGAAGGTCGGAGAAAGCGGGGCGCGGCCGGCCCGGCCGGCCGGTCGCGAGCCCGTTGCCGGATCACAGGAATTGGCATCACCGACGTCGGATCTGGGGCGTCGGAGCCTGGGATGCAGATCACGGGGGAGCTCGATCGCGGGAGATCGGATCACGGGACGATCAGATGGCCCAATTGGCAGATCGCAGAGCCGGGGGCATCAGAGCCGGGCATGGGAAATGATTGCGGAAATGACTGCGCCTCTTTCGTCCGGGTCGCACGAGAGCCCGGCGCGAAATGCAAACGCGTTTGGCCGTTCCGGCCGCTCGTCACATCGTGTTGAGCAGAACGAAAAGTCCTACCCCAACCGCAGGCCCCAAAAGCGTGGCCACAACGAGCATCAAAAAGGATCTACCAAGCATAACACGACATACCCCGCACAAACGCGCCCACTGGCTTTGCCGCCCACGCAACGCCGGTGTCTTCCACCTGTTCCACGGAGACCCCTCACCCGCGAAACATGAGGATTATACAACGGGGAAAAAATTCCCTCATCCGATTTTCTAATTTCGGCCACAATGTTGGTTTGCAGCGCAGAGCATCCTTTTGCTGCGTTGCAAATGAAGTTTACGGAAGACCCGTTTTTCTTCCGCTTTTCAAATTCTTCTTATCAATCCGCTCACAGATTATAGCGGCCAGCGTTTTGCAGCGCATCACGGCGGCGCGAAACGATTGCCTGTTTTTGTTGTATTTTTGCTACATCCAGACGCGCCGTTAAGGCCGACGAGCCGTGGATAACCTCAGCGCGTCGAACAGCCGGAGCTGGCGCTCGTCCTGGCCCTTCGTCTCGTGGGCGAGCTGCTCGATCCGGTCGAACGGCACCTGCTCGGCTTCGATCAGCGAGCGCTGCGCCTTCATCGAGCGGACGAGACCCTCCTGCACGAGGTGGAACTCGCCCACCGTCTGACCGGGAAGCACGGCAGCCGGATCGAGGCCGCTCTCGCTCTGGAACGCCGCCTTGAGCTTGCGCAACGCGGTATCCTCTCGCACGCGGCCGATGAACCAGCTCGTGATCTGGTCGCGGCTCTTGTAGTCGAGGTCGCCCGGCGACTGGGTGGCGAGCATGATGCCGAGGCCGGCCGAGCGGGCGCGCTTCAGAAGGCTCTGCAGCGGCTCGGCCGTCGCGGGCTTGGCGTTGGCCGGGATGTAGAGATCCGCCTCGTCGAACATGACGACGGCCTGCAGCTCCTCGTTCGGGTTCCTCTGGCAGAAGCGCAACGCTTCCGACAGGAACTGGGCGACCCAGAACAGGATGTTCTCGTTGTCGCCGAGGAAGCCCGTGTAGATGATCGAGAGGCGCGTGCGGCCGTCGCGAGCGTAAGGTCCGAGGCCGAGCAGGCTTTCCATCTGCAGGCTTTCGCCGCCGCCCTCGAAGAGCGCCGAGTTGCGGTGACGCAAGCTGTCGAGCTGGGCGACGAGGTCGCGGCGGATGCGGCCCGAGGGGTCCATGCGCTGCGTCAGGTCCGTCAGCTCGGGATCCTCGTCCTCGAGCAGGTTGATGAGATCGCCCAGCGTCACCTCGCGGCTGTGGCGCGATCCCAGGATGCGGAGCGCGACCGACAGCGTGCCCGACTGCTTCTGGTGCGTGGCCGAGTTCTTCAAGTGCAGCATGTCGCCGAGGGCGGCCGCCGACAGGTTCGCGAGCAGTTGCTGCTCGTGGTCGGGCAGCTCGTTGATGCCGTTCGGCAGAAGCGTGATCGAGATCGGGCGCCCCGAGGAGCGGCCCGGCGTATAGACCGCGACGTCGATGGCGTCGGCCAGGCGCTCGCGCTCGCCGCGGCGCTCGCCGAACTCGTCGTCGTTGGCGCGCCAGACGTCGGGATTGGCGTAGCTGCAGAGGTCGCCCTTGCGGTCGATCAGGACGGCGGGAATGCCCTTGAGCAGCAGTTGCTCGATCAGACACAAGGCGAGTGTCGTCTTACCGGAGCCGGAGCCACCGAGCACCGCCGCGTGGCGCTTCAACACGTTCATGTTGAGCGAGATCGGCTTGCTGCGGGTGCCGGTCTCGCGGCCCGCCAGGATGCTCGTGCCGTTGGCGCCGGTCTCATCGAGGATGACGGAGAGCGGCAGCTCGTCGTCGTTGGCCGGAAGCGGCTCCTCGCCGCCGGCGCCGAGCGACCAGGGCGGCGGCAGCAGCGCATTGCCATTGCCCTCGCCGCGTGCGGCAGCCGGAGTCGCAGCAGGAGCGGACAGCGCCGGCGCGGAATCGGCGGCAACGGCCGTGGCATCGGTCTCGCGCGTCGTGCGGGGCAACGCGCGGCCGAGGAGATCGAGGCGCAGGATGTTGATGATCGGGATGATGTTCGAGAGCAGCTTGGCGTCCTCGAACCACGCCTGGAAGCCGGGATCGTTCTTATAGTGGGCGTGGAACTCGCGCACGGTCATCATGCGTTCCCACTCGGGGATCGGGATGGTGAACAGGCGGCCGCCGCCCTCGCGGAATTTGCGGAAGGCCTGCGCCGTCTGGTTCTTCTTGTTCGGCGGATAGTCGCTCGCGCGCAGCATCATGCAGCTCTTGCCGGCGATCATCGGCATGACCTTGTCGAGCTGGCGCTTGAGGCCGCCACCCTGCGTCGGGCGGTTGCACAGGAACACGCGCAGGTCGCTCATGTGGCCGGACTTGTGGTTGATGCGCACGTCGATGGCGGGCACCTCGTCCGAGATCTCGACGCGGTTGACGCCGAGCTTGATCGCGCCGCCCCATTCGTCACGCGCGAGCGCGAGCGCGGAGGTCAGCACGTCCATCAGCTCGTTCTCGTCGGACGGGATCTCCGCCTCGGACGCGTTCTGGAAGCGGTCCCAGGCGTCGCGGTAGTCGACCGACGGGGCGAGCGGGCGCGCGGACTCGCTCGGCTCGGCATTGCCGAAAATGCCGCCGAGCACGGACGCCAGCGTCGACGTCCAGTTGCCCTGGTCGGCGGGCTCGTCCTCGGGCTCGTCGGGCGCCGTCTTGGCGCGCAGGCGGCTTTGCGCGTGCTCGAGCAGGCGGCGCGTCGAGAGACCGCCGAACTCCTCGAAGAAATCCGGGCCGAAGTACTGCGCGGGATCGGGGAAGCCGAGGCCGCCCGTCTGCTCCGCCAGATGCTCGAGCCGCTTGGCGATGATCAGGCGCGCCTCCGCCGGCGTGCGGCTTTCGAGCAGCGGCACCGGGCCCGACTTCTCGATGCGATCGACATAGGACTGCGCGAGCACGCCGCGGACCTGGCCGTAGAAGTCCTCCAGCACCGAGATGATGATGATGGCGTTGGGCAGGCGGTTGGCAATCTGGATCAGGTCGCGCGTGGCCTTCTGGAACCGCTCCTCGGCGTCGTCGAAGAAACGCAGGTCCTCCACCTGGTCGATGGAGAACACGAAGGCGGCCCGCTCGACCGTCCACATCAGCGTGCCGAGCGCGGTGATGATCTCGAATGCGCGGTCCTCGCCCGTGTTCGGATCGAGCGCGGCGACGGCCTGATGGGCGAGCGGCGTCAACTGGCGGCCGAACAGGTATTGGCGCACGCGCTGGTCGATGCGCGGGTCCTTGCGCTCGAGGTAGAGCAGCGCGCGCACGATGTTGATGTCGAGCTCCAGCTCGCGGAATTTCGCGCTGGCGACGATCTCGTCGGCGAGCTTCAGCACGAGGCTCGCCAGCGCCTCGTCCGACAGCGAGCCTTCGCGCAGCTCGTCGATCCGGCGGGCAGAGAGAACCTCGGAATCGCCCACGAGCCGCGCGGTCAGGCGGGCGAGGCCGGTCTCGCCCTCCTCGTCCGGGTGATAGGGCTTCTCGAGCGAGTGGACGATGCGGCGCAGGTAGTAGTCGGCATAGTTCGAGACGTCGGGCGTCATCTGGGCGTAGCCGAAATAGGCCTTGCCTTCGCGGTGGGCCGTCGTGCGCAGGGCGCGCAGGAGATGCGTCTTGCCGGCGCCCGACTGGCCGTGGAACAGCAGAATGCGCGAGGCCGTCGCCGCGCCGCCGGTGCGCGCGCTGGTGATCTCCGCCAGGAGGTCCTCGAACTTGCGGCGCGCCTTGACGTGCACGGCCGGGACATCCACGGGATCGGCCCGCCAGATGTCATCCTCCCACGTGATGCTGTGCTCAAAAGCCTGGTACAGCTTGTCGGTCGCACCGGCTTCGACGACGTCGTCATGCATGCGTCAACGGTCTCCAACGCAATCGTTACGGGCGCTACTCTTCGACCCGAACGAAGTGCCAAACGGTATTCTTGTAGGGAACGGCCGAGCTCTCGAGGTCCTTGATGGCCTTCTTGTCCTTGAGGTCGGCATTGGCGAGAACAAGCGCGCCCAGGCGATGCGCCTCGGCCAGCATGCATTTGAACTCGATCTCGGAGACGTCCCACGTCGGCTCGGACACGCGAATCGCGTCCCAGACGTGCGAGATAAAGGCCTTGCGGCTGCCTGGCCAGCCCTCGGCCCGCGCGGCCGCCGCCGTCTTCACAGCAGCCGCGAACTCGGCGAGGTCGGGGCGCGACGCCTTCGGCGGCACCTTGGCGGGGGCGGCATCGTTGGCGGGCGCCGGCAGCTCGGGCGCGGGCGCTGCGACGCGCACCGGCATCGCCATGCGCTCGGCGTCCGGCGTCGCGATCTCCGCCTCTCCGGCTTCGAGGCACTTCGCACCGAGGCGGCGCAGGAGGCCCGTGCGCAGTCCTTCGAGCGTCGCCTCGCGCGCGCCGGCCTGCTCGGCCGCAAGCTCGGCGATGAGCTTGGCGTCGGTCGTGAACGCGCGCGGGTTCTGCGAGAGCTGGCCGGCCAGAAGCCGCCCGGCCTTGGCCGAGAGCGCCGAGCCTTTGCCGATGCCGGCCTTGATGCGGTTGCCGAAGGCGCGCTCCAGCGCCAGCACGGCGAGCTGGGCGCGCAGCTTGGTGGGCGGTGCGTTCTTCTTCACCGAGAGGCCGAACGCGTTCTGCACGATCATCGTGCGCAGGCCGTCGATGCGTGCGAGCTGCTTCAGGCGGGCGGGCGTCTCGCGCTCGACGCCGAGCCCCTTGGCGATCAACGCGACGTCGCGCAGCTCGCTCCAGGAGGCCGATCCGATCTCCTTCATGCCGAGGTAGCGGGCGGCCGCGGCCGCGCCAGCGTCCGTCGCCTTGAGTTTGCCCTTGGTTTCGGAGGCCAGGCCGCTCGCGACGAGCTGGCCGATCTCCTTCTCGGCCAGACGCCGCCAGTCCGCGGGCGAGATCTTGTGCGTGAACAGCGGGGCGAGATCGGCAGTCGCCTCGGCGCGCGCCGCACCCCCGTCCGCACTCAAGCGAACCAGGATCACGTGGCCGATGGCCGTCGCACCGCCGCGTCGCGACGCGGTCAGGGTGGCACCGCTCATGAGCGCCGACATGTCGTACGCCTCCATCTCGTTGGGCGTTGAGAAGGGGGAAAAGCCAGACGCACGAATCACCGGCTCGATTCGGTGAGTTTGGGCGAGAGCGCTTTGACTTCCAAGGGAGTCTCGGGCACGCCGCAGTTATTTTTGGCGAGTTGTAGAGACTCGTGCGCCCGGCCGGCCACCGCGCCCTGCTTTACCCTACAACCGTCCGAATTCACCGGCGTATTGCCGCATTCGCGTCACCTTCATCGGCAACATTCGGTGCAGGGTTGTGGGGTTTTTGCAAAGCCAGAGGCAGGCTCGACAATGGCGGCTCCCGTCAGACACGCCATCGCGGGACGCCTCCCGGCCGCTGGTCTCTTCCCGCACAGGGGTTCACCGCCTCTTAGCCTTAACGCCGAGTTAACTGGTAGCTGCGATGGTCAATCTCAGTACCGCGCGTCCACTTGCGGGAGTTATGGGAATGTATCGCGTCGCCCTTAGTTTTCTTGCCGCCGTCCTCACTCTGGGATTGGGGGCTTGCAGCCTCAACACGAGCAGCGTCTCGTCCGGGTTCAACGACCTCGGCACGACCGCCTCGATCGATCCGCTCAGCGGATCGCGCCAATCCACCACCACCGGCTCCATCGACCGCCGGCAGCGCTCGGGTCTGACCGGCGCGCAGGTCGCCGCCTATTCGCCCGACAAGGCCCCTTCAGGGTCCTATGAGAAAGCGCCGGCCGGCTCGCTCGCCGACCGCGATTACTCGTCGACCAACCTCGACCCCGACATGGCGCGGGACCTGATCAACCAGTACCGCCAGGAAAACGGCCTCAAGCCGCTCAAGCTCAACGCCTCGCTCACCGAGGCCGCGAAGGGCCACAGCCGCGACCTCGCCAAGTGGGACCGCATCTCGCACTACGGCAGCGACGGCTCGAACCCGTGGGACCGCGTGAAGCGCACGGGCTACAAGCCGCGCCTCGCCGCCGAGAACGTCGGCACGGGCCAGGTTTCGTTCAAGGAAGTGCTGCGGGGATGGAAGGACAGCCCCGGTCACAACAAGAACCTGCTGCTGGCGGACGCCCGCGAGATGGGCCTCGCCCTGGTGCAGGACCCCAAGACCGAGTTCAAATCGTTCTGGACGCTGGTGATCGGCGCACCGATGTAGGTTTTTTGATTGGTCGCATTTTCTTACGACGAACCGGCCTCCACTTCGTCGGACAATGCTCCGTCACTTCTTCTTCTGGATCTCTTCCTGCGGCGCGGCGCCTTCTGTGGCCCGCGCCGTTTGCGTTTCCTTGAGCGTGAACTGCACCAGCAGCGTGCGCTGGAGGAAGCGGTTGAAGTTGTCGTCCGACATCATCGTGACGACGGTCTCGCCGTCGCGGCCCCGGCTCACGGCGAGGGCTTCGAGATTGTCGATCTCTTGGGCCGTGTCGGCTTCGAGCAGGACCTCGCCCGTCACATCCGCGCCGGGCTTCACGTCGGCCGCCGCGATGTGGCGCAGGCGAATGCGCAGCCCCTCGAGCCAGCGGAAGCGCCGCTCCAGCACGAGCAGGCCGCCGTCCGGCAGGCTCGCGGCGTCCGTCACGCCGAAGCCGCTCGCCCCGCTCAGCGTGACGCCGCGCGGCGTGCCGCCGATCCAGATCCATCCGCGATGGCGCTTCTCGCCGCGCAGCGGATGCTCGGCGAAGGCCACGAGCGCGCCCTTGTTCGGCCCGCCGGCGAGCACCGTCAGCCCCTCGATGCCGTCCATGCGCATGCGGGCGGCTTCCTTCGGCATCGTCAAGTAGGACGAGGGCTTGCCCAGCACGCCCTTCGCGATCGGAAAGACGCCGATGCGGTCGTGCTGCTCGAAGGCGACGTAGGCCGTGCCCTTCTCCGGCGTGCCGGCCGCGAGCGCCACCGCCTCGGCGTCGCGGTCGCGCGCGCGATCGAGCGGCTTGCCCTTCAAGGTCTGGAACGCGCCGATGCGCGCGCCGCGGATGGACTGCGGCCGGTCCTGATCGTCATAGGCCAGCTCGCCCGTCATCCAGACGCCGGAATCCGAGACGCTGACGAAGCGGCGGCCGTCCCCATCGAAGGCGAGACCCGACCATCCGCCGAAGTATTTCGACGGCGACGTCAGGACCAGGCCGCCACGCCAGGCGAGACGGCTGTTGGCGAAGGGCGTGCCGGCTTTCGAAAAGCTCCTGATCGGCTTTGCCTGGATCTCGATGGCATGCGGGGCGAAGCCGGCCGCATCCGGCTTCCATTGCGCCACGGCTTCTTGCGGGGATGCGAGCGCGAGCGTGATCCCGATCGCGACGGCCAGACCGCACATCCCCAACCGCTTCATTGCTGCTCCCTGCGCCGAACGCCTTGTCGAGACTGACATGAAGCGCATGTCGGAAATGTGAGCCTTGCACGGGCAGCGCACGAAAATACGCGGGCGTACGGCGCTACGGTTCATGAGGTGACGCCGCGGTGATCCAGATTGCGTCGATCGCAGCGATCCCGGGCTTGGCGTTCCGCTTGAAGGCCATGCGGACCTCGTTTCGGGACCACCGAGGGGTCTGCCTCAGTGGAATTTGCGGCGCGGGCCGCGACCTGACGGCTCGCCCTTGGGCGGCGTTTCCTCGAACAGCTCGACCAGCTTGTCCGTCATGGCGCCGGCAAGCTCGCTCGGATCGGAGATCGTCACCGCGCGGGCATAGTAGCGCGTCACGTCGTGGCCGATGCCGATGGCGATCAGCTCCACGGGCGAGCGCGTCTCGATCTCCTCGATCACCTTGCGCAGATGCTGCTCGAGGTAGCTGCCGGAGTTGACCGAGAGCGTCGAGTCGTCGACCGGGGCGCCGTCGGAGATCATCATCAGGATGCGGCGCTGCTCGGGCCGCGCCATCAGACGCGCGTGCGCCCAGGCGAGCGCCTCGCCGTCGATGTTCTCCTTGAGCAGGCCTTCGCGCATCATCAGCGCGAGCGAGCGCTTGGCGCGCCGCCACGGGGCGTCCGCCGTCTTGTAGATGATATGGCGCAGGTCGTTGAGCCGGCCCGGCGTCGCCGGCTTGCCGGCCGCCAGCCAATCCTCGCGGGACTGGCCGCCCTTCCAGGCGCGCGTCGTGAAGCCGAGGATCTCGACCTTGACACCGCAGCGCTCGAGCGTGCGCGCCAGAATGTCGGCGCAGCAGGCGGCGACCATGATCGGGCGGCCGCGCATGGAACCCGAGTTGTCGAGCAGCAGCGTCACGACGGTGTCGCGGAAGTCGGTGTCGCGCTCGCGCTTGAAGGAGAGCGCGTGCATCGGGTCGGTGATGATACGCGTCAGGCGCGCCGCATCGAGCGTGCCCTCCTCGAGATCGAAATCCCAGGCGCGGTTCTGCTGCGCCAGCAAGCGGCGCTGCAGGCGGTTGGCGAGACGCGCGACGACGCTCGCGAGCGCCTTCAGCTCCTTGTCGAGGAACGTGCGCAGGCGCTCCAGCTCCTCGGCCGACGAGATGTCCTCGGCGTTGACCTCCTCGTCGTAGGCGCGCGTGTAGACCTTGTAGCCGAAGTATTCCGGGTCCTCGAGCACCGACACGTTGGGGCGCCAGGGCTCGTCCGCCTCCATGGGCTCCGGCTGCTCGGCGTCGCCGTCGAAGTCGTCCTGGTCCGGCATCTCGGCCGCCTGGCTCGCTTCGCCCGCCTCGCCCTCGGACTGCTCCTGCTCGTGCTCGTCCTCGCCGCCTTCGCCGCCGTCGTCCTCGCTTTCGGACTCGGCTTCGCCGCCGAGCGGCTCTTCCTCCGTCTCCTGCTCGATGTCCTCGGACTGGCCCTCGGAGAGGTTGTCGGCGAGGTCGAGCGACTTCAGGAGATCGCGGACGAGGCGTCCGAACGCCTCCTGATCCTCGGCCAGATCCTTCATGCGGCGAAACACCTGCTCGCCGCATTGCTCGAGGTGCGGGCGCCAGAGGTCGACGAGCGCGCGCGCGGCCTCGGGCGGGGCGCGCCCCGTCAGGCGCTCGCGCACCATCAGCGCCAGCGCGTTGCCGATCGGCGCGTCGGCGCGATCGGACACGCGCTCGAACCGGCCGTGGCCGTACTCGTCCTCGCACTTGGCATTGAGGTTCTCGGCCATGCCGTGCATGCGGTTCGCGCCGAGGGATTCGACGCGCGCGCGCTCCATGGCTTCGAACACCTCGCGCGCGGGGCCCGAGGGCGGCGCCAGCTTGCGATGAACAGTTTCGTCGTGGCAGGCCGCCGTCAGGGCGAGGCTGTCGGCCCAGCCGCGCAGCACGGCGATCTCGCCGGCGGAGGGCGCGCGCGCGGGCTCGGCGAGGCGCACGACCTTGCCTTCGAGCTGCGGCTTGCCGGCGCCGTAGATCACTTCGATCTCCGGATCGCCCGCGATCGCGCGCACGGCCAGACCCAGCACGCGCTTCAGCGGCTCGGACGGAGCTTCCTTGCGTTTCGGAGTCCCGCTGCTCATGGTGCGCTTCGCCTCCGGCTCATGGTGCGCTTTGCCTCCGGCTCATGGCGCCCTGCCCAGCTCACGGCGCATCTGGCGCTTCCATTCGCGATCCTCGACGATCTCGACCGCCTCCATGTTGCCGCGGCGGATCTTCACAACCGCAATGGCGAGCGCCAGCAGCGCGCCCGTTGCCGACCCCACAACGGTGGCTGCGGTTTCCGGCAACCCGGGGATCAGCATCAGCGCCAGGATGGCGAACAGCACGGAGCCCGTGACCGCGCCCACGACGACGAGGAGGACACAGAACAGCACGGCACCGCGCGGCTCCGTGTAGCCCGCGGCCGCCAATGCCTCGCGATCCGGTCCGTTTGCGTCCATGCGTTTCGCCGCGAGCCCCGATGCCTCAGCCGAGCGCGACATTGGCCGCGCTCTCGGGCAGCTCCTCGCCGAACGCGCGCTGGTAGAACTCCGCCACGAGCGGACGCTCGAGCTCGTCGCACTTGTTGAGGAACGTGAGGCGGAAAGCAAAGCCCACGTCGTTGAAGATCTCGGCGTTCTCGGCCCACGTCATCACGGTGCGCGGGCTCATCACGGTCGAGAGGTCGCCGTTGATGAAGGCTTGCCGCGTGAGATCGGCGACGCGCACCATGTTGGACACGGCCTTGCGCTTCGCCTCCGTCTTGTTCCAGGACTTCACCTTCGAGAGGACGATGCGCGCCTCGTCGTCGTGCGGCAGGTAGTTCAGCGTCGCGACGATCGACCAGCGGTCCATCTGGCCCTGGTTGATCTGCTGCGTGCCGTGATAGAGGCCGGACGTGTCGCCGAGGCCGATCGTGTTCGTGGTCGAGAACAGGCGGAAGGCGGGATGCGGGCGGATGACCTTCGACTGGTCGAGCAGCGTCAGGCGGCCCGAGACTTCGAGCACGCGCTGGATCACGAACATCACGTCCGGGCGGCCGGCGTCGTACTCGTCGAAGACGAGCGCGGTGTTCGACTGCAGCGCGTACGGCAGGATGCCCTCGCGGAACTCGGTGACCTGCTTGCCGTCCTTGAGCACGATGGCGTCCTTGCCGACGAGGTCGATGCGCGAGACGTGGCTGTCGAGGTTGACGCGGATGCACGGCCAGTTGAGCCGCGCGGCAACCTGCTCGATGTGCGTGGATTTGCCGGTGCCGTGATAGCCCTGCACCATGACGCGGCGGTTGTATTTGAAGCCGGCCAGGATCGCGAGCGTGACCTCGCGGTTGAACAGGTAATCCGGATCCACGTCCGGCACGTGGTCGTCCGCCTGCGAATAGGCCGGGACTTCGAGATCGGACTCGATCCCGAACACCTGGCGGACGGAGAGCTTCATGTCGGGCATGCCGGGAGAGGCGGCCGGAGCGGTGTTGTTTTGCGCGCGCATTGAAACCTTAAGTTCGGCGATTGATGCATCCGAGGCCGGGCTCGAACGGGCTGCTTCGGCCAAATGATCCGCGCCGACGGACAAAATGGCTAATCGGGGGTGTTGCCGGTCTCGCCTGATCTCGCGCAAGCCCGCATACGCGCGGGCCCAAGAGACCGGAGTCAGACGAGACCCGCCTTCTTCAGATAGTTATAGGCTTGGATAATTTCGCGCAACGTGTCCGCGGACCGCGTATCGCCGCCGTTGGCATCCGGGTGGTGGCGTTTAACCAACTCCTTGAAGCGCGCCTTGATTTCGTCCTTGGACGCCGTCTCCGGAAGATGCAGCGCATCCAGGGACTTTCGCTCGATCGGCTTCAGCGTGCGCCGGCTCGATACCGGCTCCTCCCGCACCTTCCGGGCCCGCTCCGCGAACAGGCCGTGCGGATCGTTGCTGCTGAAACCGCCCGTTCCGGCGCGGCCCCCGCTGGCCTTGCCTTCGCGCGTGCCGTGGCCCCAGGAATTGGCGCCCACCTTCCACGTGGGGCGGTGGCCGGTCAGCGCGTCCTTCTGGAAGTCGCTCACCTCGGCGTCGCTCATGCCGTCGAAGTAGTTGTACGAGGCGTTATACTCGCGCACGTGATCGGCGCAGAAGGAGAAGTACTCGCCGTCGCGCCCGCGGCCTTTCGGCGCGCGATAGGGCGCGGGGCGGCCGCACCCCTTCCACTGGCAGGGCGGATGCTGCTCGCTCGCTTTCTCCTCGGCCGCGCGCTTGGGAGCAACACGGATCGAATCGAAATATTTGGAATTGAGCTTCATGGCCTAGATTATGATGCTCCGATCTCAAGCACACAAGACGAACTCGGCGGCGGGATTGCCACAGGTGCTTCCCCGCGCCCCTCAACAAGGAACGCAAACGGCATGTCAGCGGAAACGCGCCTGCGCGAAAAGCTCATGATCGCGCTCGAGCCCACGCGGCTCGACATCGTCAACGAAAGCGAATTGCACGCAGGCCACCGATCCTCGCCCGGCACGGGCGAAAGCCATTTTCGCATCCTCATCGTTTCTCCGAAGTTTACGGGCGTCTCCCGGGTCGGCCGCCATCGGATGGTCAACGACGCGATCGCGGACGAGCTCGCGGGCCGCATTCACGCGCTGGCGCTCTCCACCTACGCGCCCGGCGAGGCCTTGGGATAGCGCTCGATCGTGCCGCTCCTGAGCCTCGCCTCGAACTCGGCGAAGCTCACGCCCTTCGCGCCGCGCCGGTGGAAGTAGACGTGCTGGGCGATCCAGCGCATCGGCGGCAGGGCGAGCGCGACGTCGATCAGCGGATTGGGCACGGCGAGATCGAGGGCGGCCCGCATCAGCTTCTTCGACGCGAACGACGGCAGCTCGGCCGCGAGCGCGCTGGCCGGAGGCGGCCCCAGGTTCTGCAGGTGGTCGGCGATGACCTGGGCGGAGCGCCGTCCGAGCTCGAAGGCGAGCTTGATGCCGCCGCCCGTCGCCGGAGACACCTGTCCCGCGGCGTCGCCGACGAGCATGACGCCCTCGCACGACCACGGATGAACGAGGCCGCCTGCGGGAATGCGGCCCGAGCGGCGCTCGACCACGCGGGCGCGGGAATAGCCGAAGATCGGCTCGGTCGCGGCGAGGAAGCGCTTGAGATCGGGCCTGCGGCCGGGGCCGACGGCGAGGCCGGCCTGCGTCACGGTCGGTCCGGCGGCGACCCAGCCGAGGTAGCCCGGCGCCAGCGTGGAATCGAGGAAGCAGTGCAGGAAGCGCGGGTCGGCGTCGGCGAGGCCTTCGTATTCGACCTCGATGCCGGTCAGGAATTTCGCGTTGGTGCCGAGCCTGAACGCGCGCGCGACCGACGAGCGTGCGCCGTCCGCGCCCAGGATGTAACGGGCGGCGATGTTGATGCCGTGGAACCGGAAGAGGCCGCCGTCGCGCGTCGTGCCTTCGAAGCGTGCGCGGTAGAGGATCCTGGCGCCGGCGCGCATCGCCTCCGCCGCGAGCCAGCGCAGCACGTTGGCGGTGTCGGTCGTCAGGAAGAAGTATCCCGGCGCGAAAAGGTCGATCGAGCGGCGGCTCGGCGCGTAGAGCCGCACCCCGTGCACGCGGCGCGTCAGTGTATGGGGAATGTCGATCTCGTCGGCGGCTTCCTTGACGAGGATGCCCGTCGTCGCCACGCGATGGCCAGCTTCGGGCTTGCCGTCGAGCACGGCGACCTTGAGGCCGCGCATGGCGGCCGTGCGCGCGGCAACGAGACCGGCGAACGAGGCGCCGACAATCACGAGGTCATAGGGGCGGACCGCTTCGTCCATGGCCAAGGCTCCAACGGGGTTCGGCCAGGAGAGTGACGCGGGATTGTGGCGGTCTCACGCTTGGGTCTTTCGGCTTGTCGTGGAACCGCTGAAAGACCCTCGATCTTTAGTTTTGTCGTGCTTCTTATCGGGCTCTATGGGCGGTCATTTCGCCGGCGCGCGCTCGCCCGTGCGCTCGGCGGGGCGGCCGGCCGTCATTTCCGCAGGCGCCAGGCGCTTGATGCGGACGGCGGCGATCTTGTTGCGGCTGCGGCGCAGGATCTCCATCCGGTAGCCGTGGAACGTGAACACCTGACCGGGCTCCGGGATCATCTGCGCCTCGTGCACGACGAGGCCGGCGATGGTCGTCGCCTCGACCTCGGGCAGGTTCCAGTCCATGGCGCGGTTCAGATCGCGGATCGGCACGGCGCCGTCCACGTTGATCGTGCCGTCGGCCTGCGGGCGGATCTGCAGCTCGGCGGTGTCGTGCTCGTCGGAAATCTGGCCGACGATCTCCTCCAGGATGTCCTCGAGCGTGATGAGGCCCTGCACCTCGCCGTATTCGTCCACGACCATGGCCATCTGCGCGTTGCGCTTCAGGAACTGCTGGAGCTGGTCCTTCAGCGTCGTCGTATCGGGCACGAACCAGGGCGCGGCGGCGATGCTCATGATGTCGAGCTTCGCGACGTCCCAGTTGGCGCGCTGCAACGCGCCGAGCAGGTCCTTCGTGTTGAGAAGCCCGACGATGTTCTCCGGCTCGTCCTTCCAGATCGGTACGCGCGTGTAGTGCGAGCGCAGCACCTGGTCGATGATGACCTGCGGGCTCTCCGCCACATCGAACGTCTCCATCTTGGTGCGATGGATCATGATGTCGGAGACCTCGAGCTTGCCGAGATCGAGCACGCCGCCCAGCATGTGTGCATCGTGGCGGGCGACGGCGCCCTCCTTGTGGGAGAGGTCGATGGCGCCGCGGATCTCCTCGTGGGCGGCCAGGATGTTGGCTTCGTCGTCCTTGGTCGAGGGCGTGAACGAGAGCAGCCAGCGCACGATCAGCTCGATGGCGCGCGTCGCGGGCCCCAGCACGACGATCAGGACCCGCATGATCGGCGCCACGAACAGCGCCACGCGCTCCGAGTAGGCGAGCGCGTAGGTCTTCGGCAGGACGGCGGCGAAGATCACGATCAGGAGCGTGACGATGGCCGTCGCGTAGATCACGCCCACCTCGCCGACGAGGCGGACGGCGAGCGTGGACGCTAAGCCCGCGGCCAGCACGTCCACCAGCGTGTTGCCGATGAGCACGGCGCCGATGAGCTTCTCGGGCGAGGCGAGCAGCCGGTTGACGAGCTTCGCCTTGACGTTGCCGTCGCTTTCGAGGGCGTGGATGCGGGCCCGCGACGCGGCCGTGAGGCCGGTTTCGCTCATATTGAAAAAGGCGCTCATGGCGATCAGGACGACGATCGCGCCAATCAGAAGACCGATTTCGAGAGACATGGAGCTACCGCAACGAGGTGGCCAACAGCAGGGATGGATAGGTTGCTACTAAGCACGATCGGCCCGGCCCGTTGCAATGCCCGCCTGCGCCGCATCCGCGGGTCGGGCGGCCGCTCCGGGTCAGCCCGCGGCGATTTCGCCTTCGAGGAAGCCGCGCACGGTCGCCTCGTCGACGTCGCGCGAGACGAACGCCTGACCGATGTCACGCACAAGAATGAAGGTCAGGCGGCCGTCCTTGACCTTCTTGTCCTGGCCCATCAGGCGGACCAGCTCGGCCGCATCGGCCGCGCCGCCCGGAATATCGCCGATCTTCGTCGGCAGGCCGACGGCGGCGATGTGCGCGGCGACCCGCGCCGCCGTGCCCTCGGGGCAAAGACCGAGGCGCTCGGAGAAGCGGAACGCGAGGCACATGCCGATGGCGACGCCCTCGCCGTGCAGCAGGCGGTCGGAATAGCCGGTCCAGGCCTCCAGCGCGTGGCCGAAGGTGTGGCCCAGGTTCAGAAGCGCGCGGTCGCCCGTCTCGTGCTCGTCGCGCGCGACGATGGCGGCCTTGGCCTTGACGCTCGTCTCGATGGCCGTGACCAGCGTTTCGAGATCGAAGCCGAACACGCCGTCATGGGCGGCTTCGAGCCAGCGGAAGAAATTGGCATCGCCCAGGAGGCCGTATTTGACGACCTCGGCATATCCGGCGCGCATCTCGCGCGGCGGCAGCGTCTTCAAGACGTCGGTGTCGGCGATGACCAGCGACGGCTGGTGAAACACGCCGATGAGGTTCTTTCCCTGCGGGGTGTTGATGCCCGTCTTGCCGCCGACGGAGCTGTCGACCTGGGCCAGCAGCGTCGTCGGGATCTGCACGAAGCGGACGCCGCGGCGCAGGATGCCGGCCGCGAAGCCCGCGAGATCGCCGATGACGCCGCCGCCGAAGGCAACGACGAGGTCGCCGCGCTCGAGGCCCAGCTCGAGCAGGCGCTCGCACAGCGGGCCGAGCTGGCGGAAGCTCTTGGTCGGCTCGCCCGCCGGCAGCACGATCGAGCCTTTGTGACGGCCTTCGGCGCGCAGGCTCGCTTCCAGAGACGCCAGGTGATGCTTGGCGACGTTCTCGTCCGTGACGATGCCGCAGCGCGCCTTGCCGAGACGGCCGGCGATCAGGCGCCCAGCTTCGGCCAGAAGATCCGGACCGATCAGCACGTCATAGGCGCGGTCGCCGAGCGGCACGTTGACCGTGCGGCTTGCGCGGGTCGTCGCGGCCAGGGAATGTGCGAGGGTCGGCATCTGAAAATCTTCTTCCCGGATCGGCGTTGGTGTTGGCGTTGACTGCTATCAGATCGGCGCGGGCTGCGCCAACGCGAGGTGCCTGGCCACGGCCGCGATGATCTCGGCCACGATCGCCTCGTGCGGCACGTCGCGGCTTTCGACGGTGATGTCGGCCTCGGCGTAGACCGGGTAGCGCGCGTCCATCAGGCTGCGCATGACCGCCTCGGCGTCACCGCCCTTGAGCAAGGGCCGCGTATCGCGCTTGCTCACCCGGCGCATGAGCACCGGAAGCTCCGCCCGCAGCCAGATCGAAAGGCCGGTGCTGCGGATCCTGTCGCGCGTTTCGGCCATCATAAACGCGCCTCCCCCCGTCGCCAAGACCTGGGGGCCGGCGGCGAGCAGGCGCGTGATCACCTTGCACTCGCGATCGCGAAAGAATGCCTCGCCATGGTCCTGGAAGATCTCGGTGATGGATTTCTGCGCGACGCGCTCGATCTCCTCGTCCGCATCGACGAAGGGCAGGCCGAGCTTGACCGCGAGCCGCTTGCCGATCGACGATTTTCCGCAGCCCATGAGCCCGACGAGAACGAGGGAGCGCGGGCCGAGGGCCTGGCGCACGCTTTCGATCGTTGCCTTGTCCTGCTCCATCGCTCCAGCTCGCGTCGTTTCGTCTCGATCTCGTGTGCCGGCGCCGGGTCGGCTGCCGGCCAGCGCAGTCTGGTGTCGCTCGGGGGCTTCATACTCAGTTTCGTTGCCGGATGCGAGACAGTTGCCCAAAATGTGGCGCAATGTTTTTCCTTGTTCAGGAAAAATCAGCGCTTTGAGCATCATCCTCCGGCGAAGTGCACACCTGACGGATCGGGGTCCGCCGTTCCATGCCCAGTCTTTTCCGCTTTCTCATCTCCACCGGGTCGCTGGTGGCAGTGGTGTCCGCGGGATTGTACATCCTCGCCCACCAGTTCGAGCCCGAGCGGCACGAGGTGGTTAAGGCCGTGCCCGGCGTCAAGATCCGAAAACAGTGAGCTGACCTCGGAGACGGCCGGCCGATGCGCATCGAGGCTCTGATTCTTTTCCCTCCCCGGCGTTGCCGCCCAGCCGGTCTCGCGCTCGCGGGCATGGTCTTCGCCAGCGCGATCCCATTCTTTATGGACGCGGCGCCATCGGCGCACGCCGGAAGCACGTTCTCGCGCGAGGACCTCGACGCGCCGGCCCCCCTTCACGAGAAAGAGCGCGGCGTTCTTCGCGAATCGCTCGATCCCGTGCTGTCGCCGGACGGCACGGGCATGCCCTACGAGCTTTGGAGCGGGCTCACCCCGGAAGCGCTCGCGCAAAGCATCGCGCAGCTCGAGCTGCCGCCGCGCTCGCGCACCCTCAACGCGCTCTGGCGCAAGCTGATCGCCTCCGACGGCGCGGCCGCGGGCGGGAGCCCGGCGCATTTCACGGCGCTCCGCGTCGAGGCGCTCGACCAGTCCGGCCTGATCGATGACGCGGCCGCGGTGCTCGCGAAGAACCCGGCGTCCGAGCGCGATCCGCTGCTCTCCGCGCTGACGGCGCGCAGCGAGATCGGCCTCGGCAACGCCGAGCGCGGCTGCGAGATCGGCAAGGGCCTCGTCGGAGCACGCGCGAGCCTGCCGAAGCCGATCCAGGCGGATGCGCTCGTGATCAGCGGCTATTGCGCGCTGGCGCGCGGCGATACGGCGGCGGCGGCCCTGCAGGCGAGCCTGATCCGCGATCTCGATCTGTCGAGCAGCACCGGCGCCGATCTCCTCGACGCGGTGGCGGCGGGTCTCTCTCCGCAAATCCCGCAAGGCGCCAAGCTCACGCTCGTCGACTATCGCATCGCCTCCCTCAATGGCGGTTTCTCGCCGGGCAATCTCCTCGGCTCCGCGACGCCGGGGCTGATCGCCGGCCTCGCGCACGATCCGCGCACGCCGCCGGATCTGCGCCTCGCTGCCGGCGAAGCTGCCACCGCGCTCAACATTCTCCCCGCGAGCGATCTCGCGCCGCTTTACCGCGCGGCCGGCGCGGGGGGTGATGCCGGCACGATCGAACGAGCGGGTCTTTTCAAATCGGCGGAAGCCGAGCGCACGCCCCTCAAGAAAGCGCGCCTCATCCGCACGTTTCTCGACGAGGCACGGCGCGGCGGCTTCTATTGGACGGCGCTGCAGCTCATGGCGGACCCGGCGCAGGCGCTGGAGCCCGTGCCCGAGATCGGCTGGTTCGCGGAGACCGCCATCGAGGTCAACCTGGCGTCCGGCAACTTCGATGCGGCGCGCCGGTGGGCCGTGTTCGGCGGCTCGGCGGACAGCCTCAACCCCGCCGCGGCGCAGCCTCTCGCGCACTGGATCGCGCTCATCGACCTGGCGGACCCGGCCGCCGGCCAGGACCGGGGGCGCGGCCTCGGCGCGGTGGAAACCATGATCCATTCGGGCCGCTTCAATGCGGACCTGCTGCATCGCTTCACCACCGCGCTCGACGCGCTGGACCTCGCCGTGCCGATGTCGCTGTGGGATGTCGCCAGCCGGACGCCGCAGCCGGCGGGCGGGCATCTGCCCGACACGGGCGTCCTGTCGGAGCTTGCAGACGCGTCGCGCAAGAAGGAGTTCGGGCGCACGGTGCTGCTCGTGATGCGCACGCTGGGTCCCTCGGGCGCCGAGGGCGCGCACATGATCGCGCTCGGCGATACGCTTCGCGCGCTCAAGCGCGCCGGCCTCGAACCGGACGCGCGCCAGCTTGCCGTCGAAGGACTGTTCGCCGTCTGGCCGCGCGCGGTCAGCCAATGACCGCCCCCGACGACGTCCAGCACATCGCATCGTTCCTCGAAATGATGACGGCCGAAAAGGGCGCGGCCGCCAACACGCTCGATGCCTACCGCCGCGATCTCGCGGACTTCACGGCGTTCCTCGAACGGGACGGCATTCCCCTCATCGAAACGGATCGCGCCGACATTTCACGCTACCTCACCGCGCTGTCGCACGCCGGGCTCAAGCCCGCCTCGCGCGCGCGGCGGCTCTCAGCGGTGCGCCAGCTCTACAAGTTCCTCGAAGCGGACGGCGTCGTCGACGACAACCCGGCCGCGGGCATCGAAGGGCCGGGCAAAGCCCGCGCGCTGCCGAAGACGCTCTCCGTCGACGAGGTGGACCGGCTCATCGACGCGGCAGGGCGCGCCATCGAAGGCGAGAGCGGGCGGGATCTCGTTCGCGCCGTCCGCCACCACTGCCTCCTCGAAATCCTCTACGCGACCGGCATGCGCGTCTCCGAGCTCGTGTCGCTGCCGCGCAGCGTGCTCAAGGGCGATCCGCGCCTGCTGACCATCCGCGGCAAGGGCGGACGCGAGCGGCTGGTGCCGCTCAACGGCAAGGCGCGTGCGGCGCTCGACCGGTATCTCGCGCTCGGCTCGGCGCCGGCCGACCGCGTCGCACCGATGGTCGCCACGCGGTTCCTGTTTCCCTCGCGGGCCGAGGAAGGCCACCTGACGCGCCAGCGCTTCGCCCAGGACCTCAAGCAAACGGCGCTCGCGGCCGGCATCGACCCCGAGCGGGTCTCGCCGCACGTGCTGCGGCATGCCTTCGCGAGCCACCTCTTGGACCGCGGTGCGGACCTGCGCTCCGTGCAAAGCCTGCTCGGGCATGCCGACATCTCGACCACGGAAATCTACACGCACGTGCTCGAAGAGCGCCTCAAGCGGCTGGTGGCGGAGCATCATCCCTTGGCCGAGGACGACCGCTAGGCGCACGGGCGCAACCGTCCGGAAACCGGCTTCCGGGTTGAAACTGGCGGCTTTTCATCGCGGGCCGCCCGCTGCGGCCGGGCGCGCCCGCGTTTACGAACTTTCGGGCGGGGGTTGACAGAAAATCGGCGGGAAGGTCAACGTGCCCCGACTTTCCCCGATACCCGACCCCACGCATTCGTTTCCGCGGCAGGAAGAGGCCTTTCCTTGGAACCACCGAAGTCTGATCGACCGATCGCCGTCAAAACCTATCTCGACTTCGAGAAGCCGATCGCCGAGCTGGAAAGCAAGGTGTCCGAGCTGAAAACGCTCGAAGGCGACGAAGGCGTGTCGATCTCCGAGGAAATCAAGAAGCTCGAGCAGAAGGCCAAGGCCGCACTCGTCGACACTTACGGCAAGCTCACGCCGTGGCAGAAGACGCAGGTCGCGCGCCATCCGGACCGCCCGCACTGCCTCGACTACGTCAACGCGCTGATCGAGGACTTCACGCCGCTCGCCGGCGACCGCTATTACGCAGAGGACGAAGCCGTCATGGGCGGCCTCGGCCGGTTCCGCGGCCGTCCCGTGGTCATCATCGGCCACGAGAAGGGCTCGGATACGGAAGGACGCATCCGCCACAACTTCGGCATGGCGCGGCCGGAAGGCTATCGTAAGGCCGTGCGCCTCATGGAGATGGCCGACAAGTTCGGTCTGCCCGTGCTCACGCTGGTCGACACCGCCGGCGCCTACCCCGGCATCGGCGCCGAGGAGCGCGGCCAGGCCGAGGCCATCGCGCGCTCGACCGACAAGTGCCTCGAAATCGGCGTGCCGATCATCGCCGTCATCATCGGCGAGGGCGGATCGGGCGGCGCGGTCGCCATCGCCACGGCCAACCGTATCCTGATGCTGGAGCACTCGATCTACACCGTCGCCTCGCCCGAAGCCGCCGCCTCGATCCTGTGGCGCGATTCGGCCAAGGCCATCGACGCCGCCACCAACATGAAGATCACCGCCCAGGACCTCGATACGCTCGGCGTCATCGACGTCATCATCCGCGAGCCGGTGGGCGGCGCGCACCGCGACCGGGCGCTGGCGATCCAGACGGCGGGCGACGCCATCGCCAAGGCGCTGGCCGAGTTCGACGGCAAGAGCCCGGCCGACATCAGGCGGTTGCGGCACGACCGCTTCCTCGACATCGGCCGCCAGTTGTAACAGCCGCCGCCGCGACGCTGTACCCCGCTCTCCACAGCTAACCGGCCGTACCGGCGCCGCATTCGGCTGGCACCCTTGCTTTCCAACGCCCGGACTGAGATTATTGGGAAATCCGTAACGTTAATGGAATCTTTACGGTTTCAGACGGATGGTCGTTCGTATGCGCCAGGGGGAAAGCGTGTGCGTTTAAACATCCTCACTGCCAGGTCTGTCTCTCGCTTGAAGCTCGCGCTCTGCGCCGGGCTCGTGGGTCTCATGATGGCTGCCTGCAGCTCCGCGCCGGGGCTGCTTCCCCCGTCCGAACAGCCGTTGGCCGCCGAAACCGTGTCGCTGCTCGGCAAGAAGGGCATGACCTCGAGCGCGCCGATCTTCGTGCGCATCTTCAAGGAAGAATCCGAGCTCGAAGTCTGGAAGATGCGCGACGACGGGCGCTTCTATCACTTCAAGACCTACCCGATCTGCAACTGGTCGGGCGAGCTGGGTCCGAAGCTCAAGCAGGGCGACAAGCAGGCGCCCGAAGGCTTCTACACGATTTCCGAAAACCAGATGAACCCGAACTCGAAGTTCTATCTGGCCTTCAACCTCGGCTATCCGAACGCCTACGACCGCGCGCACGGCCGCACGGGCGAAGCGCTGATGGTGCACGGCAAGTGCAAGTCCGCCGGCTGCTACGCCATGACGGACGCGCTGGCCGAGGAGATCTATGCGCTCGCGCGCGACGCCTTCCGCAGCGGGCAGACGAGCTTCCAGGTCCATGCCTTCCCCTTCCGCATGACGCAGGAGAAGCTCGACCGCTTCAAGAAGCACAAGTGGTACACGTTCTGGTCCACGCTGAAGCAGGGCTACGACTTCTTCGAGACCAACCGCGTGCCGCCGGCCGTGGCCGTGTGCGAGCGGCGCTACGTCGTCAACGCCGTCATGACGGCCGCCCAGCGCATCGACCCCGAAGGCCGGTGCCCGACGTTCATGCGTCCGCAGCTTCAGCCGTTCGCGCCGCGTCAGTCGGAATGGCAGCTCGCCTCCGAGCGCGTGACCGTGCCAGGCCCCAAGACGCGCGACGCGATGGAAGTCGCCGCCTCGACGCGGCAGTCGCAGGACGATGCGTTCGCCGCAGTCGCGGGCGCAACGGGAGCGATCCCGGATTCGCGCGCCATGCTGCCGGGCGCGTCGGCCCTCGGCTTCAATCCGTAGACCTGTGAGCAAAAACCCGCCCGCGAGCAAGCCGCGACGCGCCTTCGGCGCGCGGGCTTTCTCCACGCTCTTGCGCCTGCTGCTCGTGCTGTTCGTCGTCGTGCCCGCCATCGTCGGGCTCTACGCCATCGCGCGCCCCGTCGAAGCGGAGCGCGACTGGATCGGCATCCAGCGCTACTGGCGCGTGACGCTCGCGAGCTTCGGCATCCCGCTGCCCGGCACGCCGGCGCTCTACGACGTGGAGCGCCGCCTCCAGGCGCACGGCGTAGCGGTCGGCGATCCGATCCTCATGCGCATCTTCAAGCGCGAGTTCGAGCTCGAGCTTTGGATGATGCGCGACGGCCGGTTCCTCAAGTTCGCAACCTATCCGATCTGCAAATGGTCGGGCGAGCTGGGGCCCAAGCTCAAGACTGGCGATCGCCAGGCGCCGGAGGGCTTCTATACGGTCGACAAGCAGGCGCTCAATCCCAACAGCGCCTGGCACCGCTCGTTCAACCTCGGCTTCCCCAACACGTTCGATCGCGCCCATGGCCGCACCGGCTCGTTCCTGATGGTGCACGGCGGCTGCGGCTCGATCGGCTGCTACGCCATGACGAACCCGGTGATCGACGAGATCTGGCGGCTGGTGACGGCGGCCCTGGACGGGCGGCAGCCGCGCTTTCAGGTCCAGGTGTACCCGTTCCGGATGACGGAAAAGAACCTCGGCCGCCACGCGGGCTCGCCGCAGGAGGCGTTCTGGGCCAACCTCAAGGAGGGCTACGACCTCTTCGAGGCGGACCACGTGCCGCCCAAGGTCGGCGTCTGCGGCAAGCGCTACGCCTTCACTCCGGGGACGGATGGGTTCGACGGCAGCGCGCCGATCGCGGCCGAATGTCCTGCCGGCGCCGCCGCGCCGAAGACCTGAGGCGCGGGCAAGTTATCCACACGGAGCGAAACCGCGCACGCGCCCTCGACCGCAACGGCGAATTATCGCTAAGATAACGCTACCATTTTCGGATTCGCGCTCGCATGCTCTGCATCGTCTGCGTGGTCTTCCGACAAGGCGGTGCAGGATGTTTCGCGGCGAAAGCCTTCAGCGGCGATGGTTTGCGGCCGGGCGCATGTCCCGCGCCGGGCTCGTCGTGTCGGCGGTGCTGGCCTTCACGCCGCAGGCGCAAGCCATCTCCATCGAGCTCAAGGACGTCGCGGCCGACCGCATCGAGCGCCAGCGCGCCTACGTGGACGGGCGCACGCCCCTTCCCCGCACGCCGGACATGGGCCGCTTCAAGGAGCGGCTCGAGGCGGCCGGGCTCAAGTCCGGCTCGCCGGTGCTCCTCCGCGTCTTCAAGGAGACGAGCGAGCTCGAGCTCTGGATCGAGAAGGGCGAGCGCTTCGAGCTGTTCGCGACCTACCCGATCTGCCATTGGTCCGGCTCGCTCGGTCCCAAGCTCAAGGAAGGCGACAAGCAGACGCCCGAGGGCTTCTATGCCGTGGGCCAGCGTCAGCTCCGCCAGCTCGGCCGCTGGCCGCGGGCGATCAACCTCGGCTTTCCGAACGCCTACGACCGCGCCCATGACCGGGACGGCTCCTACATCCTCATGCACGGCGGCTGCTCGTCGGTCGGCTGCTTCGCGATGACCAATCCCGTGATGAGCGAAATCCACGGGCTCGCGAAGGCCGCCATCCAGGGCGGCCAGCGCTACGTGCCCGTGCACGTCTTCCCATTCCGGATGACGGACGCGGCGCTCGCGGCGCACGCGTCGAGCCCGTGGCACCGCTTCTGGACCAGCCTGCAAGCCGGCTACACCTCGTTCGAGCGGACCAAGCGGCCGCCGCGCGTCAGCGTCTGCGAGGGGGAGTACCGCGTCGAGGACGGGCGGCCGAAGTCCGCCGGTCAGGCCGAGGCGGAGCCCGACGACCGCAAGCGCGGGCGGAAGAAGTCGCGCAGCGGCATGATGGTGGGCGCGCTGCATGTGGGCTGCCCCGAGCCGGCTCCCGTGACGACGGCCGAGAAGGCCAACGCCGCCACGGCGGATGGCGCGCCTTCCGCGCAACCGCGCTGACCGCCCATTTTTTGGGGGACCCAGGCTGTCCGATCGCGGCGCCGCGCCGTCTTGCCGGCCCGGCTCCGGCCGTGCCATACAGCCCGCGTTTCCAGCAGCAGACAGCGAGCCTTTCCCATGAGCGAAGACGCGACCAACAAAGTCGAGAAGATCTTTGAGACGCTGATCTTCGCGAGCCGGTGGCTGCTCGCTCCGTTCTATCTGGGCCTCGCCGTCTCGCTCGTCGTCCTGCTCATCAAGTTCGCGGGAGAGCTCTTCCACATCGCCTCGCACGCGTTCACGTCGACCGAGAGCGAGGTGATCCTCGGCGTGCTGGCGCTGGTGGACCTCACGCTGACGGGCTCGCTGCTCATCATCGTCATCTTCTCGGGCTACGAGAACTTCGTGTCGAAGATCGACCACAGCGGCCATCGCGACTGGCCGGAGTGGATGGGCACCATCGACTTCTCGGGCCTCAAGCTGAAGCTGCTCTCCTCGATCGTCGCGATCTCGGCGATCCAGCTCCTCAAGCAGTTCATGTCGCTCAAGACCGTGTCGGACCGCGACATCTTCTGGCTGGTCATCATCCACGTGGTGTTCGTCGTGTCGGGCGTGCTGCTCGCGCTATCGGACCGCATCGCCGGCCACGGCCACAAGGAGCCGGCGACGCCCGGCAAGGCGGAGCACTGAGGCTCTTTCCACGGTGCTCGGACGTGGGTGCTCGGACGTGTCTGGATCCCGGCCGTCCCTGCGGAGCGTGGCTTCGCCATGACGCCGGGATGACGTCAGTGGGTGTGGGCGCCGGTCGTACCCCAACACCGTCACCCCGACGGAGGTCGGGGTCCAGATCCGTCACCGGATGGATAGCCGGCGGCCAACGACGTCCTCACGCGACGCGCTTCGTCTCGATCTGGCGCTTGGCCAGGAACTCCAGCATCGCGGGCTGCGGGACGGCTTTGCTGAACAGGTAGCCCTGCCCCTGCTCGCATCCGATGTGGCGCAGGCAGGCCAGCTCGCTCTCCGTCTCGATGCCCTCGGCCGTGATCGTCTTGCCGAGCGTGACCCCGAGGCCGACGATGGCGCGGACGACGGCCTGCTTCTCGACGTTGCCGGCGATGCCGCTCACGAACGACCGGTCGATCTTGATCTTGTCGAACGGGAACGAGCACAGGTAGCCGAGCGACGAATAGCCCGTGCCGAAGTCGTCCATCGCGATGCGCGTGCCCAGGTGGCGCAAGGCGTCCAGGGTTTCGAGCACGGCGCTCGACCGGTCGAGGAACAGGGATTCCGTGATTTCCAGCTCCAGCCGTTGCGGCTCGAGACCGCTGGCGGCGAGCGCGGCGCGCACCGTTTCGCAGACATCGAGGCTCTGGAACTGGATCGGCGAAATGTTGACCGCGACGCGCATGTGCGGCGGCCAGGCCATGGCGTCCTTGCAGGCGCGGCGCAGCACGAACTCGCCCAGCGCGCCGATCAGGCCCGCCTCCTCGGCGATGGGAATGAAGTCCACCGGCGAGACGAAGCCGCGCTCGGGATGGATCCAGCGCACGAGAGCTTCGGCGCCGACGGTCGCGCCGGCTTCGAGCGCCACGAGCGGCTGATAATGCACATCGAGCGTGCCGGTCTGCAGCGCCACGCGCAGGTCCGCTTCGAGGCGGCGGCGGGCCTGGGCGCGCGCGTTCATGTCCGGCTCGAAATAGCGGTAGGAACCCTTGCCGCGCTGCTTCACCTGCGACAGGGCGAGGTTGGCGTTCTTGAGAAGCTTCTCGGCTTCATCGCCGTCGCTGGGCGCGACCGCGATGCCGATGCTCGCGCCGATGGCGATCTGCTGATCGTGGATACCGTAAGGGCGACTGATCGTCTCGATCAGGCGCTTGGCCAGCGTGCTGATCTCCTCTGCGTTCGCGACGTTCGACAGCACGATGCCGAACTCGTCGCCGCCGAGGCGCGCGGCCTTGGCGTCCTGGCGCAGCGTCTTGTTGATCCGGCGCGCGACCGCTTGCAGCAGCAGGTCTCCGGCCGCCTGTCCCAGCGTTTCGTTGACGACCTTGAAGTTGTCGAGGCCGATGCACAGCGCAGCACCCAGGCCACCTTGCGCTTGCACAAGCGCGAGCATCTCCTGGGTATGCTCCAGGTGCCTGGCGCGGTTCGAGAGCCCGGTCAGCGCATCGTGGTGCGCGAGATAGGCCACCTGCGCCTCGGCCCGGCGGCGCTCGGTGATGTCGACGGCCGCGACGAGCACGGCGGGGGCGCGCTCGTGCACGATCATCTGCGAGAAGATTGCCACTTCGATGCGCGTGCCGTCGCGCTTCAAGTGCGTCCACGACTGGTCGGCCAGCAGGCCCGGCGCGGGGCTGTAGAGATCGTCGATCCGGTCATGACTGTCGGCGGCATGCAGGCATTGCACGGAGCGGCCGATCAGCTCGTCGCCGAGGTAGCCGTAGTGGCTGCGCGCGGCGGCGTTGGCCGACAGGATGGTGCGGGCCGGCTGGGACACGACGAACATCGGCACGGGGTTGGCTTCGAACAGCAGCCGGAACGACGCCTCGCGCTCCTTGAGGTCGGTGATGTCGACGCGCAGGCCGATCATGCCGCCGTCCGCAGTGCGGCGCTCGTCGATCAGGATGCAGCGGCCGTCCGAGAGCCACTGCTCGTGGCGCTCCGCGGGGGCCTCAAGCTTCGCCAGGCGCTCCGCGATCCATTCCTCCTCGCGGCCGATGGCGGAGGGGTAGTCGCCCCGGTTCACGCCGACGCGCAGCGTGTCCTCGAGGCGCACGCCGACTTTGAAGAGGTCCGCGGAGCGGTGATAGATTTGCGCGTACTGCTCGTTCCAGAGCACATAGCGGCCCTCGGAATCGAGGAAGACGATGCCCTGGGGGAGGATCTCGATGGCGTCGCGCAGGCGCGCGTTGGCCGTGCGCGCCGCGTCCACCGCGTTGCGCGCCGTTGCGAGGGCGGCTTCCACCGCCGCATCGTGGGGCGCGGTCTCCGCGCCATGGCGCGTGGCGACATCGCCCTGCAAAACCTTGAGCGCCGACCGGAGAGGACGACGCCCCGCGCCCTTCACCCGACTATCGAATTTCCGTCTCGCCATCACACCCGCCCGCGTGGATCGTTCGGGCTCGACTATCCGGGCCGCTGCTTAAGAAGATCTTGTTTTTCCTCTGGGGAAAAGCGGCGAAACCCTTCAAAACAAAGGCGAAATGCCTGCATTTTTGGCACCCTGGACGTTGTTCTTCGAGCCGGTCGCAAACACCGCGTTAACCTCTGCCGTGCGGGCAGGCGCTTTCGGACGTTCAAATCGAAATTTGCGAGGCCGCTTGCCGATGCCGCCTGAAAATTGCCAAGACGCTGCCCAATTCCGCTGCAGTTGCTTCATTTCGACAAACCTTTGTTCATGGTTAGCGGACCGTTAACGTGCAGCCCTACCCTGTTCTCATCGTCGGCGGCACGGGCGCGTTCGGATCTCGCATTGCCGAGCTTCTGCGCCGGAGCGACGCGTTTGCGCTCGTTCTCGGCGGCCGGAATCGCGCCGCGCTCGATGCTCTGGCCGATGCCATGGCGCAAGACGGAAAGGCCCGTCCTCGCGTGCTCGCCATCAACGCCACAACGGCGACCGGCGCGGAGATCGCCGCATCCGGCGCGGCGCTCGTCATCAATGCGTCGGGGCCGTTCCAGGGCGCCGGCTATGCGCTCGCCCGCGCCGCCATCGCCGCGCGGTGTCACTACGTGGACCTCGCGGACGGCCGGGCGTTCGTGAAGGATTTTCCGGCGCTCGACGCAGCGGCTCAAGCGGCCGGCGTGCTCGCGATCTCGGGGGCAAGCTCCGTACCCGGCCTCTCGTCGGCGGTCGTCGCCCACGTGCAGGATCGCTTCGCCGCGGTGCGGACGATCGACATCGCGATCTCCCCGGGCAACGCGTTCGATCCCGGCGTCGCGACCGTGCAAGCGGTTCTCGGCGGCGTCGGCCAGCCGCTCAGAGTCTTCCACGACGGGGACTGGCAGACCGTCTACGGCTGGCAGGGGCTGCGGCGCGGAGACTTCGGCGCGGCGGGCCGGCGCTGGCTCGGCTATGTGGCGGTGCCGGATCTCGACCTCTTCCCGGCGCATGTGACCGGGATCAGCACCGTCCGCTTCCAGGCGGGGCTCGAAGTCTCGCTCTTTCATCTGGGCCTTTGGGCCGCGTCGTGGCTCGTGCGCTGCGGGGCGGTTCGCAGCCTCGCGCCGCTGGCGTCCTTCCTGCTCGCCGTCAAGCGGCGGCTCAATCGGCTGGGCAGCGATGCCGGCGGCATGACGGTCGAGATCGGCGGCCTCTCGCGCACCGGAGAGCCCCAACTCGTACGGTGGGAGCTCGTCGCCAAGAATGGCCACGGCCCCTATGTGCCCGCGCTCGCCTCGGTCGCGATCGCACGGCGGCTGGCGTCGGGCGCGGAGACGCGCACGGGCGCCCGCGCCTGCTACAGGGCCGCCGCGCTTTCCGACATTCTCGCGGAGGCGGAGGGGCTGGCCATTACGGCATCGTTCCAAGAAAAACCCCTCCCGCGGTAGGCGGGAGGGGCTGTGTCGCGTTTCTCTGGTGTCGCGCCGATCAGGTGCGCCAGGGGTGCTCCGGCAGGTCGGAGACGCCGCAGACCTTCACGCCGGCGGCTGCGACCTTGTGGTCGTTCTCGACGGAGCTTCCCGACACGCCGATGGCGCCCACGAGCACGCCTTCCTTGTCGACGATCGGAAGACCGCCCGGGAAGGTGATCAGGCCGTCGTTCGAATGCTCGATGCCGAACAGCGGGCCGCCCGGCTGCGAGAGCTGGCCGATCGCGCCCGTCGGCATGCCGAAGAAGACCGCCGTCTTCGCTTTCTTGATGGCGATGTCGATGGAGCCGACCCAGGCGTCGTCCATGCGGTGGAAGGCCTTCAGGTTGGCGCCGCTGTCGACGACGGCGATACACATCTTGGTTTTGGTCTTCTCGGCCTCCTTGCGGGCGGCTTCGATGATTTTCTTGGCGTCGTCGATCGTCACGTGCATGGTCTTTTTTCCTCCGGTGCGCGCGCAATTTCGCGCGGAAGTGCATATCGCGGCCGTAGCCCGGTTTTTCAATGCCGTGCGTCGGTTTCACGCGTTAACCCTGCCGCCGCGCTCAGGTGCCCGGCTTCTCGTCCGCGCTCAACTTGTAGAGGCTCGACAGCAGGGCATCGAGGCCGCCCGCACCCGCTCCCGTGTGCAGGTCGATGCGGCCGACCTTCTCGACCAGCTTCTCGAGCGCTTCGAGCTCCTTGAGCCGCAGCAGAAGCGGGTTGTTTTCCATGAGCTTCGAAGTGTTGAGCAGCGAGCGCGTCGCGGCCGTCTCCTCCTGGCGGCGGATGATGTTGGCCTTGGCGATGCGCTCGGCCTCCACGACCTTGTTCAGAAGCTCGCGCACGTCGCCCGGCAGGATGATGTCCTTGACGCCGATCTCGCCCACCTCGGCGCCGAGCGCGGCGGCCCGCTCGGTCACGTAGGCGCGGACCTCGCGGTCGATCGTGTCGCGGGCAGCCAGGATCTCGTCCAGCGTGCGGGCGGCCACGGCCTCGCGGATCGCGAACTGGATCAGGCGGTAGAGCGTGGCGTTGACGTCGCCCGCCGCCATTGCCGCCTTCTCGGGATCGACGATGCGCGCGAAGGCGGTCAGCGTCACGCGGATGCCGACGCGATCCTTGGTCAGGATCTCCTGGGCGGTGACCTCGAGCGGCTGGGGCCGCATGTCCATCTTGGCAATGCGTACCTGCCGGCCGACCGCCCAAAAGGCATGGCGGCCCGGGCCGAGGCGCTCGGTCAGGATGCCGTCCACGTAGAGGAGGCCCGCCTCGTGGGCGTCCACCACGGCCGAGACGACGGTGTTGCCCGAGCGGGCCGCGTCGAGCTTGTCCAGGTGGCGCTTCTCGACGCGAAGCTGGTCCGCCGTGTCGATCGTCTCGACCGTGACGGCCGTCAGCGTCTTCCAGAAGACGCGCGTCGTGTTCGGCAGCACGAGATGCTTCGGGTCGCCGTCGAGCGACACGATGGCGACCTGCGTCGGCCCCGGCTGCACGATGGCGAAGTGCTCCTCGGCGAGATCCGGCTCGGTCCTGGCGAGCAGCAGCGCCTGCTCCGGCAACAGCTCGGCCCGCAGCACCTTCACGATCTCGACCGTGAGCTGACCCATGACGTCGAACTCCGCGAAACGGCCCGGCGCCAGCAGCTTCTCGAAGCGGCCATCGCGCCGCAGGATGCCGCGCTCGTCGTCCTTGATGATGGCCGTCGTCCAAAACTTGAGCGGCATGCAAAACTCCCAAACTCAAACGCGGTGCGCCGGAGCGCTTTCTTTAACCGACCCGGCCGAAATCGGGCACGGGCCTTCGGTGACCTTCGTTACCGGCCAGCGCCGCCGGGGGACGTGCACCCTGGCAGCAGGTCGCCGGCCGCAACCCCACAGCTCGGCGCGGGCCCGGGCTTGAGCCTTGCGGCGCCGCCTTCCGCCGCCCGCCCGCTCACGGCTCCCGAAGGAGACGCAAGACGAGACCGGACGGCTCCGGCTTGGCCGCGAGGCGGTATCCGCACGGGCGCGGAGCGCTTCACCGCTTGCCGCCGCTCCCCCTCTCGGCCGAAGCCTCGAAGGCGAGCATTGGCCGGAGCAACGGCCGGCTTCCCAGAAGTCGAGATCGCTTGGAAGGCGATTGGCATGGGAGTCGAACCCACGACAGCGAGAGTAACAGTCTCGTGCTCTACCCACTGAGCTAGCCACTGGAGAAGCCAAAGGGACTCGAACCCCCGACCGCCCGGAGATGTCCGGGTGCTCTGCCGCTGAGCTATGGCCTCATTTTTTTACCCGAGGTCGTGCGGAACACGCCGCCGCAAAGCGGTGCGCGCCAGCCGGGTCTCAGCGAGACCGGACACGTGGCACTTGTCAGGTGCCTCCGAGTAAGCAGCCAATTCCGGCGAAATTCCACTCCGAACATGGTGAACGGCGCCCTGTCCGTGACCGCTCGGCAACCCTTCCCCAGCGCCGGCGCCGTTTTGCCCTGTCGCGCGTTGCACTCGTGCCGGCGGGGGAGTAACGACGGAAGACAGACGATCCTCTGTCGCCTGCGGAACAGCGGTCCGCGCGGGCCGGCGTCAGGGTGGCTGCAATTTTGCAGCCATTTGGGAAATTGCGATGTCGAGATTGAGCTTGCCGCTCAGCGTCCTCAAGGCGCGGTACGATGTGGTCGTCGTGGGCTCGGGCTACGGCGGCGGCGTCACGGCCTCGCGGCTCTCGCGCGCCGGCAAGCGCGTCGCGGTGCTCGAGCGCGGCCGGGAAATTCCGACAGGGCAATTCCCGCAGAAATTCTCCGAGCTCAAGAACGAGTTCCAGGTCACGGGCGCGAGCTTCCGCACGGGCTCCGAGCAGGCCCTCTACGACGTTCGCCTCGGCCGCGACATGCACGTGCTCGTCGCCTGCGGCCTCGGCGGCGGCTCGCTCGTCAATGCGGGTGTCTCGCTCGTTCCCGACCGGCGCGTCTTCACGGACGAGGCCTGGCCGGGACAGCTCGCGCAGGACGGCACCATCGAGGAAGGCTATCGGCGCGCCGAGCAATGGCTGCGCCCGGCGTCCGACCCGCGGGCGCGCGAGATGACGAAATACAAGGTGCTCGACACGGCCGGCGCGGGCCTCGGCGGAACGGTGGTCGCGCCGCGCATCGCGGTGAGCTTCGAGGACAACGTCAATCCGGCCGGCGTCCATCAGAGCGCCTGCACGCGGTGCGGCGACTGCTGCGCGGGCTGCAACGTGGGCGCCAAGAATACCGTCGCGCTCACCTATCTGCCGGACGCGGTGCGCCACGGCGCCGAGCTGTTCACGGGCCTCAAGGTCGAGACCGTGCGCAAGGCGGCCGGCGGCGCGTCGCAAGGTGTCTGGCAGGTCAAGGCGCGCGTGATCGCACCGGAGCGGGGCGCGGCCACCGAAGTGCTCATCGAAGCGCCCGTCGTCGTGCTGGCCGCGGGCACGCTGGGCTCGACCGAGATCATGCTGCGCTCGCGCGAGGCGGGTCTTGCCGTCTCCGACCGGCTCGGCCATCGCTTCTCGGCGAACGGCGACATCATCGCGTTCGGCTACGGCGCGAAATCGACCGTGAACGCCGTCGGCGTCGGCTATCCGCCCAAGGTGGCCGATCTCGAAATCGGCGCGGCGGTTTCCGGCCAGATGGAGTTTCGCGACGCGGACGTGCTCGCCAACGAGCTCCACGTGCAGGAAGGCGCGCTGCCGTCGGCATTCGCCTCCGTGCTGCCCGTGCTGTTCGTGCCGAACGGCCGCCTGCTCGGCGCGCTCTCGAGCCTCGTCAACGGCGTCTACAAGGGCCCGTTCGCGAGCCTGCAGACCTTCTTCGCCGTGTCGCACGACAGCGCCTCGGGCCGCTTCTCGCTCGACGGCAATCAGCTCGCGCTGTCGTGGGCCAACGCCAAGGACGAGCCCGTCTACGCGCGGCTCGACGCCATCCTGTCGCGGCTCGTGACGGCGAGCGGCGGCTCCTACGTCAAGAACCCGCTCGCGGGCACCGTGATGGGCCATCAGCCGGCGACCGCGCATCCGCTCGGCGGCTGCGGCATGGGCCGCGACCGCAGCGACGGCGTGGTGGACCACAAGTGCCGCGTGTTCAACGGCGCGGCGGGCGCGGGCGAAACGGCCGTGCACGAGGGGCTCTACGTCATCGACGGCGCGGTCGTGCCGCGCTCGCTCGGCGTCAACCCGCTGCTCACGATCACGGCGCTCGCCGAGCGCGCGATGATCCACTTTGCGCACGACCGCGGCCTGCGCTACACCACGGCGCCGGCTACGGCCGAAGCCGCCGCGCCGGCGAGCTACGCCGCCGCTTCGCCCTAACAGCCGAGATCCACAGCCGAGATCCGATGCGTATCGAATACCACCGCACGCTCATCGCCGACGGCGTGCGCAACACAGCCTTTCACGATGCGCTCGCGGCCGTCATCCTGCGCGGCAAGACCGTGGTCGCCGACATCGGCGCGGGAACCGGGCTTATCGGCCTCATGGCGTCCAAGCTCGGCGCGCGCGAGGTCTATCTCTACGAGGCGGCCGAAGTGGCGGGTGTTGCGGCCGCGGTTCTCAAAGCGAACAAGGCCAAGGGCTGCCAGCTCATTCCCGGCCATTCGACCGAAATGGACGACCCTCCGCTCGCCGACGTCGTGGTGTCGGAAACGCTCGGCAACTACGCGCTCGAGGAGAACATCATCGACACGCTCGCCGACGCGCAGCGCCGGCACCTCAAGTCCGGGGGCGTGATGATCCCGCAGCGTATCCGCCAGTTCGTCTGTCCCGTCGTCTCGGATCGCTTTCACAACGAGCTCACGGTGTGGGACGGCGTCGGCTTCGGCATCGACCTTGCGGTTGCGCGCACGATGAGCCTCAACAACGTCTATGTGCGCTCCTTCACGGCCGACGATCTCTTCGACGGCGGCGAGGCGGCCAAGCTCTGGGATACGGTGACGCTCGGCGCCGAGACGCGCGCCAACCGCAAGGGCGAGGCGACCTGGAAGATCGACAGGCCCGTGACCGTGCACGGGTTCGCCTATTGGTGGGAAGCGGATCTCTCCGACACGATCACGCTCTCGACGTCTCCCGCCGCGCCGCGCACGCACTGGGAGCAGCTTTTCTTCCCGCTGCTCTCGCCTATCTCGCTCGAACCGGGCGAGAGCCTGCTCGTGACGCTGCGCTCGCGCTCGAGCGAGGACGAGGGCACACACCTCGCGTGGACCGCAGTGCATTTCCGACGCGACGGCGGATCCAAGGGGCGCCAGGCCATGGATCTCGACAAGGGCTGGATTCCCTAGAGCGCGTTCACTTTCATCAGACTCGGATTTCGCGCATGAACGCGCTCTAAAGTCTTTGTTCGAGAGCCTGCGTCACGCCCTCGCTGCACGCTCTCTCCTCTTGCCCGCCTTCGGCAGGATACTCTTGCCTGCCTTCGGCCCTCTATCTTTGCCTGCCTTCGGCAGGACGCCGCCCGCATCTCGGACGATCAGGCTCTCATCGCGCGCGCAATTTTGCGTACGTATACCGGCCGGAACAGCACGATCATTCGCGCGCGGCCATGATGCGTTTCAACGGCGACGATCAACGACCAAGATCGCCGTGATCCTGTGCAACCGTCCGCATCATGGAGATCCCGATATGCGCACACTGCTCGCCCTCACGCTCATCGCGACCTCGTCCGCTCTCATCTCGGCTGCGCCCGCCATGGCCGAGAAGATGGGCTCGACGACGCACGTCTACAAAGACGGCCGCCCGAAGATCAAGCATCTCCCGCTGCCCAACGACGATGCCTTCAAGGGCTGGAACGCCAAGTCCGTCGCGAAGCTGAAGCTCTGCTATAAGGGCGGCGGCATGTTCAAGTCCGGCGGCAAGTGGGTCAATGGCCGTTGCCGCTATCCGGACGGCACGTCCTGGAACTAGACCGTTTTCCGATCCGATAGAATCGGATCGGCCCGCTCTAGATTCTTGCTTTGTCGCATTTTCTTACGACGAACCGGCATCCACTTCGTCGGAAAATGCTCCAATGCCCCGCATCGTCATCGCGCCGGAATGGACAACGGCCAGGTGGATCGCTCCGCCTGGCCGCTTTGCTTTCCACGAGCGACGATCGCCTCACACGGACGAGGCGCTGGACGGCTTCGGCGCGCGATCGTTGGCGGGCTCGAACGTGAACGCCACCGCGGCCGGGTCGTAGCCGGACACCGACTGCGCCACGGGCTTGCGCAGCGCCGGCCCGCTCACGGGGATGAGCTCGGCGCGCGGATCGAACGTGCGCATGAACTGCGCGATGCGCGGGGCGATCTCGGCGCGGAAGCGCGAGCCATTGAAAATGCCGTAGTGGCCGACGCCCGTGCATTCGACGTGCAGGCGCTTGTCCTCGGCGAGGCCGCTCACGAGATCATGCGCGGCGCGGCACTGGCCGACGCCCGTGATGTCGTCCCGCTCGCCCTCGATCGTCATCAGCGCGACGCGGCGGATCTGGGACGGGTCGACGCGGCGTCCGCGATGCGTGAACTCGCCCCGCGGCAGCGTATGGCGCACGAAGACGCGGTCGATGGTGTCGAGGTAGAACTCGGACGTCAGGTCCATGACGGCCAGGTACTCGTCGTAGAACTCGCGATGCTTCTCGGCCGAGTCGCCGTCGCCCTCGACGAGGTCGCGGAACAACTGCTTGTGGGCGTTGGCGTGACGCTCGAGGTTCATGGCCATGAAGCCCGAAAGCTGCATGAAGCCCGGATAGACGTTGCGGCCGGCGCCGGCGTGCGACCAGGGCACCGACGTGATGACATGGCGCGCGAACCACGCGGTGCCGCGGTCGACGGCGACGCGATTGACCGCGGTCGGGCTCACGCGCGTGTCGATGGGGCCGCCGGCCAGAACCATGCTGAGCGGCACGTTCGGATCGTGATCCTGCTCCATCAGCGAGACGGCGGCCATCACCGGCACGGCCGGCTGGCATACGGCATAGACGTGCACGTCGCCTTTGAAGAGCGTGATCATCTCGCGGATGTAGTCGACGTAGTCGTCGAGACCGAACTCGCCAGCCGACAGCGGCACGCCGGCCGCGTCCTGCCAGTCGGTAATGTAGACCTCGTGATCGGGCAGCAGCGCCTCAACGGTGCCGCGCAGCAGCGTCGCGTAGTGGCCGGACATCGGCGCGACGAGCAGGACGCGCGGATGGGCGGCGCGCTCGGCCGGCGTCATGTTGCGATGGAAGTGCACGAGGCGGCAAAAAGGGCGGTCCCAAACGACCTCCTCTCCGACGTCGACCACGCGGTTGGCGATGCGCGTCGTCTTCAGTCCGAATGCGGGCTTCTCGTAGCGGCGCGTCGTGCGCTCGAAGACCTCACAGGCGGCGGCGGCGTGACGGCCGGCCAGCGTGAGCGACATGGGATTGAAGGGGCTTTCCACCAGAAAGCGAACTGATTCGGCTACTGCACGTGCTGGCTTCAATGCCGCATGGCTCATCTCGTACCAGTGATAGAGCAATCTTGAAGCTCCCGCGAATTGGAGCGGAGCCCGCACTTTGCGGACCGCGCGTTATCTGCTGTTCCGTGATAACGCACGAGACAGCGGAATCGTCACGCTGGGAGCGCGGCTAAAGGCCGCCGAAACCAAATTTTTATCGCTTTTTGATCATCCCCCGGCGGGAGGATGCACTGATTCGAGCGTTCCCTAAAGCGATGCCGCGGTCTGTCCCGCATCGATCACGCGGGCGATTTCCGCTGCGATCACCTTGGCGTCGGCGCCATGCGAGAAGTGCCTCACGAACTCGCCGCGGGCATCCATCAGATAAATAAAGGGACTGTGGTCGACGCTGTATTCGCCGGGATTGGCTTCATCCGGCACCTTTTTGGCGTAGACGCGGTAGGCCTTGATCGCGGCGGCGACCTCCTCCGGCGTGCCGGAGAGCCCCACGATCGTCTTGTGGAAGCTCTTCGCGTACTTGTCGACGACCTCGGGCGTGTCGCGCTCGGGGTCGACGGTGATGAACAGCGGCGTCATGCGGCTCGCCTTGTCGCCCAGTTCGTCGAGCGCGGCCGCGATCACCTGCAGCCCCGCCGGGCAGACGTCCGGACAGTGGGTGAAGCCGAAGAACACCAGCATCGGCTTGCCGGCGAAGTCCTTCTCCGTGACCGCCTTGCCGGCGCCGTCCTTCAGGGCAAAGGGCCCGCCGATGGCCGCCTTGCCGATCGTCTGCTGTTGCGGCGCAGACTGAGGAATAATGGCCAGGAGCGCCGCCGTCATGACGCCCGCGGCCAAGCCCACCAACAGCGCGAGCAGCACGAGCTTCCGGGACGAGGCCGCGGTCTCCGGATTCTTCTTGCCTGCTTTCGCCGCCATCGCCGATCCGTTCTTTCGCAATTCGCGCCCGGGGCCACGCCCGGCCGATCCGAAAATTATGCTGCTTCCGACCTTCGTCGGCCTCTATTTGGATCACGCCTTGCCAGCTTGCAAGCTATGCTAGTATTTCCCGTCTCCAGAGCCCCTACGGCCCTCGTCAAAGAAGTAGTTTCCGGTGCAAGAAAGACTGACCAAGCGCTTTTCTTCCAACTTCGCCCTCGATGGCGACAGCCAGCTCCGCCTTTCGACCATTGTCCGCCTCCGCTGGGTCGGCGTCATCGGCCAGATCGTGGCGCTCAGCATCGTCTACTACTGGTTCGGGTTCGATCTGCCGGCCGGCCCCTGCCTCATCATCATCGCGGTGTCGGCCTGGGTGAACGTGTTCCTGGCGATCCGCTATCCGGCGCGCCATCGCCTGACGGTGAACTTCGCGACCGCGCTGCTCGCCTACGACATCCTGCAGCTCGCCTCGCTCCTTTATCTCACCGGCGGCATCGACAATCCCTTCACGATGCTGCTGATGGCGCCCGTCACGGTCTCGGCGGCGACGCTGCCGCTGACGCGGACGATCGGGCTCGGCATCCTCGCGCTCGGCTGCACGCTGCTGCTCGTCTTCCACGCCATGCCGCTGCCCTGGTATGTGGATCCGGCGCTGACGCTCCCGGTGCTCTACAAGCTCGGCATTTTCGCCGCCGTTGGCGCCTCGATGCCGTTCCTCGCGCTCTACGTCTGGCGCTTGACGAACGAAGGCAAGCAGATGTCGGCCGCACTGGCCGCGACCGAGCTCGTGCTCGCACGCGAGCAGAAGCTGCACGCGCTCGACGGTCTGGCGGCAGCGGCCGCGCACGAGCTCGGCACGCCGCTCTCCACGATCACGCTGGTCACCAACGAGCTGGACCGCCAGTTCGACAAGAACAGCCCGTTCCGCGAGGATATTCTGCTCTTGCGCAGCCAGGCGCAGCGGTGCCGCGAGATCCTGCAGAAGCTCACGCGCCAGCCGCCGGACGAGGATCCGCTGCACGCGAGCCTCACCATCAAGGAGATGCTGCACGAGGCCGCCCAGCCCTATTTCGGCGGGCGGGCCATGGTCCATATCACGACGGCGCCGTCGTCGGGCGTCGCGGGCGCGGATGCACGCGTGCCGGTCGCGATGCGCCGGCCCGGCGTCATCTACGGCCTCGAAAACATCATCGAGAATGCCGCCGACTTCTGCTCCAGCCGCGTCGACGTGAAAGGCGAATGGGATTCCCAAACCGTCTCGGTCACGATCCTGGACGACGGCCCCGGCTTCAAGCCGGAGGTCATCGACAATCTGGGCGAGCCTTACGTCACCACGCGCGGGAGTGGACGAAAGGACAAGAGAGGGCACAAGGTCTCCGGCATGGGCCTCGGCTTCTTCATCGCCAAGACGCTGCTCGAACGGTCGGGAGCGCGCCTGCAGCTCGAAAACAGGCTCGAGCCGGAGCGGGGCGCGGTCGTACGCGTCACCTGGCCGAGAGCCGCATTCGAAGCCGCCGTCGAGCGCGAGACCACCGTTCCGCCGCCGGCCCGCCGCCGCGAGCCGCCGGGCCCCGGCGACCCGATCACGGATGCGATCTAGTTCGACGCCGCACCGGAACAGGAGTGAAATTTATTAACGGCGAAACCCTGCCGTACACCAAGATTCCGCTTTCAGAGAGTACGGTTATGCTAAACGATGTTCTAGTATTGGAGTCGGATCCAAGGCTAATATAAGTCCCAAAAAGTGGGAGGACGCGGTGGAAACAGAAGACCTATCATTTCGGCAAGACGAGCTGCCCGAGGACCGCTCTCTCATCATCGTCGATGACGATCGTCCTTTCCTGCAGCGTCTCGCCCGCGCCATGGAGCTGCGTGGCTTCGAAGTGCGCAGCGCCCATTCCATCGCGGAAGGCATCGAGCTCATTCGTGCGCAGGCCCCGGCCTTCGCCGTCGTCGACATGCGGCTGGAGGACGGCAACGGCCTCGACGTGATCGCGGAGCTGACCAAGGTTCGTCCCGATACGCGCATCATCGTGCTGACCGGCTACGGCAACATCGCCACCGCCGTCTCCGCCGTGAAGCTCGGCGCGGTGGACTATCTGGCCAAGCCCGCCGATGCCGACGACGTGACGGACGCTCTGCTCGCGCCTCACAACGCGAAGGCCGCGCCTCCGGAAAACCCCATGTCGGCCGACCGCGTCCGCTGGGAGCACATCCAGCGCGTCTACGAGCTCTGCAACCGCAACGTCTCCGAGACAGCCCGCCGCCTCAACATGCACCGCCGCACGCTGCAACGCATTCTCGCCAAGCGCGCCCCGAAGTAAGGCTCACACGTCCCCCACACCGAGGCCGATCGCCGCCTGAAGCGTAGGGTCGAGCGTCAGGCACAGCCGCGACGCGGCCGCACGCGCGATCTTCAACGTCATCGTCTTGCGGACATGGGCCGGCAAGCGCGCAAGCGGTGCCGGCCTTAGAATTTCTCCGGCATACCGATCCGCCGCAATCAGCCCCGTTTCGTCCGGCAGGATCTCGAACGGGAAATCGGGACGCACGGCGAAAAACAGCCGGTCGCAATAGTCGCGATACTCCGGCCACTTCAGATCGCATCTGAAATCCTCGATCGAAGACTTGATCTCCACGATCCAAATCGCCCCGTCCGGACCGATGCCGACGACATCCGCGCGCCGGCCGTTCGGCAGCGGAAGCTCCGAGATCGCGGCCATGCCGTGCGCGGCGAGCAGCCGCACGACGCCGCGGCAGATCTCGCGCGCCGTCTCCGACTGCGGGCCGCCGTAGGACGTGCGGGGAATATCCGCACCCTCTAATCCGTTTTCCACATTGTCCTCGATGCTGGTCATGGATCTGCCATTTCGGGCTGTCACCAACGCCACAGCCTGATGCGTCAGGCCATCGCATTCGGATCGATAACGCGGCTCCGCATCGAACGGAGACCTCCCGATGTTGTCCTCAAGAAGGTGCGGACCTCATGTTCTTCAAGCGGCTCAGCAGAGAAAAGCGGCCTCCGGCTGCGGCGCCCGAAGCGGTGTCGAAGGTCGAGAGCGCCGGCTCGTCCGGCATTATTCCCGCCCTTCTCAGCCGAACGGAAGCGCAAACGCTGTCCGCCGCCGACCTGCGCCGGACCGTGGACGCTTCTTCGCTCGGATTCAAGACCACCGACGACCTGACGCCCGCGGACGGCCTGATCGGCCAGGAGCGCGCGCTCGAGGCGATCAAATTCGGCCTCGAGATGAAAGCGGACGGCTTCAACATCTTCGTGCTCGGGCCGCAGGCCAGCGGCAAGCACACGGCCGTCCGGGCGCTCGTCTCCACCCTCGCGGCGGCGGCCGAGACGCCAGCCGATTGGGTCTACGCGCCGAACTTCGACGATCCCCTGCGCCCGCGCGCGCTGTCGCTTCCGGCGGGGCGGGGCCCGCGCTTCGCGCGCGGCGTGCGTGAGGCGTTGACCGAGCTTTCGGTCGCGCTGCCCGCGGCGTTCCGCAGCGAGGACTACCGCGCGCGCCGGCGCGTGCTCGACGAGGAGCTGCGCGCGGCCAACGACGATGCGCTCGCCCACATCTTCGCCAAGGCCGCGCAGCAGAACATCGCGGTGCTTCGCACGCCGCTCGGCTTCGGCGTCGCCCCCATGCACGACGGCAAGGTCGTGAAGAGCGAGGTCTTCAACCAGCTTCCGGCCACCATGCGGCGCGACGTGGAAACGCGCGTCGCGGCGCTCGAAAAAGAGCTGCAGGCCGTGCTCGCCAACGCCCCCGAGGCCGAGCGCGCGCGCCGCACGCAACTGGCCGCGCTCAACGCCGATACGGCGCGGCACGCGGTGGAAGACTGCCTCGATGCGCTGTCGGCCGAATTCGCCAAGGTTCCCGAGGTGGCCGCCCATGTGGCGGACATGGAGACGGACATCATCGCCAACTGCGAGCGCTTCGCCGAGATCCCGTCGCGGGACGCTGCGCTCGACGCGTTCGAGGACGGCTTCTTCGGGCGCTATCTCGTCACCGTCATGGCGTCGTCCGCGCCCGATGCGGGGAGCCCCGTGCTGGAGCTCGCCCCGGTGTCGGCGCCGGCGCTCACGGGCTTCATCGAGGCGGCCCCTTCCGGCCGCACCGTCTCGCATCCCACGCTGCGGCTCCGTCCCGGCGCGCTGCATCGCGCGAACGGCGGCCTGCTGCTGATCGAGGCGCGCGATCTCCTCGCATCGCCCGAGAGCTGGCAGGCGCTGAAGCGCGCGCTCAAGACGGGTGAGATCGCCGTTGCGGCGTCGCCCGAGGCGGCCGGCGCATCCGCCGCGGCGATCGTGCCTCAGCCCGTGCCGCTCGCGGTCAAGATCGTGCTGTTCGGCGATGGCGAAAGCTATCAGCAGCTCGAAGCGGCAGATGCCGAGTTCGCGCGCTATTGCAAGGTGCAGGCGGATTTCGACGACACCATCGCGCGGTCGAGCGAGAACGAGCGCAGCCTGGCGCGCCTCATCGCCTCCATCGTGGCGCGGCACGCGCTGACGCCGGTCGACGCGGCGGGCGTCGCGCGCCTTCTCGACGAGGCGTCCCGCATCGCCGAGAACCGCGAGCGCCTGACGCTCGAGGTCGGCCGGCTGACCGACATCCTGCAGGAGGCCGACCACTGGGCGCGGGCGGAGACGCGCAAGACGATCTCGGCGGACGACATCCGCAAGGCGATCGAGCAGCGGGCGCGGCGCACGGACCGGGCGCGCACGCAGGCGCATGACGCGATCGAGCGCGGCGTCGTGCTCGTCGACACGTCGGGCGCCAAGGCCGGCCAGGTGAACGGCCTGTCGTTCGCGGCGAAGTCCGGACCCGGTTTCGCGCGGCCCGTCCGCATCACGGCGCGCGTGCATCTCGGCGGCGGCCGCGTCACCGACATCGAGCGCGAGGTCTCGCTCGGCGGGCCGCTGCATTCCAAGGGCGTCATGATCCTCTGGGGCTACCTCGCCGGCCGCTATGCCGACGACGTTCCGCTGGCGCTCGCCGCCTCGCTCGTGTTCGAGCAGTCGTACGAGCCGGTGGACGGCGACAGCGCGTCCGCGGCCGAGCTCTTCGCGCTGCTCTCGGCGCTGGCCGATGCGCCGCTGCGCCAGGACCTGGCCGTCACCGGATCGGTCAATCAGTGGGGCGAGATCCAGGCCGTCGGCGGCGTCAACGAGAAGATCGAAGGCTTCTTCGACCTCTGCGCCGCGCGCGGGCTCACCGGCACGCAGGGCGTCCTGATCCCGGAAGCCAACCGCCAGCACCTCATGCTGCGCGAGGACGTCGTCGCCGCCGTCAAGGAGGGCCGCTTCAGCGTTTCGACAATCAAGACCGCCGACGAAGGCCTCGCGCTCTTGACGGGCCTCGAAGCGGGCCAGAAGACGGCCGAGGGCTTCGGCGCGGCGACGCTCAACGGGCGCGTCGCGGCGCGGCTGCGCAGCTTCGCCGAAAAGGCGCGGCTCTACGAGGCCGACGGCAGCCGTCGCGGCGCCGCAGCCGGGAAGGCCGCATGATCGCGCACGTCGCCGAGGCTGACGAGCAGAGGGGACGCGTCGTGCTGTGGCTCGGCGGCCCGGGCGATCCGCACGACACGGCCGTCGAGGCGGCCGTGAGGCTGGCGCAGGCGTTCCGCGCCGAGATCGACAGCCTGTTCATCGCCGACGACCAGCTCTTCGACCTCGCGGATCTGCCGTTCGCGCGCGAGGTCTCGATGTCCGGGCGGCAGATGCGCTCGTTCTCGACGGAAGCGCTCGCGCGCGAGATCCAGGCCAACGCCTCGGCGCAGCAGCGTCTCGTGCAGGCGCGCGCGGCGGCGGCGGCGATCGTCGCGCACGCCCGCCACATGCGCGCCGATCCCTTGGGCGCGCTCGCCCGGGCCTGCACGGAGAACGGCCCGTGGAATGTCGTGACGGTGGGCTCTCCGGTTCGCAGCACCGATGGCGCGACGCTCGCGGGCGCGGGTTTTGCCGGCGTGTTCGATGCGGTCCAGGCGACGACCGGGATCGTCGTCACCGGCCCCAAGGCGACGCGGACGGGCGGACCGGTGATCGCGGTGGTGGAGGAGATCGAGCGGCTCGCGCCGATGATGCGCGCGGCCGAGCGCATCGGAAAGACCACCGGCGGCGACGCGCGGCTCTGGCTTCTCGACCACGACCAGGGGCGCCTCGAATGGATCGAGGGGCAGATCCGCCTGGCGCTCGGCGCGACGCCGGCGATCAAGCTCGAGATCGTGGACATGAGCCGCCACACGGCCCTCGACGTAGCCGCCATGATGCGGCGCGAGCGGGCAGGCTTCGTCATCACGCGCTTCGGCGGCGTGCTGGCCCCGACCGACGACGACGCGGCGCTGTTTGCCGAAATGCTCGAAGGCCCGCTGTTTCTCGTGCGCTAATTCTGGTGCGCTGACCTTGCGCGCCGCGCGCGGCCGTCCTAGAGCGTTCGGCGATCCCAATCACGACAGCCAGAACGGACGCCAATGCCGGAGCTTCCCGAGGTCGAGACGGTGCGCATGGGGCTCGAGCCCGTGCTCGCGGGCCGCGTGCTCAGCAAGGTGCTGCTGCGGCGCGCCGACCTGCGCTTTCCGTTCGCGCCGAAGTTTGCCGAGCGCCTCACGGGCGCGCGCATCCTCGCGCTCACGCGGCGCGCCAAGTATCTCGTCGCGGAGCTCTCGACGGGCGACACGCTCGTCATGCACCTCGGCATGACGGGACGGTTTCACGTGCAGGCGCGCGGAGAGGCGGCCGCGCACCTCATCGGCGACTACGAGTACGCGACGCCGGGCGGCGACAAGCACGCGCACGTCGTCTTCGACACGGACGACGGGACGCGCGTCATCTACTCGGACCCGCGCCGCTTCGGCTACATGCTGCTGATCTCACCCGACGAGATCGCGATGCACCCCGCCCTGCACGGGCTCGGCGTCGAGCCGCTGTCGGATGCGCTCGATGCGGCCTACCTCGCGCGGCGCGCGGCGGGGCGCAAGACTGACCTCAAAGCGTTCCTGATGGACCAGCGTACCATCGCCGGGCTCGGCAACATCTACGTGCTCGAAGCCCTGCATGCGGCCGGGGTCAAGCCGTCGCGGGGCGCCTCCACGCTCGCGACGCGATCGGGCAAGCCGACGCCCGCGGCCGAGCGGCTCGTCGCGGCGATCAAGGACGTTCTCAAGGCAGCCGTGCTGGCGGGCGGGTCCACGCTGCGGGACTACCGGCAGGCGGACGGCAGCACGGGGTCGTTCCAGAACACGTTTCGCGTCTACGGGCGCGCGGGCGAGCCTTGCCTCACGCCCGGTTGCCGGGGCATCGTGCGTCGCAGCGTCCAAGGCGGGCGGTCGAGCTTCTTCTGTCCCGTCTGCCAGCACTGAAAGGCGGCCCCCGATGGCTTTCGAGACGATCCTGACTGAAACGCGCGGCCGGGTGGGGCTGATTACGCTCAACCGGCCGCAGGCTCTGAACGCACTCAACGACCAGTTGATCGGCGAATTGAACGCAGCGCTCGACGCCTTCGAGGCGGACGAGGGCGTCGGCGCGATCGTGGTGACGGGCTCCGAGAAAGCCTTCGCGGCCGGGGCCGACATCAAGGAGATGCAGGCCAAGACCTACATGGAGGCGTTCAAGGGCGACTTCATCGCGAGCTGGGAGCGGATTGCCCGCTGCCGCAAGCCGGTGATCGCGGCGGTGGCCGGGTTCGCGCTCGGCGGGGGCTGCGAGCTGGCGATGAGCTGCGACCTCATCCTCGCGGCCGACACGGCGAAATTCGGCCAGCCGGAGATCAAGCTCGGCATCATGCCGGGGGCCGGCGGTACCCAGCGCCTCGTGCGCGCCATCGGCAAATCGAAAGCGATGGAGCTATGCCTCACGGGGCGCATGATGGATGCGGAGGAAGCGGAGCGGTCCGGGCTCGTCGCGCGCGTCGTCCCGGCGGCGGCTCTGCTGGAGGATGCGATCAAGACGGCGGAGACCATCGCGGCACAGTCGATGACGGCGTCGATGATGACGAAGGACTGCGTCAACCGCGCGTTCGAGACGACGCTGGCGGAAGGCATCCGCTACGAGCGGCGCACGTTCCACGCGATGTTCGCCACGCACGACCAGAAGGAAGGCATGGCCGCCTTTACGGAGAAGCGCCGCCCGCAGTTCCGGAACGAATGATGCGCGTCTGCGTGACGGCCGACATCATGCAGAGCGCGAAGATCGCGATGCCGCCCCACAGGAACACCTCGTTGGCGGCCCAGTCGCCCTTGAGCGTCGCGAGCTTGCCGGTTCCCACCATGTAGACGAGGCCCGCCGCCACGGCGAAGCCGTGCAGGTACGTCAGATAGATCGGCGGGACGGGAAGGCTGCGGATGCGGCCGAGCCGCATGCCGTAGAGCGCGAGGCAGGCGGCGAAGACCGCCGCGCCGGTGCCGTACTGGAACGCGTGGCGCCAGGTGAGGTCCGACAGCGAATAGACCGCATAGAGCGCGGACGCGCCCCACGCATAGACGAGCGCGGCGAGCCAGATGTTGCAGCGGACGGCCTCGCGCACCGCCTCCAGCCCCGCATAGCGCGACGAGAACGTGCCGTTGCGCGCCCACACTGGCGCGTTGATGCCGAGGCCCGTGCCGACGACGAGCGCGACCAGGAGCCCGGCCGCGATGGCGGGCAGAAAGCGGTCGCCGCGTCCCGCGCCCAGCACCATCATCGTGATGCTCAAGGCAGCGGCCAGCAGCAGCCATGGAAGCAGCGGCCGAAGCGAGATCCCCGGCGTGTAGGAACTTTGCGAATGTGTGCTCATACGAGCTTTTGACTGGAGCGTTTTGCGATCCGACAGAACCGGATCGCGCGCTCTAGATTCTTGATTGGTCGCATTTTCTTACGCCGAACTGGCCTCCACTTCGTCGGAAAATGCTCTAGGAGGAATTCTTCTTACCGTCAATCAACGCGTGTGCCGAGACGATCGCCAAAGCCAAGGCTCCAAAGAGAAAAATTCCGTTGCCGGCCCAATCGACGTCCGTCGTCACGAGAAACTCCTTGTCGGGGTCGACAGCGAGCCCGATCATCGTCGCGATCATGCCCGCGAGCTGGCCGATGGCCATATAACGGCCGAGCCGCAGCAGCGTCGGGTCCTCCTTGCCCTTGGCCGCATCCGCGCCCAGCATGGCCGAGAAGCCGAGGCAGAGAAGGCCGGCGACGGCGAACGCGGCCGAGAAGTGCGGCCACTCGCGCCACTGCAGCACGAGATTGTAGACGAGGATCAGCGCGGCCGCGCCCCACAGCCAGATCAGGCCCATGTAGCGGGCCGTCGTGGCTTCGACGCGGCTGCGCGAGGCGGACACGGCCGAAAGGGCACGCCGCTGCGCCAGGGCGACGGCCACCAGCATCAGATTGACGAAGCCGGCCGCGCCCAGCAGGGCCAGCGGCTCGCGCGCATCGGCGGCATAGACGACGGCAGCCAGGCCGACGCCGAGGACCAGCGTCCAGGCGATCACGGAATGAATGGACATTTCAGCGTGTTCCTCCGTCTCGCCCCGCCGTCCCGGTCTTACACCACGACTTCAGGGCACGGGCAATCCATTGCGCACCCCTCGGGTCGAGCGGAGGCACGGAGGATCTCCACGCGTCAGGCGGCGCCGAGGCACACCTCAGACGGCGCCGAGGGCACCATGTCAGACGGCGCCAAGGCACATGTCAGACGGCGCCGAGGCACCAGGCGAGAATGCCCTTCTGCGCATGCAGGCGGTTTTCCGCCTCGTCGAAGACCACGGACTGCGGGCCTTCGAGCACGCTCTCCGAGACCTCGTGGCCGCGATAGGCCGGCAGGCAGTGCATGAAGATCGCGCCCTTCGCGGCCTTGCTCATGAGCGCGTCGTCGACGGCATAGGGCTTCAGGAGCTGCTTGCGGCGCGCCGCGTCGGTCTGGCCCATCGAGACCCAGGTGTCGGTCACGATGCAGTCCACGCCGCGCACGGCCTTCACGGGATCCGTCATCACGGTGACGTCCGCCTTCTCGCGACGGACCCACTCGATCACGTCGTCGCTCGGGCGGAGCTGCTCGGGGCAGGCGACGCGCAGCTCGAAGCCGAACTTCGCGGCCGCGTGCATCCAGGAGACGGCGACGTTGTTGCCGTCGCCGACCCAGGCGACCGTGCGGCCCTTGATGGGGCCCATGTGCTCCTCGAACGTCATCACGTCCGCCATGATCTGGCAGGGGTGCGAGACGTCCGTCAGGCCGTTGATCACGGGCACGGTGGCGTGCTTGGCGAGATCGAGCAGCGTGTCGTGCGCGTTGGCGCGGATCATGATCGCATCGCCATAGCGCGACAGCACGCGCGCCGTGTCGGCGATGCTCTCGCCGCGGCCGAGCTGCAGGTCGTTCTGGTTCAGCGTGATCGTCTGGCCGCCGAGCTGGCGCATGGCGACGTCGAACGAGACGCGCGTGCGCGTCGACGGCTTCTCGAAGATCAGGAGCAGGACGTCGTCCTCGATGCCCTTCGGCTTGAGCTTGGCCGGCACGCGCTTTCCGGCAGCCTTCATCGCATGGGCCGCATCGATGATCTTGCGCAGCGTCTTGGCGTCGATCTCGTCGAGATCCAGGAAATGTCGAATGGCGTTTGCTTTGGCCATGGCGATCCGGCCAGCTCCGAGTTGAGGTTGATGCTCAGGTTTTGGATTGCGCGATCTTGGATTGCGCGACGCGGCCCAGCGCGCGGGACAGGCGCTCGACGCCTTCGGCGATCTCGTCGTCCGACACGGTCAGCGGCGGCAGCACGCGCACGACGTTGTCGCCCGCGCCGACGAGCAACAGCTTTTCGGCCAGCGCCGCGGAGACGACCTCCGGAGGCGGCACCGAGACCTTGATGCCCGCCAGCAGGCCCTGGCCGCGGACTTCCGTCACGAGGCCGGGGAACTGATCCACCACGCTCGCGAGGCTCTGGCGCAGCCGCAGCGCACGCTGCTGGACGCTCTCGAGGAAACCGGGCTCGAGCACGATGTCCAGAACCGCGTTGCCGGCCGCCGTCGCCAGCGGATTGCCGCCGAACGTCGAGCCGTGCATGCCGGCCGAGAGGCCAGCCGCGGCCTTCTCCGTCGCCAGCACGGCGCCGAGCGGAAAGCCCCCGCCGATGCCCTTGGCGACTGCCATGATGTCGGGGGTGATGCCCGCCCATTCGTGCGAGAAGAAGCGCCCCGAGCGGCCGACGCCGGTCTGCACCTCGTCGAGCACGAGGAGGATGCCGGCCTCGTCGCACAGCGCGCGCAGGCCGCGCAGGAACTCGGCCGAGCCGACGTTCACGCCGCCCTCGCCCTGGACCGGCTCGATCATCACGGCCGCCGTGTCGGGGCCGATGGCGTCGTGGACCGCCTCCAGGTCGTTGTAGGGCACGTGGTCGAAGCCCGGCATCTCGGGGCCGAAGCCTTCGAGGTATTTGGCGTTGCCGGCGGCGGCCAGCGTCGCCAGCGTGCGGCCGTGGAACGCGCCGTAGCACGTCACGATGCGGCACCGCTCCGGCTCGCCGTTGACGGCGTGATAGCGGCGGGCCGCCTTGATGGCGCCTTCGCAGGCTTCCGCGCCGGAATTGCAGAAGAAGACCTTGTCGGCAAACGTCGTCGCGACCAGGCGCTCGGCCAGGGATTCCTGGCCCGCCACGCGATAGAGGTTCGAGGTGTGCCAGAGCTTCTCGGCCTGCGCCTTCAAGGCGGCGACGAGATGGGGATGGGCGTGTCCCAGCGCGTTGACGGCGACGCCGGACCCGAAATCCAGGTAGCGCTCGCCCGTTTCCGTCTCCAGCCACACCCCCTCGCCGCGGGCGAACACGATGTCCTGTCGCGCGTAGGTGCTCATGACCGCGGGAGACGGGCCTTTCGAGTTGCCTGTCTGACCTGCGGCCGAGGCCGTGAGGGGTTTGGACACGGTGCCCATACCACTCCCCCAAAATGACGAAAGCCGCCCTCCCGGCGGCTACGCGAAAGCAGGCGTGATACGCAAACACTCGTCTAAAGTCAACGGAAGCGCTCGGATGTCCCTAATTCCGGGAAGTCCAGGAACTTCATCTGACACCGGATCTTTTTTGCCCGGACACGCCGCAAGTTTTCGAATTAAATGCGGGGACAAATGCACGGAGCCCCTGCGTGCTGGGAGGCGCGACTCATTCTGTGGCGATAGCGCCACTCGCCCCCTGTCAACACCCCAGGCGCGAAAGCGGCGGCTTGTACAAGAAAATCAAGTTATTGTAGGTTAACGAAATCCAGACACGACATGTCGCGCTTTCCGGCGGCATCTCCTGTATCCGCTGTCTGGCCTGCGTTCGGACCTTGTATATCAACGGCTTAGGTCGTCGGTCCGCCTCTAGTTCCTGCGTCATCTTTTGTTTGCGTTGCGGGTAGCAGCAGCTTGGCTCGCGCTTGGCGTTTTCGTGCGCCGCGCTGGAGTTTTGCCGCCGCTTTCCCGTGCGCCTGCCTTGTCTGGGTCGTCGGCCCGGACGGATCAAGTTTGGGGAGCGCAGAGATATGGCCTGGAACGACGAGCGGGTGGAGCTTCTGAAGAAGCTCTGGTCGGAGGGACTTTCCGCCAGTCAGATTGCCGGACGCCTCGGCGGCGTCACGCGCAACGCCGTCATCGGTAAAGTGCATCGCCTTGGCCTCTCGGGCCGCGCGACGACCTCGCGCATGAAATCGCATCGGCCGCGCACACGAGCCGCGACGGCGGCCGGGGCACGCCGCATGCAGCAGCAGAAGACCCGCTTTCCGCAGCAGGGCAACCCTGCCCTGCGCGCCCTTTATCAGCCGGAAGCCGAGCCGTTCACGCCGTCGGTCGAAGAGCTGGTGATCCCGCTCAAGGAGCGCCGGACGATCCAGACGCTGACCGAGTGCAGCTGCCGCTGGCCGATCGGCGACCCGCAGGCCGCGGATTTCCACTTCTGCGGCAAGACCAAGGTCACCGGCTTGCCCTATTGCGAATTCCACGCGCGCCGCGCGTTCCAGCCGCCGCAGCCGCGCCGTCGCGAACGCGACATCACCGAGCCGCGCATGCCGGCGCTGGCGTCGGTTTCCGGCAAGGAGCCGGCAGACGTCTGATCGTCTGGTCGAGGCAGAGTCAGTTTGACGGGGGTCAAGTTGACGGGGGGACGGGTCGGGCATGCCGGGGGGCTTGCCCGGCCCATTCTTTTTGCAGGGGGCCGATTTGCACGCGGCCGATGCGGCGCGCCGTTCCGGCGGCCGGGATCGGATGGGCGCGTATCAGACCGGCGCGTGCCGGCGGCGGGTCATGTCGAGGGCGTTTCTCAGGGCCGTCGCGAAATCCCGGCGCTCGTCGTCGTTCAGGAGGCGGCCGAACTCCAGCTCGCGGCCGTGCGAGGCCAGGAACATGTGGTTGCCGCCGTCCGGCCGCTCGCTGACGAGCAGGCGGACCCAATAGGGGTTGAACTCGAAGCTCTCGCTCTTGCCCGAGGCCGACACCTGCGTGAGCTTCAGCATCTCGGGCGTCAGCTCCACGAGCTCGTAGGCCCGGGCGGCGCGGTAGTTCAGCTTGAACGCGACATAGACCAGGAGTACGTCGAGGCCGAAGAACCCCATCACCGGCCAGGCGCCCAGCATCAGGAACACCAGCCCCGTCACGAAGCTGGCGCCGCCGATCGCCAGCATCAGGATCAGAAATCCTTGCGGCGTGAGGGATCGGTGCGGATGCAGGACGGCACGAAACACGCTCGCGTCCGGGGGCCCAGGTTCGGTAGTATCCATGGCGTGAGCCTACCTTCGGGATTTCTCTTGTCAAAGACCCCTGCAGCCCCGGTTCGTTCCCGATTACCGGCAAAATCTCGCGCCGCCCCCGGCCGTCCGGCGCCCAGGGCGGGGCGCGCAGGCCTGCTCACGCGGGCCGAAATTGCCGAGGTTTTCCGGCGGTTTGCGGCCGCCAATCCGGAGCCCAAGGGCGAGCTCGAGCATACGAACCCGTTCACGCTGCTGGTGGCGGTGGTGCTCTCCGCGCAGGCCACCGACGCGGGCGTCAACAAGGCGACGCGGGCGCTGTTCCAGAAGGCCGACATGCCGGAAAAGATGCTCGCCCTCGGCGAGGACGCCGTGCGTGCGCATGTCAAAACCATCGGGCTCTACCGGGCCAAGGCCAAGAACGTCATCTTACTCAGCGAGAAGCTGATCCGCGAGTTCGGCAGCGTGGTGCCGCAGGACCGCGATGCGCTCGAAACGCTGCCTGGCGTCGGGCGCAAGACGGCCAATGTGGTCATGAACGTGGCGTTCGGCGCGGCCACGATGGCCGTCGATACGCACGTCCTCCGGGTGTCGAACCGGATCGGGCTGTCGAACGGCAAGACGCCGCTCGCGGTCGAAGCCGATCTGCTCGCCCGCATTCCGCCGGAGTACGGCGTGCCCGCCCACCACTGGCTCATCCTGCACGGACGCTACGTGTGCAAGGCGCGCAAGCCCGCGTGCCCGGCGTGCCTCATCCGCGACATCTGCCGGTTCCCCGACAAGACGCCGGCGTGAGGGGCGGCGCAAAGGCGGGTGATCCAAGAGCGGACGCGCGCTAACCGGTTCTCAACCACGCTTCTCAACATCACCGAGGGAGAGCCCGGGCTTTGCGGCGCCGTTAATCAAAGCGGTTGCACGATGCAAGCTGTTGCACGGCGCTGAAATTCACGCGGCGCCCGGAGAAAGTTTCGCCATGACCGAGATTTCCAAAGAGGACGCGACAGCCGCTCCTCTGGCTGCGCATTCGGACCAGGACGACGTGCAGCGCCTGCTGGACGAGGCGCGCAAGCTCACCGAGCTCAACAGCTCGTTCGAGGTCGCGCTCAACAACATGGCGCGCGGGCTCTCGATGTTCGATGCCGAGCAGCGCCTGACCGTCAGCAACTCCATCTACCGCCAGATCTACGATCTGCCGGACGACGTGTCGGCGCCCGGCACGCCCTTCTCCAAGATCATCGCCTACCACACGGCGAGCACGGGCACGCCGGATACCGCCGAGGAGCTGATGAAGCAGCGGCTCTGGCTCGACCGGCACGTGCTGGAGCTGCGCCACGGCAAGACATTCACGCATACCCAGCACCTGCCGAACGGGCGCGTCATCCTCGTCACCTGCCAGCCGCTGGCCGACGGCGGCTGGGTCGACATCCACGAGGACATCACCGAGCGGACGATGGCGGAGGAACGCGTCGCCTGGCTCGCCCGGCATTGCCCGCTCACCGAGATCCCGAACCGGCTCAGCATCCGCGAGCGGCTGGAAGCGGAGATCAAGCGGCTGCGCCCGAACGAGCGCATCGCCCTTCACTTCGTCGATCTCGATCATTTCACGCGGGTCAACGAAACGCTCGGCCACGCGACGGGCGATGCCGTGCTCAAGGCGGTTGCCAAGCGCATGCTCTCCACCATCCGCGATTCCGATTTCGTCGGCCGCATCGGCGGCGACGAGTTCGCGATCATCCAGAAAGAGGTCGTCGACCCGCAGCAGGCCACGCGCCTCGGCGAGCGGTTGCTCAAGATCCTCAATGCGCCGTACCGCATCCTGGGCTCGGACGCCGGCGTCGGCGCGAGCATCGGCATCGCGCTCTGCCCCGATCACGGCGAGGACGCCGACACGCTGATGCAGCGAGCCGATACCGCGCTCTACCGCGTCAAGACGTGCGGGCGCGCCAGCCTGGCCATCTATCAGCCGTCCGACGACAAGATCGCGCGCGACCGCATCGAGCTTCAGTCCGATCTGCGCAGCGCGCTGAAGCGCAGCCAGCTCCTGCTCCACTATCAGCCGGTCGTGGACATCAAGTCGGGCACGGTGACGGGTTGCGAGGCGCTGATGCGCTGGCGCCATCCGAAGCTCGGCATGCTGCCGCCCGCGACCTTCATCCCGATCGCCGAGAAGACCGGCATGATCGCGAGCATGGGCGAATGGGCAATCCGGCAGGCGTGCCAGGACGCCGCGCGCTGGCGGCTGGACGTCAACGTGGCCGTCAACGTGTCGCCGCTGCAGTTCGAGCAGGGCGACCTTGCGAACGCCGTCGAAGAGGCCCTCAAGAGAACCGGCCTCGATCCGGGGCGGCTGGAGCTCGAGATCACGGAAGCCGCGCTCGTGAAGCGCGAGGCGAAAACGCTCGAAACCCTGCAGCGGCTGCGCGCACTCGGCGTGCGGATCGTGCTCGACGATTTCGGCAACAGCTTCTCGTCGCTGAGCTTCCTCAGGAGCTTCTCGTTCGACAAGATCAAGATCGACCGCGCGTTCGTCGACGATGTCTCGGGCCGACCCGACCGGATGGCCGTCGTCGGCGCGGTGACCGGGCTTGCGCTGGCGCTCGGGATCGGCCCCGTGGCCGAAGGCATCGAGGCGATCGAGCAGATCGAGGGCGTGTCCGGCGCGGGATGCCAGGAGATGCAGGGCTTCTACTTCAGCCACCCGGTGCCCGCGTCCGACGTGGACGCGGCCATCGCGCACTGCCTCGACAAGCTGATCCGGCAGTCGGCCGCTTAGAGCCTTCCGACTGAGGTGGACCCAACGTCCGCTCGCGTCTAACCCCTCACCCGCGCAGCGTCATGGCGAAGCCATGCTTCGCATGGACCGCTGCGCGACCTCTCCCTCTGGGAGAGGTAAAAAGCGAGTTGTCTTCACCTCTCCCCGGTGGGGAGAGGTCGGGCCGCAGGCCCGGGTGAGGG
>CAYLSI010000015.1:0-70140 GCA_964386545.1 uncultured Hyphomicrobium sp.
TCCTTGGCGAGCTGGTAGCCGCCCATGTCGACGGCGATGATGGTGGTCGCGGCGATGGCGGGATCCGCGCCGACGTTCGCAAAGAGCGGACCAAACGCGGCGGCGATGATCTTCGACAGGTAGGGGTTCGCGGCCATGATGCCCGCCACCGGCACGAAAATCGGACCGATGCTGTAGATGCCTTCGAGGAATTCTTTTCCGAGCCCCTTTTCCTGATCGAATATCGAAGCAATGGCGCCCGCGACGGCGCAGGCCATGATTATGTAAATGACGAAATTACCTATCTGAGCCATGTTTCCACTCCCGATATGCTTGTTATTTTCTGTCTATTTTGCCCTGCGCGAATTTATCTGGCGGCTAAGGTGAGGGGCGGTACATTCAAGTTTTTTACTGCGAAACATTCCCCCCGAAAGCAAATGCAACTTTCAGTTGCTCTGGCGTGATCTTCGCGACAGACGGCGGTCCCGGGCCGTTGCTTGGTCCCGGAGCTCCTGAGTGACACAGTTAATTGGTCGATGTACAGTCTTCCGACGAGGGCAGTCCAATGCTTGGTCGTAAGCAGGAAGAAAAAGTCACGCTGGTCGGGCTCGATTTCGGGTCTACTACATCCAGCATGCTCGCCGTGGAAGCCGATCTCGCAAACAACTGTGCGACCGGGCGCATGGAATTCCGCGGTGCAAAGGCCGTGCACCGGCCGGAGCCGATTTTCACGCCCTTTCGCGGCCAGAAGATCGACCTGGATGCGGTCCGCGCCCAGGTCTCGGCGTGGCTGAACCACAGCAAGATCGATACGAATGAAATCTTCGCCGGGGGCGCCATCGTCACGGGGCTGGCCGCTGAGCGCGATAACGCGGAATCCCTCGCATCCCTGATCATCGACCTCCTCGGCGAGGCTGTTGTCGCCACTGCGGACGACCCGAGGCTGGAGTCGTGGCTGGCGTTCATGGGCGGAAGCGCCGCCCTGTCGCGAACCTATCCCGAGCGCGCCTTTCTCAATCTCGACATTGGGGGCGGAACCACCAACCCGGCGCTCGGGATCAACGGAAACGTCCGGGAGACCGGGTGCCATTTCGTTGGCGCGCGGCACTTCGAGTTCGTCCCCGGCGGCTACGAACTGCGCAACGTCTCGCGCTTTGGCGAGGCCATCCTCCAGCACCTCGGACTGAGCGCGAGAGCTGGGCACAAGCTCTCCGAAAGCGACGTTGCTCGCATCACGGGCTATTTCGTTCGCGCGCTCTGCGCCATCGCCGACGGCGACAGGACATTCTTCGACAACCCGGTCGGGCGCCTGATCGAGCAGGCCCCGTTCGAGAGCCCGCACGCCGCGTCAGCCGCGCTCACGTTCTCCGGCGGCGTCGGCGAGCTGGTATACGCGATTGCGGCCGGCAGCCCCGTGCCAAGCACGACGTTCTATGGCGACCTGGGCGTGGATCTCGCCCTGGCGATCCTGGCCGACCCACGGCTGTCGCGCGATGTGGGCGACTACGTGCCGGAGCACCGGGGGCGCGCCACGGTTCAGGGCCTTACGCTCAACAACACCGAAATATCGGGCACGACGCTGTTCCTCAGCGGTGGCGAAACGCTGCCTCTCCGGGATCTGCCTGTCGTTGCCACGCTTGCGGCGGACGCGGACGTGCCGGCCTTGCGCGATGCGCTCCGCCTTGCAGGACGCTCGCGGCGCGGCGCTTGTCTGCAGCTCGTCTGGCAGACCGCTCATCCCTCGTTCGAAGCCGTCAAGCGGCTGGGTGCTGCCATGTCGTCGGCCCTCGACGAGGCGGATCTGCCCGAGGACGCCTCGATCGTCATCCTGACCACGGCCAACGTCGGCAAGGCGCTCGGCAACTACGCCACTGCCTGGCGGACGACAGATCGCAGACTGATGATCATCGATGAAATACCCGAGCGCAGGGCCCACTTCGTCAATCTGGGGCGGATGCGCAACGGCGTCGTGCCAGTTTCGTTTTACGGAATGAATTAGGACAACACTCAACCACTGCAAAGAAACGTGGGAGGAACGGGAGATGATTGCACTTAAGCCTCTGAGCGAAATACGGGTCCCGGCACCGATGCCAGACGAGGTTTACGAAACGCGGCTCTTCGAGCGTGCCTATTCGTTCAAGGGACTGAAAGCCCTTCTGGGAGCAGCCGATTTCGAAAAGTCCGGCGATCGCCTGTCGGGCCTCTGCGCCGAGGACGAGGTCAAGAGAGAGGCCGCGCGCGGACTGCTCTCCAGGCTGACGCTGCGGCACATTTACGACCGGCCTCTGACCGACGACGCGGGGCGGGTCGATAGCGTGATGAGGGTCAACTACGACATCGATCTCGAGGTGTTTTCCGAAATCGCCGACAAGACAGTCGGGGAAGTCAAGGACGAGATCCTCCGCAGCAAGCCGGCCGCCGCAAAGCGGATCGGATCCGCACTGACCGGGCCGATGGCGGCGGCGATCGCCAAGCTCATGGACGTGCATGAGCTGGTCTTCGCCGCGAAAAAACTGAAGCGGTCGGCCACGGCGCGCACGACGGTGGGACTGCCGGGGACGCTCTCGTCGCGCCTGCAGCCGAACCATCCCACCGACGATCTCTCGACGGTCACGCTGCTGGTCTACACGGGACTCAGCCTCGGCTCGGGCGATGCGCTGTTCGGGCTCAACCCTGCGATCGACACGGTCGACAATATCAGCGCGATCCTGCACCACCTCGACAAGCTTCGGCGCCAGACAGGTGCACCGACGCAGATCTGCGTTCTGTCCCACATCAAGACGCAGCTCTCCTGCCTCGAGAACGGCGCGCCGGTCGAGATCATGTTCCAGAGCCTTGCCGGCACGGACCGCACCTTGACCGAGGAATTCGACTGCACCGTCGATCTCATCGACAGGGCTTATCGCACCATGGCGGAACGCGGGCCGCTGGCCCCCGACGCCAAGCAGTTCATGTACTTCGAGACCGGACAAGGGAGCGAGGTCACCTACGGCAAGCACAACGGCATCGACATGACGACCACGGAAGCGCTCTGCTACGGCCTGGCGCGCCGCTGGGATCCCTTCATGGTCAACAACGTCACCGGCTTCATCGGACCCGAGACGCATCTCACCAACCGCGAAATGATCCTGTCCAACCTGCAGGACCACTTCATGGGCAAGCTGATGGGCCTGCCGATGGGCATGGCGCCGTGCTACACGCTCCACTCCCAGATCGCCATGGAAGGACAGCAGATCGCCACCGAGCTGCTGACGGCGGCCGGTGCGAACTTCTTCATGGATGTCTACCTGAGCGTCGACCGCATGCTGGCGTACTTCGACACCTGCTCGCACGACGACCAGACGCTGCGCGAAATCCACGGCCTGGAGCCCGCGCCCGACTACACCAAGTGGGCGATCGAACGCGGGATCTTCCAGCGCGACGAGGACGGGAAGCTGGAGCGCGGGCCGAACTGGGGCAATCCGCGGATCTTCTGCAGCTCGGACGTCGAGTTCCAGCGGCTCCGCGAGAGCTTGCCAGCCGCCTATGGCTGGGACAACGCCGGCCCGCGCCCGGCGAATGCCGTCTCTCGCGACATCAAGGCGAACCTGGCCGCCGCCCGCGAAGCCATCTACGCGGAGATCGCGCCCGAGCGGCTCGGCCACATCGAGTTCCGCCGTGTTGCGACCAGGGCCTCGACCAAGGGCGATCACCTCAATAATCCGGACATCGGCTCGCGCCTGAACGAACAGGAGCTTCAGCTCCTCAATCCGGAAGACGTCGACGTGCAGGTGCTCATCTCGGACGGATTGAGCGCCGAAGCGGTGCATCACAACATCCCCGAGCTGTTGCCGGTTCTGATCGATGGCCTCACGCAGCAGAAGATCAGCGTCGGAAAGCCGATCCTCGCTCCGTACGGGCGCGTCAAGCTCGCCGAGGAGATCGGAGAGCGGTTGAGGCCGAAGCTCGTCATCAATCTGATCGGCGAGCGCCCCGGCGGCGATGCCATGGCGTCCCGCAGCATGTCCGCGTATCTCGCCTACCGATTGGAGGACGATGAGACCAAAGAGGCGGCGCGCGCCTTCAGCGGCAACGACGACATCCGCTATGAGTACACGGTGATCTCCAACATCTATCGGCAAGGCATGCCGCCGGTGGAGGCCGGCAGCTTGATCGCCGAGCGCGCCAAGCAGATCCTTGCCCACCGCGCGGCCGGAAATCGCTTGGAGCGGGCCATGGTGCGCCGCGCATCCTAGGACAACCTTCGGTGTGGCCCGCTTCCCTATGAAGCGGGCCATACCGCTACCCCTTGAGCAAATGGAGCCTCGACCGGGCCGTCGGCTCGGCGCGATCAGACACGCGAGGGCGTGACATGACGGGACGCTTGGCCGGGAAGGTTGCGCTCATTTCGGGAGGCGCGACGGGCATGGGCGGCGCCTCGTCGCTCCTGTTTGCGTCCGAGGGTGCCAAGGTCGGGGTCGTCGACAAGAACGAGGAGGCCGGCCGCGCCATCGTTGCGCAAATCACGTCTGCCGGCGGTGAGGCCGTCTTCGCGAAAGCCGACGTGTCACAGCCGCATGAGGTCGACGCCGCGGTGCGGACGGTCGCCAGCACGTTCGGGACGATCACCGTGCTGTTCAATCACGCCGGCACCCTCATCGTGAAGCCGTTTCTCGAATGCTCGCTCGACGAATGGAACTGGCTGATGGGCGTCAATGTCACCAGCATGTTCCTCATGACCCGGGCCGTGCTTCCCGGCATGATCGCGGCTGGGGGCGGCGCGATCGTGTGCACGTCATCGATCTCCGCCGTTGCCGCGACGCCCTCCGAGGTTCTCTACAACGCGAGCAAGGGCGCGTGCCACATGTTCGCGCAGTCGATCGCCGTGGAGTTTCGGGACCGCAAGATCCGCTGCAATACGGTTTGTCCGGGGTTCGTCGCGACGCCTCACGGCTTGCGGGAGGTGAAGGAGCTCTCGGCGCTGGGTGTCGATGTGTCCGACGCCGCGATCGCAGCTCAGCAGGGCCGGCTCTGCGAACCCGAGGAGGTGGCCCGGGCCGCGCTCTTCCTGGCCAGCGACGAGGCGAGCTTCATCAACGGCGCGCACCTGTTTGTCGACAATTGCTTCACCGCGGTTTGATGCTGGGGCGCAGGCGGTCCTGCCTGTAGGCCGCGTGGCGTTATCGCAGTCTAGAGCGTTTTTCGATCCGATAGAATCGGATCGGACGCTCTAGATTCTTGTTTTGTCGCATTTTCTTACGACGAACCGGTCTCCACTTCGTCGGAAAATGCTCTAGGACGCCTCAGGGCGCGCGGCCGCCAGCCGTCAATGCAAGTAGATCACCGCGATGACGGTGACGACGCCCCACACGCACATGTTCACGAAGGAGCGGATGATCCCGCCATCCTCCTCGACGGTAATGCCGAGGCGGCGGCGGACGAGGTCACCCGGAGCGAGAAAGAGGCGCACAACCCAATCAAGCAGAAACATGACGAGACCTCTTCTCCAATTTATAAGATATATTTAAGATGCATGTTTGCAACGAGGGCCTCGGCCTGTCAAGGCGACGTTCCAGACGCGCGTCAAGCTGTCCGCCTTCGCCATCGCCTGCGGCCCGCTCGTGTGCTGCGCGACGCGTGACATCGGATGCCGCCCAGCGTCGCCCGTTTCCAATGACGGCGAGGAATTTCAGTTGAGGCTCGTCAGCGCTGTGCGGCGGTCACGGCCCGGACGCGCGGCGGGATGACCGGCTAATCCCGCGGAGGGCGCTCAGGCTCGCAGGGAGCAAAAATGGCCCGCGGCGTCGTTGCCTCAGGGAGTTGGCCGACGTCTCGCAGCCTTGGCCATCAGAAAGGCAACGCCGGGGAGAGCGAAGGCCGCGCCCAGGGCCATCGCAAATCCGAGACTGGAATCGGCCCCGGCGCCAAGGGTGGCGTAGACCGTAGCCACACCGACGTTGGCGAGGCTCGTCACCGCCAGCACCTTCTTGGCGGCCAGGCCAGAGAGCCCCGCAACGATGACCGACGCTTCGGCCAGGACGGGAACCGGCCGGCACAGCGCCAGCACGAGCGCGCCACGGCGTGCGAGCTGGTCGCGCAGGTAATCCAGGTCCTCTTGCCCGATGGCGCGCTCGGCAAAGCGGTGCCCGAGCGTGCGGCCGAGCGCGTAGCCGCACAGGCACCCCAGCGTCAGCCCGATCGCGGCCACCAGCATTCCCAGGACCGGACCCAGGATCGCTCCCAGTCCGGTGATGACGAACGTGGAGGGCACGGGGATGACGATGTCGGCCACGAGCAGCGCCACGCCGGCCAACGCGGCGACGAAGCGAGAGGAGGAGTGCGCCATCGCTTCGCGCGCCATGCGCTCCAGCTCGTCGCCGAACAACAGGAAGGGGACGATGACGGCTGCCGTCATGACGATGAACATCAGAGACAGACGGACGGCGCGTTTCCATGCCCGGCGACGCATCGGCGTGCCGGAGGCCGCGGTGTCCATCAGCCGCGGCCGAGGGACGGGCCGAGCCTGCGGCCTTCCGCGAGGAGGCGCTCGATCTCGCCGGCATCGAACGTGCGCTCGGCGCGGTTGGCCACGCCCAACGCGCCAACGACGGTCTCGCCGTTGAAGATCGGCACCACGATCGATCCGGCGAGCCCCGTTGCGCGCGCGCCCGGGCGCACGTCTCCGCTCGCGTCCGTTTGGATGTTGCACGCGTTGACAGGCTCACGGCGCTCGACGGCGAGCCCGGCCATGCCCTTGCCGACCGGTATCGTGCGAATGATCGCGAGCACCGTATCGGGCATGCCGGGGCTGGCCGCCGCAAGATGCAGGAGTCCGTCGGAGCCGAGCACGTGAATGGTGCCGCTGTCGGCTGCGAACGCCGCGACGATGCGCGCGAGCGCTGCGCTCGCGTCCTCGCCGGCCATCGCATCAGGGTGCTGTTCTTCGGTCACGCCGGCGCCTCGCTTTGCTCTATCGAACCCGAATGTAACGCCGTCCCGCTTCCGCACAAGGAATGTGCACGCCGAGGCGTCGATGTGTATGCCGAGGTTACGGTGGCGCCTCGAGCGCGACCGGCCACTCCTCGGCGACATAGCGCCGGAACCAGACGCTGAAGCGCTCCGGCGCGGCGGCCATGTCGGTGCGAATTGCCTCCAGCGTTTGCCAGCCGAACGCGTCGGCCTCGCTCGGATCGGGCACGACGGGGCCGTCATAGCGGCCGCGGAGCACGTGCACGATCTCGTGCTCGCTGAGGCCGTTGTCGAAAACGGCTTGGTACTGCACGGTGCCGAGGTTTTCGAGCGCGCAGGTGAAGCCCATCTCCTCCTGGAGGCGGCGTTGGGCGGCGGACGTGATGTCCTCGCCGGGCCGGGGATGGCCGCAGCAGGCATTCGTCCAGAGACCGCCCGAATGGTACTTCGCCATCGCGCGCTTCTGCAGCAACTGGCGCCCCTCGCGATCCCAGATGATCACCGAGAACGCGCGATGCAGGAGGCCGCGCACGTGCGCATCCATCTTTTCCGCGTTTCCGATGGCCCGATCGTCATCGTCGACCAGGACGAGGGTTTCGCTCGTATCGTTCAAAGCCAAAACTCCTCAGGGATCGAAGATGTGCGAGAGCATCAGGCTCTTGACGTGGGTTGCGTCGATGGTGCCTTGCGGCACGAGGTGCGGTTCGGACGATAGGAACAGCGGCCCATGTGTCTCGGGACCGTCCGCGCGGCCATGGGATCCCTTAACGAGCGTGGCATCCAGCGGGATGACGTTCATGAGCGTGCGAAATCCGAGTGCCTTGCGCGCCAGTCGCGATCCGATGGCGAGCTTCGGGTGCTTGATCTTCGGATCAAGGAACAACTCGACGGGGTCGTAGCCCGGCTTTTTATGGATGTCGACCGTTCGCGCATAGTCCGGAGCGCGGGCGTCGTCGTGCCAGAAATAATAGGTGAACCATGCATCGTGCTCGGACAGCGCGATCAGCTCTCCGGATCGCTCGTGATCGAGCCCCATTGCGGCCTGTTGCGTGCGATCGCGCACGTCGGCCACGCCGTCCAATCCGCCAATGGCGGCGCGCGCGGCGGGAATGTCCCGAGCGTCGCGCACATAGACGTGGGCGATCTGATGATCCGCCAGGGCGAACGCGCGGCAGCGCGGGATGTCGAGGATCTCGCCGCCGTCCTCCTCGCGCACCGCGAGCAATCCGGCTTCGCGCAAGGCGCGATTGATGTGGACGGGCCGCCAGACGGGCACGATGCCGTACTCGGAGAGGACGATGACGCGGCGCCCGTGCGCCTGTGCCGCGTCGATCAGATCGCCGGCGACAGCGTCCACCTCGGCGAGGTCCTTGGCGATGCCGGGGTGATCCGGCCCGAGGCGCTGCAGACCGTAGTCGAGATGGGGAAGGTAGACGAGAGTCAGCGTCGGATCGCGCGTGGAGACGACGTGCTTGGCGGCGTCCGCGATCCAGCGGCTCGACGCGATGGAGGTCGCCGGGCCCCAGAAGTGGAACAGGGGGAACGGGCCGAGCTTGCTTTGAAGCTCGTCGCGCAGGTCGGGCGGATCGGACCAGCAGTCCGGCAGCTTACGGCCGTCGGCTTTGTAGATCGGCCGCGGCGTGACGGCGAAGTCGGTCGACGCCGCCATCGCGTACCACCAGAACAGATTGGCGCACGTGAAGTCGCGGTTCCGCGCCTTCGCCGCGTCCCACACCCGCTCGCCGTCGACGAGGCGGTTCGACTGACGCCACAGCCAGACCTCCATGAGGTCGCGGAACAGCCAGCCGTTTCCGACGATGCCGTGGCCGCGCGGGGGGAGGCCGGTCAGAAACGTCGCCTGCACGGTGCACGTGACGGCGGGCGTCACGGTTCTGAGCGGGCGGCTCGCCCCCTTCGCTGCAAAGGCCGAGAGGCGCGGCGTGTGGCGGCCGAGCAGGTCCGGCGTCAGGCCGACCACGTTGATGACGATCGTAGGGTGCATGGGCGTGCCCCGCGCGGGCGTCGCCTACTTCTTCAGGGTGTGAATGTAGGCGATCATCTTCAAGATCTGATCCTGCGTCACGCCGCGCTCGGCGAAGGAGCGCATAGCGCCGGAGGCGCCCGAGTGGATGATCTCGAATACGCCGACGTCCGTGTTGGCGCGGGCGTTGACGTAGACGTCATCGATCAGGCTGGGTCCCATGCCGCCGCGGCCGTCGTCGAGATGGCACGCCTGGCAGTTGTCCTCATACAGCGTCTTGCCTGCGGCGATCGCATCGGCGTTGCCGTTGTAGGGGTTCTTGCCGTCCTTGCGGAAGGCCTTCACCGCGTCCGTGATCTCTTCGCCCTTGATGGGCTCGAGATCGAGCGGCGAGTCGTCAAGGGCGTGGCGGAACTCCACGTCCGCCGAGGCCGGGGACGCGCTGATCGCCGCCAGCATCATGAAGGACGCGAGCAGAGACGTCGTAGAGACCGAGAAGATTTTGAACGGCATGTTTCTCTTCGCTGGTTCAGGGTGGTGAGCTTCACGACTTCTCGCCGCAGCCGGAAGGCCCCCCGCGTGGACGCGTGAGGGCCTTCCTTAGCCTTTACGGCGCTCGTGAAACGTAACGAGCTTTACTTCTTGGTCTTGGCGACCTCGGCTCCTTCCGGAACCTTGTCCGCCGCAACGATCTTCCAGAGCGCGCCCGGCGGGTTGGCCGCGGCACCCTTGTCGTCGAGATAGAAGCAGTTGCAGTTGACCGCCAGGACCGTGCCGTCCTCGTCGGTGTTACCGGCCGTGAACTGCAGGGCCGTCTGCGCCAGCTCCTGGAGCTGCCACTTGCTGCCGTCCCAGCCGGTGCCGAAGATGCGGCCCGAGCACCAGTCGCCCGTCAGGAAGACGCCGTCCATGCCGCCATAGTTGGCGACACCGAGGCCCTGCACGGAGCAACCCCAGCCGTCCTTCAGCTTCTCTGCGCCAGGATAGGGCTCCTGATGCGGGTACTGAGACGCCGGCAGGACGCCAACGATCGGGCATTTGTCATCCGCTCCGGTCATCGGATGGCAGTTCGTGCCCATGTTGTGCTTCCAGCCGTAGTTCTCGCCACCCTTGCTGGCCTTGGGCTGCCAGTTGATCTCCTCGAGATGGTTCTGGCCCACGTCGGCGATGAAGAGGTCGCCGGTCTTGGCATTGAAGTGGAACGAGTAGGGGTTGCGGAGGCCGAAGGCCCACGATTCACCGCGTGCGCCCATATGGATCTTCGAGAAGCCTTCCTCGGTGATGCCGAAGAGGGTCATCATGCGATCCTGGTAGGCGCCGGCCCAAGGATTGTCCTTCGGGATCCGGTAGGCCACGTCGTCCGGCGTATCGACGTCGATGCGGAGCATCTTGCCCCACAGCACGTCCTTGCGCTGGCCAGCGTCCAACGGGTCGCCTTCCCAGCCGGCGTCGCCCTTGCCGATGTAGAGATAGCCGTCGGGACCGAACTGGATGCCGCCGCCGTAATGATTGTAGTAGGGCTGCGGGATGTTCATCACGACCTTGACGGTCTTGTTGGCGTGCTCGACGGAAACGACGTCCGGATTGGCGGGGTCGACCGTGTAACGCGCGATGATGTGCGCGCCGTTGAACGGCAGCGACGCGTAGCTCACATAGAAGTGGCCGTTCTCCTTGAATTTCGGATGGAAGGCGATGGCCCACAGACCCTGCTCGACGAAGCCCGTCTGCACTTCGCTTCCGAGCGGGCTATTCTTCGTCAGGTCCAGGAACGGCTTTTCGTTCACCTTGCCGTCTTTGGTGACGACCTTGATCTTTCCCTGACGCTCGACCACGAAGATGCGGCCGGTGCCGTCACGGGCGGAAGCGACGCCAACCGGATCGAGGAAGCCCTCGGCGACCTTGACCACGGCGATTTTGGGGTCACCCGGCAATTTGCCCCCGGGGCGGGCGACTTGGTCGGCTGTCTTCGGAACTTCCTGTGCAACAGCAGTCATCGATCCTGTTACGAGGAACCCAGCCGCCAATATCGAAGCGGACATAAGGAACCGCATTCGCATTTGGACGTTCTCCCATTTCTCTTTAGTTTTATCACTGATCGTTTTTGCATGACGACTGAGTTTATTGCGTCGCGCAAAAATGCACGCGCAGTGCCGATGCTGCGATTGCATAGTGCGGCACACTAACGCGCGGGTTCCAAAGAACAACGAGATCCATGCGCGTGGCAATCAACAAAATTTGAATATCAGGAAAAGATATATAATTGGGAGTGAATCTGCGTACTAGTTTCTACTATTCCCAAATAAAAACGGGATAACTTCCCAAATCACCCCGGTTGGCGGGTGTCGCGCGCCCGGTTATGCCATTCCTGATGCAAGTCAGGCCGTTGGTCGGCCATGGCCCTCGGTTGCCAGCGCGGCGCGTTTGAAGCAAAGCTTGTCGCACCGGATGGCCTCCGCAAGCGGGGCATCCGCGCCTGGTCGGGAACAAATCGTCCCTCAAGCAGGATGTTTGGACCGGGCTCCTAAAAGAATGAAATGGTCTGGGGAAGCGCAGTGTCAGCAGATGTCGCCTTTATTGGGCCGGAGCTTGAAGCCGAAAACAACAAAAGAACGTTTCGGCAGCGATTTCAGGTTTCCTACGATTTCTCGGTGTCTTTTACGCGCGACGTTTTCAATAAAGACAACGCCACTTTGGCGTCGGCCGTCGGTGCGGATGCGCAAGCGCGTCAATTAATGGCATTTGTCGTCGACGAGGGCGTCGAGCGGGAAATGCCCGATTTGAAACGCCGGATTGCCGCTTATGTCGAGGCGTGCCCCGGGCTCGTGCTGGCGGGGCCTATCGAGACCATAGTCGGCGGCGAGAGTGCGAAGAACGATCTCGCGCTCGTTTATGACTTGCAACGCCGGTTCGTGGAGTTCGGCCTCGACCGTCACTCCTATGTGGTGTGCGTGGGCGGCGGGGCGGTGCTCGATCTCGTCGGCTATGCGGCGGCGACGACCCATCGCGGCATCCGCCACATCCGCATTCCGACGACGGTGCTGGCTCAAAACGATTCCGGCGTGGGCGTCAAAAACGGCGTCAATGCCTTCGGCATGAAGAACATGCTTGGCAGTTTCGTGCCGCCCTATGCGGTGATCAACGATTCCGCTTTCATCGACGTGCTGCCGGGACGCGACAAGCGGGCCGGCATGGCGGAAGCCGTCAAGGTCGCGCTGATCCGGGATCGGCCGTTCTTCGAGTGGCTGGAGGAGCGGGCCGAGGCTCTCGCCATCTTCGCCTCCGAGCCGCTCGAAAAGCTCATCCGCCATTGCGCGCTCCTGCATATGCGCCAGATCGCGCACGGCGGCGATCCGTTCGAGCGCGGCAGCGTGCGCCCGCTCGATTTCGGACACTGGGCCGCGCACAAGCTCGAAGTCCTGTCCCACTACGAGCTCCGGCATGGCGAGGCGGTCGCGATCGGCATCGCGCTCGACACGCGCTATTCGGTGCTGGCCGGCCTGCTTCCGGCGGGCGAGGACCTGCGCGTCTACCGCCTGCTGGAGCGGCTCGGCTTCTCGCTGTGGCACGACGCCCTGGACCTCAGGGATGCCACGGGCGAACGGGTTCTGCGCAAAGGTCTCGAGGAGTTCCGCGAGCATCTCGGCGGCGAGCTCACGATCACCTTGCTGAGCGCGATCGGCACCGGCGTCGAGGTGCACGAGATCGACGCGCGTCTCGTCGACGCTGCGCTCGACTGGCTGCGAAGCGGGGGCTGACCTCAATGCAGCTCGAACTGCCGGGGCAGCCGCATCTCACCTATTGCACCAACATTCATGCCGGCGAAACCTGGGACGAAATCGAGGCGGCGCTGACGCGCTTCCTGCCGGCGGTGAAGCGCGAGATCTCGCCGGAGCAGCCGATGGGGGTCGGCCTGCGGCTCTCCGCCCTGGCCGCAACGCAGCTCGCCCAGCCGGTCGTGCTGGCGCGCTTCAAGGACATGCTGCGGCGGGGCGGGCTCTACGTGTTCACCGTCAACGCGTTTCCCTATGGCGTCTTTCACGGGCAGCGCGTCAAGGAGCGCGTCTACGAGCCGGACTGGCGTACGCCGGAGCGCCTGGCGTTCACGAACGAGGTCGCGGATCTTCTCGCCGAGATCGGCCCGAGGGGCATGGATCTCAGCATCAGCACCGTGCCGGGCGGGTTTCGCGGGGAGATCCGATCGGACGGCGACATCGCGCGGATCGTCGAAGGCTACGTGCGCGCGGCCGCGCATCTCCACGGCATCGCCGCGCGGACGGGGCGGACGATCCTGCTCGCTATCGAGCCCGAGCCGGCCTGCTTCCTCGAAACGACGCGCGAGGCCATCGGCTTCCTGAACGATCGCGTGTTCACGCGGAGCGCGTGCGCGCTCTTCGCCACGCTTACGGGCGTGCCGCCCGCGGAGGCCGAAGGGTTGCTGCGCCGCCATCTCGGCCTGTGCTTCGACGTCTGCCATTCGGCCGTGGCCTTCGAGGATGCGGAGGCGATTCTCGCGGCCGTCCGGTCGTCCGGCATCACGATCGGCAAGATCCAGCTCAGTGCCGCGCTTTCGGCGGACGGCGCGCCCTCGCAGTTCGAAGAGCTGCTCGGCCGCTTCGACGACGGGATCTATCTGCATCAGACCGTTCAGCGGCGCGACGGCGCGCTGACGCGGCATACGGACCTTTCCGAAGCGTTCGACGCGGCGCGCCGGGGCGAAGCGGGCGGGGAGTGGCGGGTTCATTGCCACGTGCCGGTGTTCGTCGATCGGTTCGAGGGCTTGCGCTCGACGCAGAGAGAGCTGCGCGAGGTGCTGGCCGTGTGTCGCCGCGAGAGCGTCTCGCCGCATCTCGAAGTGGAAACCTACACGTGGGATGTGCTGCCGAAGGCCCTGCGGTCGCCGGAGATCGTCGGCGACATCGTGCGCGAGCTCCGGTGGGTGCGCAGGGAGCTCGGCGTCTGATGGCCCTTGGAGCGCTGTTGCGCCTCGCGCGCGTCTCCAATCTGCCGACCGTCTGGAGCAACGTGCTCGCGGCCTCGGTGCTGGCGGGGGGGCTCGCGCCGCAGACACTCGCCTGCGTGCTGGCCGCCATGTCGGCGCTGTACATGGGCGGCATGGTGCTGAACGACGCCTTCGACCGAGACATCGACGCGCGCGAGCGGCCGGAGCGGCCGCTGCCATCGGGTGCGGTCGCGCCGTCGACGGCGTGGATGATCGGCGGAGGTCTGCTGGCCGCCGGCACCGCGACGCTGGCCGCGTTCGGGATGCAGAGCGCCGTCGCCGGTCTCGTGCTGGCGGGGGCGATCCTCCTCTATGATGCCTGGCACAAGGGCAATCCCCTCTCGCCCGTGATCATGGGCACCTGCCGCGCGCTCGTCTACATCGGCACGGCGGCGACGGCGGGTCTGGCGCTCTCGCCCGCCGTTCTCGTCGCGGCGCTCGCGTTGCTTCTTTATATTGTTGCCTTGACCGAGGCGGCAAAGCGCGGCGCCGGGCGGATCGGACTGCTGATCGCCGGCGTGGCCCTGCTCGATGCCGCCGTTGCGGCCTTGGCCGGCAGCGCCATCACGGCAGCGATCTGCGTCGTGCTCTTCTGTCTCACGCTGGCGCTTCAGCGCATCGTCTCCGGAACTTGACGGATATGCTCATGACAGCCCCGCCGACGCCGATCGACATTCCCCCGCGCAAGCGGCTTCTCCGGGCATGGATCCAATCCCAGGTGTCGGACGACGCGCGCCTTTGGCTCGATCAGATGATCGCCGCCATCGAAAGCGGCGAGCGGCCTCATCAGCTCGCCATCGCCATCGGCCTTGCCCCGCGAAAAGTGGGAAAAGCGGATCTTATCCTCACGCCTGCGCAGCAGGAGGAGGGGCGCGCCGTCCGCGAGGGTCTGGATGTGACCGGCTGGAGTGTCGATCAGGCGGCGCGCGTTCTTCTGGTGCTGTCGAGCTACCGCGGTGACGACCACGCCTTCGTGGAAACCCTGGGCCGGCTGACCGCCTCCTCCGAGATCGGCGAGCAGATCGCTCTCCTCAAGGGGCTTGCCCTCTTTCCCGCGTCCGAGCGTTTGGTTTTCCTCGGTGTCGAAGGCGTGCGCTCGGCCATGCAGCCGGTCTTCGAGGCCGTGGCGCATCGCAATCCCTATCCGCGCGAAACGTTCAGCGAGGCGCAGTGGAATCAGATGGTGGTGAAGGCGCTCTTCATCGGCAGCCGCCTGGATCCCATCCAGGGACTGGACACGCGCCGCAACGCCGACCTGGCGCAGATGCTGACCGACTACGCCGCCGAGCGTCGCGCTGCCGGCCGTACGATCTCTCCCGAGCTGTGGCGCTGCGTGGCGCCGTTCGCGTCCGAAGCCGATGTGGCAGCGCTCGGGCGGATCCTCGCCGAGGGCACCGACGCCGAGCGGCGTGGCGCGGCGCTGGCGCTGGCCGAATGCCCGTTGCCATCCGCCCGCACGGCGCTGGCGGCGCATCCCGATTTCGAGGCGGCGATCGCGGACGGCCGCGCGAGCTGGGCTTCCATCACCTGAACCAAGAGACACGATCTCGCCGGAGACACGCATGTACATCGATCCCCACGCCCATATGATCTCGCGCACGACGGACGACTACGAGGCCATGGCGAAAGCCGGCGTCGTCGCCGTCATCGAGCCGGCCTTCTGGATCGGCCAGGCGCGCACGAACGTGGGCAGCTACAAGGACTACCTCTCCCACATCCTGGGCTTCGAGCGCTTCCGCGCCGGCCAGTTCGGCGTGCGCCACTACTGCTGCGTCGGGCTCAACTCGAAGGAGGCGAACAACGAGGCCCTGGCCGAAGGCGTGATGGAAATCCTGCCGGCCTTCGCCACCAAGGAAGGCGTCGTCGCCATCGGCGAGATCGGCTACGACGAGCAGACGGCGCTCGAGGACAAATACTTCCGCCTGCAGCTCGACCTCGCGCGCGAGATCGACCTGCCGGTCATGATCCACACGCCGCATCGGGACAAGAAGCGCGGGGCGTCGCGCTCCATGGACGTGATCCTGGAGCACAAGCTCGACCCGTCGCGCGTCGTCATCGATCACGTCAACGAGGAGACGATCCAGGAGGTGAAGGATCGAGGGTTCTGGGCCGCCTTCTCGATCTATCCGCATTCGAAGATGACCGCGGAGCGGATGGTCGCGCTCGTCAAAAGCTATGGCCCCGAGCGTCTGATCGTCGACTCGGCCTGCGATTGGGGTGTCGCCGATCCGCTGTCGGTCCCCAAGACGGCGGCCTTGATGGCGGCGCAGGGGATCTCGGCGGATGCCATTCGGCTCGTCACCTACGCGAATGCTCTGAGCGTGTACGGCAAGAGCGGGCAGATGGCGGAGGCGGACTGGCTCTCGCCGCCGGCCATCGACCAGCGGACGCTCTACCAGGGCAACAGCGTCCTGCGCGGCGGACAGACGCCGCGCGTCGACGCGACGGACGCATCCGAAAATCAGACCTGATCGCAAGGCCGGGCCCCGCTCCGTCCTCCCTTCGCCGATGTTTCGGTGTGATCCGGCGTGCCGGGACTTCGCGTCCGCCGTGCGCGGATCCGTGGGGGCGGACAGTCCCGCGGGTTGCTGCTATGTAGGCGCGGTTTCCAAGATGATGGATCCCATGCCTCACGCCGATTGGCTTTCTCATTTTTCCGGGCTGCAGACGCTCCATGCCGATGTCGCGCGCCCGCTCGTCGAGACGGCCAAAGTCGTGCGGCTGCCGGCGGGCACGCGCATCTTCGGGCCGGGCCAGGCGCCGGAAGCCTACCTGCTCCTGATCGAGGGCACGGTGCGCGTGCAGCAGGTCTCCGAGGCAGGGCGCGAGATCGTGCTCTATCGCGTCTCGGCCGGCGAGAGCTGCGCGCTCACGACGGCGTGCCTCATGGGCTACGAGGACTATCAGGCGGAGGGCATCGCCGAGACGGACGCCGTGGCTATCGCCATTCCGCGCGCCACGTTCGACGATCTGATCGCGCGCTCGGCCGAGTTCCGGAAGTTCGTGTTCACGGCTTTCAGCGTGCGCGTCACGAACCTGTTCCGCATCATCGAGGAGGTGGCGTTCTCGCGCATCGACGTCCGCCTCGCGGGCCGCCTTCTGGAGCTCGGGGCTGGAAGCGGCCAGGTCGCGCTCACGCACCAGCAGCTCGCGGCCGAGCTCGGCACGGCGCGCGAGGTCATCAGCCGGCAGCTCCACGAGTTCCAGCGGCGCCAGTGGATCACCACGGCGCGCGGCACCATCGGCATCGTCGATGCGGCAGCTTTGCAGAAGCTCGCCGCGGCGTCTTAGGCGCGGGCGTGATTTCTGCGCTAATCCCCATATGCGGAATTATTTTCCCGATTGCTTCTGTGACTTGGTCACATACTGCTGTGGTCCCCGCGGCTACGAGTATCGTCATCCAATGTCTCAGGAGGTTGTCATGACGAAAAACGTCGGTTCCATCGATCGTTGGATTCGGATCGCGGTCGGGCTCGGTCTCTTGAGCCTCGTGTTCGTCGGGCCGCAGACGCTCTGGGGTCTCGTCGGGCTCGTCCCGCTCGTCACGGGGCTTGCGCGCTTCTGCCCGGCCTATCGGGTGGCCGGGCTCGACACCTGCGCGTTCAAATCCCATTGATGGAGATTGTCCCGATGCTCTCTTTCTGTGACCGAGGTCCACCATGACGGAATTTACACCGGGTTCTGCTGCCGTCGGCGGCGTCCTCATCGGATTGGCGGCGGTGCTGCTGATGATCACGACGGGACGTATCGCGGGCGTCAGCGGGTTCGTCTCGCGTCTGCTGCCGCCTTACGAGGACCGGCAGCTTGCCGTGCGGATCGCGTTCGTCGCGGGATTGGCGGCGGGGCCGCTCTTCTATCAACTCCTGACCGGAACGCCGGTCACGGTCAGCGTAGCGTCGAACGTGCCGCTGCTCGTGGGTGCCGGTCTTCTGGTCGGCTTCGGCGCGGTGCTCGGCGGCGGCTGCACGAGCGGGCATGGCGTCTGCGGAACCGCGCGGCTCGCGCCGCGCTCGCTGGTCGCGACGGGCGTGTTCATGGCGACGGGGCTGCTCACGGTGTTCGTGGTCCGTCACGTGCTGGGAGGGCTCTGATCATGCAGGTTCTTGCCACCTTCGCGGCCGGCCTTCTGTTCGGCCTCGGGCTTTCCGTCTCGGGCCTCGTGAACCCGGCGAAGGTTCTGGCGTTTCTGGACATCGCCGGAGACTGGGATCCGAGCCTCGCCGTCACCATGGCGTGCGCGGTCGGCGTCACGTTCCTCGGCTACCGGCTGGCGTTTGCGCGGGGTGCTCCGCTGTTTGCGGACACGTTTCAGATCCCGACCCAGGTCCCGACACTGGCCGACATCGACCGGCGTCTCGTTTCCGGCGCGGCGCTCTTCGGCATCGGCTGGGGCCTCGTCGGCTTCTGTCCGGGACCGGCCATCGCGGCGCTGTCGCTCGGTCTCGCGCCGGTCCTCGTCTTCGTCGCGGCCATGCTGGCCGGCATGGCGCTGGCGCGGCTCTCGGCTCGCCGCGGCTCCGCCGACAAACAGGTCAAAGCGATCTGATCGAAATTTCGCAGGAGACATCCTCATGACGTCCATTCCCCACCCCGTGGATCTCGCGGTCAAACCCGAGGTCACCGCGTTCTTCGATCCGCCGACCAACACGGTCAGCTACGTCGTCAAGGATCCGGGCTCGAACGCCTGCGCCATCATCGACAGCGTCATGGACATCGACTATGCGGCGGGCCGTATCAGCTACGATTCCGCCGACACGATCATCGCCTTCGTCACGGAGCGCGCTCTCGCTGTGAAGTGGCTGATCGAGACGCATGCGCATGCCGACCATCTCTCCGCCGCGCCCTACATCCAGGGCAAGGTGGGCGGCAAGCTCGGCATCGGCGAGAACATCAAGATCGTGCAGGACGTGTTCGGCAAGATCTTCAACGAAGGCACGGAGTTCCAGCGCGACGGCAGCCAGTTCGACCGGCTGTTCAAGGATGGCGATACCTATCGGATCGGCGGCATGACGGCGTTCGCCATGCTGACGCCGGGGCACACGCCGGCCTGCATGACGCACGTGATGGGCGATGCCGCGTTCGTTGGCGACACGCTCTTCATGCCCGACGGCGGAACGGCGCGCGCGGATTTCCCCGGCGGGGATGCGCGCGTGCTCTTCCGCTCGATCAAGCGCGTGCTGGAGCTGCCGCCCGAGGTTCGCCTCTTCATGTGCCACGACTACGCGCCGGGCGGGCGCGAGATCAAATGGGAGACGACGGTCGCGGAGGAGCGGGCGCACAACATTCACGTGCGCGACGGGGTCAGCGAGGAGGAGTTCGTGCGGATGCGCGAGGCGCGCGATGCGACGCTGGATCTGCCGAAGTTGATCATTCCCTCGATCCAGGTGAACATGCGCGGCGGGAACCTCCCCGAGCCCGATGGCAGCGGCAAGCGACACCTCAAAGTGCCGATCAACGAGCTTTAGGATGTGAACACATTCCGCCTGGGGCGTGCGGTCCGATCTCCATCGGCCTGCGCGCCCCAGGTGCTTGATTTACCCAATTTTTCTTACGACGGCGCGGTGTCCGCGCCGGCGGAAATGCTCTAGGAACGGCGACCATGACGCACAAGACACTGACACCGGAGCTCTCCGTCGCTCCGCAGATCTCCGCGGCCGACGTGGCGGATCTCGCGCGGCAGGGCTTCAAGTCCATCGTCTGCAACCGGCCGGACGGCGAGGGCGCGGACCAGCCGTCGTTCGCCGAAATCGCGCAGGCGGCTGCGGCGGCCGGGCTCGAAGCCCGCTATGTGCCGGTCGTGTCGGGCATCGTCAGCGACGAGGCGGCGCGCGCGTTCGCCGCCGCGCTCGACGGCATGGCGAAGCCCATGCTCGCCTATTGCCGGACTGGCACGCGCTCGACGACGCTCTGGGCGCTGGCGGAGGCGGGGAAGCGTCCCGTCGACGAGATCGTGGGGCTCGCGGGCGCCGCAGGCTACAACGTGTCCGGCGTTGCGGCGCGGATCGCGAACGGCGGCACGATCGACGCCGAGAAGCCGGCTGCCGTGCATGACATCGTGATCGTCGGTGGCGGAGCGGCGGGCGCGGCCGTTGCCGCCAGCCTGCTCCGGCGCCGGGGCGATCTCGACATCGCGATCATCGACCCGGCCGACAGGCACTATTATCAGCCCGGCTGGACGCTGGTCGGCGGCGGCGTGTTTCCGGCCGAGACGACGGTCAAGGCGATGGGCGCCGTGCTGCCGCGCGCGGTGACGTGGATCAAGGCGGCGGTCGCGGGCTTCCTGCCGGATCAGAACGCCGTCGTCATCGAGGGCTGCCGCACGATCCGCTATGCGCACCTCGTCGTCTGCCCGGGCATCAAGCTCAACTGGGGCGGCGTCGAAGGGCTGTCCGACACGCTGGGGCGCAACGGCGTGACGTCCAACTATCGCTTCGACCTCGCGCCCTATACGTGGGAGCTGGTCAAGTCGCTCGAGGAGGGCCGCGCCGTCTTCACGCAGCCGCCGATGCCGATCAAATGCGCAGGCGCGCCGCAGAAGGCCATGTACCTCTCGGCCGATCACTGGCGGCGCACCGGCGTGCTCGGCAACATCGATATCGGGTTCTACAACGCGGGCGGCGTGCTGTTCGGCGTGGCCGAGTATGTGCCGGCGCTGATGGACTACGTGAAGCGCTACGGCATCGACCTCAAATTCTCGCACAACCTGGTGGCGATCGAGGGGCCTGCCAAGCGTGCCCACTTCAAGCGCACCGCGGCCGACGGGACGTCCGACATGGTCGAGGTTCCGTTCGACATGATTCATGTCTGCCCGCCGCAGGTCGCACCCGACTTCGTGCGGGCGAGCCCGCTCGCGGATGCGGCGGGATGGGTCGACGTCGATCCGGCGACGCTGCGCCACACGCGCTATCCCAACATCTTCGGCCTCGGGGATGCCTCCAACACGCCCAACGCCAAGACGGCGGCGGCGGCCCGCAAGCAGGCGCCGGTGGTGGCCGAGAACATCCTGTTCGACAAGGGTCTGCGCCCGGCGATGTGCGGATACGACGGCTACGGCTCGTGCCCGTTGACGGTCGAGCGCGGCAAGATCGTGCTGGCGGAGTTCTGCTACGGCGGCAAGGTCTCGCCGTCGTTTCCGAGCTACGTGCTCGACGGCACCAAGCCCTCGCGCGCCGCATGGATCCTCAAGGAGCGCATCCTGCCGCCGGTCTACTGGAAGGCCATGCTCAAGGGACGGGAGTGGATGGCCAAGCCCAAGGTCATGGCCTGATGCTCTGGCACGATCTGCTGGCGACGGGCTCAGGCTCTCTCGTCGGCTTCGTCCTCGGCCTCATCGGAGGCGGCGGGTCGATCCTGGCTGTGCCGCTTCTCGTCTACGTCGTCGGTGTTTCGTCGCCGCACGTAGCGATCGGTACGAGCGCGATCGCGGTCGCGGTGAGCGCGGCGGCGAACCTGTGGGGCCACGCCCGCGCCGGTCACGTGAAATGGCGCTGCGCGATCCTGTTCGCGGTGGCGGGCGTCGTAGGGGCCGCCCTGGGGTCGACGCTCGGCAAATCGTTCGATGGCCAGCGCCTGCTGCTGCTGTTCGGCCTTCTCATGATCGCGGTGGCCGTGGTCATGCTGTTCAAGGGCGCGGAGGACGGCGATTTCAACGTGCGCCTCACGCGGCGGACGGCGCCGGAACTGGCGCCGTCGCTCCTGGCTTACGGCTCGGCGGTCGGCGCGCTCTCGGGCTTTTTCGGCATCGGCGGAGGATTTCTCGTCGTGCCCGGCATCGTCGCCGCCACCGGGATGCCGCTGATCCATGCGATCGGCTCGTCGCTCGTCTCCGTCACGGCGTTCGGGCTGACGACGGCCGCCAACTATGCGCTCTCCGGCCTGGTCGACTGGGGGCTTGTGGCCTTTTTTATCGCCGGTGGCGTGGCCGGCGGCTTTCTCGGCCGTCTCGCCGCGGGGCGGCTCGCGGGCCACAAGCAGGCGCTGTCGCGGATCTTCGCGCTCGTCGTGGCGGCGGCCGGCATTTATGTGACCTGGCGGGCCGCGCGGGGCTAAGCCCGTGCCCGCCTGCCCCTTGTGGCCGGACGGCGCATAAGCTGCGGCCCGCGCTGGTCCGGCTGACGGGGATTGAATTTTCTTCATTTTTTGCCGGCTTCGCGGGCAGGGTCCGTTCCCCTATATTCGCGACCGTTTTCGCACGCCTCGGGCGTGTCGAACGTCGCGTCGGATGCAACGGAATGGCCAAGCGCTCTGGCAACAAGGACGACCTTCCGGAGGGCGCGAGCCGCGAGGAGGCGTCACGCGCGACGGCCGACGCCGCCGGCCCTTCCGCTGCGGCACCCGGCGAGAGCAGGCTCGCGCAGGTCCTGCATGGCGCGCGCGTGCGCGCCGTGCTCGTGGTCGGCCTGTTCGCCGTCGTCGCGCTCGCGATCTTCCATGAGGTCGAGGTCACGTCCTGGCACGAGGTGCGCGTCGCGCTGGCGGCCGTGCCGCCCGACCGGATTGCGCTCGCCATTCTGGGCACCGCCCTCTCTTATCTCGCGCTGATCGGCTACGACAGCCTCGCCCTGCGCCATGTCCAAGCGCCCGCGGTGCCGCTCGGGCGCGTGGCGCTGACGTCCTTCATCAGCCAGGCGTTCACGTTCAACTTCGGCTTCGGCATCCTGACGGGCACGGCGGTCCGCATGCGGCTCTACGGCGCGGCCGGCCTCAAGACGGACCAGATCCTCGCCACGAGCGTGTTCGCGACGTTCGCGATCTGGCTCGGCATCGTGTCCGTATCGGGCGTCGCGCTGCTGATCGCGCCGGACATCGCGGAGCACGTGCTCGGCCTCTCCGAAGGTCTCGTGCGGGCGCTGGGTCTCGGCCTGCTGGCGCTGGTGGGATGGGCCTGGTGGCATCTCGACCGGCGGCGGCCGCGGATCCCGTTCCTCGACATGCGGGCGCCGGGTGCCGCCATCACGGGCCTCGCGATGCTGGTCGGCGCCATCGACATCGTGGCGTCGGGCTTCGCGCTCTGGGCGCTGCTGCCGGCGGATGTGACGCTGAGCTTCGCCGGCTTCCTCGCCATTTTCGTTTCCGCCATCGCGCTCGGCATGATCAGTCACGTGCCGGGCGGGCTCGGCGTGTTCGAAGGCGTGATCATGCTCGCGCTGCCGGGCACGGCGTCGAGCGCGCTGCTGGCCTCCTTGCTTCTCTTCCGCTTCATCTACTATCTCGGGCCGATGCTGCTCGCGGCGGCGATCCTGCTCGGTGTCGAGCTGGTGGACCGGCGCGAGGCGCTGACGCGGCATGCGGTGCGGGTCGGCGGCTCGATCGGGGCGTCCATTCCGCTGGTATCCGCGATCCTGACGTTCGTGGGCGGGTTCATCCTGATGGTGTCCGGCGCGCTGCCGGCCGAGCATCACCGCATGGCGGTGCTGCGCTATGCGGTGCCTCTGCCGTTCGTCGAGACCTCGCATTTCGTCGCGAGCGTCATCGGCACGCTTCTCCTCATCATCGCCTACGGCCTTGCCCGCCGCCTCGAGATCGCCTGGCGCGCGGCGCTCGCGCTCTTGCTGCTCGGCGCGGCGTTCTCGATCCTCAAGGGGCTCGACTACGAGGAAGCGGCCGTCTGCTGCGGCATCGCGCTCATGCTGATCGGCGGGCGGCGCTGGTTCTACCGCAAGGGCGGGCTGTCGTCGGGGCCGCTGCAGAGCAGCGAGATCGTCGCGATCGGCCTGGCCGTCATCACCTCGATCCGGATCGGCTTCGTGGCGTTCCGGAACGTCGCCTACGACGGCGCGCTGTGGTGGGAGTTCACCTATCACGGCGATGCGCCGCGCTTCCTGCGCGCGACCGTCGGCGTCGCGATCACGCTGCTGGTGGCGCTGGCGTACCGGCTGATCAACCGGCCGGCGTCGGACTCCACCCCGTCCACGGCGGAGGACCTGCAACGGGTGCGGGCCATCGTGGCGCGCTCGCCGTCGGCCCAGGCCCATCTCGCGCTGATCGGCGACAAGCGGTTCCTGTTCAACGCCGACGGCACCGGCTTCGTCATGTACGGCACGCAGGGGCGGAGCTGGATCGCGATGGGTGATCCCATCGTGACCCGCAAGGAGGACGCGGCGGGCCTGATCTGGCAGTTCAAGGAACTGGTCGACCAGCACGCGGGCGTGCCGGCGTTCTACGAGATTTCGAGCCAGAACCTGCCGCTCTATCTCGACGCCGGCTTCTCGATGGTGAAGCTCGGCGAGGAAGCCTGCGTCGACCTCGCGTCGTTCTCGCTCGAAGGCGCCAGGAACCAGAAGCTGCGGCATGCGCTGTCGAAGGCGGAGCGCATGGGCGCGACGCTCGAAGTGGTGCCGGCGGGGGCGGTCGAGACCCTATTGCCCGACCTGCGGCGGATCTCCGACCGCTGGCTCGCGGAACGCGGGCAGCGCGAGAAGGGTTTCTCGCTCGGCTACTGGTCCGAGAGCTACATGCGCCAGAACGACGTGGCGGTCGTCCGCATGAGCGGGCGGATCGTGGCGTTCGCCAACATCTGGCGGGGCGCGGACCTCAATGAGGCGTCGGTCGACATCATGCGCGTGAGCCCGGAGGCACCCAACGGCACGATGGACTTCCTGTTCACGGCGCTGCTGCGCCATTTCAAGGGCGAGGGCTATCGCTGGTTCAATCTCGGCATGGCGCCGCTCTCGGGTCTGCCGACCCATCGGCTGGCCTCGCTCTGGAGCCGCGTCGCCGGGTGGGTCTCCCGGCATGGGGACCGCTTCTACAAGTTCGAGGGCCTGCGGGCCTTCAAGAGCAAGTTCAAGCCGGAGTGGCGCTCGCACTATCTCGCCTATCCCGGCGGCGTGTCGCTTCCGCAGATCCTGCTCGACACGGCCACGCTGGTCGCAACGTCCCCGGAGCGGGCGCAACGAGAGACCCTGTCATGATCCTCCGCTCGATCGCCGGGGCGACGTTTGTCGCGCTCACCTTTGCCTGCGCGACCGCGTCGGCCGCGCAGGCCCAGACTGCAACAGAGACACCGGCGCAACCACCGACGCGCTCGCTCACGATCGCGCAGGATGTGCTGGGCAACGTCGCGATCGTGGCGCCGCAGGGAGAGCCCAAGCGGTTCGTGATCTTCATCAGCGACAGGGACGGCCTGACGGCGGCGCGCCAGGCGGAGGCGCAGAAGCTCGTCGCCCTGGGTGCGGCCGTCGCGCTGATCGACCTTCCGATGCTGGAGGCCACGTTCGCCAAGCGGAAGGACGACGATTGCTCCTACGTGTTCGGTGAGCTCGAAGACCTTTCGCGCATGGCGCAGCGTCAGCTCGGCGTGACGGATTGGCAATGGCCGGTGCTGTTCGGCCTCGGCGAGGGCGGGACGCTCGCGTATCTCGCGCTCGCCCAGGCGCCCACGAACACGGCGGGCGGAGCGGTCAGCATCGGGTTCTCGCCGACTTTCCCCGGCGCGGTGCCGATGTGCGCAGGCGCACCGGACGCCACGCGTGGCGCGGGCGTCATCACCTATACGCCGATGGCGGACCTGCCGGCGCCCTGGGAAGCCGTGCTCGCCGCGCCGCCGTCGACCGCGCAAAAGGCGTTCGTGGATGCGGCTCCGGCGGACGCGCATGTGACCGTCGTTGCCGGTGACGAGGCCGCGCGGTTCGATGCGGCGGCGAAAGCGCTCTTCGCGATGACGCCTCCGGCGGGCGATGCGCTCTCCGACCTGCCGCTGACGGAGCTGCCGGCGGCGAAGCCGGGGCCCCATCTCGTGATCCTGCTCTCCGGCGACGGCGGCTGGCGCGACATCGACAAGCAGATCGGGGAGTATCTCGCCGACCATGGCGTCTCGGTGATCGGGCTCGATTCCCTTCGCTATTTCTGGCGGCGCAAGGATGCCAAGCAGATCGCCGCCGACCTGCAGCGGATCGCGGACTACTATCTCGAGAAGTGGAAGCTGAGCGGCCTCGGGCTCGCGGGATACTCGTTCGGCGCGGACGTCCTGCCGATGACGTGGCCGGAGCTGGAGCCCGCCACGCAGGCGCGCACGCATGTGATCGCGCTGCTCGGAATCGCGCCGACGTTCGATCTCGAAGTCTCCGTCTCGGGATGGCTCGGGCTTCATTCCTCGACGAACATCGACATGCGCCCCTTCCTCGGCAAGCTGCCGAAGGAGCGCGTGCTCTGCTTCTACGGTGACGAGGAGAAAGCCGACAACGAGACGGCCTGCGTGCTCAAGGACCTCGCGGGCGCCACGCTGATCGAACGCCCCGGCGGTCATCACTTCGACGGCAACTATCAGCTTCTCGCCGAGGAGATCCTGAAGCGTCTGCCGGTCGCTGCGCCCGCCAAGCCGTGAGCGGGGGTACGCAACGAAACGGGCGCCGGCTTCGAACCGGCGCCCGCTCGCGTGTGGCACATACGTATTATTGTTTCGACGTTACGGGCTGGGCTCCCTGGTCGAGGGACCCGTGCGCGTGTCCGGGAAGCCCTGGACGCCGGAAGAATCCTGGCTCGGCTTCGTCGTTGCGGACGGAGGCTGCTGGGAGCCCATGTCCGAGTTCGAAGAGTCCGCGGCCGAACCGGCCTCACCCGAGGATGCGCCCGCGCTCGAATCCGTGCCGTCACCCGGAGCGCGGGTGGCGGGACCCGTGCGGGTGTCCGGTGCGCCCTTCACGCCGGGGCCCGAGGTCGGCTTGGTGGGTCCGATGGCGCCGTCGGGCGAACCGCTTTCAGCGGAGTTGCTTTCGGTCGTCCCGCCGGCCTGGTTCTGCGTCTGCTGCTGATAGAGGAGCTGCTCGCGCTGCTTCTCCGTGGAGTAATCGGTCGCCAGGGCCTGGCCCGCGAACAGAGCTGTCGCAGTCGCGCCGAACATCAAGGATTTGGGAAGTTTCATTCTTATTGTTCCTCCTTTGTTGTCGCTGCCTCGTGAGCAGCTTCAAGGAAGAAATGCTCGCCGTTTGCCGACAGTTCCTTATCGCGGCCGATCTGACGCACGGACGCGTGGATGAGGTCTGCGACGGAGGCAAAGCGGGGCGACGCCTGTCCCGCAGCAGGCGTCGCCCCATGACCATGCCGAGCCCTCCCGGCATGACCGTTTGCAGAACCGGGTTCAGCTCAGTTGAAGCTCGATCACCACAGAACGCGCGAGGGCGCCGCGACCGAGATCGAGGGGGAGCACGATCGGATCGTCGACCATCATGCTTGCGGTGAAGATATAGGGGATGTGACGCGCGAAGAGATCCGCGCAGAAGTCTCGCGTCGGCGTGTCCTCGGCATATTCGACGAAGACCGCATCGACACGGTTGCGCTGGACCAGTGTCCTGGCCGAGGCGAACGAGGTCACGACGTGAACGTGGCAACCGTGCTCCACGAGCCGTTCGCGCAAGTCAGCCGCCGAACGGCTCCGGCCGCCGACGATCAGGATGGATTTTCCGGAAAGACTTTTCATGAGTGGGTACCCGCGTGCGCGGGCCGGCCGCGCGTTCCGCCAGGAGCGAGGCGACACGCACCCCGCAGTCCCATTTCGACAGCCGCAAGGACGCAGACCACTTGCGGCTGACACCAACGCCTTCTCTGCGTCCGTCTTTACCGTACCACTCTTCATCACGAATGCCAGGGAAACACGGACTTGTGTTCGGGCGTGAGGGCAGCCCTGTGGCTCGGCGGTTTCGGGCGAACTTTTATGCGGCTTTGAGCATAAGGGTCGTGTTTTGCAGGTGCGCTCTCGCCGGTGCATCGCCGAGAAAAACGTCGTCTTTCAAATTTGTCGTGCGGCATAGGCGGCCGCGTGGATCCGTCTCACGGGGCGCTGCGTTTTTTCGCGGTGGCATTCCCACGAAAGGAGTTGAGGGAGCGGATCGTGAAAAAATTCAGACTCAGACAGAGAGAGCTGGAGGACGGGGAGGTCGATATTCTCGTCCGCGGCTTCGGACGGCGGTTCCGCGAGGGAGCTGGAGCTGCCGGAGCGGCTTCCGCATCGGATTGCCGCGCTCGTTCGCCAACTCGGCGAGGCCGACCGCGGGACGTGCGGCGCGGGCGTCGTCATTCCGCTGCGGCCGGACGAGTAGACGAGTAGACGTCCCCGCCGCGGTGGAGCCGTCCGCACCGCGCTCAGTTCGGACCGCGGTGCTCGCGCGGCCTTCTCTCGGGCCGCTTCTCACGTATCGAGTGCGAGCTTCCGGGGCGGGCGCGCGGCTTTCGCCCTCGAGCGGCCTGTACGGCGCGCGGGTTTCGACCTCCGCGAGCGCGCAGGTTTCACCTTCGGGCTCCGTGCCAGCGCATCCCGCAGCATGGCGTTGGTTTCGGCCAGCGAGGCGAACGAGACCGGATCGACGGTCGCGCGCGTCTCCGGCTCGGGGGTTTCGCAAAGGTCGGCGAGGGCCGCGACCTTCTCCCAGCAAATTTCCTCACACGCCTCCGGCGCGGCCATCAGCATGGTCGCGGTGATCAGGATGGCGTTGCCGGTCGGCTGCCAGGTGGAGCGATCGTGGAGATGTTGGGAGGGATCGCGAGGATCGTAACAGAGGAAGAGAGCGGGCTTGTCGAAGCGCGGGGGCTGGTGGGAACTCATGGGTTACGCAGTCCTCGTGATACAACTCGGACTGGACGGTAGCGGGCGCGCGCTGACAGCAAGCTGACGCTTGCGTTTCCCAATTGATCGGGAAATATTCCCCAAAATCAGCGCTGGGCGAAGGCCTTCTCGATCACGTAGTCGCCCGGTGCGCCGCTGCTGCCTTCGGCGAAGCCCTGGGCTTCGAGCATGGCCGTGAGCGTGAACAGCATGCCCGGATTGCCGCAGATCATGACGCGGTCGCTGGCGGGATCCAGCGGCGCAATGGAGAGGTCGCGATAGAGGCGGCCGTTCTGCATGAGGTCGGGGATCCGTCCCTGATGGGCCGAGGGCTCGCGCGTCGTCGTCGCGTAGAATTGCAGCTTCGTCTCGGCGATGTCCCTCAGAAGCTCATGCTCCGTCACGCCGTTGATCACGCCTTCGGCGAAGCGCAGCTCGGTCACGTTGCGGCATCCCTGCACGGCGATGATGTCGTCGAACCGCTCGTAGGTCTCGGGATCGCGCAGGATGCTGGCGAACGGCGCAAAGCCGGTGCCGGTAGAGAGCAGGAACAGGCGCCGGCCGGGGCGCAGGTTGCCGAGCAGCAGCGTGCCGGTGGGCTTGGGGCTGACGAGGATCACGTCGCCGGGCGCGATGTTCTGAAGCCGGGACGTCAGCGGCCCGTTGGGAACCTTGATGGACAGGAACTCCAGGTGATCGTCGTAGAAGCCGCTCGCGATGCTGTAGGCGCGCAGCAGCGGGCGGCCTTCGCTCTCGAGGCCGATCATCGTGAACTGGCCGCTCTGGAAGCGAAACGAGGGCGCGCGTGTCGTCGTGAAGGCGAACAACTTGTCGCTGAAGTGCGTCACGGTGAGGATGCGCTCTGCGGCCATGGCGCCGGAACGTTTGGCGGCCGGCGTCGTCGCGATGGTGTCGTCGCTCAACATTCTCGTCCCCGTCTCTCAGTCGCTTCGTGTCCGGCTATCGCAATTGCGCGCCGGCGTCCTTGCGCGGCGTCAATGCTTGCGCTCGGCAAAGACGCCCGTTTCCGGGCGTCTTCAGCCGGCCAGTCATGAAAGCTGGTGGATCAGGCCGCGTCGGCCAGGGTCATCAGACGCGTCATGTCGACGATCTGGAGACCGTTCTCGGTTTCGGCCACCGCGCCCTGCTTCTTCAGGTTCAGGAGCGCGTGGCCCAGGTTCTCGATGCTCATGCCGAGCTTCTCGGCGACGAAGCCGGCCGTGAGGTCGTCCGTGATCCGGTCCGCGGTGCGGCCTTCGCGGGAATTCGCGTTGGCGATGGCGATGAGGAAATTCGCGACCTTGGCTTCCGCCGGGCGCGGCGTCTCGGCCCGGCATTTGTCGCGCAGGTATTCGAATTCCCGCTCGACCGCGGCCGCCTGACGGAACGACAGGCCGTCCTCGGTCTCGAGCTCGGTTTCGAACGCCTCTTCCGAGACGAGGCTCACGACCGTGTCGACCATCGCCTGCGCCGAGCTGACGTGGCTCTGCAGATGGCCAAGGCCGATGATGTCGCCGGGAAACGCGAATTCGATGACGTCGTGGCGGCCGTCCGCCCAGAGCATGTAGTGGCAGATGGCGCCGCTCTCGACGCGGTAAAGCGTGCGGGGCTCGCCGGGCTGGAACAAGATCTGGCCGGTTACGACATTCTGAATGACGACGTCGTCATTCAGATTGGCCGGATTCAGTTTGCTGAATTCCGGGGCCGAGCCGCCAAAACTTTTTTCCTGGCAAATACTCGCCATAACACGCCTACTCCTCACGGCAATTCTGATGTAGTTCCAGCGCCTGCCTTAATCAAGCCGTATTTCGTAGTGCTACCAAATAGTAAGGTCGCTTTTCCGATACTAGAACTTTGCCCTGCCGTGTCTGTTCCCGCCGGTACAACGATTTTGTGCAGATGCGTCAAACTGGTCAGTCCGCGCCCAATAGTTGGGCGTAAGACCTTAAAATCCTATTTGTTTTCAGATGCGGCGCGCGATTTCGCTTCAGCGAAACAGGCGAAGATTTTTCGCGCGAATTCGCGACCTCCGGGGCGGCACCCCGGGTCAAAGCCCGATCTCGGGCCGTTTTTTTTGTCGCAGAATGCGTCGACACGCGTCGGGAATGCGCGCGCTGGCGCAGGGTATCCGGCCAGCGCCTGAGGGCGTACGCGGACGGGATGGACCAAAATTTAAGCATTTGATCCTAACAATCTGAAGTTGGTTCTTAAACGGCCCTTTCAGCGGCCGTTCCCGGGCCTGGTTCGAAAGTCTGGATCCTATGTGCGTACCCTCGCCCGCCTCGCGTCTTTCGCGGTTTGCTGCGCGTCTGCCTCGCTTTCAGTTCGAGGCCGTGCCGATGCTTGTCGTTCTTTTGCTGACGCTCGGCGCCGCCAGCGCCTCGATGCTCGCGACGCGCGACCACGCGGCCCTGTCGCTCATTCTGCAAAGCCTGCTTCCCATTTCCCTCGTGACGGCGGCGGTCGCCATCGGCATCGCGCTCGACGAGCGGGGTTCGGACTGCGCTTCCAAAAGCGCGTGATGTCCTACCAGGATCTCCTCAACGACCATTTTCTGGTGTCGAAGTTCGATGCTGAGGGCCGTTTCTGTGAAGGCAGCGCCAATTTTCTGAGCCTCACGGGCTATCGCCGGGAGGAGCTTCTCGGCCAGTCGATCGGCCATGTGGCCGGGCAGAACTTCAGCACGGAGCTGCGCACGCAGATGTGGCAGACCGTGAGCAACGGCACCACGTGGTCGGGCGAGTTCTGTCACCAGAGGAAGGACGGGAGCCAGATCTGGCTCAACGCCGCGGTCGTGCCGTGGATGGGTCCGCGGGGCGGGCTCGAGTACGTCATGGTCGTCGGCGTCGACGTCACCGAGCAGCGCAGCGCCCAGATCGAGCTCAAACGCACGCATGCGCAGCTCGAAGCGTTCGTCACCCATGCGCCGGCCGCGGTCGCCATGTTCGACCGCGACATGCGCTACGTCGTGCATACGGAACGCTGGGTGCAGGATTACAATCTCAAGCAGCGCTCGCTCGCGGGGCAGCACCACTACGACGTCTTTCCGGAGATCCCCGAGCATTGGCGGGTCAAGCACCGGCGCATCCTGGAAGGGGCGACGGAGCGATGCGAGGAGGAGCGCTTCGTGCGCGCCGACGGCACCGAGAACACGCTGCGCTGGGAGGTGCGGCCGTGGTACTGCCACGACGGCGAGGTCGGCGGCATCATCATGCTCACGGAGGAGATCTCCGAGCGCAAGAAGATCGAGAACAAGCTCTGGGAGCTCGCCAAGCTCGACGGCCTCACGGGGCTTCCCAACCGCTTCCTGTTCAACGAAAGCCTGCGGGACGCGCTTGCGGCCGCGGCGGCCGGCGGCACGGAGCTCGGCATCGCGCTGATCGACCTCGACCATTTCAAGGAGGTCAACGACACGCTTGGTCACGACGCGGGCGATGAGATGCTGAGGGACGTGGCGCGCAGGCTCCAAGCCAGCATCGAAGGCCGCGGCCTCGTCGCCCGTCTCGGCGGCGACGAGTTCGCCGTCGTGGTCGACGCGCGCGCGGGATGCACCGACGGCATTCTCGAAACGGTCCGTGACGTCGAGACGCTGCTCATGGAGCCGATCAGCCTCGAAGGGGGCTGGCGCTCGTGCTCGGGCAGCATCGGCGTCACGCTGTTCCCGCGCGATGGAACGCTGCAGAGCGATCTCCTCAAGAACGCGGATCTCGCGCTCTACCGCGCCAAGAGCCTCGGCCGGGGGCGCACGGCGATCTTCTCGCCCGACCTCAGAAGCACGATCGACCGGCGGAAAGAGCTGCAGCGGTGCGCCTTCGACGCGATCCGCGACGGACAGTTCGAGCTCTATTTCCAGCCCGTCGTTCCGGTGGCCGCGAGCGAGCCTCTGTCGTTCGAAGCCCTGCTGCGCTGGAACCATCCGGTGCATGGGGTCATGTCTCCGCCCATGTTCGAGGAGATCATGGAGGAGCCGCGCATCGCCGCGGCGCTCGGCGAGCGCGTCGTCGATCTGGCGCTCGCGCAGGCGGCCCGCTGGCAGGCCGACGGCGTCTCGTTCGGGCGCATCGCGGTCAATGTCGCGACCGCCGATTTCTCCTTCGGCTGCTTTGCGGAGCGGCTGCAGGCGAAGTTCGCCCAATACAACGTCGCGCCGCAAAAGATCTGCATCGAGGTGACGGAGCGCGTGTTCCTCGGCGCAGGTGCGCTGCACGTGGGCACCGCGCTGCATGCGCTCGATGCGATGGGCGTCGAGATCGCGCTCGACGATTTCGGGACGGGCTACGCCTCGCTCTCCCACGTCAAGACGTATCCGATCGGGCGGCTCAAAATCGACCGCTCGTTCGTGATGGACATGGTGAACAGCCGCGACAGCCTTTCGATCGTGCAGGCCATCGTCCACCTCAGCCAGAGCCTCGGGCTCCGGGTCACGGCCGAGGGCGTGGAGGACGAGGAGCAGCTCACCCTGCTCAAGGCCATCGGATGCACGAGCCTGCAGGGGTACTATTTCGCCCGGCCGATGCCGGCGGACCAGATCCTACACGCCGTCCAGGGCTTCACGCGGGCCGCCTGACCGTCTCGCACTAAGATTTTAGTAGGTAGATCCATCGGTTGACCTGCTGCCGTCTCTGTACGTCCGCTGAGGGACGTGGCACCTTCTCGCGAAACGACGTGCTTCGGGAGACGACCATGGCGCTGCGCGGGTTGGGGCGATCACTGCTGGTGTTGAGCCTTGGAGGCTTCGGTCCTCTGTTGAGCGGCTGTAGCGAGCCGCCCCAGCCGCAGCCGGAGATCCGGCCTGTCCGCACGGTGGTGGTCGATCCCAAGCCGATCGAGGACGACCGGCAGGCGGTGGGCGAGATCCGGCCGCGGCAGGAGAGCGACATCGGCTTCCAGGTCGGCGGCAAGGTGATCTCGCGCGCGGTGGACGTCGGCGTGTCGGTGAAGACCGGCGATCTGATCGCGCGGCTGGACGAGCAGGACTTCCAGAACCGGTTGCGGTCGGCGCAGTCGGATGTCGTCTCGGCAGAAGCCGTGCTGGTGGAGGCGCAGGCCACCGAGGACCGGCAGAACGAGCTGCTCGGCAAGGGCGTCACGACGCGCGCGAACTACGACGCGGCGGTCAAGAACCGGCGATCGGCGGAAGCCAAGCTCGAGTCCTCGAAAGCCGCGCTCGACCTCGCGAAAGACCAGCTCGCCTATACCGAGCTCAAGGCCGACTTCGACGGCATCGTCACGGCCGTGGCGGTCGAGCCCGGCCAGGTTGTCGCCGCGGGGCAAACGGTCATCAAGCTCGCCCGGCCCGACCGCGTGGACGCCGTGTTCAACGTCGCCGAGGCGGCGTTCCGCGACCGCGTGCCGAACGAGAAGCCGGCCGTTTTCGTCAGTCTCCTCAGCAGCCCGACGATCATGGCGGATGGCGTCGTGCGCGAGGTCTCGCCCGTCGCCGATCCGACGACGCGGACGTACCAGGTCAAGGTCTCGCTGGAAAATCCGCCGCCCGCCATGCGGTTCGGCGCGAGCGTTCTGGGCCGCCTCAAGGCGACGACGGCGCCCGTCATCGCGCTCCCCGGGAGCGCGCTTTACGACAAGGGCGGCAAGCCCGCGGTCTGGCTGTTCGACAGCTCGACCTCGACGGTGACGTTGCGGCCGGTGGAGCTCGTGCGCTTCGAGACGGACCGCGTCATCGTCAGCAACGGCCTGAAGAAGGGCGACGTCGTCGTCACGGCCGGGGTCAACCGCCTGCGCGAAGGCCAGTCCGTCCGCCGTCTGGAGCAGGCCGGATCATGAGCGCCTCGTCCCCGCACGACCCGGGCTTCAATCTTTCCGATTGGGCCCTGCGCCACAAAAGCCTCGTCGTCTATCTGATGCTGGTCTCCGCGATCGCGGGCCTCTACGCCTATCAGAGGCTGGGGCGCGAGGAGGACCCGCCGTTCACCATCAAGACGATGGTCGTGCGCGCGCTGTGGCCCGGCGCCACGACGAACGACACGCTGCAGCAGGTGACGGACCGCATCGAGAAGAAGCTCGAGGAGCTGCCCTATCTCGATTACGTGCGCAGCTACACGAAGCCCGGCGACGCGCTCGTCTACGTCAACCTGCTCGACAGCACGCCGGCCAGCGCCGTGCCGGATCTCTGGTATCAGGTGCGCAAGAAGGTCAACGACATTCGCGCCCAGCTCCCGGAGGGCATCCAGGGACCCTTCTTCAACGACGAGTTCGGCGATACCTACAGCGTCGTCTACGCGTTCACGGCGGACGGCTTCAACGCCCGCGACGTGCGCGATCAGCTCGAATACGTCCGCACTCAGCTCCTGCGCGTGAAGGACGTGGCCAAGGTCGATTTCATCGGCACGCAGGACGAGAAGATCTACCTCGAGTTCTCGACGCAGCAGATGGCCGCGCTGGGGCTCGATACGACCTCGCTGATGAGCAGCCTGCAGGCGCAGAACGCGATCGTGCCGAGCGGCACGCTGGAGGACGGCCAGGAGCGCATCTCCGTGCGCGTCTCGGGCAGCTTCGATTCCGAGGAGAGCCTCAAGGCGATCAATCTGCAGGCCAACGGCCGCTTCTACCGGCTTTCGGACATCGCCGAGATCAAGCGGGGCTATGTGGATCCGCCGCAGCCGATGTTCCGCTACAACGGCGAGCCTGCGATCGGGCTTGCGATCTCCATGTCGCAAGGCGGCGACGTGCTCGCGCTGGGCGAGGCGATCCAGCAGACGATGGTCGAGATCACCGGCGACCTGCCGATCGGCATCGACCCGCATCTCGTGTCGAACCAGCCGCATGTGGTCGAGGAGGCCGTCGGCGAGTTCACGAAGACGCTGTGGGAGGCCATCGCGATCGTGCTCGGCGTGAGCTTCCTGGCGCTGGGCTGGCGTCCGGGCATCGTCGTCGCGGTCGCGATCCCGCTCGTGCTGGCGGTCACGTTCGCGGCGATGCTCTACTTCGGCATCTCGCTGCAGCGCATCTCGCTCGGCGCCTTGATCATCGCGCTGGGGCTGCTCGTCGACGACGCCATGATCGCCGTCGAGATGATGATCTCGAAGCTGGAGGAGGGCGCGGACAAGATCACGGCGGCGACCTATGCCTATACGGTGACGGCGTTTCCGATGCTGACCGGAACGCTCGTCACGATCGCGGGGTTTGTCCCCGTCGGCTTCGCCAAGAGCGGCGCGGGCGAATACTGCTTCACGCTGTTCGCCGTCGTCGGCATCGCGCTCGTCGTCTCGTGGGTGGTGGCCGTGCTCTTCACGCCACTGACGGGCGTGTTCATCCTGCCGGACAAGATCACGGGCAAGCACCACGGCGCGGCGGGCACGTCGCGGTTCGGGCGGATTCTCGATCGGGCGCTGCGCGTCAAGTATCTCGTTCTCGCGGGCACTGTCGCGGCGTTCTTCGCCTCGCTCGTCGGCATGCGCTTCGTGCAGCAGCAGTTCTTCCCGGCCTCCGACCGGCCGGAGCTGCTGATCAACGTGACGCTGCCGCAGAGCGCGTCGATCCATGCGACGGAGGAGACGGTCAAGCGCATCGAGGCGATCCTCAAGGAGGAGGCGGACATCGCCTACTGGACGTTCTACGTCGGGCAGGGCGCGGTGCGCTTCTATCTGCCGCTCGATGCGCAGCTCGGGAACAGCTTCTTCGCGCAGGCCGTGGTCGTCACGAAGGGATTCGAGGAGCGCACGGGCGTCAAGGAGCGGATCGAGGCGGCCATGGCGACGGGCTTCGAGGATGCGATGATCCGCGTGAGCCCGCTCGAGCTCGGCCCGCCGGTGGGCTGGCCGCTCAAGTTCCGCATCAGCGGCGACGACCCGGCCAAGGTGCGCGAGCGCGCGCTGGCGTTCGCCGGCGTCATGGGCACGAACGCCAATGTCACCAACGTCAATTTCGACTGGAGCGAGATGTCGAAGATGGTGAAGGTCGACATCGATCAGGACCGCGCCCGGTCGGTGGGCCTCACCTCGCAGCAGATCGCGAGCAACATCAACTCGGTGCTGTCGGGCACGACGATCACGCAGGTGCGCGACCATACGTACCTGATCGACGTGGTGGCCCGCGCGATCGAGGGCGAGCGCGCCAAGCTCGACACGCTGCGCAGCCTGCGGCTCGCGACGCCGTCGGGCGGAAACGTGCCGCTGGCGCAGGTGGCCTCGCTCTCCTATTCGCTCGAGCCGCCGCTCGTGTGGCGCCGCTCGCGCCTGCCGACCGTGACGGTGCAGGCGGACGTGACGCCCGGGATCGAAGCCATGACGGTGGTTCGCCAGCTCGGCAAGGACATCGACGCGTTCCGGACGACGCTGCCGGCGGGCTATTCGGTGACGGCGGGCGGTACGGTCGAGGACAGCGCCAAGGCGCAAGGCAGTATTTTCGCCGTGTTCCCGCTCATGCTGATGCTCATGGTCACGATCCTGATGGTGCAGCTCGCGAGCTTCCAGAAGCTCGTGATGGTGCTCTTGACGGCGCCGCTGGCGCTGATCGGCGTGGTGGCGTCGCTCCTGATCTTCCGCATTCCGATGGGGTTCGTCGCGATCCTCGGCGTGATCTCGCTGATCGGCATGGTGATCCGCAACTCGGTCATCCTGATCGAGCAGATCGACATGCATATCCGCGACGGCGAGCCGCCCTGGCAGGCGGTGATAAGCGCCACGGAGCACCGGCTGCGTCCAATCCTGCTCACCGCCGCGGCGGCGATCCTCGGCATGATCCCGATTGCGGGCACGGTGTTCTGGGGGCCGATGGCGTTCGCCATCATCGGCGGGCTCATGGTGGCGACGCTGCTGACGCTCGTGTTCTTGCCTGCGCTCTACGTGGCGTGGTTCCGCATCCCGCCGCCAGATGAAGCGGCCACCGCGCCCGAGACGACGCACGTCGCGGCGGTACCTTCGCCTGCGTAGTGTCGCGTGCGCGTGTTACGTACGGACGGGCCGGCTCACCGGCAGATCAGGACGGGGACCTTGCTCTCCGTCAGCACCTTGTTGGCCTGGCTGCCGAGCAGCACGCGCATCAGGCCGCGGCGGCCGTGGGACGCCATCACGATCAGGTCGCAGCCCTGCTTTTCCGCCGTCTCGACGATCCCTTCGGCGGGGAACTGGTCGCGGAGGTGGATCGTCGTGCAGGCGATACCCTGCGCCTTTGCCTCGGCTTCGACGGCCGGGAGGATGTGGGCCGCGTTGGCCGCGACGCTCTCCTCGTACTCCTTGATCGGAAAGGCCATGGCGACCTCGCCCGGCGCGACCGCCACCCAGGGCTCGCTCACGTAGACGGCGGTGACCCGAGCGCCGAGCGGCTTGGCCAGGGCGAGCGCATGGATGACGGCCTTGCCGGCGAGATCGGAGCCGTCGGTGGCGATCAGGATATGCTTGAACATCGGGCGGTTCTCCGTTGGCGGTCGTGGTTCGGTTCGGGGTCGCGGGGCCCAGGCGCTCGGGCCCGGACTCAACGATTTGTGCGCCGGACGGGTTCGGGCGGCTTTGATGGGGCGCAAAGGCCCGTTCCGATGCGGCCATCTGGCCTGAAACGACGGGTGAATTTTCGGTCGCGGAGCGGTTGCTCTTGGCGCGCGGGTCGGCTAGACCATCGCGATCCTCGGGGGACGGCAGGGCCGATCCGCCGAGCGCACCGGTCCCTAGGCTGGCGCTTTCGTCCCATTTCTCGGTTCGCTGCCGTAGCTCAGTGGTAGAGCACTCCCTTGGTAAGGGAGAGGTCGCAAGTTCAATCCTCGCCGGCAGCACCAGTTTTTCTCTTGAAATCAATGACCTAGAGGGAGAGCACTCCCTTCTCCCCAGGGTCCGAAACCTGAACTTTCTGCGATTTTCCCCAGGGGAACAGGGGAAAATCCGGGGAGCCGGTTCCGTGTCCGTTCTTGGCGGACAGGCAATATGATCAAGCTCAAGAAGAAGCAGCCGACCAAGCCGGAGCAGCCCGCTGCTTTTGCCTTCAAGAAGCCGCGCGACGTGATCAAGGCACCGAAGACGCCGAAGGCGTGTCCATTCGAGTCAGAGGAGGACTACAAGGGCTTCGCGGCTCAGTATCCGAACGAGGCGGCCTTCTTCGGCAAGATAGTCGTGCGCTGGCGGGGATCAAAAGCCAAGCTCAAGAGCACCCCGGGATATTGGGCGGCATACCCCTATGCCGATTGGGCCGAGCGCATGAAGTGCTCCGTGCCCACCATCAAGAGATGGCTGAACCGCCTCGAAGACCACGGCTTGATTGAACGCTATCGAAGCAAGTGGGGTGGCAAGGCCGTCTATACATACATCAGGCCGACGCCTGCGGGCCTTGCGTTCGCCAAGGCCCGGCCGACCGACATACAGCACCTTGGTTTCGAGGCCGTCGAACAGATGCTCCCGGAGCCGAAGGCCGCTCCTAACTCCGTGCAAACAACGTCACTGGCTTCGACACTTACCCCCTCGATCCATGACGAGAAACCCCTCACGCTTGCCGAGCTGCAAGCCCTCGAAAACAACCCTTAAATCACGGCCGTTTGGCAGAGCAGACGAGCCAGTCGGTGAGCTACTCTGTGAGCTAGTCAGTGAGCTAGTCAGTGAGCTAGTCTATATACAGAGAAGATACTTCGTATCTCCTCTAACCTCCTTCTCTCTCACTTCGTTCGATAGAAGGAACCCTAGCGTTTCGCTGCGCTCACGCCAGTGTCGCTCTCGTCCCGAGAGCAAGTGAAGTGGTCGGGCTTCGCCCTCCGTCGTCGCTGCGCTCCTCCCGATCTCGCTTCGCTCGATCTCGTCTCCCTTCCGGGAGACCCCTTTCCCCCCAAAGCCCCCCTTCCCCGCCGCTCAATCGTTCCGGGTCGCGAAACGACCACGTCTCAAAACGGGTGATGACACGCGGACTCGGATCGAATAGAAGCCAAATCAGCTTCGTCGTCCTTTCGCCTTCGTGGCGAGCCTGAGTGCCGACAGAGCGGGAGCAGCCCCCGCAAGCGATCCGAGATGATCCTTGCAGGTGGCCGTGCTCAACTTCTTCAAACGCAGCAACAAGACCAACACGACGGCAGCATATGCCGGTGAGACGAGATCGCTTGCCGATCCCTCTCCCGAGTTGCTCGCGTTGTTCGGCCTCGCACCGACATCGGCCAGCGGCGTTTCCGTCAGTCCTGCCACAGCAATGCGCTCCACGGCCGTCAGGGCGTGCGTAGAGTCGATTGCCGAGGCTGTCGGCTGCCTACCCCTTCACGTCTACGAAAAGGCCGCCAGCGACTCGCGTGAGCGCGCAACAGACCATCCCGCCTATGGCCTTGTCCACGATCAGGCGAACGAGTGGACGACTGCCGCCGAGCTTCGCGAACAGCTTACGCGCGATGCGCTGCTGTGGGGCAACGGGTATGCCGCCATCGTCCGCGATGGCACCGGCACGCCGCGCGAGCTGATCCGCATCCATCCGACGCGCGTGACGGTCGAAGCCGACGAAGCAACCTCGGAGCCACGATACAAGATCAGCGAGGCGGCGAGCCAACGCACCATCGCCCGCCAAGACATCCTGCACATCCGCGCTCCGTCGCTGGACGGCCTTCGCGGCGCAAGCCCGGTCGAACAGTGCCGCGAGGCCATTGCCCTCAACATCACCCTCGAAGCCCATGCCGCACGCCTGTTCGGCAACGGCGGCCGTCCGTCTGGACTTCTCAAGTTCCCCAACAAGCTCGGCAACGAGACCGCCCTTCGCATCAAGGCATCGTGGCAGGCCGCGACCTCCGGCCAGAATGCCGGCGCGACGGCCGTGCTTGAGGAAGGCGGCGACTTCACGCCGCTGACGTTCAACAGCGTGGACAGCCAGTTCCTTCAGATTTGGGAGCGCAGCATCCTAGAAATCTGCCGCGTCTATCGTGTGCCGCCGCATCTCGTCTTCGAGCTTGGCCGCGCGACGTGGGGCAACGCCTCGGAGATGGGTGCGAGCTTCCTGCGTTTCGGCCTCATGCGTTGGCTGAAGGCTTGGGAAGGCGAGATCCGGCTCAAGTTGATCGCCCCCGCCGAGCGCGCAACGCACTATGCCGAGTTCCTTGTTGACGACCTTCTCCGCTCGGACCTGGCGGCTCGCGCCGACGCATACGGCAAGCTGATCGCGTCCCGCGTGCTCAACCCCAATGAATGCCGCGCGATGGAGAACCGCGCCCCCTACGTGGGCGGCGACGAGTTCTTGAACCCGAACACCACGAGCAGCACGGGAGGCCCCACGGATGGCAAGTGAGGCTCCGAGCTTCGTTGCGTTCTTCGGCGACGCCACGCGCACGTTCAGGCTTACGCCCGAACTGATCACAGAGCTTGAGCGCAAGACCGGACGTGGCATCGCGGGGCTCTGCAAGTCCCTCTTTGCCGGCGACTTCCGGCACGCCGAGCTGACCGAAACCATCCGGCTCGCCTTGGTCGGCGGCGGCGAGAAGCCCGAAGTCGCGGCCTCCCTGACGGCTGCCTATGCCGCCAATCGCCCGATTGTCGAAGTGCTCCCGCTCGCCGTCGCGATCTTGGAAACCGCGCTTTTCGGAAAGGCTCAGTCCGATGAGTAAGGGACCGGGGCGCGTCCAGCGCGCCATCATCAACACGTTGGAACAGTCACCGACTTGGCGCTTCACCGTCTCGGAGATGGCATCGCGGGTGTATCCCGGCCAGCCCATCGGCAAGCCGCAACGCGATGCCGTCCATCGCGCCCTCACCAAGCTCGCCCCGACTCTTGGACTGAGCAAGTGCCGCGTTGGAACACTGGGTTCTCTCGGTTGGCATCATCGTTGGGGGAGGGCGTAAGTGTCGAAACCCCTGACATTGGCTGCAACGCTGGATTTCGACGTGCGCTTTGCGGCGGACGATGCCGGCACGTTCACCGGACATGCCGCCGTCTTCGGCGAGCGCAATTCCTACAACGAGATCGTCAAGCCGGGTGCGTTCGCCCGAACGCTGGCCAGCCACCATTCGCGTGGCACGAAACCGCCGATGCTGTGGAGCCACCGCACAGACGAGATTGTCGGCGTCTGGACCGACATCCGTGAAGACGACACCGGGCTTGCCGTCACCGGCAAGCTCGTGACCGAGACCGCGCGGGGCAAAGAAGCTCTCGCGCTCATGCAGGCAGGGGCTTTAACCGGCCTCTCCATTGGTTTCCGGGCGCGGCAGCAGGAACGGGGGCCGAACGGCCTTCGCATCCTGAGCGAAATCGAGCTGGTCGAGATCAGCCTTGTCGCTCTGCCAGCGGCCGGAAGCGCACGCATCAAACAGGTTCGCCACGCGAGCGACGTGGCCTCTTTCGTCAACTCATGCCGCGAGGCGGCTCGCTCGCTCGGAAAGGATTGATCATGACCATTCACAGCAAGATCGAAACTCGATCTGCCCTGCCTATCGAGACGCGGGAGGATGATCCTCTCTCGGCAGCCACGGCGGCCGTTGAGGAACTTCGCTCCGCCTCGGAACAGTTCCGCACTCAGCAGGCGACTGAGCTTCGCGGACTCACTGATCGCTTGGCGGCAGTCGAGACCCGCCTCAACCGCCCGGGCACACAGCAGGAGAACCAAGGCGACAACGAAGCGCAGCACCGCGCTTTTGCGGCGTATCTCCGCTACGGCAATCAGGCTCCCGCCGATGAGCTTCGCACGCTGATCGCGTCGAGCGATCCGCAGGGCGGATACCTAACGCCTTCCGAAACTTCCAACGAGTTCATTCGCGAGCTTGTCGAGTACAGCCCCATTCGCGGCCTCGCCACGGTGCGACAGACCTCGGCCCACGCGGTTCAGTATCCGAAGCGCACCGGTCGCACGAACGCCAAGTGGAAAGGCGAGACACAGCCGCAGACTTCAGACGGCGAACCGAGCTTCGGACAGGTTGAGATCCCTGTCCGCGAGATCAACACCTTCGTGGACATCTCGAACCAGCTTCTCGCCGACAGCGGCGGCGTGGCGGAAGCCGAAGTCCGCATGGCTCTCTCGGAGGACTTCGGCCTGAAAGAGGGCACTTCGTTCACGTTCGGTGAAGGTCCGCTTGAGCCGGAAGGACTACTGGTCAATGCCGATGTTGGCTATCTGCCGACCGGCCATGCCAGCACCCTCGGCAGTGCGCCGGCCGATCTGCTGATTTCCCTCATGTACTCGCTCCCTGTTGCTTATCGGAAGCGGGGAACGTGGCTCATGAACGGCCGCACGCTCGCGACCATCCGCAAGTTCAAGGACGGTCAGGGCAACTTCCTGTGGCAGCCGAGCTATCAAGCCGGCCAGCCTGAGCTGATCCTTGGTCGCCCGGTGGTCGAAGTGCCGGACTTCGAGGACATCGGTGCGGGCACCGAGCCTATCGCCTTCGGCGACATCGCGACCGCCTATCGGATCATCGACCGGCTCGCGCTCTCGATCCTCGTCAACCCGTACATCCTGGCCACCAACGGCATCACCCGCATTCACGCGACCCGTCGCGTTGGCGCGGCAGTCGTTCAGCCGGCCGCATTCAAGAAAATCCGCGTAGGCACGACCTAAGCGCCGAACAGAGAAAGGACCATCAACATGCGAGACATTGCATCGAACTTCGGCGCTGATCTGGGATTGGCCCCCGCCGTCCACGCCAGCGCCACCACCGGGCCGAGCGTCGATCTGCTCGGCTTTGAGTCTGCCGCGTTCGTCGTCACGACCGGAGCAATTGCCGGCAGCGGTGACTTCGGCGTGAAGCTCCAAGAGAGCGATGACGGCGAGGACTACGCGGACGTTGCCGCTGCTCAGGTGGACAGCTCCGCCCCCGTCACTCTCGAAGCGGAGAGCACTTACAAGCTCGGCTATCGCGGCTTCAAGCGACACGCGCGGCTCGCCCTCACGAAGGCGAGCGGCACGTCCATCGCGGCATCCGCCGTCGTCATCAAAGGTAACGCCCGCAGTCGGCCCGTCGCCTAACACTCAACCGAACACCCCGCTGGATAGCGGCTAGGTCCCTTAGAAGGAACTTCCCTCATGACGATCAACACGACCGCAAAGTCAAAGGTCTATGTCGGACCCGCGAATGCCACCATCTCGGAGCTTGCCGAGTTCGAGGCCGTCACCTGGACCGAAATCAAAGAGGTCGAAGACCTCGGCGAGTTCGGCGTCGAAGGCAACATTCAGGAGTTCTTGTCACTCGCAGACGGCTACGTCCGGAAGCTCAAGGGCTCGCTCAACTCGGGCGACATCGAGCTTGTGACCGCTCGCGATCCGAGTGACGCCGGGCAGAACCTTCTCCGTGCTGCTGCCGGTGACTGGCTCAAGTACCCGATCAAGATCGTGCTGAACGACAAGCCGACTCCGACCGGCGAAAACACGGTCTATTATTTCAAGGTCATCGTCGGCTCGGCACGCAGCAACTTCGGCAACGCCGACAGCATCACGCGGACGACGTTCAATTTGGCAATCGACGGCCCGATCCTCGAAATCCCGGCTGATGCCGTGATCGTGTTCAGCCCCGTGGCTGGCGCTCTTCCTCTCGCAGATGAGGGCGTTGCCTACACGACCACCATCGCGGCAACGGGTGGCGATGGCGTGGTCTCCTACTCTGTGACGGACGGCGCACTGCCGGCCGGCCTCACGCTCAACGCTGCGACTGGCGTCATCAGCGGCACACCAGGTGCAGACGGCACGTTCGACTTCACGATCACCGCCACGTTCTCCGGCGTGGGTGCTGATGAGGCCGAATACTCGCTCGTGGTCGATCCGGCCTGATCATGACCAAGCTCGCGGATGACATCACCATTGAGCTGGGCGGGGAGCGCGTCACTCTCCACCCCTCGCTCCGTTGTGCCATCCGCTTGGAGGGCCGTCCGGGTAGCTTTAGCTCTCTCCTGGGCCAAATCTCGGACGGCTCTCTCTCTGCCGCAAGTGACATCATCGGCGAGCACTATGAACACCCGTATCTCGCCAACAAGATCATGGATGCGGGGCTCGACAGCCTGAAGCTGCCCCTCACGCTATATGTGATGGCGTGTGCCGGCGTTGATCCAGACGACCCACCCAAGAAAGCGAAGGGTAAGGGCACGTCCATCACCTTCAAGAAGCATCTCGAAGACCTATTCCGCATCGGCACGGGCTGGCTCGGCTGGACGCCTGACGAGACGCTGGATGCCACGCCGGCAGAGATCACGCTCGCTTATGAAGGCCGCCTCGAAATGCTGAAGGCCATCTTCGGCGGCTCAGAGAGCAACACCGAACGTAAGTCCGACTTGAGCCTGGACGACAAGTTCAAGGCTGCCTTCGGCACGCTCAACACCACCAAGGTCAAACGAAAGAAGGCAAAGGCATGAGCACGCTCGATCCCTTCCTCAACAACGCTGATGGCATTGGCGAGCCCTACCAGCACGCGCACGCCATCAATCCTGTTGATCTGATCATGGGAGACGTGGAGCTTCCGTTCGTGAGCAGCGCCCTGTACTTCGGAAGCACAGTTCATCATGTGAAGCTCACGCTTCTTGGCGGCGCTGAAGTCACGCTGGCTTATGTCAAGGCCAGCACGCTGCTCCCGCTCCGCGTCACGAAAATCAAACAACAGCCGTTCTACGAGGGCGTGCAACCGTATGACGGTGTGCTCCCTCATGGCCTCGTGGCGTTGTGGTGAGTCATGACGACCGCCGCACAGTGGCCGCAGATACTCAGGGACATTTGTAGAGAGAGCCAGCTTTCTCAACGCGCCCTTGCGCGCGCCTCAGGCATCCACCGCTCGTCTGTCAAAAGATACATATCCGAAGGCATTCCGCCTCGCGTGGACGACTTGGATCGGCTGCTGAACGCGCTCGGCTACGAGCTAGACCTTCACCCCTTGGACAGAACACGGGACGTGCCCAATGCCCGTTAGCGCGCCTCGAATTTGTGGCTGTGGCAATGTCGTTTCCAGCGGCAGCCGTTGCGCGTGCCAGCTCAAGCGTTATGCCGAACGCAAGGCCCGCCACGATCAGCGGCGGCCGTCAGCCCGCGAGCGCGGATACGACAAGAAGTGGGATTTTGAGCGCAAAGCCTATCTCCGCTCCCATCCCTATTGCCGCAAGTGCAAGGAGCGCGGTGTCAGGGTTCTGGCCAGCCTTGTCGATCACATCATCCCGCACAAGGGAGACAAGGTTCTCTTCTGGTCGAAGGGCAACTGGCAGTCGCTCTGCGTGCATTGCCATTCGAGCCACAAGCAGCGCGAGGAACGGCGATGAGAAAGCGGAAGCTCTATAAGCTCAACGGTGACTGGCTCACGGTGTACGAGATCGCTAAGCGCGTCGGCATTAGTCGACATACTCTGCACAAGCGATTGACGAGGGGAATGAGCCTCGCTGATGCCATATCCAAACCAATTACTGCTCCCCGTCTGAGGAACCCCAAGGGGTCGACGCCGAAGCTCCATGAGTTTCGCGGGCAGATGCTGTCGGTCAAAGAGATCGCCGCGATCCTGGGCATGTCCCGGTTCGCAGTCCAATGCCGTTGCTTGGGCAATCGCATCTTGGATGGCGACGAACTGGCCTCCGACAGGCGTCGCTATCGTGAGCCCCACGACCATGAGCGCCTAATCACTTTCGCAGGCGAGACAAAGAACGTCTCCGATTGGGCTCGAACCATAGGGTGCAATCGTACAACCCTGTCTCGTCGCCTCAGCAGCGGCTGGCCAAAGGCACTCGCCTTCGCTGCACCCTCAAGACGAACCTTGGCTGACACCATCACTTTCCAAGGCAGGACAATGCCCGTTGCCGCTTGGGCCAAAGAAATCGGCATCAGGCGCACCACTCTCGTCCAGCGGCTCAACTACGGCTGGTCAGTCGAGCGTGCGCTCACCGAACCGCTGAACAAGAACAAGAGCAACCGGGGGCATTCGAAAACTTCCAAGCCTCACCTGGGGACCGGCCCGGGGAGCACGGAGGCCGATTTTCAATGCAAAAACGCAACAGGGTGACTCATGAGCATCACACTTGAGGACGCCAAGGCCGCTCTGCACTACGACCCAGATACGGGCATCTTCACTTGGAGGGCTCGCACCGGCCCGCGCGCAAAGATCGGAGCCATCGCTGGGAATGCACACAACGGTTACGTGCGCATCACCCTTCACGGACGCGCCTACATGGCTCATGTGCTCGCGTGGTTGATCATCACCGGCGAGTGGCCGACGTACGAGGTCGATCATATTGATTGTGACCGCGCCAACAATCGTTGGGCGAACCTCCGTGAGGCGACCCGTCCCCAAAATATGCGCAACCGCCCCGTGAGGAAGGACAACCCTCTAGGCGTGACGGGGATCTATCGCGACGGCGGCAAGTATGTCGCGAAGATCAGCTCGAACGGCGAGCAAATCTACCTCGGCCGATTTGACACCGTGGAAGCGGCCGCCAGCGCACGGGCTTGGGCAGCAAATGACATTCACGGCGAGTTCGCGAGGACAACATGAGCATTTTGACAGTCGAAGACTTACGCGAACACATGAACGTCACCTCGGATGACGATGACGCCGTGATCGCAGCGAAGATCGACGCGGCAGAAGCATGGATCGGCGCGTTCCTCGGCAAGTCGCTGGCCGAGTTCGATCCCGTGCCCGAACCGTTGCGCGAAGCTGCACGCCAGCTCGTGGCTCACCTGTACGAGAACCGCGAGGCAACTCTTGTCGGCGTCCAGATGATGGACGTGAGCCCCGGCCTGTTCGATCTGATGGCACCTTATCGGGAGTACGTCTTCTGATGAGTGCCCAGACCGCGCGACTTCAGAAGCGACTTGCCGCCATCCCGAAGCGGGTGCGGGAGGCTGTGCAGCCTGCTTTGATCCAATGCGGTGACGAGCTGGTCGGCCGGATGCGGGCGCTCGCTCCCGAGGACAGCGGCGACCTCAAGAAGTCGATTGTCGCCACGCCTCCCGGCCAAGCCACGCCACCCTACTCGCAACCGGGCGGATCGCAAGTCGCTCGCGAGAACCAGGTGCTCGTGACCGCCGGTAACTCGAAGGTCCGCTATCCGCATCTTGTCGAGTACGGCGCGACACACGCTGCCGCTCAGCCGTTTTTCTGGCCGGCCTACCGCCTCACCCGGAAGCGGATCGCCAATCGCGTGAAGCGCGCGATGCGCAAAGCAATCAGGGAGGCACGCTGATGGAGCCGTCTCTTGATCTTCAGAAGGCTATCAGGGACCGGCTCACGTCGTTGTCCGTCGTGACCTCGCTTGTGCCGGCTAGCGCGATCCTGGACCGCAACAGTCGCCCGGAAGTGTTTCCGTGCATCCTGATAGGGGAGGGGCACACCGTTCCCGATGACGGCCTCGCTCGCAAACGGCATCAGACGTTCGCCGACTTGCACCTTTGGAAGACCGAGGCGGGCCTTGTCGGCGTGAAGCAGATCGCGGGTGCGATCCGGCAAGCCCTGTCCGACACCATCCTCGTGACCGATCACTTCTACGTCGCGGATGCCTATATCGAGCAGAGCCGCTTCCTGCGTGATCCTGATGGCGTCCACTCGCACGGCGTCATGACTGTGGCCGCCCGCCTCTTGGAAAGGGCGGTGCCATGAGAGCCGGGAAGTTGAACGAAACACTTGTCATTGAGCGATCCACCATTGCGGTAGACGGCTACGGCGTGCCGCAAGAGACGTGGGCGGCGCACACCACGGTGCGAGCGCAGCGCGTGAAGCTCACCATTGAAGAGTTCGCGAAGGCATACGGCACGGCCTCAGAGGCCCTGACAGTGTTCCGCATCCGCTGGCTTGCGGACATATCGCTCGCCGACCGCGTGAAGCTCGGCTCCGTCGTCTACGATCTCAAAGCAATTGAAGTGCTCGGCCGCCGCGAAGGCTTAGAGCTTAGATGCCTCGCGAGGCCCTGACGATGCCCATCACGATCAAGAAGAAGCCGAAGGCCAGTGCAATTAATTGCACAAACCCGTTCCCGGACATCCCCGACCCGTTCGGCAAAGGACAACGCGCGGTCGATTGGCTCCGCACGCTCAAGCACCCCAAGTCCAATTTACCCGACAAAGCCTTCCAGCTCGATCCCTGGCAGGAAGAGATTGTCCGCAAGATCTATGGGCCGTGTGACAAGAACGGCCGCCGCATCGTCAGCAACGTCGTCATGCTGCTGCCTCGCGGCAACCGGAAGACCAGCCTCGGCGCGGCGCTCGCCCTCTTGCACACTTGGGGACCGGAAGCCGTCCCGAGCGGCGAAGTGCTGTTCTCGGCGGCAGACCAGAAGCAAGCCAAGATCGGCTTCCGCGAAGCCGAAAGCATCATCGTCGCGAGCGGTGACAACAAGATTTGGCGCAAGGGCTACGCCGGCCGCACCTTCGACGCCGGGGACATGATCCGGCTGCAAGAGTACAAGAACAAGATCCTGTTCCCCAACGGCTCATGGCTCGAAGCCATCTCAAGCGATGCCGGCACGCAGCACGGCCGCACGCCCGTGTTCGCGCTCATTGACGAGTTGCACGCCTGGACGAAACCCGAGCTGTGGGACGTGCTCCGCACCGGCTTGGTGAAGGTGCCGGGCTCGCTCTCCGTCGTCATCACAACGGCCGGACGCGGCCAAGAAAACGTCGCCTTCAAGGTCATCGAGTACGCCCGTAAGGTGGCCAAAGGCGAGATCCACGACCCGGCCACGCTGCCGATCCTTTTCGAGACCGACCGGGATGCCGACTGGCAGGACGAAGCCGTCTGGCACGCCTGCAATCCCGGCCTCGCGCACGGCTATCCAGATCTTCCTGGACTTCGCCAGCTCGCCCGTGAGGCCGCGCAACGTCCGGCCGACCGCGAAGCGTTCCGCCAGCTCCATCTCAATATCTGGCTTGATCACTCGGCCGATCCGTTCGTGGACATGGCCGTCTATGACAAAGGCAACAAGCCTGTCGATCTGAAGGCACTTGAGCATCGGCCGTGCTGGCTCGGCGTCGATCTTTCGAGCAACAGCGACTTGACCGTGATCGTCGCCGCGTGGCGGGACGGCGATGACGGTTACATCGTGCATCCGTGGTTCTTCTGCCCGAAGGACAACCTTCAACTACGGGCCGACCGTGATCTTGTCCCTTATCCGTTGTGGGCCGAGGAAGGCTTCATCGAGCCGACGCATGGCAACGTCGTGGACTTCCGCGCCGTCGAAGACACCATCCGCGACTTGTGCGAACGCTTCGAAGTCAAGGAGATCGCCTTCGATCCGCACCTTGCTCGCGTCATGATGAGCAACCTTCTCGAAGACGGCTATCCGGCCGTCGAGATGCGGCAGGGATGGGTGACGATGGCTCCCGCCATCAAAGAGCTTGAGCGCGCCATTGTCGGCGGCAAGTTCCGGCACGGTGGACATCCCGTGCTTCGCTGGAACTTCGACAACATCGCCGTCGAGATCGACAAAGCCGGCAACAAGGCATTCCACAAGGGCAAGTCGCGAGACCGGATTGACGGGGCAGTTGCCGCCGCGATGGCCGTCGCTCGTGCGGCGACCGGCAACGATCAAACTTCCATTTACGACAGTGCAGAGCGGCCGGACGGCCTGCTGGTATTCTGAGGGTGATGCGTCATGTCAGGTGAAACCGAACGTCTGATCGTAGCTCTTGAAGCCCGTTACCGTGACTTCGAACGGGGGATGCTCGCGGCTTCTCGCTCGGCCGATAGGGGCTTTGGCCAGATCGAACGACGTGCGCAGCAGTCTGCGAAGCGGATGGAAGCCTCTCTGAAGGGCTCCGTCGCCAACATCAACGGCATTCTCGGCGCGGTCGGTGCCGGCATCGGCTTCCGGGAGCTGACGCGGCTCTCTGACAGCTACACCACGTTCACGAACCAGCTTCGTGTCGCCGGCCGTGAAGGCGAGGCGCTTGCTGCATCTCAGAACAAGCTCTTTGCCATCGCGCAACGGTACGGCGTCCAGCTCGAAGCCGTGGGCACCTTGTATGGCCGCAACGCTGCTGCCGCCAAAGAGCTGGGGCTTTCCGAGGAACAGCAGCTCCGCATCGTGGAAGCGACCAGCGCCGCCTTGAAGGTGAGTGGCGCATCTGCGCAGTCGGCATCCGGCGCGCTCTTGCAGCTCTCCCAGGCGCTCGGCGGCCCGATCATTCAGGCTCAGGAATACAACTCACTTCTGGACGGTGCTCGACCGCTCTTGCAGGCCGTTGCTGCCGGCTCTGACCGCTGGGGCGGCTCGGTTGCGAAGCTCACAGCCGACGTGAAAGCCGGCAAGGTGGCGACTGCCGACTTCGTGCAAGCCCTGCTGCAAGGCTCTCAGGGCGTGATCGACCAAGCCGCCACGGCCACCATGACGTTCAGCGGCGCGACCACTGTGCTCACGAACGCCCTCACCAAGTTTATCGGCGAGATGGATCAGGCGAGCGGCGTGGGACAGTTCTTCACGGGTGCCATCATCGGAGCCGCGAACAACCTCCCCGCCGTCACGACGGCCGCAGCAGCGGCGGCAGCCGTCATCTCAAGCCAGTATGTTCCGGGCCTCGCTCGCGCCGCCCTGGCTCAGACAGCCATGGTGGCCACGAACCCGTTCTTGCTCATGGCGACGGCCATCGGCGGCGCGTCGTTCGCCCTCGCGGCGTTCGGGGATGAGCTTCAGCCCGTGCAAGGCGAGCTGGCGACGTTGGCCGATTACTCGGCGGTCGCTTGGGATGACATCAAGGCCGGCGCATCGGCCGCTGCCACCTATGTTCAAGAAGCCTTCCTCAACCTCGCGAACTTCATCAGCGCGGCGCTTGGCGGCGCAGAAGTCTCTATGGAAGACCTCGCGAACTTCGCGAAGTCCACGGCGAACATCCTCATCAACAGCTTCGTGCTCGTGAAGGATGTTCTCGTCACCAGCTTCTCGGAACTTCCGGCCGCCATTGCCGAAGCTGTGCTCAATGCCTTCAACGGCCTGATCGCGTCCGTGGAGTCCGCGATCAACACCGTGATCGGTGCGGTGAACGCCGCCGTGGATGCCATCAACACGCTCGGCGGCGCGGTCGGCGTGGAGCTGGGCAAGATCGGCGACGTATCTCTTGGCCGTATCCAGAACAGCTTCGCGGGAGCCGGCCAATCTGCCGGACAGGCTTATATCGAAGCCCTTCGCAAGACGACGCGAGATCGTGTCGGCGAAGCCCTCGGCTCTATGCAGCTTCGCGCCAATGAGCGGGCAGCAGAGCGGGAACGGCTGAAGGCCGAGGAAGCCAACAAGCCGGGATCCGCCGACGTGGCCAACATCGCCAACGTGCCGGCCGCCGCAGACGCCAAGCCTGAGAAGGCCAACGCCTTCGACCGCGAATTGCAGAGCCTCCGAGAGCGGACCGCGCTCTTGCTGGTCGAAGCCGAAGCACGTCGGAACGCCACCGGAAGCTATGAGGAACAGGAAGCGGCGGTAGAGCGTGCCCGCATTGTCCACGAGTTGCTGAACACGGCACAACGCGAAGGCATCGAGATCACCGATGAAGTGCGGGCCAGCGTCGAGAGCATGGCCGACGCTTACGTAACCGCGTCTCAGGAGGCCAAGGCGCTCGGCAAGCAACAGCGCGAGGCGGCCAAGGACTCGAAGGACTTCGCGCGCCAGCAAGAGCAGGTGAACGACCAGCTCCGAGACCTTGAGAGCACTGGCAGCGATGCCATGAAGGGGCTGATCAAAGACATGATCTCGGGCAAGTCGCCCGCCGAAGCCCTCGCCAACGCCATCGGCAAAATCGCCGACAAGCTCATTGATATGGCCCTCAATCAGATGTTCGACGGCCTCTTTGCCGGGACTCTCACGGGCGGATCAGGCGGCGGGAACGGCCTCGGTTCCATATTCGGCAGCATGTTCAGCGGCGGCCAGCAGAGCCGGAGCGCAGTGCAATTAATTGCACAGAGCACCCCTACACCCCCAATCCCCATGCCGACCACCGGCAGCATCAGCACGCCGGTAGTAAAGGACATGGCGGCGAAGGTGGCTCAGGAGGCCATTGCCAAGCTGCCTACGCCGACCGCTCCCACGATGTCGCCCCTCGCGTCGCCTTCGTCATTCGCGGCGAAGTTCGACCCGACGAAAATCGCGAGCACCGGCAAGCTCGGCAACAAGCTCACGCGCATCTATGCCGCCGATGGCACCACCGCCATGGTGGACGCTCAACATGCCCAGAAATTCCAAGGGCTGTTGGATGACCTCTCGGCTCAGGGCTACAAGAACTTCCGGCTTGATCAGGGCGGAGGATACAATTTCCGCAACATCCGAGGCGGCTCCACGCTCTCGCGACACGCGACCGGCCAAGCTCTCGACATCAATCCGGCCAAGAACCCGATGACGAACGGCAAGCTGATCACGGACTTGCCGCCGAACGTCTCGGAGATCGCCGCGAAGCATGGCCTCAAGTGGGGCGGCGACTGGACTCGTCGTAAGGATGCCATGCACTTCGAGGTGCCGCGCGGCGCGGCTCCCGATCCGGCTTGGAACCAGTCTCAGGCGGCACAAGCTGCCCAAGCGCAGCAGCAGGCCCTTCAACAGCAGCTCGAAGTCCAGCGGCAGCTTCAGCAGCAGACCCAGATGACAACCGGCTCGCTTCAGACCATGCCGCCGTCGCTCGCGGGCGTTCAGACGGGGATGCAGGGCCTCGAAGGCGGCCTTGCCGGCATGGTCGGCCAGCTCAGCAGCGCCGTGCCGGGCGTCGGGCAGTTCAGCGGCGCAATCCAGAGCTTGATGCAGCAGATGGCATCAGCTCCGGGAGGGGGAGGCTTCGGCGGCCTGTTCTCCGGCTTGCTCGGCTTCGCCGAAGGCGGCCACGTCTCAGGACCCGGCACCGGCACGTCAGACAGCATCCTGGCAGCGGTCTCGAACGGCGAGTTCGTCGTGAACGCCAAGTCCACTAAGCGCCACCGTGCGGCGCTCGAAGCGATCAACTCCGGTCGGGTTCCCGCGTTCGCCAAGGGCGGCTTCGTCGGCGGCAACTTCGCCAACAGCAACACCTACTCGCCGACCCTGAACGTCAACGTCAACGGTATGAAGGGCGGCAACGCCATGGCCGGCCAGATCGCAAAAGAAGTGGGCCGGACCCTCGATCAGGCCCGGCCGGACAACTTCAGAAAGAGCGACGGGCAGCAGATGGCCGAGGCGCACTTGGCGATGCAGAGAGCGGCACGGCGGAACGGGTAGCGGCTGTTGCGAAGACGCAACAACTACAACGATTTCGACTTTGGGTGGCAATAATCGCGCTGAACCTGGGGCGGTTGCAGTCTGCGATATAAGGCGAATCGCATAACCTGCCGCCTCGGAAAAGTGTGTCCGAACTTCGTTCCTTCTCGGCCGATTGCTGTTGCGGTTACGCAGACGCAATCAAGCGTCGGTTAAAGAAGGAATTGAAAATGCAGACCTTTTTCCGAAGGAGAGAAAAGATCGTCCATGTCCGGGATTACACCCGGTTCCGGTTTGGCAAGCATGAACATGTTTGCTCCCACTGGAGACGGTGCCCACAGCAGCTCACTTTGCCGCTGTAGGCATTTTTTCTCTGCTGCACTACTAGTCTGACCCCATAGGGGCGGGCTAGCGGCGGTCGGTGTTGACGCACCGGCCGCCATTTTTTTTGCCTGACGAATTATCGCACAGGCAAAGTAGTTCAGTCATCTGGCGCGAGCCTGGACGACTGTCAAAGGGCTGAAATTTTGATGCGGTTACGGTCACACGATCAAAGTGCAGCGTGAGCTGCATCGCTTAACGGATCGTAAACGGCTCGATCTGTCATCACACGCTCGACCCCCTTCGCCCAAGAGATATGTCAAACGCTTTATATCGTGTGCTGCGGATACAATGCGATTCTGGCTTAGCCAGCAAGCGCCATGAGTGCCAACGCGGCAATCCGCTTCTAGACAGTCTCACTTTGATGTTTGTCGCTTCAGCTTCGCGACTTCGGCTTCAAGCCTCTCTATCCGGCGTATAACATTCGCATCGTTCGCCTGCACCTCACTCACATAGACGCCGCCGAGTGAGGCGTTGAGGCGGTCTACGATCTCCTGATTGAGTGACGTGTCAGGCTTGTCCTTTAAGAGATCTGTCAAGGCCGAGTGGACTTGATGCGGTAAGCGCAGCGTCATCTTCACCCAAACCGGCATGGCATCTCCGTCAATCGTAGATGTGGAGGCATTACACTGCCCCCATGCCCTTGACCAGACTCCCGCATGCCACCATATTGTGGTGGCATCGAATGGAGGCGCGCAAGGGGGTTGTCCTATGCCGAGTAAAATCAAGTCGACTGTGAGATTGCCCGATCACATTCACAAGTGGTTGGAAGACCGCGCCGAGCGCAATATTCGCTCTGCCAATTCGGAACTGATCACGATCCTGCAAACCGCCATGGCGGCGGACAAGGCAGCCGAGCACGCCCCGCTCCGGGAGGCGTTGTGATGAGCAACGTCGTCTCTCTCGAAGCGCGGCGAACCTCGCGCATCCCGGTTCGCGTGTACGTCTATCCGCTCAGTGCCGACATTGCCGACGTGGAGATCGTGACGCCCGATCACACCACGAACGTCATTGCGAGCCGCTACGACGCGGCGGCCTTGATCCAGCGCCTTGAGCACAGTGCCAATCCCGCTGCCGACCTTGCCGGCTTCGTGGAAGCCCATGGGGAGTGCGCGTGATGAGAGACAACTACAGCGTGGTCTTTCGCCATCTCGGCACCTACTACGCGGCATCCAACGACGCACCTGACCTTCATGCCGGGCCATACCAGACCAAGGAACAAGCGTTGCTCGAAGCCCGGCGCATACAGGCTGGTTCGGGAAGCGATCCGAACTTCGTTTTGGACCTGACCAACGCGGAGCCCCACGAAATCCAGGAGTATCTGCGATGAGAAAAATCCTGAGAGACAGGCTCCACGTTCGGCTGCCTCGCCACCACATCATGTGGCTCCGAGCACGCGCGAAAAGAGACGGCAACACCCCGAGCGAGCAACTCGCCGAGATCGTCCAAGCCGCATTGCGCGAGCATTGGAGGAAGATCTCGTCGCCCGAGAGTGAGGGGCCTCGTGATGCCCCCTGAAAAACTGCATACGCCAGCCGAGGCCGCAGCGATCCTGGGCATCTCAGTCAAGACTCTTCGTGAGCACGTCCGCACCGGGCGCATTTGTAGCGTCGTCGTCGGGTGTGGGCATGTGAGGAAGCGCCGCCGCTTCACCAACGATGACATCAATGAGTTCATTAGAGCGTCGGAGGAGTAACCGATGCCCATTAGCGTAATTGTCAAAGGGCCGAAGTTTCGGACGGCCGCTCAGCTTGTCGGTGATGGGACTTTCCCAACCTCACAGGCCACCCTTCTCAAGCTCGCGAAGGAACACGGCGTCGGCCGCAAGATGGGCCGTGTCACCGTGTTCTCGAACGCCGACATTGAACGCCTGTATGAGTCTCTGCCATGCCCCTCAAGCTCGTCCGCCGCCCCAAAACACCCTATTGGATCATGCGCGGCACCGTCCGGGGTCTCAGCATTGAAGAAAGCACAGGCACTGTTGACAAAGCCGTCGCCGACGAAATCAGGGCCAAGCGGGAAGCCGAAATCCTAGCCGAGAGCGTTTACGGCAAGTCTGTCACCGTGACCTTCGCTCACGCTGTTGCCGACTACTTGGAGCACGGCAGCGGGAGCAAACGCTTCATGAAGCCGGTGCTGGATCACTTCGGCACGACATTGCTTCGTGACATAGATCAGCACGCCATCGACGTTGCCGCCAAGAAGCTCTACCCGAAGGCGGGACCGGCGACTCGCAATCGGCAGGCTTACACGCCCATATCGACAGTGCTGCACCACGCGGCCAAAAAGGGATGGTGCCCGAAGCCCGTCATCGCACGCCCGAAGCAGCCCGAAGGCAAGGTGCGCTGGATCAAGCCGGACGAGGCGGACAAGCTCATTGACGCTTGCTCCCATCACCTACGGTCCCTTGTCGTGTTCCTACTCTATACAGGGGCGAGGGCCGGGGAAGCGCTGTGGCTGGACTGGCGCGAGGTGGATCTCGATAAACGGCAGGTGACGTTCCCCAAGACGAAGACCAACGTGCCTCGGAGCGTGCCGCTACATCCCCGTGTCATCGCCGAACTGTCCAAGTCGAACAGGCGGAAGGGGCCGGTCTTCCTTACAAACCGGGGAGAGCCCTACTCACGGCCGAACGCCAAGCTGGATGCCGACACGTCGGCGGGCACCCGCATCGGGACGGCTTTCCAAGGTGCGTGCCGCCGCGCTGGCATCGTGGACTTTTCACCCCACTGCTGCCGCCACACCTGGGCAACGTGGCACTATCAGGCGAACCGCGATCTCACGAGGCTGCAAGAGCTTGGCGGCTGGAAGTCCATAGAGATGGTGCTGCGGTACGCCCATGTGAACGTCGAACATCACGCCGACAGCATCGACAAACTGCCTTGGGGAAAATCCGGGGAGTCGCCTACGGAAAAGACAGGAACTGAATAATGATCAATGCCTTAGCTCACTGTGCCGCTGCCCTTGGTAAGGGAGAGGTCGCAAGTTCAATCCTCGCCGGCAGCACCAGTTTTCTCTTCCATCGCAGTCAGTTGGCGCGTCGGCACGCAAAAAGCCGGTGCGTGGAGAGCCGCACCGGCTTTGTGATTTGGCCGTCAGGCTGAGACGCTCCGGGCTGGCGCTGGCCGCGCCCGGCAAAGAGCTTTCTTACTTCGCGGCGACCTTGTTCTCGACGACCGACTTCGAGACCTCGCCGGCGGCGACGAGGGCGCTGATGCAGCCCTGCGAGAGGTTGCGGCCGACGGCGCGCATGCACTTGCGGACGCCCGGCGAGCCGACGGCGTGCTGGCTGCAGTGGGCGCGGTAATCGGCGGCGCAGGCGAGCTTGACGCCGAGGCTGACGGCGCCGGCCTGGCTCGAGATCAGAAGCGCGCCGAGGGCGGCGGCGGAAGCGAGGATGTTCTGGATCTTGGTCATCGGGGTCTCTCCATCGGGTGGGTGGTGGCGTCTCGATGCAGTGACTTTCGCCTGAAACGGCCCCGGCCGCTGTTCCCCGGGGAACGCGGCGCGATGAACTCGAAAAATCTTTGCGGGCGGACGCGCCGTGGCGGCGGCCCAGGAGGCAGACTTCGGCGAGCGATCCCCCTTAACACTCTGATAAACCACCCGAAAACGCCGGAGCGTGGAGAGGCGCTCCGGCAGGCTCGGGGGCAGGAGGAACCTTACTTCGTCGCGACGCGGCGCTCGACGACCGACTTCGAGACCTCGCCGGCGGCGACGAGAGCGCTGATGCAACCCTGCGAGAGGTTGCGGCCGACGGCGCGCATGCACTTGCGGACGCCCGGCGAGCCGACGGCGTGCTGGCTGCAGTGGGCGCGGTAATCGGCGGCGCAGGCGAGCTTGACGCCGAGGCTGACGGCGCCGGCCTGGCTCGACATCACGAGAACGCCGAGGGTGGTGGCGGCTGCGAGGACTTTGCGGATCGTGGTCATCTGGCTCTCTCCATCTCGCCGGATCATCCGGATCTGATGGAGCGATCATCGCCCCGCCGCCCCCGCGCCGCTGTTCCCCCCGGAACCGGCAGGGGAAAAACGCAAAAAAATCGGCTGCGCCGCCCCTCCGGCAGGGGCTTTCGATGCCGGAAACGACGCCGGAAAACCGGCCGGTCCCGTGGACGTCCGGCTTGGCGTTGTGGGGTCTGCCTTTTTTGCGGCCGATGGTCGGGATCGACTAGTCTCGTCCGTCCTTGGTTCGAGACCCCGCTCACCCGCTCAGGAGACCCCGATGAAGTACGCCATCCTTTGCTATCACGCCGAGAACGTCGTCTGTGCCTGGAGCCGCGAGCACGACGAGGCCGTGATGGCGAAGCTCGGGGCCGTGCAGGAGAAGCGCGCGAAGATGGGGCAGCTCGGTCCCGTGGCGCGGCTGATGCCCACGACGGCCGCCACCACCGTGCGCAAGGACAACGAGCCGCCCGTCATCCTCGACGGCCCGTTCGCGGAAACCAAGGAGCAGCTTCTCGGGTTCTTCGTCGTCGACTGCGCCAACCTCAAGGAGGCGCTGGAGTTCACGCGCGAATTGGCCGAGGCCAATCCGGGCGGGGCCTACGAAGTGCGTCCGATCGGCTATTTCATCGACTGGAGCAAGTCCGCGTGACCGATCTCGGCTGGCTCGATGCGACGGTGACAGGGGCGCGGCCCCAGGTCGTTGCTGCGCTGCTGCGCTATTTCCGCGATCTCGACCGGGCGGAGGAAGCCTTTCAGGAGGCGTCGCTCAAGGCGCTCAAGTCGTGGCCGCAGAACGGCCCGCCGCGCGATCCGGCGGCGTGGCTGATCATGGTCGGGCGCAACGTCGCCATCGACGCGCTCAGGCGCGAGCAGAAGTCCCAGGCGATCACGGACGAGGATGCGCTGTCGGACCGCGAGGACGCGGAGACGGCGCTCGTCGAGCGGCTGGACGATGCGCACTATCGCGACGACATCCTGCGGCTTCTGTTCATCTGCTGCCATCCGGATCTGCCGAGCACGCAGCAGATCGCGCTGGCGCTGCGTGTCGTCTCGGGGCTCACGGTGCCGGAGATCGCGCGCGCGTTTCTCGTCAGCGAGGCGGCGATGGAGCAGCGCATCACGCGCGCCAAGCGCAAGGTGGCGGAGGCGGGCGTCGCCTTCGAGACGCCGGGCGCGTTCGAGCGCAGCCAGCGGCTCGGCACCGTCGCGGCGATGATCTACCTCGTGTTCAACGAAGGCTATTCGGCGAGCGGGGGCGAGGCGCACGTGCGGTTGCCGCTCTGCGAGGAGGCGATCCGGCTCGCGCGGCTGCTGCTCAAGCTCTTTCCCTCCGAGCCCGAGATCCTGGGGCTTACGGCGCTCTTGCTGCTGCAGCATGCGCGCTCGCCCGCGCGCCTCGATGAAAATGGTGCGATCGTGCTGCTCGAAGATCAGGATCGCGGCCGCTGGCATCGCGGCATGATCGCGGAGGGGGAGGCGCTGATCGACAAGGCGATGCGCCATCGCCGTCCCGGGCCTTATCAGATCCAGGCTGCCATCGCGGCGCTGCACGATACGGCGCCGTCGTTCGAGGAGACCGATTGGATGCAGATCGACGGCCTCTATGCGGGGCTCGAGCAGATGCAGCCCTCGCCCGTCGTGACGCTCAACCGCGCGGTCGCCGTCAGCAAGACGCAGGGGCCGGAGGTGGCGCTGGCCATGATCGAGCCGCTCGGGGCGAAGCTCTCCGGGTATTTCCATTTCTACGGGCTCAAGGGTGCGCTGCTCCTGGAGCTCGGCCGGACGGCGGAGGCGCGCGAGGCGTTCGACCGCGCGATTGCGCTCGCGCGCACGGCGCAGGAGGCCGCCCACATCCGCACGCATCTCGACCGGCTCGACGCGGGCAGCAAGGATCGCAAGCGGACGCTGAAGCGAACGACGTCCGACTAGACCGTCCGATCCGATTCCATCGGATCGGACGGTCTAGATTATTGTTTTGTCGCATTTTCTTACGACGAACCGGCATCCACTTCGTCGGAAAATGCTCGACTAGAAGTTTTTCGTGGCCGCGCTGTCGGGGCGGGCGCGGGCTGTTCGTCCTAAGGGCCTACGAGGCGAGAACGACGAGAGGAGATGGACCCATGAAGGTGATGATCCTGCTGCGCGCGACGGCCGATACGGAAGCCGGCGTGATGCCGAGCACCGAGCTGCTGACGGCGATGGGCAAGTTCAACGAGGAGCTGGTGAATGCCGGCATCATGCTTTCGGGCGAGGGGCTGCACCCGACCTCCAAGGCGGCGCGCGTCTCGTTTTCCAAGAGCGCGCCGACCGTCACGCAGGGCCCGTACGACGCGGGCAGCACGATCTGCGGCTTCTGGATTTGGGAGGTCAAATCCATGGACGACGCCATCGCCTGGGTGAAGCGGGTGCCGAACACGGACGGCGCGCATGGCGAGATCGAGATCCGCCCGGTGTTCGAGGCCGCCGATTTCGGCGAGGCGTTCACGCCCGAGCTGCAGGAGCAGGAGGAGAAGCTGCGCGAGCGGCTCTCGGCAACGAAGGGATGAGCGGTGCGCGGCGAGACGGTATCTCGTCCTGCCGCGGCGCTCTTCGAGACCACCAAAAAGCAGACCGGAGGATCGGATGACCAAGGTTCTCGTGCTCGTGGGCACCAAGAAGGGAACGTTCATTCTCGAAAGCACGGATGGACGCCAGTCGTGGACGGTCAAGGGACCCTTCTGCGAGGCGTGGCCCATCCAGCATGTGATCGCCGATCCCGCGACGGGCGCCATCTACGCGGCAGGCGGCAATGCGTGGTTCGGCGCGGCGGTGTGGAAGTCGATGGACCTCGGCGAAACCTGGACGCATTCCAGCACGGGGCTCTCCTATGGCGAGGGCGAGGATCCGGTGACGAATGCGTGGAGCCTCGCGGTGGGTGCGGACGGGCTTTATCTCGGCACCGAGCCCGCGGGGTTGTTCCGCAGCACGGATCACGGCGAGACGTGGACGCACGTTGCGGGTCTTCGCGCGCATCCGTCGCGGTCCGAATGGCAGCCCGGCGGCGGCGGGCTCATCCTGCACCACATCGTGACGCATCCGGATGATGCGCGAAAACTTTGGGTCGGCATCTCGTCGGCGGGTGTCTTCCATTCGGCCGACGGCGGGGCGACGTGGGAGCCGCGCAACCGCGGTACGCGCGCGGACTTCAATCCCGAGGACCAGCGCTATCCCGAGATCGGCCAGTGCGTGCACAGTCTCGTGCTGGCACCGGGCGGATCGGACCGCCTCTACCAGCAGAACCATTGCGGCATGTACCGCAGCGACGACGGCGGCCAGCGGTGGACGAGCATCGAAGCCGGGCTGCCGTCCACGTTCGGCTTTCCGGCCGCCGTGCATCCGCGCGATCCCGATACGCTCTACCTCCTGCCGCTCAACGGCGACATCCAGGGCCGCTACATGCCGGAGGCCAGGGCCGCCGTCTGGCGCACGCGCGACGGCGGCGCCTCGTGGCAGGCGCTGCGCAACGGGTTGCCGCAGGAGAACGCCTATTTCGGCGTGCTGCGCCAGGCGCTCAGCACGGACCGGCTCGCGCCCTCGGGCGTCTATTTCGGCACCGGGGGCGGTGCGCTGTTCGCGAGCGCCGACGAAGGCGAGAGCTGGCAGTGCCTCGCGCAGCATCTCCCGGCGATCTCGTCGGTCGAAACGCTCGTAATCGGCGAGGCGGCGTGAGTGGGGAGCTTCGAGCGACGGGCGGCCCGGAGCGTGCGGTGCGGGCGCGCGTTTCCGTCGTGCTGCCGCGCGCGCTGCTGCGGCTGTTCCCCGATGCCGTCGCCGAGCTCGACGTGGAGGCCGCGACCGTCGGCGAGCTGATCGACGCGCTCGAGGCGCGCTGGCCCGGCATGCGCGACCGGCTGTGCGATTCGACGCCCCGCGTGCGGCGGCACATCAACGTCTTCGTCTCGGGCACGCGCGCGACGATCGACACGCCTCTTGCCGAAGGCGACCGCGTCTTCATCCTGACGGCGATCTCGGGCGGGTGAGGGCTGCGGCGTCTCCGGCCTTGCCTCGGCGCTGCGAGGCGGCATAGTTGAGCCGCACAGCAGAGGGCGCGCTCATGAAGGTTCTGGTTCTTCAGCATCTGGATGTCGAGCATCCGGGTGTGTTCCGCGATTTCCTGAAGGAGGACGGCGCGACGCTGACGACCGTCGAGCTCGACGTGGGCGAGACGATCCCGGATCTCGACCCGTTCGACGTCATGATCGTGATGGGCGGCCCGCAGGACGTCTGGCAGGAGGATCAATTCCCGTGGCTCGTGGCGGAGAAGGCCGCCATTCGGCGCTGGGCGGTGGATCTCGGGCGGCCGTTCCTCGGGCTGTGCCTCGGCCACCAGCTTCTGGCGGAAGCCGTCGGCGGGCGCGTGGGGCCGGGAAAAGTGCCGGAGGTCGGCGCGCTTCAGGTCGAATTGACGGATGCCGGGCTCGGCGATCCGCTGTTCGCCGGCGTGCCCAATCCCGTGCCGGTGCTGCAGTGGCATGGCGCCGAGGTGAAGGCGCTTCCGGAAGGCGCCGTGTCGCTCGCGCGCTCGGACGTCTGCGAGATCCAGGCGTTCCGGTACGGCACGCGCGCCTATGGCCTCCAGTGCCACGTGGAGGCGACGCGCGATACGGTCGGCGACTGGGCCGCTATCCCGGAATATGCGCAGGCCCTCGAACGCGTGCTCGGTGCGGGCGCGGCGGGACGCCTTGCGGCCGACGTGGAGGCGTTGCTGCCGGCCTATACCGAGATTGCGCGGACGATCTATAAGAACTTCAAGACGCTGATCTGAGCGCCCGAGCGCTCGCACCTTCGGACGGACCCGATGGACAAGCTCGACGCGATGAACGTGCTGGTCAAGGTCGTCGGGACCGGCAGCTATGCGGAGACGGCGCGGCGGCTCGGCGTCACGCGGTCGGCGATCAGCAAGGCCATCACGCAGCTCGAGGACGCGCTCGGCGCGCGGCTGCTCGACCGCACCACGCGGCGCGTGACGCCGACGGAGGCGGGGCTCGCCTATTACGAGCGCTGCCTCGCGATCCTGGCGCAGGTCGAGGAGACGGAAGCGCAGATCTCGCGCCTGCATGACGAGCCGCGCGGCGTTCTCAAGGTCAACGGGCCGATGTCGTTTGGCGTGCGCTATCTCGGGGCGGCGGTGGCCGACTTCATGGGGCGCTATCAGGATCTCAAGGTCGAGCTGATGCTGACCGATCGCATGGTCGATCCGCTCGAAGAGGGCGTCGACGTGACGGTGCGCATCGGCGCGATGGTCGATTCCAGCCTGATCGCGCGGAAGATCTCGACGGTGAACGTCGTGCTCGCGGCCAGCCCCGACTATCTCGCGCGCTTCGGCACGCCCGAGACGCCGGCAGACCTCGCGAGCCATCGCTGCCTGCACTACGGCCATTCGACGACGGTGCCGCGCTGGCCGCTGACGGAGCGCGGGCAGCCGATCTCCGTGCCCGTCAGCGCGAGCCTCAGCTCCAACAACGGCGATGCGCTGCGCGAAGCGACGCTCAAGGGAAACGGGATCGCGCGGCTGCCGACCTTTCTCGTCGGCGAGGATCTCGGGGCGGGGCGGCTCGTGACGGTGCTCGACGACTACCCGCCGCAGGACATCGTGATCCACGCGCTCTACGCGCCGAACCGCTTTCTCGCGGCCAAGACGCGCGTCTTCATCGACTTCCTGGTCGAGCGTTTCGCGCACCCGCCGTGGGAGAACTGCCCGCGCAAGCGCGGGGCGGAGAAGAGCTGACAGGTCCGGCGCGCGGCCCGCGCCTTACGAGGCGGCATCCTCCAAAAGATCGTCGCGCTTCTTCAGCATGGTGTCGACCTTGGACGGCAGGATCGCGAACTCCCAGCCGGCGGCCTTCGCCATGATGTCGTCCGCCGTCTTCTTGGCCTCGCCCGTTCCGGCCGCGTCGATGGTGGCCCAGGCGTCGTCCTTCTCGCGGCGAACCTTGAACGTGATCTTGAGGCCGGGGTCGGTTTCGAAGGTCACCGTACCGGCTTCGCCGCCGGTCGCGCTCGCCCTCTTGCGGACCTTCTCGAAGTCGAGGAACGAGGCGGCTTCGATGATGTTGTCGACCATGTTCACGTACTTGATCTTCTTGCCGGCGGGGATGTCCTGCAGCCCATGCGCGCCGTCGGCCTCGCGCTTGATGACGTAGGGCGCTTCGCCGGGGCGCGCGACGGTGAGGGTCTTGATCGTCTCGGTCTTCGTTTCGAAAACGCGCTGGTCGGCCCAGTTCTTGAGCGCGGTGTCGCCCGTGATCAGCGTGCTCGCGAGCCAGCTCTGGCTGTCGCCCGGGCGGCGCACGTAGGTCTCGGCGTTGGCTCCGGTGTGGGCGGAGGCTTTCGTCTTGCCGGCGATGACCTCGCCGATGAGGCCGCCGTTCGCATCCTCCAGGCGGAACAGGCGCGAGCGGGCGAGCTTGTCGGCCGGATCCTCCACCTCGAGGGTCGCGTAGCGGGCCGGCAGTTGCGTCTTCGGCGCCAATAGGCGCGCGTCGGCGAGGGCGGCGAGAAGGCTCCGGATCTTCTCGTTGCTCGCGGGATAGCCGTCCTCGCTCTTGAGCAGCCAGGTCTCACCGCTCTTTTCGAGGGTCAGCGTGTGGCCGCTCTGCGTGATCGCGATGCGGTGGACCTTGGCGGCGTCGGACGTCAGGCTCGGGAACAGGCGTTCGGTGCCGGCCGCGGCGCTCCAGGGCGCGCGCGAGGCGTGGACGACGAGGGCGAGCACCACCGAGACGGCGGCGGCTGCGGCCAGGGTTGCGAATTGCTTCGGGGTCATGGGATCGGCTCCGTCGGATGACTCAGGCCTTGGACGACGACCGGCGCGTGCGCCAGATCGACCAGCCGATGCCGCCCGCCGCGATCAGCAGGGGCACGAGGGCGATGTTCGCGAACTTGAGGACGTTATCGAGGCTGTCGATGCTCTGGCTGAGCGACAGCTTCACCTGACGCAGCTCGCGCCGGGTCTCGATCATCTGGTTGGTGAAGCCTTCGATGGCGGCCTTCTCCTGCTCGGAGGCGAGCGTGTTGGCGGTGGCCGCCGTCGTTTGCAGCTTCTTCAGCTCCTCCTCGACGGTGCGCAGCTTGGCCGTCAGCGCCTCCTCCTTCTCGCGGAACTGGCGCTCGGCATCGCGGCGCAGGCCCTCGACGAGGGTGAACGTGCGCTCCTTGATGCCGCGCCCGCGCAGCGCGATCAGGTCGTCGCTGCCGGTGAGATTTTCGAGCGCGCCGATCAGGAAGGCGCCGTTGCTGGCCGAGGGCGTGAGGAACTGCTGGCCGAGCATCTCGCGGCGATCGACCCAGAGGCGGTCCGAGAGCAGGTCGGTATCGGCGACGACGATCGCGGTGATGCGTCCCGAGGCGACGTGCTTGGGGCCGGGCGCGGGTGCAGGCGGAGTGGCGGCGGCTTTGTCGTCCGCGGGCTTCGCTTCGGCGGTCGCGGGCGATGTTGCGTCCGCGGGCTTTGCCTCGTCCGTCTTCGCGTCCGTCTTCGCGTCCGTCTTGGTCTCGTCCGTCTTGTCGTCGGTCTTCGCCTTGTCGTCGGCCTTCGCCGTGGCGGCGGGATCGCCGTTCGGGAACGCGGACTTCGTCTCACCCGAGAGGCGCACGGCGAGGTCGAGCGCCTTGCCGCCCGGTTTGTAGTTGCGCAGAAGCGCGACCGGATCGGCGCTCATGCCGACCTGCTCGGTCTTGATCTCCATCGCTTCCGACGAGGTCTTCAGGATCGGCGTCATGCGCGTCGTCGCTCCGGGCAGCGCCGTCAGGAAGCCGGAGGATGCGAGGTTCAAGGTCTCGATGCCTTGCGAGAGCACGTCGGCCTGATCGATGCTGTCCTTGCCGAGGCTCAGCCACGACACGAAGTCCGTGACGGCGCCCTGGCCGCTGCGGCCGAACTGGACGCGGCGCGCATGGCGGATGTCGGCGGCGACCTTCTTGCCGTCGTAGCCGACGCCCCAGCCGGCGAGCAGCTTTTCGATCTCGGCGTTGCCGTTGCCCTGCTTCTGCAGCAATTCGAGCTGCGCCGCCTCGGCCATCGGATCGACCATGATGAGAAGCTTGCCGCCCTTCAGCGCATACTGGTCGATCGCGTAGGCGGCCTCGGGCGTGAGCTGCGTCGGCTTGGCGACGAGCAGCACGTCGATGCGCTCAGGGATCTCCTTCGCCGTCTGGTCCAGCATCTCGACGTCGAAGAACTCGCGGACCTGGCTCATGATGATCCACGGCTCGGTCGGCTGCTTGGTCATCGGGTTCTCGCCGCCTTCGAGCGGCAGCGAGGTCATGATGCCGACGAGGCGCTTCTTCGGGTGCGAGAGCGCGTAGATCATCTTCGTGATGTCGTACTCGACGAAGTTCTCGCGGTCGGGCGAGAGCGTTTCGATGATCTGCTCGTCGTCGGTGGCGTTGGTGGCGACGAGGCCGAAGTAGCCGATCTCGCCCTCGGCGTTGAGGCGCTGGCCCTGCAGGCCGGCGGCCATCGCCTTCTCCTCGACGTCCGAGAACGGCTCCGGGTCCACGACCTCGAGCGCGAGCTTGCCGCCCGAGATACGCTGGAACTCCTCCAGCATGGTGCGGACGCGGTCGTAGTAGCGGGCGAGGGAGGGCGCGCGCTGGCCGAGCTTGCTCGAAAAATAGAGCTGCGCCTTGATCGGCTCCTCGATGGCGTTCAGCACCGCGACCGAGCCCGGCGAGATCGTATAGAGGCGATCCTCGGTGAGGTCCGCCTTCCAGCCGCCGAGCATTTCGGATGCGATCAGGTTGACCGAGAGCAGCGTGACGGCGGCGAGGGCGAGGCCGCCCCAGGCGAGGCGGGCGGGGCTCAGGCGGCTCGCGTAGCCGACGAGCGCGTTGAACGCGCTGCAGAGGGTTGTGCGGACTGTGGCGAGGGCCGACTGGCCCTTCGCAGGCGTCGGGTTGGGAAGCGTATCGTTGGTATGCGTCATGGCGCGGACCCTCAGGCGGATTTTTTCTGCGCGACGGCAACGGCGTTCGCGAACAGCGCGAACGCGATGACGGAGAGGAAGAACACGATGGAGGAGAGGCTGATCACGCCGCGCGTGATCTCGTCGTAGTGCGTCAGCACGCTCATGCTCGAGATCGCGTCGGACACGATCGTGGGCGTCCAGACGCGGAAGACGTTCTGCACGATCTCCATGCCGCTCGTGACGAGCAGGAAGCAGGCGGTGGCGGACACGATGAAGGCGATGACCTGGTTCTTCGTCAGCGACGAGATGAAGGAGCCGATGGCGAGGAATGCGCCCGCGACCAGGAAGCTGCCGAGGTAGCTCGTCAGGATCACGCCGTTGTCGGGATCGCCGAGCACGTTGACCGTGATCCACATGGGGAACGTCAGGATCAGCGCGAGGCCGACGAAAGCCCAGGCGGCGGCGAACTTGCCGACGATGGCTTCGGCGGGCGTGATCGGAAGCGTCATCAGAAGCTCGATGGTGCCGCTCTTGCGCTCCTCCGCCCAGAGCCGCATGGCGACGGCGGGCACGAGGAACAGGTAGAGCCAGGGGTGATAGACGAAGAAGGCGTCGAGGTTGGCCTGGCCGCGCATGAAGAAGCCGCCGATGAAGAAGGCGAAGGCGCCGGTGGCGGCCACGAAGATGGTCAGGAACACGGCTGCTAGCGGGGTGGCGAAGTAGCCGAGGAATTCACGCTTCGCGATGATCGCCGCGTTGTTGAGGAATTCGCGCATGAGGGAGACCCGGGTTTCGTCGCTGGTTTTTTGTCACTCGGTTTTTTTCGTCAAGCCTGCGGCGAGGTGGTGATCTCGCGGAACACGTCGTCGAGCTTGCCGCGCTCGACGTAGATTTCGTCGATCGCGATCCGGTCGCGGCGCAGGAGCTCGGCGATGGCGTCGAGCGGGGCCGCGCCGTTGCCCGGCAGCGCGCGCAGGCGCACCGCGCCCGCCCCGTCCGGCGTCGTCTCGACGCTGGCGACGACCGGCAGGGCCGCGATGGCGGCGGCGAGCGCATCCGCCCCGGCGCGCGCGACGCGGATTGCGACGGCCCCGTGGGCGGGCGCCCGGCGCAGCAGCTCCTCGGCCGTGCCGTCGGCGACGATGCGGCCCTTGTCGATCACGACGGCGCGCGTGCAGACGGCTTCGACCTCCTCGAGGATGTGCGTCGAGACGATGATGGCCTTGTGCGGGGCCATCTCGCGGATCAGCTCGCGGATGTGGTGCTTCTGGTTGGGATCGAGACCGTCGGTCGGCTCGTCCATGATCAGCACCTGCGGGTCGTGCAGGATCGCCTGGGCGATGCCGACGCGGCGCTTGAAGCCTTTCGACAGCGTCTCGATGCGCTGGTCGATCACGCCTTGGAGCCCGGCGCGCGCGACCGCCCCCGCGACGCGGGTGCGGGCGTCGTCGCCGCGATAGCCGCGGATCTCAGCGATGAAGGTCAGGAAGCCGGCCGGGGTCATGTCGCCGTAGGCGGGGGCGCCTTCGGGCAGATAGCCGAGCCGCGCTTTCGCGTCCTTGGGCGAGGTCTGCACGTCGAAACCGCAGATCCGCGCCGTGCCCGCGTCCGGCTCCAGGAAGCCGGTGATCATCTTCATCGTGGTGGATTTGCCGGCACCGTTCGGTCCGAGGAAACCCAGCACCTCGCCTTTGTTCACGCTCAGCGAAATGCCGTTGACGGCCCTGATGGCCCCGAACGCCTTTTGCAGTCCCACCGCTTCAATGAGCGCTGCCATTCGTTTTTCCTCCCGCGGCCGTTCCATGCGGCCGTCGATGCTTCGCCCCCGAGCGCGGCGCCTCACGTGCGGGAGCCTACTTAAGGCTCGGAAGCGCGTTTCGGGTCGCAATTGCAAGGGGTTGCGGTCGCAAAATAGGCACGGCCGTGTGCGTTTCAATAGGCAAAGAGGCCTCCTTTCCTCAACTTACGATTAGTTCATACTTGGCGTGCGCGCGCTGGCCGGCCGGGTGTGGCGCGCACGCGGCGGGCACCGAGAAAGCCGGGGGCGGGGAGTGCGAAGGCTTGTTCGCCCGACACAAATTTGTCATGTCTCGCACACTGTTACCGGCGCGTTTCGGCCGAGATGACGCCCCGTGCGGAGGGACCTGATGGCCGCCCAATCTTCCATTCCCGGTTCGCGACAGCTTCCCTCGCCGCTCGACGCGATCGCGCCGGACGCGTGGGCGCCGGGGAGGTCCGATGCGTGGTGGACGGTCTACCTTCCGGTCGCGCTGCTGGCGTTCGTGCTCGTCACGCATTGGGCCGCGCCCGACTTCTATCTCGCGCATGTGCTGCCGGAGGGATTCGGCGTGCTCGAGCTCAGCCAGTTCTTCCTGGCGCTGGGCGCCTCGCTCATCTGCATCCGCGCGCTGCGGCTCGGGGTCGTGAAGGCGAGCACGCTGCTCTGGGTGGCCGTGCTCTTTTTCGCGCTGGCGGCGTTCTACATCGCCGGCGAGGAGCACAGCTGGGGCCAGCACTTCTTCAACTGGAACACGCCGAGCTACTGGTCCGAGATCAACCGGCAGCAGGAGACGAACCTGCACAACACGTCGCCGTGGTTCAACCAGCGCCCGAAGCTTCTGTTCGACAACGCGATGTTCATCGGCGGGCTCGTCGTGCCGTTCATCCAGCTCTGGACGGGCACGTTCAAGCGTCCGCTGCTGGCATTGTTGACGCCGTCGCTCGCCATCGCGCTTCCCGCTCTGATCGCGCTCGCGTTCAAGGTGGTGGACGACCTCGGCAAGTACGTGCTGGGCGGGGCGATCTTCACGCGGCCGAGCGAGGTCGTGGAGACGTTCCAGTACCTCTACATGCTCTATTACTGCGTCGTGCTCTCGCGGCGCCTCAATGCGCTCGAAGCCGCGGGCGTGCCGAAGGTGACGCTGTAGGTCGGCGGGCGTCGACGTGGGGCGGTGCTTGCGCACGGCCCCGCGCACGCGAAAGAGCGTCCCCACGGACGCGCCGAACCGGCTTGATCGGATTATCTAGAAATTTGGTAGCGGGAAGGCATTTTGCGTCTTGCGACAGGGCCAACCTGCGAACGCCTCGGCAACCCGTTGTGCCGAAATTTGTGCGGCGGCCTGTTCGCAGTGTTCGCTTTGTTCGCGACCCGTACCGAGCGGGCGCGCCGCTGCGACGACCGGCTAACGCTGTTTGATATAAGGAATTTTTGGTAGCGGGAGGCGGACTCGAACCGCCGACCTAAGGATTATGAGACCTTCGCTCTAACCACCTGAGCTATCCCGCCAAAGATGCGTGTCTATAGGAATCGGAAAGGATGCCGTCAAGCGTCCTTGCGATCGCGGCACCCAAATCGGCCGATTATTCCGCGGCGATCGGCTGCTGGCCCTGCTCCTGCTTGCGGAAGCGCATCATCGTGAAGA
>CAYLSI010000016.1:0-67937 GCA_964386545.1 uncultured Hyphomicrobium sp.
TTCGCCTGTGCTACGGTCCTTGCGTGCGGAACAACCCGGGTGGGCGCGGCGCTCCTAGAGCATTTTCCGACGAAGTGGATACCGGTTCGTCGTAAGAAAACGCTCTAGGACTAGGAGCAGCGTCCCGACGAGCGTAGCGAGGCCGGACTGCCGGTCGCGCAACTGGTAGGGTCATCGCCATGCGTTTTATCGAGCGTTTCAAGATCGAGCGGCTCAAGGCCGCGCTGTTCAACGTGCGGTTCGATGCTGCCGCTTTAGGGCCGAAGCTCGCGGCGCTGCGCGCGGTCGTGCCCGGAAAAGCCGCCGCGGTGGGAGCCGCTGCGCTCGCGAGCGCAGCCATCGTCTATGCCATCTGGCCGGTCCCCGCCGAGCGCGCGAGGATCGACGCCGTGGTCACCGCCGCCACGCCGGTCTTCACGCCCGTCGCCTGGAAGCCTGCCGTCGCGCCACCGGCCGCCGCGGCGACGCCCGAGCCGGGCGACGACGTCACGGCGATCTCGGCCGGCGATACGATTGCGCTCGTGCGCGCCGTCCAGCGCCAGTTGAAGCGCGCGGGCTGCTACGGCGGACGCGTCGACGGCCGCTGGAACGCCGCAACGCGCCGCGCGATGGGCGCATTCACCGGCGTCGTCAATGCGCGGCTTCCGGTCGACCAGGCGGATCCCGTGCTGCTCGTCCTTCTGGAAACGCATCAGGACGCGACCTGCGGCCAGGCTCCCGGGCAAAAGCAGCAGCTTGCGTCGATCGCGCCGGACATCCCGGCCGAGCCGGAGATCGCCACCCGTTCGGATGCTGAACCGGCAGAGGCCGCCCCATCCGAACCCGACGCGCACGAGGCTCACGCGGCGGTCAAGGACGAGCCGGACACCGAGGCGGTCATGGAGCCGTCGAGCGTGTCTGCCACGGAGGCCGCGAGCGTCGCCACCGCAGCCGCCACCGCCGTCACGACGCGCAAGGTCGCCAGAGCCGATCGCCCGCATGTGAAGCGCAAGTATCGCAAGAAGAAATCGTTCTCGCGGACCGTTTCGCGCAATTTCCGCAAGCTGCAGCGCGGTTTCGGCTTCTTCTGGTGAGAGCGGCGCGACAACACACCGAAGCCGATCACGCGACGAACGCGCCCGGATCGTCCGGCGCGGGCCGCCACGCGTTACTTGGCCCGCCCGCCTGACGACGGTGACGGACGGTGCAACAGCCGGAACATTGCGACCGCAGGCTGCGTTTGCCGGAAGCCTGCGCGGTCGTCGGTTTTGACGTCGACCCGCCAAAAAACGAACGGTGGACCGATGTCGATGTTGAACGTCTATCTTTTCATCGAGCTCTTGAAGGCGGCCGACCCGAGCACCGTGATCGCCGAGGTAAAGAAGCTCGAGTTGCCGAACTGCTCGGTCAAGAACGCCGTGCAACTCGCCGACGACAAGCTCGTCGCGCATGTGGACTGCAAGACCGGCGACGACGCGAGCCGCGCGGTGCTGGAGCGCCTCATGAGCGTCGAAGGCATCGTCCAGACCAACATCATCGCCGTCGTTCGCCCGAAGGACGGGTGACTAGCGTCGCGCGCAGGCAAGCCTCCGGCAGCGATGCTGCACCTCCAACGAGTGCCCGCCCTTCGCCCTGCGGCTAGCCGCGAGGCGAAGGGCGGGCGCCGAAATCACGACTCCAGAGTAGGCACGACGATGAAAGAGGCCTGATTGTACGGCGCAGTTCGTCGCGAGACAGCCATCTTCCCGCCGCTCGACAACTAGGGGCTGCGGACATGAAGCTGCTATGTTGCAAAAACGTTTCAAGAGATCCTTATTTATTTGATGGTTGGCCGACGGGCCGATTTCCATGTCAGGCAAGGCACGGCCAATTATTTTCCGACCCGTTCCATCTGAAACAAGCGCAATAGCCCTCGCGCCGATGCACGTCCCGTCCACATGCCGCCGCATTCTTCCAAAATGTCTTATAAGCGCGTCGGCACCGGCCATATCTATGGGAAATACCCCAGGCAGTGCCTCTGACTCGAGGTTCTCGTTGAGAATGCGATGGCGAACCAGTGGCCGCCATTGTTCCACAGGCGAGGGTTCGGGAAGAATAATATGTAGCAGGCCAACGAACGGTATTCCATCCTTCACCATCCCGCGAGCCTGTGAGGCTCCTGATGGTCGGACATGAGCATCCCTATTCTTTGCGGCTAAACGCAAAACCTTTACTTCGACGGCCATTACCTTATGAAGATAATACGCGCCGTTCACTTGTGGCAGCATCACGATATCGAAATCGCCAGGCTTTTCAGCCGGGTTCAAACCCGCATCGGCTCGCCGTATGCCACATAGGATATCTATATCCTTTCCGCGAGGGTGTGATCCTAAAGCCGCCTCCAACATGAAATCGAAAAACCAAGGAAAGATATCGGGCTGGCTTAGGATGTGCTGAATTAATATTTGCTCCGGCGTCTTTATAAGGAGCTGTTCGCAAGGCGGTATGGAGCGTTCGTCTTGTCTGCGAAATAGATAGCGTGCGACGCCTATTATCCTAGGCATTTCCCCATTGGGTCCGAATTCGAGTGGGGGAATACCTCTTGTCACCCGGCCCCATTCCCCAGCTCCCAAACCTCCTCCTGCACGCGGATGTCGGCGAGGATGCGGTCGAGGAGCAGGCACGTTCGCTTGAAGAGATCGGACCCGCGCCGGTAGTCCGCCGCGGCGTAGAAATCCACGCGCCCCGCGCGGAACAATTCCACGCACGTGTCGTAGCCCTTGCCCATCTCCGCCGGATGCACGGCGATCGCGTGTCCGCCGCTCTTGCGCATCAGCGCCATCGACGGCACGTCCGTCTCGCCGTCGCCGAAATAGATCATGTTGCGGAAGGGGATCGGTCGCTGCTCCTCGGGCATGTGCGCGTTGATGCTCTCGCCGAGATCCTCGATGCCCTTGTTGATGCGGAACAGATACTGCGTCTTGCCCGTGTCGGTGATCACGCGCTTGGGGAACGGCAGCTCGTAGGCGTCGAACCAGTATTCGGACGCGAACACGTTGTGGAAGTGGCGGCGGATCGCCGTGCCCTCGATGATCTCCGTGAGCCCCGACGAGACGAGATAGTGCCGGAGCGCGACGCCGTGGCTCTCGGCGCGGATCTGGACGTAGTCCGCGATCGCGTCGAACCAGGCCTCGACGCCGGGAAACAGCTCCACCGACGCGCCCTGCTGGACGAGGTCGCCGCGGTCGATGCGCAGGCCCTTCTCGCGCGCCATTTTGTACATGAGGTGCATGTAGGTGATGAGCGGGTCCGCCTGCTGGGCGCGCGCCACGCGCGTGCATTCGTCCCAGAACGCCTTGGGCTCGACGCCGAGCTGCGGCAGGAACGAATATTCCTGCATGGGGCGCGGCGAGAGCGTGCCGTCGAAATCGTAGACGAGCGCAATGGTCTTCTTGCCGAAGCCGGAGGGCGCGGGCTTCTGCGCCTTCTTCCTCGCCTTGCCCGGCGCTGGGCTCTCGCGTCCCGCCGCCGCGGACGCCGTGCTCTCCTCGTCGCGCGCCTTGTGCCGCCCCGTCGCCCGCTCCGTCATCGCGAAATCCCTGTCACTCTGAGTTTGCGCGGGATTTTCGGCCGATTCGGATGGCGGCCCGAAGGCGAAGAACGCCGTCGGACGAGCGCATGCACAACTTAACGACGTGCGCTCACGCCGCCGGTTCGAACACGAGCGAGTGATGCACGCCCGCGCCGGCCATCACGCCGTCCGCGGAAGCGAGCGTGGCGTTGTGCATGGCGCGCGTAATGTCGCCCGCCGCGAACACACCGGGCACGCTCGTGCGCTTGGCGGCATCGGTGTTGAGGAGCGGCCCCATCGGGCCGTCCTCGGTCGCGCAGCCGAGCTGGTCGGCAATGTCGCTCTGAAAGCTCGTGCGCGGCGCGACGTAGAGCGCGGCGACCCGAACGAGCCGCCCGTCCGAAAGCCGCACGCCGTCGAGCCGCGGCGCATTGCCTTCGAGCGCGACGACCGGCGCGCTCTCGATCGTGACGCCGCGCGCGGCGAGGCGAGCGCGCGTCTCGTCATCCGGCATGTCTCCGCCGTTGAGGAAGAACGTCGTCGGCCCCCATTCGGGGATCAGCGTCGCCTGATGCGTCGAGAGCGGCATGACGCTGAGCACGCCGAGCGGCTGGTCCAGGAACTCGAAGCCGTGGCAATAGGGGCAGTGGATCACGGTCTGGCCCCAGCGGTCCCGCAGGCCCGGAATATCGGGCAGCGTATCCTTGAGCCCGAACGCGAGCACGAGCCGCCGCGCCGTGAGCCGCCGCCCTTGGGCCAGCGTGATCGCAAACCCTTCGCCCAGGCGGTCTGCTTTGACGGCCGCGTCGTCGATGAACCGCGCGCTGGGGTAAGCCGCCACCTTCGCGCGCGCTGTCGCCTGCATCTCGCGCGGCGCAGCGCCGTCTTGGCCGAAGAACCCGTGCGAGGCGGTGGCGAAGCGGTTGCGGGGTAGCCCCGTGTCGAGCACGCAGACGGAGCGGTTCGCGCGCGCGAGCTGCATGGCGGCTGAAAGCCCGGCGAAGCTGCCGCCGATGATGATCGCGTCATGATCCATGCGTGTGATCCTTGAGGCTGTGGCCGCGCTTGGCGAGGCGGCGGTTGAAGTCCTTCGACAAGTCGGCGAGCGTGATCGCCGCGAGCCGCGCCTGGAACAGCGATTCGACCTCGCGGAACGTGGCGTCGAGCGTGGCGTTGACGGCCTGCTCCACGAGGCAGTGCGGGGCATCGCTGCGGTGGCCGAGTGCCACGATGGGCGGCTCGCCCACGGCCGCGTAGATGTCGGCCAGCGTGACGGACGCGGGATCGCACGCCACCGTCCATCCGCCGCCGTGCCCCTTGGCGGAGGCGACGAAGCCTTTCTCGCGCAGCCCCGACATGGTGCGGCGGACGACGACCGGGTTCGTTCCCATCATCTTCGCGAGCGCCTCCGACGTGACCGGCGCTTTCATGCCGAGCATGTGCAGGAGAACGTGCAGGACGCTCGAAAGCTTGCTGTCGTATCTCATGTAATCTCATATGTTACATGACGGCGAACATTGCAAGCTGCTGCCCATGCGCAGGGCCGCGGGAAACAGACGTTCACGGCAGTTTGAGCGAGAAGCGGCTTGTTTTCGGCGCAATTCGGCGGTATCAGCGCCGCCCACATCCCAAAGCGGATGATGAAGCTCGAGCTGACCGAAGGAGATCTCCATGCGCGCACCCATCGACGAGACGCTGACTTCAGCCGTCCGCGGTGGCGTCATCGCGGGCATGGACAAGATTTTTCTCCTGAGCATTCCCCATGGGCAGTTCATCGAAGGACGCATCGGCTAGCCAAGCATGTGCTGGCGACGCGAATGCCGCGGCGGCGGCATCAAATAACGCTGCGGTAGCGGCAGCATCGAATAACGTCCGTCTTTTCACCACCGACAAATCCTGGATCGAGGGCGCGGCTCTCGACCAACTGAACCACACGGCACGCCTTCCGGGCATGGTGCTGGCGGCCGGCTTTCCGGATCTGCATCCGGGCAAGGGCATCGCCGTCGGCGCCGCGTTCGTGTCGCGCGGCGTCTTCTATCCGGCGCTCGCCGGCAACGATATCGGCTGCGGCATGAGCTTCTGGGCACTCGATGTGGCCGCCCGCAAGCTCAAGCTCGACCGGCTGGAGAAGCGCATCTCGGGCCTCGAGACGCCGTGGGACGGCGATCTCGCGCCCTGGCGCGCGCGCTTCGGCCTCGCAGCCTCGCTCGTGGATGCGGGCCTCGGCACCATCGGCGGCGGCAACCATTTCGCCGAGCTGCAGGTGGTCGACGAGGTGCGCGACAGCGAAGCCTTCGCGCGCCTCGGCCTCGACAAGGCCAATGCCGCGCTCCTGATCCACTCGGGCAGCCGCGCCCTCGGGCAGGACATCTTCCGCGAGCTTCTGGAGCGCCACGGCGCAAACCCGCTCGAAGAGGGAAGCGAGGCAGCGGAGCACTACCTCGCGCGCCATGACCACGCGATGCGCTTCGCCCGCGCCAACCGCGCGCTGATCGCGCACCGGTTCGCGGACGAGCTGGGTGCGGACGCGCGCTGCGTCTCAGACGTCGCCCACAACATGGTGACGCGCGAGGACGTGGGCGGCACGCCGGCCTGGGTCCACCGCAAGGGCGCAGCGTCGACGCGCGAGGCGCTGGACCAGGGCGCGCTCATGATCCCGGGCTCGCGCGGCACGCCGAGCTACCTCGTGCGGGCGCTCGAAGCCAACGCGGAGACGGCGGCCTGGTCGCTCGCCCACGGTGCGGGGCGCCGCTGGCAGCGCGGCTATGCGAAGTCGCGTCTGTCGCACAAGTACCGCGTCGAGGACCTCGCGCGCACCGAGCTTGGCGGCCGCGTCATCTGCGAGGATCGCGAGCTGCTCTATGACGAGGCGCCGCAAGCCTACAAGGACATCGCTCAGGTCATTGCCGACCTGGAGACGGCCGGTCTCGTCGAGACCATCGCCGTGTACCGGCCGGTGCTGACCTACAAAGTGCGGAGGGCGCGCGATGAGTGAGCAGAGGGAGGTGCGCCGCGTCTGGCTGCAGATCACGTCCGGGCGCGGCCCGGCCGAATGCCAGATCGCCGTGGCGAAGCTGGCCGACGTGCTGCAGAAGGACGCGCGCAAAGCCGGCCTCGCCTGCGAGGTGCTGGACGTCGTCGCCGGCCGCGAGAGGGGCGCCGCGCTGTCGGCGCTGCTCTCGCTCGAAGGCGAAGGCGCGCCCGCGTTCGCCCGCAAGAACCGCGGCAGCGTGCTGTGGATCTGCGCCTCGCCCGTGCGCCCGGGCCACAAGCGGAAGAACTGGTTCGTCGGCGTCGAGCTGCTCGCGCCGCCGGATGCGGAAGCCGGCCCCTTGCGGTTGGCGGACGTCACGTTCGAAGCGATGCGCGCGTCCGGGCCCGGCGGCCAGCACGTCAACAAGACCGAAAGCGCCGTGCGCGCCACGCACACGCCTTCGGGGCTCGTGGCCACGGCGCGCGAGGAGCGCTCTCAGGCGATGAACAAGAAGCTCGCCCTGGCGCGTCTTGCGGGCCTTCTCGCGGACGGCGCGGCGGCGGCGAAAGCCGATGCCGAGCACGACCGCTGGGCGCAGCACGACGCGCTCGAACGCGGCCGCGCCGTCCGCACGTTCGAAGGGCCGTCGTTCAAGGAGCGGAAATAAAGAAGCCCTCTCCCGCATGCGGGAGAGGGCGCGATCGCGCGTCGTACGATCAAAGGACGTGGATCAATGATCGTGGCCGCACCCGCAGCCGCCCTTGCCGTGGGCGTGCCCGTGTTCGTGGCCGTGCGTGTGGTCATGATCGTGGTCGTGCGCAGCCCCGTGCCCACCGCAGCAGCCGCCTTCGCCGTGGTGATGGTGCCCGTGGTCGTGGCCATGGTCGTGCGCGTGGGCGTGACCGCCGCAGCAACCGCCCTCGTGATGATGGTGGGCGTTCGGGTCCACCAGCACGGCGGCCAGGCGCCGCTCCAGCGCGATCGACTGGTCGCGCGGCGCATCCCGCGCCTCGATGGTGAGCGCCATGACCTCGGCGCCGAGACGCAGATCGTCCACCTGTCCGAGATAGTGACGGCGCAGGCGGCCCTGGCGATCGAAGATCAGCACCGTCGGCGTGCCCTGGATCTCGTAGGCCTCCATGGTCTTGGGCAGGCTCTTGCCGTTCGTCTTGTCGAGCGCGACGGGGAATTTCAGGCCATGGTCGGCGACGAACTTTTCGAGCGCCGCCTTGTCCTGCGCCTTGGTTTCCTCGAACGGCGTGTTGAGGCCGATCACGACGACCTCGTCGTCGCTGAAGGACGCGGCGAGGCGCGCGGCCTGCGGGATGCCGTGCCGCAGGCTGCCCGGACAGTGCTGCTGGAACGCCGCCAGCACGACGACCTTGCCCTTGAGATCCTTGATCGTGGGCGGCGTCGCAGCGTTGAACCACGCGGAGGCCTGGAACTCGGGCGGGTTCTCGGGATCGAACATGATGGATGTCCTCTGTCTGGGTCGGGCGAGGCGTACGCCCGGATCTGCACCAAGTCTATCGGCTTATGCCGTTGCGCGGCAGGGGGCGGGCCGCTCTGCGGCGAACGCTGGGGACGGCGGAGTGTAAGCATCTGGCAAATCAGCATGTTTTCCGATGGCGGGCACGCCTGTCCGCCGTGCTGCCCTCGATCCACGCGGCGTGCGAGCCCCTTCCCCGTTGACCTTTCGTTAGCCAAGCCGGGCGAAAGCCGCCCGCGCCGCGCCGATCCTTAACCGGATCTCACACCGTCGTCGCCAAAATACGTCGGTATTGGGAGACCCGGATCGGCGACCGGTCCTCCGTCAGCGCGAACGGAGACATCCATGCGCGAATTCGATGTTGGAATTGTCGGCACGGGCCTGGCGGGCTCCGTGGCGGCCAGCTATCTGGCGCGCGCCGGCTATTCCGTCGCCACGATCGATTTGAACGAGACCTATCCGGACGAGTTCCGCTGCGAGAAGCTGGATTTCGACCAGATCGACATCCTGCGCAAGGCCGGCATGGGCGAAAGCGTGCTCTCGGCAGCAACGCACGACCGCAGCGTCTGGGTCTCGCGCCTCGGCCATGTCGTCGAGAAGCGTGCGAGCGACCAGCTGGGCATCGACTACGCCGTGCTCGTCAACACGCTGCGCGCATCGTTTCCGCCGAATGTCACGTTCATCCGCGGCAAGGTCACGGCCGTCGCGAACAGCCCCGACCGGCAGACGATCACGCTCGCATCGGGAGAGAACCTCTCCGTCCGGCTCGTCCTGATGGCGAGCGGCCTGAGCAACAGCCTGCGCCAGTCCATCGGCATGGAGCGCGAGGATCTGAGCCCCTGCCACTCCGTGAGCTTCGGCTTCGACATCGTGAGCGCGGGCGAAGGCTTTCCGTTTCGCGCGCTGACGCACTTCGGCGAGGACCCGCGCACCGCGATCTCCTACATTACGCTGTTCCCCATCGGCTCGCGCATGCGCGCGAACCTCTTCGTCTATCGCGGCCTCGACGATCCGTGGCTGAAGGCGTTCCGCGCCGCACCCGAAGCGGTGCTGGCCGCGGACCTGCCGCATCTCGCCAGCATTGCCGGCCCCTTCCGCGTCGTCGGTCCCGTCAAGATGCGCCCGATAGATCTCTACGCGACGCGCAACTACCGCCAGCCCGGCATCGTGCTGCTGGGTGATGCGTTCGGAACCGCTTGCCCCGCCGCCGGAACCGGCGCGCAGAAGGCCATCATCGACGTCGATCGCCTCTGCGCGGACTACGTGCCGCGCTGGCTCGCAACCCCCGGCATGGGCGTCGAGAAGATCGCGGCCTACTACGACGACGCAGTGAAGGTGGCATCCGACAGGCACTCCCTGGCGCGCGCGTATCGCTCGCGCTCCATGGCGACGAAGCCCGGCCTGTTCTGGTGGGCCGCCCGCCGCGCCGCTGTCGGCGTGAGCCTGCTGCGCTGGGCGCGGCAGCTCGCGGGCGATGCGTATCATGCCGCGTGGAGCGCCTTGGACGCCGCACACCCCGCCAGCACGCCGGGCCCTCGCGCCTGATCCGAACGCGCGGCCGTGGTCTGTCGAAAGAAAAGGCGAGCCGTCGAAACTGCGAGCGCGCGAACGCCGTCACGGCGCGATGTCGGCCGGCGGCCAGATCTGGAACACGCCGTTCGACGTGCTGCTCATGGCCTCCACCACGGCCATGTCGTCGAAGCCCGCAAGGCGCGCCTGCATGGCCTGCAGCAGCTCGTGCTCGCCAACGGCCCCCAAGGGGACGATCAGCGATTGGCGATGGTCTTTGTCGTTGAGGATCCAGAAGAGGTCGTTGTCCGTCGGACCGCCGTCCGTGGTGAGCACCGCCACGTTGCCGACATCGGCCCACGCCATCGTCGACACGCTTCCGGCATTGTCCGCGACGGAGATCTGCTTCTCGTCAGAACGGACGTGAAGGTCGGAAACGCTGGGGCGCGGAGCAGGGGCTTCGCGCGGTCGCCGGAAGAGCGAAAAAAGCCAGTTCAGCATCGCATTCGTCCACGAAGCCGGGTGCACGGCCAGCGTGTCAGACGAACGGAGTCACGTCACACGGTACGCGTTTCGAACGTGAACCGAAGCCTAAGACGCTGGTGGCCGAAGGCGCCCCGACGCGCGCTTGGACAACGTCTGTAAATCATGATTCACGCATGAGGGCGATAGGCAACCCTTCCCGGGTGATCTCGTCCTCCGGCGCGGCGCCTTTCGACGGCGCCTGTCTACAGTGTGCGGTGCTTAGCTCAGCCGAGCCTTTGCTCGAGCGCATCGAGCTCGGCGGCGAGCGCCTTCGGCAGCTTTTCTCCGAACGTCGCGAAGTGCTCGCGGATGAGCGGGATCTCGGCCTTCCAGCCGTCGCGGTCGACCTTGACGAGCTCGGCCATGTCCGCTTCCGGCACGGTGAGGCCGGAAAGGTCCAGCGCGCCCTCGGAGGGAAGCTTGCCGATCGGCGTTTCGACCGCCTCGGCCGTGCCGTCGCAACGCTCGAAGATCCACTTGAGCACGCGGCTGTTCTCGCCGTAGCCCGGCCACAGGAACTTGCCCTGCGCGCTCTTCCGGAACCAGTTGACGTAGAAGATCTTCGGCATCTTGCCGCCGCCCTTCTGGCCCCCGCCCTTCTCGCCCATGTCGATCCAGTGCTGGAAATAGTCGCCCATGTGGTAGCCGCAGAACGGCAGCATCGCCATCGGATCGCGGCGAAGCTCGCCGATCTGACCGGCCGCCGCCGCGGTCTTTTCCGAGGCCATGATCGAGCCGAGGAACGTGCCGTGCTGCCACGACAGCGCTTCCGACACGAGCGGCACGACGGAGGCGCGCCGGCCGCCGAACAGGATCGCGTCGATCGGCACGCCCGCGGGATCGTCCCATTCCTTGGCGATGACGGGGCACTGCGCGGCGGGCGCGGTGAAGCGGGCGTTGGGGTGGGCGGCGGTACGGCCGGCCTTCGGCGTCCAGGGCCGGCGCAGCCAGTCGGTCAGGTGAGCGGGCGGCTCCTGGCCCATGCCCTCCCAATAGACGTCGTCGTCCTCGGTCAGCGCCACGTTCGTGAAGATGCAGTTCTGATCCAGCGTCTTCATCGCATTGAGGTTGCTGGCGTTCGACGTGCCGGGCGCGACGCCGAAGAAGCCCGTCTCCGGGTTGATGGCGTAGAGACGGCCGTCGGCGCCGAACTTCATCCAGCAGATGTCGTCGCCGATCGTTTCGGCTTTCCAGCCCGGGATGGTCGGAATGAGCATCGCCAGGTTTGTCTTGCCGCACGCCGACGGGAACGCCGCGGCGATGAACTTGGACTTCCCTTCCGGATTGGTGAGCTTGAGGATCAGCATGTGCTCGGCGAGCCAGCCTTCCTCGCGCGCCTGCGCCGAGGCGATGCGCAGCGCGTGGCATTTCTTGCCGAGCAGCGCGTTGCCGCCGTAGCCCGATCCGTACGACCAGATCTCGCGCGTCTCGGGGAAATGCGCGATGTACTTGGTGGGATTGCAGGGCCAGGGCTCGTCGGCCCAGGTCGCCTTCTTGAGCGGCACGCCGACCGTATGCAGGCCGCGCACGAAATCGCCGCTCGCGCCGAGCGCCGCCAGGACGCTGTCGCCGACCCGCGTCATGATGTGCATGCTGGCAGCCGCGTAGGCGCTGTCGGTGATCATGATGCCGATGCGCGCGATGGGCGATCCCACCGGACCCATCGAGTAGGGCACCACGTACATCGCGCGCCCGACCATCGCGCCGTCGAAGAGCTCGAGCAGCCGGCTCTTCATGCCGGCCGGGTCGAACCAGTTGTTGGTCGGCCCCGCGTCATCCTTCGAGAGCGAGCAGATGAACGTCTGGTCCTCGACGCGCGCCACGTCTGCCGGGTCCGAGCGCACGAGAATGGAGTTCGGCCGCTTCTCGGGATTGAGCCACTGCGCCGTGCCGGTCGCGATCATCGCGCGCAGCAGGGTCTGGTACTCGGCCTTGCTGCCGTTGCACCAGACGACGGTCTCGGGCTTGAAGAGCTCCTGCGCCTCCGTGACGAAAGCCAGCACGTCCGGATTTCGGGTCGTGGCTTTGATGGGAGACATCGAATTCATCGAACGGCCCTCTCGGCGCGCACGCTAAAGAGCGGGCACGGTTTGGAAATGAGTATAATGCTGCGGGCGCTAGCTAGCACTCGCAGCATTGTCGCTTCAAGGGTACCCCACAAGTTATGCCTTCGACTTTCGGTCGCGTGCGACCGATGCGAGGTGGACGAAGGCGAGGCGGGCGTCATTGGGTGTCGTCACGCGTGTCTCGAACGGGATGCGCGCGGTAAGGTTGTCGCAGGCCAGGTCGAAGCCGTCCGGATCGACGCCGGCCAGGCGCCAGGGGCCGGTGGGTTCGCCCGCGATCTGCGTGGCATAGAGCTCGATCGCGGCCGCGTGGTCGTCATTCATGTGCGTGACGATGTCGTCGTGGGCGGCGATCAGCGCCTCGGCGCCGGCGGTGTCGGTCATGAAATCCGCCGGCGCGAGGTCCACGATGCGCCCGAAGCCGCCGATGTAATGCGCGCGCTCCGGCACGAGCTCGTAGAACGCGAAATCCGGAAAACCGGCGTAGCCGCGGGCCGCCTCGTGGCGCGTGAGGAAGCGCGCCGCGGCCGTCGGCCGTTGGGTTTTGACGGCGCGCCCCATGACCGTCACGCGCCCGCCCGCGAGCGGATCGCCCGACCCGTCCGTGCCGTCGAACAGCAGCGCAACCCGCGCGTCTTTCAGGATATTCTTGGTATGCAGCGCCAGCGTCGAGATCAGAAACAGCGGCGTTCCGTCGACGTCGGTTGCGATCGTGACGAGTGAGGCGTAAGGATGGCCGCTGCCCGCATCGAGCGTGGCGAGCGAGGCTTTGAGCGCGCGCCGCATCAGCCTGCGGGTGGCCTCACCGGGCGAGACTTGCGCTGGCGCGGAGGGCTGAAAGGGACCGGGATTCGAACCTGCCATGGGGGAAAAGCCTTCGTGGTTTTGCGGGCTGCGCCGTTCAGTCTGGGTTCAGGCGCCGGGGCATAGTAAGGTCGCCGCCACAATTGATCCACCTTGGAGCCATAAAGCGCCATTTGGGGTTCAAGGTGCCTCTAGGAAAGTCGGAACATGAAAGAGAAAAGCACGATCGCGCTGGTCGACGATGAGCGCAACATCCTCACCTCGCTCGGCATGGCGCTCGAGGCCGAGGGCTACAAGGTGCGCACCTACAGCGACGGCGCCTCCGCGCTCGAGGCCTTGACCGAGGATCCCGCCGATCTCGGAATTTTCGACATCAAGATGCCCCGCATGGACGGCATGGAGCTTCTCCGCCGCGTCCGCCAGCAGTCCGACATGCCGGTGATCTTCCTCACCTCGAAGGACGAGGAGATCGACGAGCTGTTCGGCCTCAAGATGGGCGCCGACGACTACATCGCCAAGCCCTTCTCGCAGCGCCTCATCGTCGAGCGCGTGCGCGCCATCCTCCGCCGCCTGTCGCCGAAGGACGGCCAGGCCCCCGAGCCGATGGTCGCCAACATCCTGGAGCGCGGCAAGCTCAAGCTCGATCCCGAGCGCCACACCTGCCATTGGGACAACCGCCCCGTCACGCTGACCGTCACCGAGTTCCTGATCCTGCAGGCTCTCGCCCACCGCCCCGGCGTGGTCAAGACGCGCGATGCGCTGATGGACGCCGCCTATGACGATCAGGTTTACGTTGACGACCGCACAATCGATAGCCACATCAAGCGCTTGCGCAAAAAGTTCAAGCAGGTCGACGACAGCTTTGATGTCATCGAGACGCTTTACGGCGTAGGTTATCGCTTCAAGGAAGCGTAAGGTCCGCTGCCGGCGGCCGAAGCGGCGCCAGCACAGTTTGCGATCAATCACCAGCCGGCCGGGTCGATCCCGGTCCGACGTGGAGGGGTTATGGCGCTCGAGTCCGAGCGGACGGCGACGGATGCAGCGAGCTGGGACGGCATTCTCGCCGGAGGCCGCCGCGCCGCTGCATCGCTGGCCGTGCCGCTCCGCTACCTGAGGCGCAAGAACCCCTTCCGACGCTCCACGCGCGCCGGCGCCGCGCTCGCGCGCTGGTGGCAGGCGTTCCCGCCCGTGCGCTTCGTCAGCGGCAGCCTGCTGCGCCGCGTGCTCGTGTCGAGCCTCGCCGGCCTCGTGCTGATGATCGCCGGCATCCTCTACTTCAGCGAGAACAACACGTGGCTGATCGACGCCAAGCGCGAGTCGCTGAGGGTGCAGGGTGAGATCATTGCGGCCGCCATCGCGGGCGACGCCCGTGTCGAAACCGGGCGCATCGTCATCCACACCGACAGCATCGCCGTTCCCGAGGCCGACGCCATCACGCCGGACGACGCCTTCGCCGCGCACGAGCTCTCCATCCGGCCCGAGCGCGTCGCCCCCATCCTGCGGCGCCTCATTCAGCCGACCACGCGCCGCGCCCGCGTCTACAGCAAGGACGGAACCCTCGTCATCGATTCGGCGTCCCTGCTGATGCGCGGCCAGCTCATGCGCCACGAGCCGAAGGTGGCCAGCGACAGCCGCATGCGGCCCAAGAATTTCTGGACGCGGCTCAAGTCCCACATGATGGGCGAGGAGCTGCCCGTCTACAAGGAGATCGGCAACGCAAACGGCACGTCCTATCCCGAGGTCCGGAAGGCCCTGCAGGACGGAACGACGTCGGCGATGCTGCTGTTGAACGAGAAGGGCGAGCAGATCGTCTCGACCGCCGTGCCGATCAAGCGTGCGTCCGTCGTGCAGGGCGTTCTGCTGATGTCGACCCGCCCCGGCGAGGTCGACGACATCATTGCCGATCAGCGCGACCAGATCTGGGTGCTGGCCGCCTTCGCGATGCTCGCCTCGCTGATGAGCGCCATCATGCTGGCGCGTACCGTTGCCGGCCCCATGCGGCGCCTTTCGGCCTCGGCCGATCTCGTGAGCCGCAATATCAGCGCCCGCCACGAGCTGCCGGATTTCGCCCATCGCACCGACGAGGTCGGCCAGATGGCCTCCGCCTTCGCCGCCATGACGGCCGCGCTCTATCGCCGGGTGGAGGCCTCCGAAAGCTTCGCCGCCGACGTCGCCCACGAGCTCAAGAACCCGCTGACGGCCGCCCGCTCGATGTCGGAATCGCTCTCCTACGCCAAGACGGACGAGCAGAAGAAAGAGATCGTGAAGCAGATCCAGAACGAGCTGAAGCGGTTGAACCAGCTCATCAGCGACGTCTCGAACGCCTCCCGTCTCGACGCGGAGCTCGCGCGCCAGCAGATGGGTCCCGTCGACGTCACGAACGTGGTGGGCAGCGTCGCGCAGATTTTCCGCGATATCCTCTCGGGCGACACGCGTCGCGTCGAGGTTGCCATCAAACCCGCGCCGTTCGACGGTGCGTACGTGGTGAACGGGCACGACGGCCGCCTCGGCCAGGTGCTGACGAACCTCGTCGACAATGCCGTCTCGTTCTCGCCCGACGGCGAGGTGGTGACGGTCTCCGTCGGCCGCTCCGGCAACGATGTGGTGCTGACCGTCGACGACGAAGGCCCGGGCATCCCGCCGGACCGCCTGCAGGTCGTGTTCGACCGCTTCTACACGGACCGGCCCGCCACCGAGGCCATTCGCGGCAAGAATTCCGGTCTCGGGCTCTCCATCTCGCGCGAGATCGTGCGCGCGCACGGCGGCGAGATCACGGCCGAGAACAAGGCGGCGATGGGATTGGGCACCACGGGTGCGCGCTTCGTCGTCCGCCTACCGGGCCTTCTCGCGTCGGCCCGCTCCGGCGTCGCCCCCGGCCGCCGCCCGACTTCGGAACGTCACAATGAGCCCGTCCGCGAACGCGTCTGAGGCCGGCCCTCCGACCACGCCCGGGACCGTGCACGGCACGGCCGTGGCGCTCGGCGGCCGCGCCGTGCTGATCCGCGGGCCCTCCGGGTCGGGAAAGTCGGACCTCGCGCTGCGCTGCCTAGCCCTTCCGCCGGTCCTGGAGGGGTGGCCCCGCGCGGCGCTCGTCTCGGACGATCAGGTGGTGCTCGTGCGCACGGCGGGCGGCATCGAAATGCGCGCCCCCTCGACGATTGCCGGCCGGATCGAGGTGCGCGGCGTGGGCATCGTAAACGTGCCGCACGTGCCGTCGGCGGAGCTTTCCCTCGTGGCGGATCTGGCCGCGCCGGACGAGGTTGCGCGCTACCCGATCGAGCCCCAAACCGCCGAGATTTTGGGCGCCTCCTACCCTCTCGTGAGGATCGCGCCGTTCGAGGCCTCGGCCCCTGTCAAGCTCCTATTGGCGCTGGGGATGCTCCCCGAGGTGTCAGCTTCCCCTTGAACGGCTGCGGAAAAGCCTTGCGTTGCCCGCGAACCCCTGTAAGTCTCCGGCCGCAGACGCGGATTGGGGGCAGCCGCGGGCCATGCCACACGGAGAATATCGTGAAGTCATGGAGAGTTAGCGCGCACGAATCTGGGTCGTCCCCGGAGCGCGCGTCGTCCCCGCGAAACAACTTCGGCACTCTGAGATGATCGGACTAGTGATCGTCACGCACGGTGGCTTGGCAGTCGAGTTCCGTGCGGCGCTCGAGCATATCGTGGGCCACCAGACCCAGCTCGAAACCATCTCCATCGGCCCCGAGGACGATATGGAGGCGCGCCGCGCCGAGATCCTGGAGGCCGTGCGCCGGACGGAGACCGGATCGGGCGTCATCATCCTGACCGACATGTTCGGCGGCACGCCGTCGAACCTCGCCATCTCCGTGATGGACGAGGCGCGCGTCGAGATCATCGCCGGCATCAATCTGCCGATCCTCGTGAAGCTCGCGGGCCTGCGCGGCGAGGTGCCCCTCGACGAGGCCGTGACGCTGGCGCGCGAGGCCGGTCGCAAGTACATCAAGGTTGCGAGCCAGGAGCTGTCCGGCGAGCAATAGAGCCTGATCGTCCGAGATGCGAGCGTCTTCCCGAAGGCAGGCAAGAGTGTCCCTGCCGAAGGCGGGCAAAATGGAGAGCTCGCATCGAGGGCGTGAATCAGACTCTCGAACAAAGACTTGGAGCGCGGTCATGCACGAAATCCGAGTCCGATAAGAGTGAACGCGCTCTAGAGTGCTTCCGGAAAAGTGGGAACCGGTTTTCCGAAAGAAGCACGACAAAGCAAAGATCTAGGGTCTTTCAGCGATTCAACGAAAAGCGGAAAGACCCTAGGTGTACGGGGAATTGGAATGCCCGAGATCCGCGATAGCAAACGCCCCGAGGCCGTCGTCACCGTCGTCAATCGCAAGGGCCTGCACGCGCGCGCGTCCGCAAAGTTCGTGAAGCTCGCCGAATCCTTCAAGGCCAACGTCACCGTCACGCGCGACGGCCAGACCGTCGGCGGCACCTCGATCATGGGTCTCATGATGCTGGCCGCGAGCCCCGGCTCGGTGCTCTACATCACCGCGGAAGGCAAGGAAGGCCCCGAAGCGCTCGAAGCGCTGGTCAATCTCGTCGAAACGGGATTTGGCGAGGAGCTGGCCGAGGAAGATTGATCCGGCCGCGCCGCGCACCGCTCTATCGCACGGAGAACTTGAACGGCACGGAGACGACGAGAGGCCCGTCGCCTGCGTCGTCCGGCATGGCCGGGAAAGGCGCCGATCGCTCGATCGAGGCGACGGCGGCGTCATCGAGGATCTTCGAGCCCGAGCTCGTCGCCACCTCGCGCGAGATCAGCTCGCCCTGCGGGCTCACCGTGAAGCGGACGACGACCGTGCCCGCGATCTTCGATCTCGGATTGACCTTCTTCTTCGAAATGTGCGCGAACAGCCGGCCGCGGTAGGCCGACATGGCCGTGACCGAGCCGCCGGTTTTCCGCTCGCCCGTTTCCTTCTGCTCTTCGACGGCGATCTCGGTCGGCTCGATGGCGGCGATCTGCTGCTCCTCGGGCTTAATTTCCTCGACCACCTCGGGCTTCTCTTCGAGCACGACGTTGTCCTGCGTCGGCCCGCTCTCCGAGCCGATCACGTGCTGGGTCTCGTCCTCCTCGATCGGCTTGACCTCTTCGACAGGCTTCGGCGCGACGGGCACCGGAGGCGGCGCCTCGACGGCCTCGACGCGCTCGCTGGTCACGCCCTGCTCGACGATGAACGTGTCTTCGCCCGTGCCCTCCTCGAGCGCCGCACCCCCCGGCGAAATCAGGAAGAACACCGCGACCCCCACGTGAATCGCGAAGGAGGCCAGCCATGTGACGGCACGAAGGCTCATCGCCCGAAACGCTCCACGTTGCCCTTTTAGGGTGTGCCCTTGGGTTTCGGCTGCGAGAGCAGCGATACGCGCCCGTATCCGCTTTCGCCGACCAGCCCCAGCACGTCCATTACATCCCCGTAGTTGCTCTTCTTGTCGGCGCGCACATAGACGACGGTGTCGCCTTCGGACGCGCGTAGTTCGCGAAGCCGCGGCACGAGATTGCTCTGCGAGACCGGCTCTTCGCGAATGAACAGGGCTCCGGCGCCGTCGAGCGAAACCACCATCGCCTTCTTCGACTGGCTGACGCGGGCCGCCGACGTGTTCGGCAATTCGAGCGGCACACCCGCCACCATCAGCGGCGCGGCGACCATGAAGATGATCAGGAGCACGAGCATCACGTCCACCATCGGCGTGATGTTGATCTCGGCCATCGGCCGATAGGCAGCCTCGTCATCGTCGCCCGCAGGCGCTCCGTTGCCGGCTGACATTCCCATTTAGGAAGCCTTTCCGGAAACACCAGTGCGCGGATAGGCGGCGGACTCGGACGCGGGAACGCGCGACAGGCGCTTGGCGAGTTCCGAGATCGTCCCGCTCGCGCGGTTCGAGGCGCGGCCGAGCGAGACGGCAATCATGTTGTAGGCCATGACGGCGGGGATGGCGGCCGCGAGGCCGAGGGCCGTTGCGAACAGCGCTTCGGCGATGCCCGGCGCGACGACGGCGAGCGAGGTGTCCTTCTGCTGCGCGATCGACGTGAAGCTGTTCATGATGCCCCACACCGTGCCGAACAGGCCGATGAACGGCGCCGCCGAGCCGATGGTGGCGAGGAAGGGCAGGCCGACTTCGAGGCGGTGCAGCTCGCTTCGGAGCGACGACCGCATCGCCCGCTCGAGACGCGCCCGGAGATCGGTGCGCGTCTCGTTGCGGCTTGCGCCTTCCTCGGCTTCGCTGTGGGCCGCCGTGAGCAGGGTCCGCACGAGCCCGCGCGGCGCGTCGGTCGGACTTTCGTCACGAACGGTCCGCTCGAGCCGCTTGAGGTTGCGCCCGAGCAGGCTCAGGCGCACGAGCTTCTCGAGAATGATCGCCCAGCACGCGACGGACGCCAGAACAAGCATCAGCATCACGGACTTGACGATCGGGTCGGCTTGAAGAACCAGCCCGTAGATCGAAAAATCGTGCCCGGCTGCGGCGGTAATCTGCTCCACGACGGATACCCTTTACTTCGTCGATGAACTACTTCGAAAGCTCAACGTTACCGAGTGACTTGACCGTCGTGCCGGCAAGGCAGTTCTCCATCCCGCTCGTCTCGGACTTGCAGTCCACGACGTCGTTGATGAGGAAGCTTCCGATCTTGTCGCAGGCGATGTCGTCGAGGTCGAAGAGCTTGACGGTGCGCTTCTTCGGTTTCAGCGGCGCGAGGTCCATGGCGAAGCGGCGGCCGATGATGCCGTCGGTCTGGAACAGCACGAGATCGAGCTTGAAAGCCTTGTAGGCGATGTCGTCGTCGTTCTGGACCACGACATAGGCCCGGCAGCCGTTGCCCTGGGGTTCGAGCTTGTTGAGCTCCACGGTGAGCGCCTTGGGCGATTGCGCCGCGGCGGTTGCGGCCGGCTCGCTTGCGGCTGGGGTAGTTGGGGCTGGGGCGGTGTCCTGCGCGCTGAGGGGCCCGGCGGCGAGCGCAAAACCTGAAAGGATCAGGGTGCCGAGAAGCGGGCGGCGAAAACGGATCTGACGGATCAAGAAAGTCCTCCTAGGCGTCGAAGTTGCTGGCTTGCTTGAACTTCCCGGCCGCGCGTGCGGCACGGGAAACCCTGCTGGCTCTGGTGCTCTATTATAACCTGACACAACCAAGCCGTCCCCGAAGTTCGCAGTAACACCGGGGCCTGGGCTTCGCCGGACCAGCCGAAGACATGAGGAAGGTTTCGTGCCGAGTTTGCTCGGTGAATATCGCGAAATCCTGGCGCAGATCAACAGATGGCATGCGTCATCCTGCAACCATTTCCCGGCCGGGTCGTCCGCCCCGGGGGCGGCATTTCCGGGAGGTTTTACCCGTACGTCCGGGAGACCTCGGGAAATAGGCGCTTTCCGAGGCATCGGCGGCTGCTGGCTCAGGGTAGTTTTCGAGTAGTCCCTCCAATGTCGGGAAAAAATCCCGATGCGGATCAGACACATATGCGGGGAAAACTCGGCTTTTGTGGGCAAATTACTTCCCGGATCGTTGACCTCATTAAAAACATCCCGGTACTTTCACGGAGGGGAATTTCCGCGCAGGAAGCGTCCAACTATGTAGGCGCGTGGGCGGCGACTAAGGGGAGCTAAGGTCAATGAGAAGAACTTCTGCCGCAATCTTGGTAGGCGCGTTGGCGGTCACGTCGGCAGCTCGGGCCCAGGAGCAACAGGCGCCGCAGTCTGCGGAAGCCGAGCTCCCCGCGGTCGACGTGGTGCAGGATACGCCGGTCAAGAAGGCGGCCCGCGCCAAGAAGAAGGCCGTCGCCGTGTCGCCGCTTTCGAGCGCGCCCGCCACGACCGTGGCGCCCGAGGCTGCGGCAGGTCCGCCGGCCGCAGCGGCCGGCACCGGGGATGGTCTGCCGGCTCCCGCGACCGTTCCGAGCGCCGTGACGAACGTGACGGATGCAGACTTCGAGCGGGAAGGCACCTCGCAGGTGCAGGAAGCCCTTCAGCAGAAGGTCCCCGGCATCGTCATCTCCGACGCCGCCGGCAACCCGATGCGCTCCGAGGTGAACTTCCGCGGCTTCACGGTGTCGTCGGTCAGCGGTCGCGCCCAGGGCATGGCCGTTTACCAGAACGGCGTCCGCATCAACGAGGCCTTCGGCGACGTCGTCCAGTGGGACGCGCTGCCGAGCAACGCCATCGCCTCCATGTCGGTGGTATCCAACAACCCCTCGTTCGGCTTGAACGCTCTGGGCGGCGCCATCAGCATCCTCATGAAGGATGGCTTCAGCTACCAGGGTGCGGAGCTCGACGTGATGGCCGGCTCGTTCGGCCGCGCTCAGGTCGGCGTCCAGGCCGGCGCGTCGAGCGGCAACGCCGCCGTCTACGTCGCCGCCGAGGGCATCAAGGACGACAGCTTCCGCAACTTCTCCGAAAGCGAGATCAAGCGCTTCTACGGCGACATCGGCCTGCGCGGCAGCATAGCCGAGCTGCACTTCAGCCTGACGGCGGCCAAGAACGAGATCGGCGCCTCGGCGGCCGCGCCCGTCGAGCTGCTCGACCGGAGCTGGAGCAACACCTTCACCACGCCGCAGATCTCGACGCCTGAAGTTTACATGCCGACGATCTCCGGCACCGTGAAAGCCACCAATACGCTGACGTTCTCCGGCGTCGGCTACTACCGCAACTACAAGAACTCCGTGATCGACGGCAACGTCACCGAGCTCGACGATTGCAATATCCCGGGACTCGGCGAAGGCTTCTGTACCGAGCCCGACGACGACGATGACGATCCGACGAACTTCATTCGCAATGCCGCGACCGGAGCGTTCATCGAGGCCGATGATTTCGATGAGGACACGCTGGGCTCGATCGAGCGCCTGAACACCAAGAGCGAGAGCTGGGGTGCGGCGTTCGAAGGCCAGGAGAGGACGCCGCTGTTCGGGCGCCCCAACCTCCTGATCGCCGGCGTCTCCTACGACCACGGCAAGTCGAATTACTCGACGTCGAGCGAGCTTGCCCAGATCCGCCCGGGCTATGTGGCCGAGGGAACCGGCGTCACGTATCGTGACGAGGACAACGAGCTTTCGCCGCGCGATCTGGACTCCGAGAACACGTACTGGGGTCTCTACTTCTCGAACGCGCTCGACGTCACCGATCGGCTCACGGTCACGGTCGGCGGTCGTTACAATCACGCCACGATCAAGCTGACGGACAACACGGGCGATTTCCCCGAGCTCAACGCCACCAACAAGTACGAGCGCTTCAACCCGATGGTCGGCGCGAACTACAAGTTTCTGCCCGGCGTCTCGGTGTACGGCGGCTACTCGGAATCGAACCGCGCCCCGACGCCGGCCGAGCTGGGTTGTGCCGAAGAGGCATTCCCGTGCCTCATCGAGAGCTTCCTGACGGACGATCCGCCGCTCGAGCAGGTCGTGGGCCGTACGGCTGAGGTCGGTCTGCGCGGCCAGGGCTACTACAATGGCGGCCAGTACACCTGGGGCGCCGGCCTGTTCCGCACGCTGGCATCGGACGACATCCTGCCGATCACGAACGACTCGGGCCGCATCTTCTTCGTCAACGCCGGCGACACGCTGCGCCAGGGCGTCGAGCTTTCGGCCACGTACGAGACGCGCTCGTGGAACCTCTACGCCTCGTACGCCTTCGTCGATGCCACGCTCGACTCGTGCGATCGTCCGGACGGCGAGTGCGCGTTCCTCCACCAGGGCGACCGTCTGCCGGGCGTTCCCCGCCACCTCTTCAAGGCGGGCTTCGAATACTGGCTGACGTCCAAGTGGAAGTTCGGCGCCGATCTCGTCGCCGCCAGCAACGCGCCCTTCTTCCCGAACGAGGTGTCGGACGAGGAAGGCCTGGATGCGATGCTGCCGGGATACGCGCGCGTCGACCTGCACACGTCCTACGACATCACGGAGAACATCCAGACACGGTGGTCGCGGCCGAGGAAGGCGAGGCGGAATCCGAGGGCAACAATCTCGAGATCGAGAACATCGACTTCAATCCGGACCCGGCGCGCGAGAGCTTCTCGAGCTCGAATGCACTCCCCGGCATCTCGTTCGCCTACACCGGCTTCAAGCGCACGACGGTGTTCGGCGGCTATCACCGCGGCCTGACGACCACGGTTCTGCGCAACGAGGACTTCCCGGCGCCCGACGAGATCGGTGACAACTTCAACATCGGCTTCCGCAGCACGGCGATCCGCGGGCTCGATCTCGAGGTCGTGGGCTTCCACCACCGCTTCAAGGATTTCCAGTACGGCGAGTCGTTCTCGGCCGTGACCAGCGACCGCGAGTTCGGACGTGCGGACGAAGCCGAGATCACCGGCGTCGAGCTGTACGGCCGCTTGAACTCGCAGCCCTTCACGGGCGGTCCGCTCAACTTCTTCGCGGAAGGCAACTACACCTACTCGCATGCCATCCTGAAGAAGGCCTATGCCTTCGACGACAACGGCGACATCGAGGCCGACTACAGCGGCAACCGCATCCCCGAGGTGCCGTTCCACGTTGCGGCCCTGACCCTCGGCGTCGAGAACCGGACCGGCTGGCGCTGGGATGCCAGCGTGACCTGGACCTATCGCGGCTCCTTCTACACCGACGCGTCCAACACGCCGTTCGGCCACGGCTTCGAGATCGAGGATGAAGGCGGCGGCGAGTACGAGATCGAGGAAGCCGGTGAATCGGGCGGCGTCCCGTCCGTGTGGCTGCTCTCGGCCCGCTTCAACCTCGACATCGGCGATACCGGTGCGAGCGTGTTCGTCGCCGGCGACAACCTGCTCGACGAGCTCTACATCACCGACCGCGAGGACGGCATGAAGCCGGGCTTGGGCCGCACCATCTGGACCGGCTTCAAATACAAATTCTAACCCACCGAGGGCCTCTCCCGTGCCCTGGTAAACGGCAGAACGCGGCGTCCCTCGGCGCCGCGTTTTGTTTTGTCACGGGGGAAGCGCGAGCGCGGGCCGGGCCGCTCCTCAGGGGCTGGAGATCTCGGCCGTGTCGGCGAGCATGTCATAGGTGCAGGTGGCCCCGCCCGCACCCCCGAGCACGAGATAGGCATGCCGGAAGCGGGCGTCCCACAGCTCGTGGTCGATCTCCCAGAAATGGACCGGCAAGCCGGCCTTGCCGATCACCACGCGCGGCTCCTCCGTATCCGTCCACGTGACCGCGCGTCCCGGCTGGGCGGCAGCCGCGAGCCGGCTCGACGCCGTGGTGCACGCCGCCGCGGCGCGCGTCCGGTAAGCCGCGATCAGGGCCTCGTTGGCGGCGAAGCGGTAGGTGTGGTCCTGGACCCAGACCTTGAGGGCCACGAGGAGGGCGAGAAGGACGACGAGGACCCGCATGGTGCCGTTCCGGTTCCGGCCGATTGGGTTGCGCTTGCCCGGCACCGCGCACCCCGGGGGAGACGCGCCGGACATTTGATCAGACGGCGAAAACACTGCGCCCGTCATGGTGAACAAAGGGTTATGGGGGCCCGAGCGCACGACCGCACCGCCGTTGCATCGTTTCGCACCGCGGCAAGACCCGCGCAATCGGCCGCACGACGGGGGAAAGGCTTGTCAGAGCGGGCAGGTTACGGCATGGATCGCGGCCAGTCCCAAACTAAAGTCGAATTCCGGGAAGGACACGCCTGACATGACGAAGAAGAAGATCCTGATCACTTGGCCGCTGCCGGAAGCCGTGATGGCCCGCGCCCGCGAAACCTATGACGTGATCGCGCACGGCGACGATCCCAAGATCACGATCGATGAAATGCTCGAGACCGCCAAGTCGGTCGACGCGATCCTTCTGACGCTCAACGAGAAGTGCCCGAAGGCGGTCATCGATCGCGTTCCCGAGAACATCAAGTGCATCTCGACGTTCTCGATCGGCTTCGACCATATCGATCTCGAAGCCTGCAAGGCGCGCGGCATCAAGGTCGGCAACGCGCCGCACGGCGTCACCGTGGCCACCGCCGAGATCGCCATGCTGCTGCTCCTCGGCTCGGCCCGCCGCGCCGCGGAAGGCGAGCACATGATCCGCACGCGCTCCTGGCCCGGCTGGCAGCCGCTGCAGCTCGTCGGCCAGCGCCTCGACGGCAAGAAGCTCGGCATCTACGGCTTCGGCAAGATCGGCCAGGCGCTCGCCCAGCGTGCGCGCGGCTTCGACATGGAGATCCACTACTACGACCTCTACCGGGCCAAGCCCGAGGTCGAGGCGACGTACAACGCCACCTATCACGACAGCCTCGATAGCCTGCTCGCGGTGTCGCAGTTCTTCTCGATCAACGCGCCTTCGACGCCAGAGACGCGCGGCTTCTTCAACACGGCCACCATCGAGAAGCTGCCCAAGGGCGCCATCGTCGTGAACACGGCGCGCGGCGATCTCGTCAACGACGCGGACATGATCGCGGCGCTGAAGTCGGGCCGCCTCGGCTATGCGGGTCTCGACGTGTTCGCGGGCGAGCCCAAGATCAACGAGGGCTACTACGACCTGCCGAACACGTTCCTGTTCCCGCATCTGGGCTCGGCGGCGGTCGAAGCCCGCAACCAGATGGGCTTCGAGGCGCTCGACAACATCGACGCCTTCTTCGCCGGCAAGGACATGCCGTTCAAGCTGGCCTGACGCTGGCAGACGGAAACAAGGCAGACTGAAATGAAATCGGGGCAGCGCGCGGATCGCGGGCTGCCCCGAAATGTTGTGCGAGCGGCGTTGCCGTCCGCTCAGCGCGGGATGACGCGCTACTGATGCAGCGAGGCCTGGCGCTGCGTGCGGACCCGCTGCAGCATGTCCTTGGCCATGTCGCGCGAGGCGTCGGTGCAGGCGTCGGCGCTGCTGTAGAGGCGGTTGTAGTCGCGGGCGAGGATGGGGAACACGCTTTCGCTGAAGCGCTGGTTCGCCTTGCTGCCGGTCATGAAGGCCGTCTGCTGCTCGTCGATGTAGCGATCGAGCTCGCTGATCTCATCCTGCGTCAGCGTCGTGGGCTGCATCGGCCGGTTGCACTTGACGGCGATGATGCGTGCGGCGATCGCGCCGCCGATCGAAGCCGCCGTACCCGGCCAGCGCTCGGCCTGGGCCGAAACGGCGAACGCCGAGGAGAGGGTGAGGGCAAGCGTCAACGTGCACGTGCGGGCCCAAGTGGTCGTCATGATCTACTCCGTCGTTGCAGGTCCGCGGGGCTGGAGCTTGTGCTCTCGGAGCTTCGAGAAAACGAGCCTCGAAGCCGCCCGCCGCGGCCACAGAACTGAAGCAGGTGCGCCCGGCAAATGAGCGTGTCGTCCGCCGTGGGACCTGCATAGGATGCGCAGAGAGGATATCTCTGAGGCTTGATCATGGCAGACGTCAGACCCCGGCACAGTGCGGCAAAAGGCGGGCGGAAAAGGCCGTCCGTCGGCCTCGTTCTGGGCGGCGGCGGCGCGCGCGGCCTCGCCCATATTCTGATGCTCGAAGTCTTTGACGAGCTTGGGATTCAGCCGAAAATCATTGCCGGCACCTCGATCGGGGCGATCTACGGCGCGGCCTATGCGGCGGGCCTGCCCGCCTGCGACATTCGCGCGCATACGGAGGAAACGCTGACCAACCGGATGGGTCTGCTGCGCGACCTGTTCGCCTCCCGCGTCCAGAGCGCCAAGGGGTTCTGGAACCTGTTTTCGGACCGCCACGCCATCCTGACGCCGGCCGCCCTGCTCGACCTCGTCTTTCCGGCGGGCGTGCCGCAGACGTTCGAGGAGCTCGCCGTGCCGCTGCGCGTGGTCGCGAGCGATTTCTACGCCAACGGCCCCGCCGTGTTTCAGAGCGGCCCGCTCCGCCCGGCCGTCGCCGCCAGCATGGCGCTGCCCGTGATCTTCGAGCCGGTGCTGATCGAGGGCCGCAGCCTCATCGACGGCGGCCTGACAAATCCGCTGCCGTTCGACCTGATCGCGGGCGAAGCGGACATCCTGGTCGCCATCGACGTCTCGGGCGCGACCCAGCCGTCGCCGTCACGCCCGCGCCCGACCGCCCTCGAAGCGCTGTTCGCCTCGTCGTTCCTGTTCGAGCGCTCGATCGTGCGCGAGAAGCTGAAGTCCCATCAGCCGGACATCTACATCGACGCCGGCACCGGCCGCTTTCAGGCGCTCGAATTCCTGAAGGTGCGCGACATCCTCGCCGCCGCCGAGCCCGCCAAGGCGGAGCTCAAGGCCAAGCTCGAGCGCGCTCTGGCCGTGGCGGCGCACTAATCGGGCCGCCGGCCCGCGAAGAACGCCTGCAGCAGCACCCGCGCATCCTCCTCCCCGAGGCCGGGATAGATCTCCGGCCGGTGGTGGCAGGTGGCGTGGCTGAACACGCGCGGACCCTGCTCCACGCCGCCGCTCTTGGGATCGGAGGCGGCGTAGTAGAGGCGCCGGATGCGGGCGAACGAGATGACGGCCGCGCACATCGGGCACGGCTCCAGCGTCACGTAGAGATCGTGATCGACCAGCCGCTCGCTGCCGAGCGCCGCCGCGCCCGCGCGGATGACGAGCATCTCGGCGTGCGCCGAGGGATCCGAAAGCTCGCGCGTGCGGTTGCCCGCCTGCGCGACGACGCCGCCGTCGGGTGCGACGAGCACGGCCCCGATGGGCACCTCGCCGCGGGCTGCGGCCGCCCGCGCTTCCGCGAGCGCCAGTTCCATGTGGCCGAGGCGGGCCGGGGGTGTCATAAGGTCGTCGTCCATCAAGGTTCGAGCTCAACGATCATGCGCAAGTCATCATTCGGCCATCGCCCGCCGCGGGGCAAGCCGCATCGCGGAGGCGGCGGCGGGGCCGCAGGCCCGTCCGGACGCGACGGCGGCCGCGACCGCAAGGGCGGCGACCGAAGCGCGGCGCCCTCCGGGTTGCGCGAAGGCATGCGCGTGCGCAAGCCGGGCGGCTTCGGCGGCAAGAAGCCGTTCGGCAAAGCCTTTGGTTCGCGCCGCGACGACACGTTCGAGGGGCGCGGCGAGGAGCGGCGCGGCGGTGGCGAGCGCAATCCGCGCTCTCGCCCCCGTAACGACCGACGCGACGATCGCCGTGATGACCGGCGTGACGAGCGACGCCCGGATCGTGACGGCCCCTCGCACGGCAAGCGCTTCGGCCGCGACGACGGCGAACGGCGCGGCTTCAAGCTCGGCGCGCGCGGCAAGGATGGCCCCCGCGCCCACGATAGAGACAGGGAACGCGGCAAGGACGGCCCGCGCGGCAGCGAGAAAGACCGCCGCAACGACACCCACCGGGATCGCGACCGTGGCCCGCGCCGCGGCGACGCGCCCTCCAAAGGCTCGGCGTTCAAGGTCCGCAAGCGCCCCGGCGGCGGCCCCGCACGCTCGGGACACCAGCGCCCGGGACAGCCGAAGATCGCCGCCGTCTCCGAGCCCATGCGCATCGCGAAGGCGATGGCGCGCGCCGGCCTCTGCTCGCGCCGCGAGGCGGAGCGCTGGATCGCCGAAGGCCGCGTCAGCCTCAACGGACGCGTGCTGAGAACACCGGCCGTCGAGGTGAAGCCGCGCGACCGCGTGCTCGTCGATGGCGTGCCGATGCCGGTCGCCGAGCCGGCGCAGCTCTGGCGCTACAACAAGCCCAAGGGCCTCGTGACGACCCACAACGATCCGCAGGGCCGCCCGACCGTGTTCGACAACCTGCCGCCCGGTCTGCCGCGCGTGATCTCCGTCGGCCGGCTCGACTTCAACACGGAAGGTCTCATTCTGCTGACCAACGACGGCGAGCTGGCGCGCCATCTGGAGCTGCCCGCAACGGGCTGGCTGCGCCGCTATCGCGTGCGCTGCAAGGGCCGCGTCACCGAGGCCGATCTCGAGAAGCTGAAGGAGGGCGTCGAGGCCGAAGGCGTGCGCTACGGCCCCGTCGAAGCCACGATCGACAGCGTGCAGGCCGCCAACATGTGGCTCACCGTCGGCATCCGCGAGGGCAAGAACCGCGAGGTGCGCAAAGTGCTCGCGAGCCTCGGCCTTGAGGTGAACCGCCTGATCCGCATTTCCTTCGGGCCGTTCCAGTTGCTGACGCTGAAGCCCGGCGAGGCCGAGGTCGTGCGCCGCCGCGTGCTGGCCGACCAGCTCGGGCCGGATCTGGCCGCCGAGTTCGGCCTTGTCGACAAGGACGCGAAGAAGCCCGGCGGCAAGCCGCAGCAGCAGGCGCCGTCGCGCAATCAGAACCGCGACGGCGGCGAGGACGACTGATGCGCATCGTCGGCGGAAGCCATCGCGGGCGCGCGCTCGCGACGCCGCAGCACGACGGGCTGCGCCCGACGTCGGACCGCGTACGCGAATCCGTCTTCAACATCCTGGCGCACGGCATTGCCGATTTCGCGATCGACGGCGCGCGTGTCATCGACCTGTTCGCCGGCACCGGCGCGCTCGGCATCGAGGCGATCTCGCGCGGCGCGGGCTATTGCCTGTTCGTGGAGGACGCGCCCGACGCGCGCGCGCTGATCCGCACGAACGTCGAGGCGCTGGGGCTGACCGGCGCCACGCGCATTTTCCGCCGCGACGCGACCGACCTCGGGCCCGCCGGCAACATGGAGCCCTACGCGCTCGCGTTCCTCGATCCGCCGTACGGCAAGGGCCTCGCGGAGAAAGCGCTCGTGGCGCTGCGCGACGGCCGCTGGCTGACCCCGGATGCCGTCGTCGTCATCGAGGAGCGGGCCGGCGCGGCGGTGGCCCTGCCGGATGGCTTCACGGAGATCGACCGCCGCACCTGGGGCGATACGCAGGTGATCTTCGCTCGCCCCGTCAGAGCATGATGCCTCAGGTGCCGCGCGGCTTGGCGCGCGCCGTCGGCATCGCGTGGGCTGGATCGTCGGGCCACGGGTGGCGCGGATAGCGCCCCTTCATCTCGGCTTTGACCGCGCTCCACGATCCGCTCCAGAAGCCCGGCAGATCGCGCGTGATCTGGATCGGCCGGTGCGCGGGCGAGAGCAGGTTGAGCGTCAGCGGCAGCTTGCCGTTCGCGATGGCCGGATGGGTCGTCAGGCCGAACAGCTCCTGCACGCGGATGTGCAGGGCGGGCGCGCCCGCGCCTTCGTAGTCGATGGCGTGGCGGTTGCCCGTGGGTGCCTCGAAATGCGTCGGCGCTTCGTCGTCGAGGCGGCGTTTCAGCGCCCACGGCAGCAGGCCGTCGAGCGCCGCGCCGAGGTCGTCCGCACCGAGATCCGAAAGCCGCGTCTTGCCGGCGAGGTAGGGCCCGAGCCAGTCGGCGAGGCCCGCCGTCAGCGCGGCGTCGGAAAGATCCGGCCAATCGGTTTCGCCGGCTGCGCGCAGGAATGCCACGCGGTCGCGCAACTGAAGCTGCGCCTTGCTCCACGGCAGCCGCGTCGCTCCAATTCGCATGAGCCCGGCTGCCAGCGCCGCTTCCACATCGGCACCAGCGGCGAGCGTGCGCGGCTCGCTCGCGAGCTCGATGGCGTCGAGGCGGCGCACGCGTCGCGCCCGCACCGAGAGCATATCCTTGTCGAAAGAGACGTCGTCGCGCGTCACGACGCGGTCGCCCGCGAAGCTCAGCACGTCCGCTTCCGTGGTTTCGGCGGCCAGCACGATCCGCGTGGCGGCGGCGCTGCCCTGCATCTCGGCGACGACGAGGAACGGCGCCCGCGCGAGCGCATCCGTCGCGTCGAGATGGGCGCCGCGCCCGTTGGCGAGCAGGAATTGTCCGCGCGCCCCGCGCGCTTTCGCGATGCGCTCGGGATAGGCGAGCGCCAGCAGCCCGGCGGTGCTGAGATCGCTCGGTGTGGCGCGTGCGGAGGACGCGACAGCGGCACGCGCCGTCCGCGCCCAGCCTTCCGCGAGGCGCCGCATGTCGGTGGCGCGGCGCGAGCGGTCGCGGCGGAACGCCTCCAGCCGGTGGTCGAGCGACGTCTCGTTGCCGCCGAGACCGCGCTCCACGAGAACGGCGGCGATGTCCGCCGCGCGCGCCGCATCGCCCGTGCGCGCAGCCGCCAGCAGCATGGCCGCAATGCGAGGCGGCAGCGGCAGGGAGCGGATCTGACGCCCGGTGTCGGTCAGGCGCCCGCCGCCATCCAGCGCGCCGAGCGCCTGCAACTCCTCGCGCGCAGCGTCGAGCGCGGCCGGCGTCGGCGGATCGAGCCAGGCGAGCGTGCGCGGATCGGTGACGCCCCACTCCGCGCAATCCAGCACAAGTGGGGCGAGGTCGGCCGCGCGGATCTCGGGCGCGCTGAACGGCAGCAGGCTCGCCGTCTCCGCCTCGTCCCACAGCCGGTAGCAGACGCCGGGCTCCATGCGCCCCGCGCGCCCGCGCCGCTGGTCGGCGGAGGCGCGCGACACCCGCACGGTTTCGAGCCGCGTCACGCCGACATCCGGGTCGAAGCGCGGCACGCGGCTGGTGCCGCAGTCGACGACGACGCGCACGCCTTCGATCGTGAGCGAGGTCTCCGCGATCGACGTCGCGAGCACGACTTTGCGCTGGCCCGGCGCGGCGGGCGAGATGGCGAGGTCCTGCTCGCGCCGGTCGAGCGCGCCGTAGAGCGGCGCGATGATCGCAGCACCCGGGTCGAGGCGCTCGCGCAGGCGCTCCTCCGTGCGGCGGATCTCGCCCTGGCCCGGCAGGAACGCGAGGATGGAGCCGGTATCCACCCGCAGCGCCCGCTGGATCGCATCCGCCATGCGGTCTTCGAGCCGCGCCGACGGATCCTTGCCGAGATACCGCGTCTCGACGGGAAAGCTCTGCCCTTCGCTCGAAATGACGGGCGCTCCGCCCAGCAGGTGCGCCACCGCCTCGCCCGCGAGGGTCGCCGACATGACGAGGATCCGCAGATCCTCGCGCACGCTGGCCTGCGCGTCGAGCGCGAGGGCGAGCCCGAGATCCGCATCGAGCGAGCGCTCGTGAAACTCGTCGAACAGCACCGCGCCGATCCCGTCGAGCGTCGGATCGTCGAGGATCATGCGGGTGAACACGCCCTCGGTGAGCACTTCGATGCGCGTTTTTTTGGAGACGCGCGTTTCGAGGCGCGCCCGCAGTCCGACCGTCTCGCCGAGCTCTTCGCCGAGCGTCGCGGCCATGCGGAGCGCCGCGCCGCGCGCCGCGATGCGCCGCGGTTCGAGCACGAGGATCTTGCCGCCGCCGAGCCAGCCGGCCCCCAGAAGCGCCAGCGGCACGCGCGTCGTCTTGCCGGCGCCGGGCGCCGCGATCAGAACGGCTTTCGATCCCGACGCGAGCGCCGCGGCGAGCGGCGCGAGCGCGTCGTCGATCGGCAGGGGCGGTGCGAATCGTCTAAAGGAGGGCGAAAGCGTATCGGTCATCGTGGCGGGCTTAGCACGCTCCCGGGCGAATGCGGAGGGGGCCGCAAAAGGCCGCCTTTACAACACCATTATACTGGCCGATACGGGCCGCGCCGGCGGCTCTGGCCAGTGCGCGTTCGAGTGCGCGTCCGAGTGTGCGTCGGCCCATCTCCATGGAGGCGAACCCCATGCTGCGTTTGGCGGCCCTTGCCGCGATCCTGCTTTCGGCGCTGGCCCGGCCGGCGGCCGCGACGGAGCTGGACGGCTTCTGGATGGATTCCCACGGCGAGGTCGTGCTCGAGGTTCAGCCGTGCGGGGTGGAGATGTGCGCCAAGGTCGTCTGGCTGCGCCTGCCGTACGGACCCGACCGGCTTCCGCTCAAGGACTTCCGCAATCCCGACGCCGCGCTGCGCGATCGCCAGGTCTGCGGCCTGCGCGTGATCGAAGGCTTCAAGAAGCAGCCGGACGGCACCTGGGGCGGCGGCAACGTCTACGTGCCCGATCTCGGCATGAGCTTTTCGGGCTATGCGCAGATCCTGAGCCCGACGCAGATCGAGGTGCGCGGCTACGTGCTGCTGCCGCTGTTCGGCTCGACGGAAGTGTGGAGTCGGGTGGCCAAGCCCGCCTACCACTGCGAGAAAGACGGCGTGCCCCCGGCTCCCGACCGGCCGAAAAGCGAGTAGGCCAACAAGCGCCCCCTCACCCGGGAGCGATCTTACGATCGCTCCCGACCTCTCCCCGTTCAAGCGGAGCTTGGCTCCGCTTGAACGGGGAGAGGTGAAAGAGGCGCGTTCCACTTCACCTCTCCCCAGTGGGGAGAGGTCGCGTCGCGACAGCGACGCGGGTGAGGGGGCACTAAGAGCCGATCCCGCGCTCCTTCTCGAGCTGGATGAACGCGCGCTGCGTGTCGGTGATGTAGTCGCGCACGATCGGCACCGCGTCGCGCTTCTTCGCAAGCTGCATGTGGAAGACGAGCTGGCTGCCCGTACGGAACATCATCTCGCAACTGATGAGATAGAACTCCCACATCCGGCAGAAGCGCTCGTCGTACATCTCGGCCACTTTGGCGCGGTTGGCTTCGAAGCGGCTCGCCCAGTGCGCGAGCGTCTTGGCGTAGTGCACGCGCAGGAACTCGAGGTCCGTGACCCAGAGCGAATTCTGCTCGACCGCCGTGAACACTTCCGACAGCGCGGGCGAGTAGGCGCCCGGGAAGATGTATTTGCGGAGCCACGGGCTCGCCGTGCCGGGCGGGCTCATGTGGCCGATGGAATGCAGCAGCATCACGCCGGTGTCGGTCAGCAGGTCGTTCACCTTGGCGAAGTATTCGCCATAGTGCGCGACGCCCACGTGCTCGAACATGCCGACCGAGACGATGCGGTCGAAGCGCTCGGTGAGCTCGCGATAGTCGCGCAGCTCGAAGCGCACGCGGTCGGCCACGCCGAGCGCCTTCGCCTTTTCGTTGGCGAGCTTGCACTGCTCCTTGGAGAGCGTCACGCCGAGCACCTGCACGCCCTCGGCCATGCGCCCGAGATAGAGCGCCATGTCGCCCCAGCCCGATCCGATGTCGAGCACCTTCTGGCCGGGCTTGAGATCGAGCTTCGAGGCGATGAGGCGGAGCTTGTTCTGCTGCGCCTCCTCCAGCGTGTTGTCGTCGCTGGTGAAGTAGGCGCAGGAATACTGCATGCCGCGGTCGAGGAAGAGCTTATAGAAGTCGTTGCCGATGTCGTAGTGGTGCGCCACGTTCTTCTGTGCGCGCCCCACGGGGTTCGCCTGCTGGAAGCTCTTGAGCCCGCGCGAGACCTTGCGCAGCGCCTTCTGCAGCGGATAGGAGCCGAGCGATAGCCGGTTCATGGAGAACAGCGTGAGGAAGTCGCGCAGCGTCGAGTTCTCGAAGCTCATGCGCCCGTCCATGTACGCTTCGCCCGCCGCCAGCTCCGGGTTCAGGAACAGCGAGCGGTAGAGCGTCGGATCCGTGAGCCGCATGGTGACCTCGGGGCCCGCGGCGCGGCCGCCGAAGATGTGCGTCTTGCCCTCCGCGTCGATCACCTTGAGCGTGCCGACGCGGACGAACGACTTCAGCATGTGCGAAAGCGGAAACATGGGACCTCGCTGTTCAGGCGGCGGACTTGCCGGCGCGGGCGTGCTCGGCAGCGGCGCGGATGGCGGCGATATTGGCGGCGTAGCTTTCGCGTGTGCCGCCCTTGAACACGGCGGACCCCGCGACGAGCACGTTGGCTCCGGCCGCCGCGACGAGACCCGCCGTCTCCGGCGTCACGCCGCCGTCCACCTCGATGTCGATGGGCCGGTCGCCGACCATACGGCGCACGCGGCGGATCTTTTCGAGCTGGGCGGAAATGAACGCCTGGCCGCCGAAGCCGGGGTTGACGGTCATGAGCAGGACGAGATCGACGCGGTCGAGCACGTGCTCGATGGCGCTCTCGTGCGTCGAAGGATTGAGCGAGACGCCGGCCTTGCAGCCGAGCGCTCGGATGGCCTGCAGCGAGCGGTCGAGATGCGGACCGGCTTCCGCGTGCACCGTGATGATCTCCGCACCGGCCTTGGCGAAGGCTTCGAGATAGGGGTCGGCGGGCGCAATCATCAGGTGGCAGTCGAACGTTTTGCGCGAGCTGGCGCGAATCGCCTGGATGACGGGCGGCCCGAACGTGATGTTCGGCACGAAATGACCGTCCATGACGTCGAGATGGATCCAGTCCGCGCCGGCCGCGTCGACCGCCGCCACTTCGGCGCCGAGCTTGGAGAAATCGGCCGACAGGATCGAGGGCGCGATGAGAAGAGGCCGGGTCATCGGGGCGTCCGCCATGTGGTTCACGACTTGAGGCTCTGTGAGCCCCATGGCCTACACGCAGTGTCCCGGCTCGACAAGGGTGGAGCGCCCGCCGTCCCGCCCGGAGGCCGGATTCCGGCCTTTCGAGCGGCGAGGCGGGGCGCACCCGGCCTCAATGGCCGCCTTTTCCGTTCCCGTTCTTGCTCGCGATCGACGATCCGAGGTGATCGACGTAGGCGATGCCGATGGCGGACAGAATGAACACGACGTGGATGAGCGTCTGCCACATGACGCCGGCCTCGGTGAAGCGCGCGCCGTCCGAGCCCAGGTTGCCCGCCTCGATGAAGGTCTTGAGCAGGTGGATCGAGGAGATGCCGATGATCGCCATCGCGAGCTTGATCTTGAGCACGCTCGCGTTGACGTGGCTCAGCCACTCGGGCTGATCGGGGTGGCCTTCGAGCTTGAGGCGCGAGACGAACGTCTCGTAGCCGCCGACGATGACCATGACGAGCAGGTTCGAGATCATCACCACGTCGATGAGGCCGAGCACGATCAGCATGATCTGCTGCTCGCCGAACTCGGTGGCGTGGCCGATGAGATGAAGGAGCTCCTTCATGAACAGGAACACGTAGACGCACTGCGCGATGATGAGGCCGAGATAGAGCGGCACCTGCAGCCAGCGCGATCCGAAGATCAGCGTGGCGAGAAGGCGAAGCGAGGGACTGCGGTCGGGATAAGGGGCCATGACGGAGCTGCTCCATTGCAGACCAGAATTGCAGACCAGAAACTTGGGCGCAGCTCGATAGCATCGGCGCAGGGGCTGCGGAAGCGGGCTCCCGCAGGGGTGCGGCATAAGGCATTCCCTAGGTAGTGCGCGCCCGGCTTCGATGCGCAACGGGAACCCCTTTCGCGGCACGGCATTTCATTCCTCAGTCGGGGCATTTCGAATGGAGAGATGTCATGAAGCGAGCAGGATTGGCGGCGGTCTTTTGCGCAATGGCCACGGCGGGCGTCTCGGCCCAAGAGGTCTATGTCGATGCTTATGACGACGCCGAGCCGATCGACGATCCGGCAATCGTCGAGGAGCATATCGTGCGCGAGCGCGTGATCGAGCGCAGCGTGCGAGCCGACGACGACGACGATGGCGTGGTGTTGGCGCCGCGCGTCTACGGCTGGTCCTACGAGATGCGCCCTGAGGATTGCGGCACGTTCAAATATTGGAACGGTGAGTATTGCGCAGACGCGCGTTACCAGCCGCCCGAGAACGACTGATCGGGAGACCGGCAGACCTGTTCTGAGAACGGCCTCGCGCGTGAGCCTGCGGGGCCGTTTTCTTATCCGCGCTATGACCGCGCGACGACGATGCGCCGGTCGATGTCCGCGAGCGTTTTGCAGCCCGTGAGCGCCATGGCCGCCTCGAGCTCGTCGCGCAGGAGCCGCAGCACATGCGCGACGCCGAAGGCACCGGAGACCGCGAGCCCGTAGACGATGGGGCGTCCGACGAGCACGGCCGAGGCTCCGAGCGCGAGCGCCTTCAGCACGTCCGTGCCGCGCCGGATGCCGCCGTCGAGCAACACGGGAACGCGCCCCGCCACCGCCTCCACGACGGCCGGCAGCGCATCGAGCGTCGCAATCGCCGTGTCGAGCGTGCGCCCGCCGTGGTTGGACACCACGATCCCGCGCGCGCCCGCCGAAATCGCCCGTGTCGCGTCGTCCGGCGCAAGAATGCCTTTCACGACGACGGGAAGCTTGGTTTCCGAGATCAGCCACGCGAGATCGTCCCACGTCGGCGCGGCCGCCATGAGCTGGCCGAAGATGGCGCTCTCGCCCTCGGCGATCGGCGGCAGATTGTGCGCCGGCACGTCGCGCAGGTTCTCGGCCGTGACGCCCGCCGGCAGCGCGAAGCCCGCGCGGTGCTCGCGGTTGCGCACGCCGTTGATCGGCGCATCGGCCGTGACGATGAGCACCTCGTATCCCGCGGCCTCCGCCCGCCGCACCAACGCGAGGGTCGCCGCCCGATCCGGCAGAACATAGAGCTGAAACCAGCGGCAGGTTGCGCCGGCCCGCGCGGCGTCCTCCAAGGTGACGCTCGCTTGCGTGCTGAGCACCATGCCAGCGCCCTGCGCTTCTGCCGCCGCGGCCGTCGCGCACTCACCCGTAGCGTGGGCGAGCTTCTGATAGGCGACGGGGGCCACGAGGATCGGATGCGCGTAGCTGCGGCCGAAGAGATCGAGCCGGGCCGAGCCGCCGGCGCCGCCCTGGAGAACGCGGGGAAGCAGCGCCACCCGGTCGAACGCCTCGCGGTTCCAGCGCACCGTGATCTCGTCCGCCGCCCCGCCCGAGAAGTAGGCCCACGCCTGCGCAGAAAGCCGCTGCTCCGCGAGCCGTTCGTAATCGAAGAGCGAGACGGGAAGCGGCCCGGGTGCGCTCACGGCGCTAGGTCTCCGACCAGTGGCGGATGAGGTTGTGGTAATGCGCGGTCAGCCCGACGACGGCTGGATCGTCGTCCGGCAAGCGCGAGCGCACGCCCATGATCGACATGTCGAGATCGTACAGCATGTGCCGGCGCCAGTCGTCCTTGACCATGGATTGCGTCCAGAAGAACGACGCCCAGCGGCTGCCGCGCGTCACCGGCGTGACGCTGTGCATGCTCGTCGCCGGATAGACGACCATATGGCCCGCCGGCAGCTTCACCGAGTGCGTGCCGTAGGTATCGTGAACGACGAGCTCGCCGCCGTCGTAGTCCTCGGGCGGCGTCAGAAAGAGCGTCGACGAGACGTCCGTGCGCAGCCGCTGGCCGGTGCCGGGGATAGCGCGGATCGATCCGTCCACATGCGCGCCGAACGTCATGCCCACGTCATAGCGGTTGAACATTGGCGGCAGCACGCGCAGCGGCAGCGCCGCCGTCATGAACGTCGGGTTGGCGCCGAGCGCCCGCAGCACGATCTGCCCGAGCTCCTGCGCGACCGGCGAATCGATGGGCACCTGCAGGTTGTTCTTGACCTTGGCGGCCTGGTCGCCGGCCGTCGTCCGTCCGTCCACCCAGTCCGTCGCTTCGAGCACGCCGCGGATATGCGCGACCTCCTCGGGCTTCAGCACATCGGGAATGGTGACGAGCATGGAAGGGTCTCCAGAACGCAGAATTGCCGGGCACAGGCCCGGCAACTCCAAGGTTTGTCGCGGCTGCACGGGGCGTAACAAGCACGCCCCGCCCAGCGATGTCTACATTCTTTCTGACAAAAGTCAGAAATCGAAGCTCGTGCCGATCCGGTAGGTGCGCGGCGCGCCGAGCGTGGCGCGGCTGCCGTTCCAGTTGGTGGCGAGCGCGTAGTCCTCGTCGAACACGTTGTCGACGTTGAACTGCAGATTGACGTTGTCCGTCAGCTCGTAGGACGCCATGAGGTTGACGAGGAAATAGTCCGGCATCTTGCCGTACTTGCCATTCGGGATCAGGCGGCCCGCGTCGTCCGGACGGCCCATCCACGAGTCGCCAACGTACTGCACGCCGCCGCCGAACGTGAACTTGTCCGTGATGTCGTAGGTCATCCAGAGCGTCGCCGAGAAGTTCGGGGTCAGCGCAAGCTCATCGCCGTTGGTCGTCGTCACGCCGGCCGGGTTCGCGGCCACCCACGCCGGGTCCGAGCCGCCGCCCGTCCCGTAGTCGCTGGCCTGCGCCGCGATGGCGGCGCGGTCCACTGCCGCGCTGTGCTTGCGCTCGCTGTCGAGCAGCAAGAGGCCGCCGAACACCTTCCAGCGCTCCGTCACGTTGCCCGCGATGCCGAGCTCGAGGCCCTGCACCTGCTGCTCGCCGTAGACGATCGCCGGGTCGCCGGCGGCGCCATTGTAGGGAACGCTCTTCTTCTCGGTGTGGAAGAGAGCGGCCGTGGTCGACAGCCTGCCGCCGAAGAAGTCCCACTTCACGCCCACTTCGTAGTTGTGGATCTCGATCGGATCGGCGCCGAGCACGAGGCCCGGGAACGCGTTATTGCCTTCGCGCGAGATGTCGGGGTTCGAGAGGTACGAGCCCGGCGGCAGCGCCGAGACGCCGTACGAGCCGTAGAACGTGCCGTTCTCGACCGGCTTGTAGACGAGGCCGATCTTGCCTCCGAGGGTCGTCTCGCTGTCCTCGTAGCGGCCGACGCCGGTGGGCGCACCCGCGATGGTCTGGCTGGTCAGGTCGACGTTGTAGTGCTCGACGCGCAGGCCGCCGACGAGCTCCAGCTTCCGCGTCAGTGCGATCGTGTCATAGAAATAGGCCGCGATCGTATCGATCTCGATGGCGTTGACCTGCGTCGGGTTGAGCGGCGCGGCGTTGTAGCGGTTGGGATTGGGATTGAAGATGTCCGTGTTGCCCGGGTTCTGCGTGTTGAAGCGGTTCGCATCCGACGTCTCGCGCGTGTACTCGACGCCCGTCGAGATCGTGTGCTTGACGCCGCCGGCGACGAACGTGCCCGCCAGGTTGGTCTGGTTGCTGAACGTCTCGTTCAGGCGGTCGTAGAACTGACGCGACGTCGTCACGGTGCTCGGCGCCGTGAAGCCCGTCGGAACCGTGTACTGGGCATAGCGCTCGGCGCGATCCCAGACGGTCTGGTTCGTCACCGTGAAGTTGTTCGAGAGATCGTACTCGAAGCGCGCCATGACGCGGTCGCCCTGCACCTCGTCGCGGTCGGAGGCGAGGCCGTAGAAGTTGTCGCGTCCTGCGCGCGCAGCCGCCGGATCGTAGCGGAAGAGCCCCTTGACCATGACGCCCGGAACGCCCCAGTCGGGCAGGTCGTCGCGCTTCAGGTGCTCGTAGGAGAAGATCGCGCGGAAGTCCGTGCCGAGGCCGAACGCGATCGACGGCGCAAGGCCGTAGGCATCGGCTTCCGCGACGTCGCGACCCATCACGCCGCCGTTCTCGTACATGCCGTTCATGCGCACCGCGACCGAGCCCACGCGCTGGTTGACGTCGAGCGTGGAGCGGAAGAACGGATCCGTGCCGTAGTCGTCGAAGGCGAGGCTGGCTTCGCCGCGCACGAAGTTCTCGGTCGTCGGCGTCTTCGTGACGAGATTGATGTAGCCGGCAGCGCCCCCGCGGCCGTTGTCGGCCGCCGCGCCCTTCACCACCTCGACCTGGTCGACGGTGAACATGTCGCGCGCGAAGCTGCCGGAGTTGCGCACGCCGTCGACGAAGACGTTGCCGCTGGTGTCGAAGCCACGCAGCTTGAAGTTGTTGGTGGAGGTCGAGAAGCCGTTCTCGCCCGCGTCGAACGTGATGCCCGGCGTGTTGCGCAGGGCCTGCGTGAGGTTCGTCGCGCCGCGCTCGCTGATGATCGTGCCGGGAATGACGGTCACCGTCTGCGGCGTATTGAGCAGCGGCCCGGTCATCTTGTTCGAGGTCACATAGTCGGCCTTGTACTCGCCCGGCGCGACCACGCCGGCCTGGCCGGGCAGCGGCGGCGTCTGCGGGCGCTCGACCACCTGCTCCTGAACCGGTGCCGGCTGCGGCGCCGGAGAGGTCGGCGCGACGGACTTCTTCTTGGCGACGGCCTGCTTCTTCTTCTGCTTGGTCGTCTCGACGACGAGCGGCGGCAGGTCGGCCGGCTCGGCGGCCTGGTTGTTCTCCTGCGCCACCGCGATCGTCGCCGGGCTCGCGGCGAGCACGCAGAGCGCGGTCAGCAGCCGCGTGGCGGTTGCGTCGGCGCGAATTTCACCCTGGACGGATAAATCGGAAGCGGACGGGTCGAAAAGGCTCGCGCCGTGCGGCTTTGGCGTTTCGCGGCCGGAAGTCATGGAAGATCCCCCCAAATGAAAACTTAACAATTGGGGTTCACAAAATAATACTGAACATTCCAAGTCAACAAATGCGACAACCGGAAGTGCATTTGCCCTGCCCCTAAGGAGGCAGCCCCGCCACATTCCCGGCTTGGGAGGGGTCCGTCGTCTTTCGCTAAAAGAACGTGCGCCGCTTTCGCTCGATGAGCTGCAGGATCATCGGCGTGAGAATGAGCTGCATGGCGAGATCGAGCTTGCCGCCGGGGATGACGATCGAGTTGGCGCGCGACATCCAGCTATTCTGGATCATTGAAAGCAAATAGGAAAAGTCGATTCCGCGCGGGTTTTTGAAGCGGATGACGACCATCGACTCGTCGGGCGTCGGGATCCAGCGGGCGACGAACGGATTGGACGTGTCGACGGTCGGAATGCGCTGGAAATTGATGTCGGTCTCCGTGAATTGAGGGCAGATGTATTTCACGTAGTCCGGCATCCTCTGTAGAATTACGTCGGTAATTGCCTCGGGGGAATAACCCCTCTCCTCTTTGTCGCGATGGATTTTCTGAATCCATTCGAGATTGATGACCGGCACCACGCCGATGCGCAAATCCGCATAGCGCGCGATATTCACTTTGCCGGTGATGGCGGCGCCGTGCAGCCCTTCGTAGATCATGAGATCGGTGCCGTACGGCACGTCCTCCCACGGCGTGAAGGTGCCGGGCGGAGCGCCGTAGATCTCGGCTTCCGCTTGGTCGTGGACGTAGTGGCGCGCGCGCCCCGTTCCGATCTCGCCATAGGTCTTGAACAGAAGCTCGAGCTCGTGGAGCAGATTGGCTTCCTCGCCGAAATGGCTGAGCGTGGGATTGCCCAGGGCGGCCGCCTCCTCCAGCGCCGCGTTCATCTCCTTTCGATTGTAGCGGTGAAACGCATCGCCCTCGATGAAGACGGCCGTGATCTCCTCGCGCCGGAAGATCTGCTCGAACGTCCGCCGCACGCTCGTGGTGCCCGCGCCCGACGAGCCGGTGACGGAAATGATGGGATGCTTGGCGGACATGTGTGGGGGCTCGTTGGGCTCGTGCCGGTTGAGGGACCTGGGAGTGGGAGAGCGGGCGCTAGGTCCGGAAGAGACCGCGGCGCCCGAACAGAGGAGAGCGCTCGCCGAGGCCATGCGGATCCTGATGGAGCCGCACAACATACTCCACCTCCGTCCACGAGCCGGCGATGAATGGCGTGCGTTGGTGAATGGATGTCGGAACGATGTCGAGGATGGTCTGCTGGCCCGTGCTCGCAGACCCGCCGGCCTGCTCGATGATCCAGGCCAGCGGCGCGGCTTCGTAGACGAGCCGCAGGCGGCCGTGCTGATAGTTCTCGCGCAGGTCCCCGGGGTAGAGGAAGATTCCCCCGCCCAGCAGCAGCCGGTAGATGTCGGCGACGGGGGAAGCCGTCCAGCGCATGTTGAAGTCACGGCCGCGCGGGCCGTCGCGGCCGCGCAGGCAGTCGTCGATATAGGTCCGGATCGCTTCGGCCCAGTGCCGGTAGTTCGACCCGTTGATCGCGTATTCGCGCGTTGTCGCCGGAATCTGCACGTTCTTGTGCGTGAGCAGGAACTGGCCCGTCGTCCGCTGCAACGTGAAGATGTGCGTGCCGTCGCCGAGCGTCAGGACCAGCGACGTGAAAGGACCGTAGACGGCAAAGCCCGCCGCGAGCTGCGCGCGGCCCGCCTGCTGGAAGCTTGACGTGTCGACGCCGTTGGCGCGCGCCGGCAGCACCGTGAAGATCGTGCCGATCGAGACGTTCGCGTCGGCGTTGGAGGAGCCGTCGATGGGATCGACGGCCACCGCCAGCGGCGCGCCCGGATGGATGGGCAACGCCCATTCGAGTTCTTCCGAGCCGAGCGTGGCGACGGGCGCCTCCTTGAGCGCCGCAATGATCAGGTCGTTGGCGCGGACGTCGATTTCCTTTTGGCGGTCGAAGCCGCTTTGCCGCCCGGTTTCCGCGCCCAGCGGCCCGAAGATGGAGCCCTGGCCCACGAGATGGCTGATCCGGCAGCACGCCTCGGCCAGGCGCATCACCGTGATCGCGACATCGCCGCGCTCGGGGTGGTCCTTGACCCACTGATCGAGGAAGGCCCCCAGGTCGGTCGTCGCCTCTCCCATGTCCCGTTCGTCTCCCCGGTCCGCCGACGGCCCCGCCAAGAGGGCCGTCTCGGAGTCCACGTTTCTCGTTGGCGGATATTCGAGAATGCCCCGCCGCGGCACGCAAGCTGGAACTTTTAGTCCAACCCATAGCGCGGGCCGATTTTGATGAACATTTCTTAGTAAATGATTCCGTATAACCTACGCGTGTAAAAATATATGATAACAATCAATAGATGTAATGCGGTACACATGGACAAGGCCCCGCGGGGGCTGGAGCGCGGAAGCTGGAGCCGCCGTCCGAGGCGTGCTTCCGCGAGACGCTGTCGTCCGAGACGCCGTCCCTCCCGGATGGCTGGCGGTTCTTCCGATCTTTCTGCTCTCCGGCGTGCTCGCGGTCCTGCAGCTCGCGGTCACGCTGTTCGCGCTCGCGCTTTACGACACGGTGCTGCCGGCCCGCTCGGGGTCGGCCTTGGCGCTCTCGTCGCTCGGGGTCGCGGCCGCGCTCGGCGCATTCGTCGTGCTCGATGTCGTCCGCGCCCGCGTGGTGTGCCGCACGGGGCTGGCGATCGTGGCCTCCGTCGACCGCCGCGTCCTTCCGGCCGGTCGCGCCGCCGATCCCGCGCGCGATTGCGCGACGCTCTCCGATCTCGAGCGTCTCGCGAGATTTGCGGCAGGTCCCGCTCCCGGCGCGATCAGCGAGGCCGTGTGGCTGCCCGCGAGCGTCGTTGCGGTCGGATGTCTCCATCCGGTCCTGGGGGCGTTCATGGTCGCGGCCCTGGGGCTCATCGCGGTCCTGGCCGCGGCGTCCGAGACGGCGAGGCAACGCAGCGCGCGCGTGCTGGGACGCGCCTTCCGCACGCGTCTCGATCGCATGCGCCAACCGGGTGCGAGCGGACGCGCAGCTACGCACGCGCCGCCCTCCCTCTATCGCTTGAAGGAGGTTGCTGCCTGTCGTCCCATCGTGGTGCTGGCGCTGGCCAAGGCCCTGCGCCTCGCGCTTCAGGCCGGCGCGCTCGCGGTCGGCGCCTGGCTCGTGATCGCCGGTCTGATGAGTCCCGGCGCGCTGATTGCCGCGTCCATCATCATGTCGCGCACGTTCGCCGCGATGGAGGCCGTGGCGAGCCATTGGCGGGCGCTGAATGCGGCGCGCAGAAGCTACGGTCGCATCGCCGCGCGCCTCGACGCGGACGAGACGGAAAGGCCGCTCGCGGCGACGAACCGATCAGATCTTGAACTCGTCGATGCTCGCGAACGCCGTCCGCAGGGCATCGGACCAGGCCGACGAGAGCGTCTTGAAATAGGGATCGTCCAGGCCGATCCGCGCTTCGCGGCGAACGTCGAGGCTGTCGCGTTCGTAAAGCAGGATGTCGATCGGCATGCCCACCGACAGGTTCGAACGCAGCGTTGAATCGAACGACAGCAGGATGAGCTTGGCCGCTTCGCCGAGCCGCATCTCCGGGCGCGCGACGCGGTCCAGGATCGGCTTGCCGTATTTGTGCTCGCCGATCTGCAGGAACGGCGTGTCGTCCGTGGCCTCGATGAAGTTGCCCTCGGCATAGATCTGGTAGAGGCGCGGGCGCTCGCTGCCGATCTGGCCGCCGAGCAGGAAGGAGGCGGCAAACCCGCTCTTGCTCATTTCCAGCGCAGGCCCATCGAGCCGGCGCACCTCGCGCACTGCATCGCCGACGAGACGCGCCGCCCGGAACATGGACGGCACGTTGAACAGCGTCGCCCCGATCGGCTCGGGCGTCGCGAGCTGCTCGTTGAGATTGCTGACGACCGACTGCGTGACGGCGAGATTGCCCGCCGAGAGTAGCACGATCACGCGCTCGCCCGGCTGACGCCAATAGTGCAGCTTGCGGTATTGGGCGACGTTGTCGACCCCGGCGTTGGTCCGGGTGTCGGCAGCGAACACCAGCCCGCGATCGAGCCTCATCCCGACGCAATAGGTCATGGCCAGGACCCTTCCTGTAGCGGCTTATTGTTGTTGACCGCCTTGCTGATCAACTTCGACGCGAACGTCAAGGGCCTCATAGGCGCCGCCCCGCTGGGTGCCGCGGATCGGGGCGGCGGACGCGGCATCGAAGCCGCAGGCGAGCCGCACGTAGCGCTCGGTCGGGCACATGCCGTTGGCCGGGTCGAACCCCACCCAGCCGAGCCCGTCCACCCAGGCCTCCGCCCAGGCGTGATGGGCTTCGGCCGGAGCGATCGTCCCCGAAAGGAAGTAGCCGTTGACGTAGCGGGCCGGGATGCCGATCAGGCGTGCGGCCGAGATGAAGACGTGCGCGTGGTCCTGGCAGACGCCACGCCCGGCCGCCAGCGCCTCGGCTGCCGTGGTGTTCTCATGTGTCGAGCCGATCTCGTAGACGATGGCCGTCTGCACCGCGCGCATCAGGCTGTGCAGGCAGTCCAGGCTGTCGGCCGGGATGCGCCCGTTGCTGACGGAATGAGCGAGCGCCTTGATGTCCTTGTCGGGCGCGGTCTTGGCCGTCTCGCGCAGGAACACGCGGCGCGGCGCGATCTCCGGAATGCCGCGCACGATGCCGCAGCGGTCCTCCGTCTCCACGACGCCTGTCGCTTCGAGAACGAGGCCGTCGTGGGCCGCATTGAGCGCGGTGAGGTGGACGATGTTGCCGAAGCCGTCGCGGTATTCGATCCGCTTCTCGAACCCTGGCGCGTTGATGGCCCAGCTCACGACCTCCTGCCCGTCGAACGACGGCGGCGTCAGCCGCAGGCTCTGGATGGAGTAGCGCGCGGGCGTGCCGTACGTGTAGGTCGTGACATGGCGAATTTCGATCAGCATCCGCGCCTCAGGCAATGAAGTGGTAGGCTTCGGAGATCTCGTGGCCGACGCGGTTGTTACGGCTGATGAAGTCGAGCAGGAACTCATGCAAGCCGGATTGGAAGATCGTGTCGATATGCCCGTTGTCGAGCAGCGCGCGCGTGGACTTGGCGGTCGCGAGGCAGAGTTGCTCCTCGCCGTAGAGCCCCATCAGCCCATCGAGCGCGGAGTCGATTTCATAATAGCAGGCCCGCAGCGAGCGCGGCATGGCGCGATTGAGGATCAGATAGTCCGCGATGCGCCAGGAGCGGTAGCTGTCCTTGTAGACCCAGCGATAGCTTCGGTGCGCCGAGACGGACCGCAGGATCGCCTCCCATTGCACGTTGTCGACGCCGCTGCCGATCATGCTCGTGGAGGGCAGGAGCACGTAATACTTCACGTCGAGAATGCGCGCCGTGTTGTCGGCCCGCTCGAGAAACGTGCCGAGCTGGCTGAAGTAGAACGTGTCGTTGCGCAGGATCGTGTTGAGCAGCGCCCCACGATAGCCGGCCGAGCGCTCCTTGATCCAGTCGAGGATGCGCGGCAGCGCGTCCGGGCGCAGCGTCTCCGGCCGGATGCCTTGGAATTCGAGCCAGGACCCGTTGATGGATTCCCACATCTCGCGCGTGAGCGCCGTGCGCTGGGCGCGTGCGTTGCGCCGCGCGGTGGCGATGCAGGCATGGATGCTCGACGGGTTGCTCGCGTCGAACAGCAGGAAGTCGACGACCTTGCGCGTGTCGAGCGCGCCGTGCTTGGCATAGTACTGGTCGGCGCAACCCGCGCTTTTCAGCGTGGACGCCCATTCCTCGTTGTTGTCTCCGTCCGCGCGCGGCAACAGCGCGATGCGGTAGCCGGCCTCGATCAGGCGGGCCATGTTTTCCGCCCGCTCGACGTAGCGGGAGAGCCAGAAGAGATCGTTAGCCGTGCGCCCTAGCATGTGTTCCGTGCGACCTGTTCGTTCGGCGTTTCTTTAGTCCTGAAGCACCCACGTATCCTTCGTGCCGCCTCCCTGGCTGGAATTGACGACGAGCGAGCCCTTGCGCAGTGCAACGCGCGTGAGCCCGCCGGGTACGAGCCGGATCTCGTCGCCGACGAGCACGAAGGGGCGGAGATCGAGATGGCGCGGCGCGATGCCTTCCTCGACCAGCGTGGGGCAAGTGGAGAGCGCGAGCGTGGGCTGCGCGATGTAGTTGTCGGGATTGGCCTTCACGCGGGCGCGGAACGCGTCGATCTCGTCCTTGGTCGCCGCGGGGCCTACGAGCATGCCGTAGCCACCCGAGCCGTGCACTTCCTTGACCACCAGCTCGGCCATGTTCTCGATCACGTACTTGAGCGCATCGGGCTTGCGGCAATTGTAGGTCGGCACGTTCTTGAGGATGGGCGGCCGGCCCATGTAGAACTCGATGATCTCGGGAATGTAGCTGTAGATCGCCTTGTCGTCGGCGATGCCGGCGCCGGGGGCGTTCACCACCGTGACGTTGCCGGCACGGTAGACGTCCATCAGGCCCGGCACGCCGAGAACGGAGGTCGGGTCGAACGTCAGCGGATCGAGGAAGTCGTCGTCCACGCGGCGGTAGAGCACATCCACCGGGCGCGGCCCCTGCGTGGTCTTCATGTTGAGCCGCCCGTCCAGCACGACGAGATCGGAGCCCTCGACCAGCTCGACGCCCATCTGGTCGGCGAGGAAGGCGTGCTCGAAGTAGGCGCTATTGTAGAGGCCGGGCGTCAGCACCGCGATCACGGGGTCGCGGTCGAGCGTGTGCGGCGCCACGCTCTCCAGCGTCTTGCGCAGATTGTCCGGATAGGTCTCGACGGGCGCGACGCGGTTCTCCGCGAACAGGTTCGGGAACATGTGCATCATCGTCTCGCGGTTCTCCAGCATGTAGGAGACGCCGGACGGCGTGCGCGTGTTGTCCTCGAGCACGTAGAATTCGTTCTCGGCCGTGCGGACGATGTCGATGCCGATGATGTGCGAGTAGATGCCGAGCTCCGGCTCGACGCCGATCATCTCCGGGACAAAGGCGCTGTTCTGGATGACCAGCTCCGCCGGGATGCGCCCCGCTTTGATGATCTCCTGGCGGTGGTAGATGTCGTACATGAACGCGTTGAGCGCCTTCACGCGCTGCTCGATGCCGGCAGAAAGCCGCCGCCACTCCGAGGCGGCGATGATGCGGGGGATCATGTCGAAGGGGATCAGCCGCTCGGCGGATTCGGTGTCGCCGTACACCGCGAAGGTGATGCCGGTCCTTCGAAAGAGGAGTTCGGCTTCCGCACTCTTCTTCCTGAGATCCTCGACACGAAGGGAGTCGAGCCAGGAGGCGACCGCGGCATAAGGCTCCCGGACGCCCTCTCCGAACCCGTTCATTTCGTCGAATGATGGTGTCAAGTCGAAGGCCCCGCGTTGCTCTGCAACCACTGTATGGCAAGAGCCGGGCCAACCCAAAGCATGGAAAAATCTCCTGTAATATGAAGCACTAAGCGCGATCCGGGTGCCCGGAGTTTCGTCAGTTGCCCTGAAACCCGGCAGCCCCCGGTTAATTTGCGATCACTTGCCTCGCGATCAGTGGGCCGCAGCGCCCCTCGCCCGTCTGAACGCCGACCAATCCCCTTTTGATCCGCCGGACCCTTGACGGCCGCCCCTTTGTGTCGTTTATTTCTGTCATGACAGAAATAACTGCAACGTCAGATCGGATGCCCGCCGCCATCGAGCGGTTCGTGATCGCCTGGGGCGAGATGGGGGAGGTCTGGGGCGTCAACCGCTCCGTCTCGCAGATCCACGCCCTGCTCTACATCTCCGACCGCCCCCTCTCGGCCGAGGAGATCGCGGACCGGCTGAAGCTCGCGCGCTCGAACGTTTCGACGTCGCTGCGCGAGCTGCTCGGATGGTCGCTCGTGCGGCGCGTCTCCGTGCTCGGCGAGCGGCGCGACTTCTACGAGGCCGAGGGCGACGTCTTCGAGATGGTCCGGCGTATCGCCGCCAATCGCAAAGCGCGTGAGATCGACCCGGCCGTCGCCGCCCTGCGCCAGTGCCTCGCATCAGCGGAAGACGATCCGCACGTCTCGGGCGCGGCGCGGCGCCGGTTCCGCTCCATGCTCGACGTGACCGAGGAGGTCTCGAAGAGCTTCGACGAGATCATGAGCCTGCCGACGCCGGTGCTCGCGCGCCTGATCAAGATGGGAAGCGCCGTCGTGCGCCTCGCCGGCCTCACGACAGGGCGCGCGGCCCAGCGTCCGGAGCAATCCCGCGAGCGGCGAGAGAAATGAGACGGGGAGGAGTGTCCGATGTTCGCCTTGCCTTCTTCAGACCGGCCAGCTCCCGCATCGGCGCGTCCTTCTCTCCCCGATGACAGCATCGTCGACCTGCGCTTTCGCGCGCTCCTCGGAGAGGCCGGCTGGGCGCGCCTGCCGCCCGCCGTCCAAAAGCGCTTCTCGAAGCGGCTCGAGCCCGGCGCCGTCGTGCTCTATGTCGGCGAGGTGATCGAGACGCGGCTCTCGCGCGCCGGCAAGCTGCTGTCGTTTCTGGCGCGCATCATCGGCGCGCCGCTGCCGCTCGACAACGGCATGACCGGCAGCGCCGTGGTCGCGGTGACGGAGGACACGCGGCTGGGCGGCCAGGTCTGGACGCGGACCTATGCGCGCCCCTCCGGCCGCTTCCCGCAGGTCATCCACTCCGCCAAATGCTTCCTGGGGCCCACCGGCCTCGAGGAGCACGTCGGTTACGGGTTCGGCATGTCGCTGGCGGTGAGCGAGGAGAACGGCGCCCTGGCGTTCCGCTCGACGCGCTATTTCCTGGCGATCGGCCGGTTCCGCCTGACGCTGCCGCGGTGGATCGAGCCGGGCGCGATCGAGGTCATCCACCGCGACGAAGGCGGCGGCGCCTTTGTCTTCTCCCTCGCGCTTCGTCACAGATGGTGGGGCGAGCTGATCGCGCAGACGGCCCGTTTCCGCGACTGTTGAGCCGCTACTTCGCCGCGTCCTCCTTGCAGGGGCCGTCGTGGCTCTTGCGCGCGGCCGCCGAGATGCGCTCGCAGTCGTTGCCGTAGGTCTTGCCGTCGCAGCCGCAGACCGGCTTGTAGATCTTCGTGCACATTTCGGTACGCAGGACGCATTGGCCTTCCGGATCGTCCTCGCCGCAGAGACCCGGCGCCGGATCGCAGAAGAAGCCGACCGCGCAGGTGGGTTTCATCGCGCCGCCGCAGGCTTGGCCGGCACCCGCCTGCGCGACGGCGGTCGAAGAGAGCGACAGCACGCCGAAGACGATAGCGAGTCCAGGCAACGCATGGCGAGTGAGCACGACCGTGGTCCTCCTTGAGCGCGCTTTGAGGGCACGCTTCTGTTTGGCGTCCCGTCATGAACGTTCCGAGGCGCCGTTTTGTTCTGCCCTTCTTCTGCCCGTCGCCGTTTATCCCACGGTTGCCGGCGTTCCCTCGGTCGGTTGCGTTTGCGCGAATTGGAACGCCGCGCCGCCCGCGATCCAGTCGGCAATCCGCTCGATGCAGTCCGCGTCCGTATAGTAGGCGGCGTGCACCAGCGTTGCATCCTTCTCGATGGCCACCAGAAGCGCCGAGACGTCGTTGGCGCTGACGGCGAGTTTGGCGAACGTCTCCGTCACATCGCCGAGATTGGCCTCGATCCAATCGGCACGGCGCATCAGCGCCCGCCGCTCGGCCGCCTCGCCGAGGCGCTCGAAGCGGAACGCGTCTTTCCCTGTCTGCGCCGGTATCTGCGCGACTTTCGGCAGCTCCATGTCATAGCCGTCGAGGCCCAGGGCGTAGGACTGCAGGAGCTTCCAGGCTTTCTTGCGGGCGATGTACGTCGCGATCTCGTTCGGTATCTTCCAAAGGAGACTGGCCACGTGGGTGAAGCCGCGCACGGGCCGCCAGAACGCGGAGATGAATTTCGGGCCGAAAATCGTGCTCGCGATGAACGCATAGAGCGCCATGACGAGAAACATGGCCGGCAGCATGATCATGAACTTGGTCCAGCTGGCGGGGCCCGTCCCTTCCGTATCCGTTACGAAGATAATCGGCATGCCCACCGCCATGGCATAGAAGAGCAGGAGCATCGCCAGCGCGGTGTAGCTGAGATCGCGCCACCGCGCCGAGCCGTGCAGCCGGCTCACCTGCCGGCGGCGGGCGACGTGCGCGATCGACTGGCGGTAGAGATGACGCACGAGCCCGGTCGGCACGGCAAGCGGATTGCCCGCCTGGCGCAGATGGTGCAGCACCTGCCAGGCCTCGTCGTAGGGGCTGCTGATCGAAAGCCCGATGGCCTCCGGCAACGGCGAGCGCGCCGTCCTGAGCTTGTCGACGGCCCGGCCGTAGAGCAGCCACATCACCAGCGCGATGGCCCCCACCACCGCCAGGAACAGCGGCCCGTTCGCGGGCAGCGCACTGCCCGGGCTGGCCTCGCCGAAGAGGGGTTTCGCTATGGCGATCGGCGCCGCCGCCGCGAGAACGTAGGAGATGCGGGTGATCGTCATCTGCCAGTCGAGCTTGCGGCTTTCGATGGGCGTGGTCGTGTCGACGAACGGCGTGCCGAGCGTGACGACGCGCCCGAGGGCATGCGCCTCCGATGGGCCCTGCAGGAACGGCAAGGTGTCCGCGATCACGTTGCCGCCGTGGCTGTGGCCCACGAGGTGATAGCGCACGCCCGCATCCGACAAGGTCTTGAGGTACGCCGCGAGATCCGCCGCCGCTTGTGTCCGGTGCAGCCACGCGTTCTCGCCGGTCCAGGAGAATTCGAGCGTCGTGCCCGCCCAGCATCGTGCGGGCGACCCGCGCCGCGCGAGCGCCTCGTCGAGGCGTGTGGTGAAATGGTCGGCCGCGCCGTCCGCGCACCGTTGCCACCACTTGACGGAGCCCGCCTCCGGACCCGCCCACGTGCCATGCACGACGACGACGGCTTCCGTCGCCGTCGCGCTCTCCGTTGCGGTCGCGATCATGGCTTGCCCCCTCGCCGCCTTGATTTGCATTTCTATTCGCGGCGGACGGAGTGTCGCCGGCTATGCTCCGTCATCCTACCATGTCGCGCGGATCTGCAAGCCTAGCGCGCGACGAAAGTCCGGGATAAGCCGGTTCGAAAAGCGGGGGAGCGGGAGATGCAGGGACGCGATCGTGAGAGGCCTGAGCGCGGGGCAGGGCGATAATGGCTTCCCCAAAGGACTGGGCCGCGCTGCTGGGCTTCGACAAGGACACGGACGAGCGCACCATGGCCGCGCGGGCGCGCGTGCTCGCTAAGACGCTCGCCTATCTCGAACAGCATTTCGTGGACCCGCACGGCGAGCGCCCCTCCGAAACGCTCGTTCTGGAGTTCGGCCAGTTCCTGATGCTGGCCGAGAGCATGGAGCCGAAGGGGCGCGGCGGAAAGTTCAAGGACCTCTATGACCTCGTCGTGCCGTTGCATCTCGGCTGGGACGAGGTCGACCGCGAGCAGGTCTTCGCCGAGATCGCCAAGCGCGCCGCCATGTTCAAGGGCATCCTGGCCTTCTGCGACGCCTGGCAGGGCACGGAAACGCCGGTTCCGCGGCGCGGCGCGACGCGCGAGCCCGCGCCTCTGTTCGACGATGCGGACATGAAGACCCGCATCGTTCGGCCCGGCCACATGCGGCCCTGAATGGGGCTTCAGAAGCGGGCTTGCATGAAGTGCGATCACCCGCTATTCAGCAGCGCTTCGGTTCGCAAGACGCCAGACGACGAGACCACGGTCCCTGGTGCGATCCGAACGGCCGGAGAGGTGGCAGAGTGGTCGATCGCGCCGCACTCGAAATGCGGAGTACGGGCAACCGTACCGGGGGTTCGAATCCCTCCCTCTCCGCCATACCTTATTGATAAATCTCCGCAAAATGTGAGCCTCCGACGTCGCCTTCGCGGGCGGAGGCCGTCGGCTGAGACCCGAGAGACGCACGGGGTGCCGGCGCGCGCCGCGAAGCTCACGCAGCGTCGTCACAGCCGCGCCGCTTGCGCCGATCGCCCACATCGAAGTGAGCGGCGCTTCGCTTGCGTTTATGAAGAGGCAGCTCAGCGGTGTTTGCCGCGGATGCCGGATCGGCGGCGGCGATGCGATTGAGGAGCCCGTCGGGCTATCGGTGCGATCCTGACTAGAAATCGAGCCCGTTTTTGCGCGTATCATTTCCGAAACGCGACACAACAACCGATCGCGATCGAAGAAACTATACGCTACCGGAAAAACAGCAGTTTTGATGGATTGATTTTGGTGCCGACGAAGCCTTGCCTGCAATATCGAAGGTTCGGTATTTCAAATCGCTTTCTCCTTTCGACGGATCGCAAAGATCGGCGATTGAGCGCGTATTGAGGACATCAAAGAATTTGTCTTGAGCCTTTTTTAAAGCGGTGTTCATGCCAGCGTCCTCCAGTTCGGACTGTGATCGCCAGCATCTCGTGTCGTCGATGAACTGAGCCACATCGCCCACCCGAATAGCAGCCGCAGGCAATGCAAGAGTGTACCCGCCTCGCGGTCCCCGGATGCTTTTGACGAACCCCGCGCGGAGAAGCTGCAGCGAGATCTTGCCGACATAGGGCACGGTGACCGATATCGATTTTGATATGTCGTATTTTGTCGCCACTCCGCCAGGACATGTCGCGAGGTGGTGCAGGATCTTCATCGCAATGTGCGTCCGGGCCAACACAAGCATGATGGGTTTTTCTTTCTGACAAATCGGGAAGCGCACGGGTAGGAGGTGCCGCGATGCCCCTCGCGCCGAACCTGCTCGTCACGCCGAGATAAAAAGGCGCGCGGTGTTCTGGCCACGGATGACGATTTCGATGGCCCATGGACCAGCGCGTAGCGGGATGTCGGTGGTCATGCCCGTTGCAGGGCGTGTCGCGCGATCGCCACCGACACCTCCCGAGGAGAACCCGCCATCTGCATCCGACGGAGCCGGTGTTGGCGAGTTCACATGCGGCTACCGCAGGGGGACGGAGAAGCAGCGCACCGGACCGAGCGCGCCGACCTTTGACGTCATGCATAGGACAGCCCCCAAGTGTGAGCCTCAGTAGGAGCCGCACCGCGACAAAATCGAGTCGTCGCGGTGCGGCCGTAAGAACGTAAGCTGGCTGGCTAGTGGACGAGCTCGTGCGTCGTTGGCTGGCTTACTCACGTCGGCTCAGACTTGGTGGGCGTGATGTAGTCGTAAATAAACTGAATCCGCGAAAACCACGACAAAACGGGCCTGATGCGGGGATACAACGGCATGCAGCGTAAGCTGCCACGATCCTCCCGATTGTTTTTTCAGGCGTCGTTTTTTCGCCGATGAGGCGCGCGGTTATGCGAGAGCGATTTTCTGGTGGCGCGGGCGTCTTTTCCTTCCGTTGCGTCCCGTAAGTACAGCGTTCACAAGCGCAACCGACAACTCGTTCGCGCAACAAAGAGCAGCTCATTCTTGATTTATCTTGTCATGTAATTGTCGGGACGGCCTTCTGCGCCAGGGGGAAGGCTGGCGACGCACGTCTCATCACGCCTCTCCATCGAAATTGGGATCTGATTGGGGGTGGCTATGAGTTCTAGGAACGAGACGTCGCGCGGCGACGCGCCTGCGGGTGCTGGCTTCGCGGGCGATACCATGTTCATGAGCGCGATGTCGCTCAGTCTCGCGTCGATGATGCTGACGACGGGCGCTGCAGCTCAAGATGCGGCGGGGGAAGACGCGACCTCGTTGCCGCCGCTGGAAGTAACGGCCAAGAAGAAAGGCCCCGCCAAGAAAAAAGTGCCTGCAAAGCAATCGGCCCCCGCTCAGAGCCAGCAAGAAGTGGCGACGGATCCGACCACGACCGAAGCGCAAGATAGCGGAGACGGCGCCGGCGGCATCAATTATTCCGAAGATTATCAGGTCAAGAAGGCGTCGACCGCCAAGTTCACGGCGCCGCTGCTCGATACGCCGAAGAGCGTCACGGTGGTCACCCGGAAGGAGATGGATGATCGCGCTGCAAGCTCTCTGACCGAGGTTCTTCGTACGGTGCCCGGCGTGACGCTCGGGTCCGGCGAAGGCGGAACGTCTCTCGGCGATCGCCCCTTCATCCGCGGTTTCGAAGCCAGTGGTGACATGTCGATCGACGGCGTGCGCAATCTCGGCCGGTCGAGCTACGAGGTCTTCAATCTCGAAGCCGTGGAGCTCAACAAGGGACCCGGCGGCACCTACAACGGTCGCGGATCGACCGGCGGCAATCTGAACATGGTCAGCAAGACTGCGCGCGACGACACGTTCTTCAACAGCACGAGCACGCTCGGAACGGACGCAACGAAGCGCCAGACGATCGACGGCAACTATGCCAGCGATAGCGGCGTCGCTTTTCGCTTGAATGCGATGTGGCACGACGCGGACGTTGCCGGCAGAGACGAGGTGTTTCAAGAACGGTGGGGTATTGCGCCGTCCCTCGCCTTCGGGCTGAACGGGCCGACGCGGGCGACATTCAGCTACTATCACCTCGAGACCGACGAGCTGCCGGATTTCGGCCATCCGGTACGGTCAGGCACACAGGCAAACCCGGGACGCCCCATCGACGTCAACAGGGACTGGTTCTACGGCGCCGTGAATCGTGATTTCCGCGAAACCGAGACAAATCTCGCGACGATCAAGTTCGAGCACGATTTCAGTGATCGGTTCCGCGTGCAGAATATCACGCGATATGCGGATACGTTGAACGAGTACATTTACACGCGCGCCACCGCGACGACGGGCAACACGATCGTCAACCGAGACGTCCGTAGCTCGAGGCGTTACACCGAGGGAATACTCAACCAAACCGATTTTACGGGAGAGGTCGAAACGGGGCCGATCGGTCACTCCTTCGCGTTCGGTGCCGAGTTCAGTCGCGAGCGCGTTCAATCCGGCGGGTTCTCCGGTGTGCCCGCCATTGTGGCGCCGGATCTCAATATTCCCGTCGGCCAGTGGCCCAATCCTTATCCTAATCTCTCAGCCACCGTTCTCGGCACCACCCCGTTCGGCACGCCGACGACGACGGAGACGGCCGGCGCCTATATTTTCGACACGATCGAGCTCACCCCGCAGTGGCTGTTGAACGCCGGCCTGCGGTTCGATCACTACGACGTCGACAACACTACGGCGCGAAACGTCTCCAATATGTGGAACTATCAGGTGGGGCTCGTATACAAGCCGGTGCGCTTCGGCAGCATCTATGTCGCGCACGGCACGTCGTCCAACCCGTCCGGCGAAACGCAGGGGCAGGCCGGCAACGCCGATCCCTCGGGCAACTTCGGAAATGGCCGCGAGAATCTCGATCCCGAGAGGAACCGCAGCTATGAGATCGGGACGAAGTGGGATCTGCTGAACGAGCGATTGTCGGTAACCGGCGCGATCTTCCGCACCGAGAAGACGAACGCACGAGCAACGGATCCAACCACCGGCCTCGTCGATTTGATCGGCGAGACGGTCGTCGATGGTGTCGAAATCGGCATTTCGGGCAAGCTGACAGACCGCTGGGAAGTCGTAGGCGGGTATACCTATCTGGACGCCGAGCTCGTCGATGACGGCGCAGGCTCGAACGACGGCAACCAGGTAAAGTATATCGCGCCTCACAGCTTCAGCCTGTGGACGACCTACGCTCTGACCGACGCCTTCAAGATCGGCGGCGGCGCCTACTATATGTCCGAGCGGTTCGTCGACGATGCAAACACGCGCGAGCTCCCGTCCTACTGGCGCTTCGATGCCATGGCGGCCTATCAAGTCACCGACAACATCAATCTCCAGCTCAACGTGAACAACATTTTCGACGAGACGTACTACGACGCGTCCCACGTCGGGTTGTTCGCTCTCGTTGCGCCGGGACGTACGGGGCTGTTGAAAGCCGACATTAAGTTCTGAGCTTGTCCATCAGCAAGCGGACAGGCGGGCGGCGAGTCCCGCCTGTCCGGCATTCTTTCGGGACGTGTGATGCCTGCCGATGAGATCGCGGAGAGGGCCGGACGCTATCGGTACTCCCTCCTGGCCTCGATGAGCTCTGAGGACGCCGAGGCCATCGTCAGGCGAGGACCGCGCGAGGCCGCACATCTGGCCGAGGCGGCTGCCAAACTCGGCATCGTTGACGCCCAACTGACGTGGGCGCAGATGCTGCTCCGCGGCTCTGGAACCCAACAGGATCCGGAGGCCGCGTTCCGTTGGTTCACGATTGCAGCAGTGACCAAGCGCCCCGACGCCCTGAATATGCTCGGCCGCTGTTACGAGCTGGGCTGGGGAGTCGCGATAAACTATGCGGAAGCCGCGCGATTGTACGGCGAGGCCGCCGCCAAGGACTATGACTGGGCGCTTTTTAATCTGGCCACGCTCCTGTTCGCCGGAGCGGGCGTCGAGCAAAGCGACCGAGAGGCCCTTGCGCTCTACGTTCGTGCCGCGCGCAAAGGCCACGGCAAAGCCATGACCGTCATCGGCCGCTTCCGCGAGGAAGGCTGGGCCGTGCCTGGAAAGTCGGCCGCGGCGCGACGCTGGTATGCCCGGGGCGCCGCGCGGGGGGATTGCCGTGCGCACTATCGCCTCGCCCAATTGAAGCTGTCCGCCGGCGAGCGGGAGGCTGGGCTTTTTCATCTCGGGCAAGCGATTGATGGCGCATTCCCGGAGTTCTGCCGGAGCATTGCGCCAGTCCTCCTTGCGGACGAGGATGAGGACGTTCGGTCTCTCGGTCGGCACGCTCTCGAACGGGCGAACGGGATCGGGCATGTCGCCGATCCTGGAACGCAAGACCGAGAGTTTCCGCAAAAGGTCGAGCGTCCGAAAGAGCCGGACACGAACGTCTTGAGGCGGCTCAGCCGCGTACTTTTTCCAAAGCGTGACTGATTCCCAAGCGTGACTGAGGCGAGCCGGACCGTCTGCGACCGGCCAAGCAGCCCGATTATGGATGTCGGCGGATCTCTGACGGCGTTCGACCATAGCTCCGCTTGCAGTGCACCGCGAAATGGCTCGACGTCACGAAGCCCCACTTCCTCGCGATCTCAGTAATCGAGATCTCCGCGGGCGCGGATAGCAGATCCTCGTAGGCGCCCTTGAGCCGTATCTCTCGAAAATGCTCCATTGGCGACATCTTGAGGAATTGCTTGAACCCGTAGTGCAAGGCCCGGACGCTCACCTCAGCAGCAGCGGAGATGTCCTGCAAGGTCAGTGCGCGATGGGCGTTCGAGCGCATGTAGTCGATGGCACGGGCGACGTGCTTCGGCCGAATGGTCGGCTCCGGCAGCGTCAGAAGCTCGGAGTAGCTGTGCTTGAAGCTCTCCAGCACGAAGATGGAGAGGGTTTCTGAAAAGTGCTTGGCTGCATGTGAGGACGGCGCGAGAAAGGGAGCCCCCTTGATCGGCCTGGACGCCATCAGCATCAACGAGAGCAGGGTGCGTGCCTGAGTCGATTCGGGATCGACGGAGGGTGAGAATTCGATCGGATTGATGATCGGCCGATCGAGGAGGCGCGACAACGTGCTGGTGAGATGGGCTTTGGACAGCTTCAAGGATTGCAGCGCAAAGTGCTCCGAGCATTCGAGCACGTCGCCCTCGTTCATGGCGCCGATGAACCCTTGGGCCTGACTGAACGGCACGACGCGCGCGCCCTTTTTCATCAAGGCGTTTCCCGAGGTCGGCAGGAAGACGAACAGGCCATCGAGGTCCTCCTTCTGGAGGAAACGCGCCCCGTGCGGAATGGTGCTGCTCATCGCAATCGTGTCGGCAATCGGAACGACGGACGATGAAATCTTTATGTGATCCGCTTCCGATGCCGGGGAGATGGCGACCTTGGATACGCGCTGCGAGAAATAGTCAGATAGCTCGTCTCGATCGCTGCTTTCGATGGTGATGTTGCGGTGCAGATCGTCAGTCAAGGCGAAGGATTTCCGGACCATCGAGGACAAAAGTAATCATTGGGTAGGTTGCGACCGCGCTGGCTGGTTGACGGCCACGTACGTCTTTGGCCGGCACACGCGTTGCGATCAGACTTCTTTTGACTACTGTAGTAGTCAACATTCTGAATCGGCGAAATCTACGACAGCCGGCGCAGCAGGTCACATTCTCGGGAGGCGGCAACGTTCGACCTGCCCGGTCCGGCTGCGTCTGGAGCGTCAGGAACGCAAGGGGTCGCAACGGAGCGTCCCGACCATGCAGGACCGGCGCATTGACCGTATTCGTCGGCAAACCGGGCAATTTGCCCGATGACAGGCCCCAGGTTTCATTCTCGGCCGGATATGCCAAAATCCGCCAAACCCTCGGAGCGGAACCATGCGCCTTCTGACGTTGCTCGTGCTGCGATTGATGGCCGTCGTGCTGGTCTGCCTGGTCGTCGCCATCGGATGCCTGATCGCGGACGCGCATCGCTCCATTGAAAGCGATGTTGCCGCCACCGGGAAGCGCGTCAATCAGCACCTCCAGGGGCTCTATTGGCAGCATCTCATCTGGCGCAACGGCATGGAGCGCGGAACGCTGATGCCGTTGCCCGAATGGAAGTCGGTCGCAACGCAGAGCATCGTCTCGCCCGGCGTTTGCGTGGCCTTTGCGCCGCCGAGGAGCGAGCAGCAGACGCTGTGCAGTCAGGTGGAAGTGCTCGGACCGCAAGCGCCGCAGTGGTTCGCCGCCGCCTACCTCGACATGCTGGGGCCCCATGATCCCATCACGCAAAACCTCTCCATCCGCGATGCATCGGCCGGTGTGATCGTCACCAGCGCCGATCCCGACGCGGCGCTGCGACGGGCGTGGCGAGAGGTTTCGACGGTCGTTCAGGTCGCCGTCATGATGGCCGGGGCCATTGCCTTTCTGGCGGCCGTCATGATCGGCCATGCCCTCATGCCGGCCCGCGCCATCATCGACGCGCTGCGCAGACTGGAGGAAGGGGAGCTCGCGCTGAAGCTCAGCAAGTTCAAGAGCACAGAGTTCAATCATATCGCCAACGCCGTGAACCGGCTGGCGACGACGCTTCGCCAGAACAATTCGGAACGTCTCGCCCTCACCAATCGCCTCTTCCAGGTCCAGGAGGAGGAGCGGCGCTCGATCGCGCGCGATCTGCACGACGAGTTCGGGCAGGCCTTGGCGGCAACGACGGCGCTTGCCACCGTCATCGAGACCGGCGCGCCGGCGGACCGGCCGGACATCGCCAAGGACGCGCGGTCCATCACGACGGCGCAGAAGCGCATGATGGATGCTTTGCGCACTACCCTCGTGCGCCTGCGCTCGCAAAGCATCGAGGAGCTCGGGCTGGAGGCCAGCCTGCGGCAGCTCATCAACGACTTCAATGCGCAATCGAAGACCGGCACGGTCTACAAGCTCCACTTGTCTGGCCGTATGGCCAGCCTGCCGAAGCGCATCGCCGTCGACCTCTATCGCATCGCCCAGGAGTGCCTGACGAACGCTTCGAAGCATGGCCGTCCGACCGAGGTCAGCGTGCGGCTCGAGCATGTCGCGGAAGCGGCCCCGCACGTCGCATTGACGATCGAGGACGACGGAGGCGGCGACGTGAGCCGGATCCGGACGACGTCCGGTCACGGCATCCTCGGTATTCGCGAGCGGCTCGCCGGCATCGGCGGGGCTCTTTCGATCGGCAACGCACCGCACGGACTTCGGATCCTCGCCGTCGTGCCGACCGGACCGTCCGAAGCGCTCGCATGAGCGGCACCGTCTCCATCCTTCTCGTCGACGACCACCCCGTGGTGCGCGAAGGCTATCGCCGGCTTCTCGAGATGCGGCAGCCGTTCTCGGTTTGCGCCGAGGCGGAGGACGTGGCGCAGGCCTATATCGCCTACAAGGCCCACAAGCCCGACGTCGTGGTCATGGATTTGACGCTGCAGGGCGCCAGCGGGTTGGAGGCCGTGCGGCGCATCCGCGATTGGGATAAGGACGCACGGATCCTGATTTTCTCCATGCATGCCGGCTCCGCCTTCGCGCTCAAGGCTTTCGAGGCCGGCGCGTGCGGCTACATCACCAAAAGCAGCCCGCCGGGTGAATTGGTCAAAGCCGTCGAGGTGGTCGCCCGCGGCGGGCGCGCCTTGAGCGACGACATCTGCCAGGCCCTCGCGGCCGACAGGCTGAGCGGAGCCAATCCCGCCATCGACCTTTTGTCGCCGCGGGAGACGGAGATCCTGCGGCTGCTCGCGACCGGGCTCAGCAGCGATGCCATCGCCAACCTGCTCAACCTCAGTCAGAAGACGGTCCGCAATCATCACTATGCGATCAAGGCCAAGATCGGTGCGGAGAACGACGCCCATCTCGTTTGGTTGGCTTTGAGCGCCGGCCTGATCGGCCCGGATAAGCTCGCGGGCGTCACCCCGGCGTGAGCGGGCAAATTGCCCGGCGCCGGCAGGCACCCTGCACTTGCACGCTGCCGGTCTTTCCGAGACAGTTCCGGTGAACCGCGGCAGCCGCGTTCGACCAACGCTGCTGCCCCGGCGCCTAGCACGACATCCATGAGATCGTTGACGGCAAGCCCTTGGCGGATCGGAAGACGCCACACGACGCGGGTGAGCAGTCGTTATATTTTTATGGATATATCGAGCGCCCGATGCGGCGCCCATAACAAAATCGGGAGGATCCCTATGACCTTGGACTCTTCAATTCCGAGCCATCTGCGCTGCCCGCGCACCCGCCACCGTCGCGTCAGCGACACGTGGAAGCCGCCCTATCCTGCCTTCTCCGCGCGGGTCGACCCGGCGATCGAGCAACTCGTCATGGCCTACTTCGGCGTTCAGTCGAAGGGCGAGGCGATGAATGAAACGGCGCGTTCCGCGTTTCAGAAGATCCGCGACAGCCTCCAACTGCCCGACGGCCCGGCCCGTCACGACCTCGTGCGGTTCGTGGATGCCGAAGGCTGTCTGAACCTGATTGTCGTCGCCTATTGGCAGGACCCGAAAAAGCATGAGGCCTGGAATAGCAGCCCGGACGTCGCCGGCTGGTGGGCCTCCGACGACCGGCTCAACGACGGCGTCGGCTACTTCCGGGAAATTCTCAGCCCGCGCATGGAGCAGTTCGAGACGATCTTCACGCACGACTATGGACCGTTCGAGGGCGTGAGCATTCTCTTCGGCAACATGAGCGAGCCGATCTTCGAGCACGGGTATTGGGGCTCCATGCGGGATCGCCTGCCGGTGTCGCAGAACGACACCATGGAGCCCTCCGGCCAGCTCACCGTCACGCACGGCGATCCGAAGGCCGGCGGGCGCGTCGTCATCAGCGGTCATCAGAATTTGACCCTGATCCGGTCGGGCGAGGACTGGAGCCGAACCAAGGACGTCGAGCGCAGCACCTGGTACGACGACATCGAGCCTGTCCTGAATCAAGGCATGAACTATCTGCGCGACGATGGCCTCGAGGTCGGCTGCTACACCAACCGCTACTGTCATCACATGGATGAGGACGGCAATCTGCAGGAGAAGGGGTTTGGCGTGAGCCTCTGGAACTCCCTCGCCGCCCTGGAGCATTGGGGCGAATCTCACCCCACGCACCTGCAGATCTTCGTGACGTTCATGCGGAACGTTCACAAGTTCAAGGACCTGACGCTCTATCACGAGGTTTCGGTGTTCGATGCGTCGAACCAGTACTTCGAGTACATCAACTGTCATCCGAAGACCGGACTTCTGCGGGCCGTGTAACGCGTGGAGCATGCGGCGCCGGCCCCAAGGTCGGCGCCGTTTACGCGTGAGAGCCGAGAGAGCCATCGCACTCCGGCCCATTGCCCTGCGGCTGCGGCCACGCTCACGGGGCTGGTCGGTATAAACAAGGGTCGGGCCGGGTGTTTGACAGCAAGAAACGGACTGCCCGTACGATCGGCGTGCCCTAGTGTTCCGCCGATCGGCACATTATCTACCGGTCGGTTCAAACAGGAGGACGCACCACGATGACGGTCAAAGCCTGGGCCACCAACGCCGCCAAGACACCGCTCGAACCGTTCGAGTACGATCCGGGCCCGCTGGCCGCCGACGACGTCGAGATCGACGTGGAGACCTGCGGCATCTGCCATTCCGACGTCTCCATGATGCACAACGAATGGGGCATGACCGCCTATCCGCTCGTGCCCGGGCACGAGGTAATCGGCCGCGTCAGCAAGCTCGGCGCGAACGCCAAGGGTCTGAAAGTCGGCCAGCGCGTTGGCGTCGGCTGGGCGGCGTCGAGCTGCATGCATTGCCAGCCCTGCCTCAACGGCGACCAGAACCTCTGCGCGACGCATACCGGAACGATCGTCGGCCGCCACGGCGGGTTTGCCGAGAAGGTGCGCGCGCAATGGCCCTGGGCCATCCCGATCCCCGACGGCGTCGATGCCAAGGAAGCCGGCCCCCTTCTCTGCGGCGGCGTCACGGTCTTCACACCGTTTCGCGCCTTCGGCATCAAGCCGACGGATCGCGTCGGCGTGGTCGGCATCGGCGGTCTGGGCCACATGGCGCTGAAGTTCGCCCACGCCTGGGGCTGCGAGGTGACGGCCTTCACGTCCACGGATTCGAAAGCGGACGAAGCACGCGGGTTCGGCGCGCACCACGTCGTCAACACGCGGAATGCCGACGACCTGAAACGCATCGCCGGCACCTTGGACCTGCTGCTCGTGACCGTGAACGTGCCGCTCGACTGGCCGGCGATGATGGCGACGCTGCGCCCGAAGGGCCGGCTGCACGTCGTGGGCGCCGTGCTCGAACCCATCCCGGTCGCGGCCTTCCCGATCATCATGGGCCAGAACAGCGTCTCCGGTTCCCCCAACGGCGCGCCCGTCACGTCGCAGCTCATGATGGAGTTCTGCGCCCGCCACAACATCGCGCCGCAGACCGAGCATTTCCCGATCTCGAAGGTCAACGACGCCATCCAGCATCTGCTCGACGGCAAGGCTCGCTATCGCATCGTCCTCGACGTCGCGTAACGAGGCCTCGACGTCGCGTAACGAGGCCTCGACATCGCGTGAGACGGAGAGGGCTCGAGTGCAGGAGCGCGCTCGGGCCCTCGACAGCGCCGACTGCCCTGGCGGCGAGACACGCCTGGGCGTTCCGCCTTCTTTAGGCTCCACCGCCCCGTATTGGCCGTTTCCAACAGTGCGCGCTCCGGTGCCAGATTTTGAGGCAGTAGCCCCTCTCGGCCGAACGATCCTCCGCTGCCCCACCCGATCGGAATCTCCAATCGCCTGACGGCCCCGGCCGTCCAACTGCGCACTTGCAGACCTCGACTTGCCGCCTTATCGCTATATTCATATAAATATAGCGATGGAGAGGCGCCGATGACGATCGCCGTGAAGGAGATGACCACCTATGCGATCAGCGACGACGGCAAGACGGTCATCCTCAATCTCGTCGACGACACGGGCGCAGCGACCGCGTTGCAGTTTCAGATCCCGGATCTCGGCAACCTCGCCATGACATTGCCGAGCCTGATCGAAGCGGCTTTGCGGCGCCAACTGCGCGACACCTCGTTCCGCTACACCTACCCGATCGGCTCCTGGGCCATCGAGCAGTCGACCGATCCCTGCTCTCTCATCGTCACGCTGCGGACCCTGGATGGCTTCGGCGTGAGCTTTGCGATGCCACGCGGCAACGTCTTTCAGCTCGCGCAGGCCCTGGCCGAGGCCGATGACAGCCCGGTGCGCGTCCTTGCGCATTAAAATATGACTCGTATAGTATAGATTATAATTCCTGATCAGCCAGAGGCCCATCATGTTCATCCGACAGATGACCTATTTGGTGACGCTGGCCCGTGAAAGGCACTTCGGTCGCGCGGCCGACGCCTGCAACGTCACGCAGCCCACGCTGTCGTCCGGCATCAAGGCCCTCGAGCGCGAGCTCGACATGCGGCTCGTCATCCGCGCCTCGCGTTTCATGGGGCTGACGCCCGAGGGCGAGCGCGTCGTCGACTGGGCCGGGCAGATCCTCTCGGACTACGAAAGCCTCAAGCAGGACGTGGAAGTGTTCCGTGGATGTCTCAAGGGCACGCTCAAGCTCGGCGTCATCCCGGCGGCGATGCCGGCCATTGCCGAGATCACCGCTCCCTTCGCCAACAAGCATCCGCAGGTCGCGATCGAGGTTCATTCGATGACCTCGGGCGAGATCCAGCGGGCGCTCGACAAATTCGAGCTCGACGCGGGCGTGACCTATCTCGAGAACGAGCCGCTGCAGCACGTCCGCAAGGCGGCGCTCTATCGCGAGCGCTACCTGTTCGTCGCCAGCAAGGCCGCGCGCAAGGCGGGCGGCACCGTCATCACGTGGGAGGACGCCGTCGCCAACAACTTATGTCTGCTCAACGAAAGCATGCAGAACCGGCGCGTCCTGAACAATCTCGCACGCTCCCAGGGGCTGGAGCTCGCGCCCACCGTGACGACCAACTCCTATCTCGCCGTCTGCTCGCATGTGTGCAGCGGCAAGTGGTCGAGCATCATCCCGCACACCTTCGCCTACATTTTTGCCGGCTGCGAGGAGCTCGCCTTTCTCGATCTCGTCAAGCCCGTGCATACGCAAACCATCGGGATCGTAGCGACGGACCGCGATCCGCTGCCGCCGCTGGCGCGCGCGTTCATGACGGCCGGCACGCGCGTGAACCTCGAGCTCGCCTTCCGCTCCGCTCTCGAGCCCGCCTGATTGACGCGGTCAATCGTGCCGTCAAGCAGATCAATTTGATCTTCGATCCTCATCGGCTCACACATGCCCCGTCGCGGCGAAAATCCGAACTCGACAAGACTTGGATCGGCGTGACGAGGAAGCGCGAGGTGTGGCGGCCTTTGTCGACGGCGTGAGCCGTTCTGGCTATCTGACCTCATCGGACATTGACCGTCGCCCGGCGCACGTCGGCGGGCGAAGCGCTGCCTCATGGCCTCATTCCATGATGGAGAGCACGATGGCTAAAATCGTATGTGTCCTTTACGACGATCCGGTCGACGGGTACCCGCAATCGTATGCCCGCGACGACATTCCCACGATCAGCAAGTACCCCGACGGCCAGACGGCGCCCACGCCGTCCGCCATCGACTTCAAGCCCGGTCAGCTCCTCGGCAGCGTCTCGGGCGAGCTTGGCCTTCGGAAGTTCCTCGAAGACAACGGCCATACCCTCGTCGTCACCTCCGACAAGGACGGCGCGAACTCGAAGCTCGACCAGGAGCTGCATGACGCGGAGATCGTGATCTCGCAGCCCTTCTGGCCCGCCTACATGACGGCCGAGCGCATCGCCAAGGCGCCGAAGCTCAAGATGATCGTCACGGCCGGCATCGGCTCCGATCACACCGATCTACAGGCCGCCATGGATCGTGGCATCACGGTCGCCGAGGTCACGTACTGCAACTCGAACAGCGTTGCCGAGCACGTGGTGATGCAGATGCTGTCGCTCGTGCGCAACTACATCCCGTCCTACAATTGGGTGATTAAGGGCGGTTGGAACATCGCCGACTGCGTGGCCCGCTCGTACGACATCGAAGGCATGCACGTCGGCACGGTGGCCGCCGGACGTATCGGTCTGCGCGTGCTGCGCCTCTTGAAGCCGTTCGACGTTCACCTGCACTACATGGACCGTCACAAGCTGCCGGACGCGGTCGAGAAAGAGCTGAACCTCACGCACCACACCAGCCTCGAGAGCTTGGCGCGGGTTTGCGACGTCGTGACGTTGAACTGTCCGCTCCACCCCGAGACGGAGCACATGATCAACGACAAGACGCTGAAGAACTTCAAGCGGGGTGCCTATCTCGTGAATACCGCACGCGGCAAGCTGTGCGACCGCGACGCCATCGTGCGCGCGCTCGAAAGCGGCCAGCTCGCGGGCTACGCCGGCGACGTCTGGTTCCCGCAGCCGGCGCCGCAAGACCATCCGTGGCGCTCGATGCCCTATCACGGCATGACGCCTCACATCTCGGGCACGTCGCTTTCGGCGCAGACCCGCTATGCGGCGGGCACGCGGGAAATCCTCGAGTGTTATTTCGCCGGCAAGCCGATCCGCAACGAATACCTGATCGTCCAGGGCGGCAAGCTCGCAGGCGTCGGCGCGCACTCCTATAGCGCCGGCAACGCCACCGGCGGCTCCGAAGAAGCGGCGAAGTTCAAGCGCTGAGGTCGTCCAGCTCTTACCGCAGAAAACCGGTGCCCGCTTTGCCGGAAGCACTCTGAGACACCTTGTCGGGCAGGTCCCTCACAGGGCCTGCCCGCTTCCTTCGTGAGGGAATGTCATGGCAAGCGTCGATGCGCCGACCGAGCTCGGCCTGGCGAGGCGTGTTCTCGCCGCCGTTGTTACGCGCCCGTGGCGCAACGCGATCCTGGCGGGGATCGGCGGCGCGCTTGCGATCGGTCTCCTGGCGGTGGCGAACGAAGCCCATGTCGCGCTGCTGCTGATTCCGCCCTTCGGGGCATCCTGCGTTCTCGTGTTCGGTGTGGCCGCGAGCCCGTTTGCACGCCCACGCAACGTGATTGGCGGCCACCTCATCTCGGCAGCCATGGGCCTCATGGCCGTCGCGATCTTCGGTCCCGGCGCCCTCGGCATCGCGGCCGGCGTCGGCCTCGCGATTGCGAGCATGATGCTGACCGACACCGTCCATCCGCCCGCGGGCGCCAATCCGATTGTCGTCGCTCTCGCGGGCGCCGGCTGGACCTTCCTGTTGACCCCTGTCCTTGCCGGCGCTGTGACCATCGTTGCCATCGGGTGGGCGTACAACGAATTGCGAAGCCGCGCCGGCGTATAGGACCGCCGCTGGCGCGATTGTCCGCCGGAGTAGCGACCTCACGGAGGTCACGGGTGGGCGATGGCGCTCGCGTGTCGTCTGGCCGGCGGCGACCTCTTGACCCACTGGGGCGCGACCCATACAAATTTCGATGGAAGTCGGCTTTCAAACGTCATGCCCGGTCGGGCTGCGGTGACGCCAACTGCGTCGGCCGTTCATGAAAGCTCCGCTTCAGCAAGCATGACATCGCAACAGGTTTGCCGCGCCTTCGCGTGGCTGCGGCTCGAGCTCCCTTTGTGGCTCACGGCCGCGGCCGTCCGCGCGGTCGAGGAGGGTATCGAATGCCGTGTCGTTTCCATGCAGGCGCTCTCGACGCCGCCAAGGAATGGGACGCGGGCGATATGAGCTGCGGAGAGCTGCTGGTCGCGCTCAGCAAGAGGCTGCGGCAGATGCCCGCGCAGACGCTGAAGCTCGTAGCCCTCGATCCCGGCGCGGCGCTCGATCTGCCCGCATGGTGCCGTCTCACACGCAACGAGCTGCTGCATCACGATCCCGAAAGCGCGACCTTCTGGATCCGGTCGAAAAGCGAATGGGGCTGAGCGGGCGCAAGACGGGCGAGCGAGACCCAAGAGCGGGCGCCGCCCGCATCACACCTGCAAACACACCGATATGACAAAAGGAGAAACGCACATGCCGGGACGTTTTGTGGTCAGCCTGACCTGCGCGAAGGACGACACGGACAAGGCGACCGTCGCCT
>CAYLSI010000017.1:0-66504 GCA_964386545.1 uncultured Hyphomicrobium sp.
TGGAAAAGTGCTTTACTGGAACGTATTCGCTTAGATATTCCATCAGGGCAACGACGACCCCGCCCCACGTTTCAGGTGTCTTTGCGCGCAGGATAGCGTCCACGCCAAAGTGATGCGCAGTCAGGACCGTAATGTAGACCGTCGCAATGGCGGCGCAAAGTCCGATCATTACACTCGCGAAAATATCGAGCAGGAGGTATGCCGGAGCCGCCCGCCCGACTCTAATGGCGCGGCGTAAAAGCGTCTTTGTTACAAAAACTGAAATAATTATTGCGGCCAGCGAAAGCGCACCGCTGATGAATTGAGCTGAAGCCATGGTGGCGAGATAGTAATTTTGAAAGGTGGCAAGATCCTCCATCGACGCGAGCGTGGTGTTTATGCTTCTGGCGTATTCAGATAGAGTATTGTTGCGCAGTGCATCGATCGATAGCTGTTTTACTTTGTTTCCAAAATCCGTCGCGTGAACGTAATAATAAAAGAATGCTGCCAGGCAGGCCTGCCAAAAGATGAAGATCCACGCAAACTGCAACAATCGGCGCTTTGTGGTCAGCAGTTCAAAAAGAGCGAGAAAAGCTTTTATGATGCGAAGCGCGGCAAACTTAAGGCGGTAGCGTTCAGTCTCATACCAAGTGCGGAGCAAGAACTCTTCTATGCGCTCTTTAGTCTCTTTTCGACAAAAGAGGTCGACCAAGCCGACTGCAACAGCAGCCAATGTCGTCGCGCTAAGTACAAACAGAATTAAGGATTTCATTCGTCAGTGCCGCAGTTGTCAATTGCTGGAGCTTAGACGGCGAAGTGTATGTCAACAATAAGATTTATAAGGTGATTTTCCTCTCAGGCACTTCGAGTGGATTGTGTCGGCGGTGGGTGTGCTGGATTGGGCCGTTACGCAAGTGCGGGACTAATATGGAGGATGCGGCTGAGCTGGGCGTGCCTGATAAGGGCAAGGATGCCGTGTTTACGGCTTCCGCCGAGTCAAAGCTACGTTGCCTTGAACACCGGGGCCTTGGGCACCCGACCCTCGCGCACGCGTGTGCGTAGTGTCCGGTTTTGTCTTCGGAGGCCCGATGGAGTAGGCTGACGATATTGGCTTTCAGCGGGAGGATCACCGCATGGCAGGTCGAGAAGGCAGTCCGGGGCCTAAGACAGACGACATTCCGCCGGATTGGCAAGGGCACAAAGGCGGCTCGGATAGTTGGAAACCGGACACAAAGCCGGACGAGGGGCAAGGCACTAGAAGACGATAAGCGCGAAGCCGCCAACTATTATGGATGCGAGTGGCGCGGCTGCCCCGCAGATTCGCGCATGACCGAGCGAGGTTGACGCGTTCAAGTTTGTCTGGCGGTCGGCAACCTGGCTCTTCTCAAGGTCGCTAAGATACCTGCTGAGCGCCTTGTCCAAGTCTTTCTCGTAAACGCGAGAGATGGCGGCCCAGAAATCTGCACCCCTGCCAACGAGAGTGACGGGGGCGTAGCGCATTGTTTGAAAGCAGAAAACGCAGCCGAGAAACAAGAATACAACTGCCGCGAAGAGCGCGAATGCGGCCGGCTTCGGTATCAAACTATCCGGGGCGGCGAACCCTGCAACAGCAGCCGTCGCTGCCGGTATAGCTAGCGTGATGTAGAGGCGAAGCAGGGACATCGCCTGTTGATCCAGGAAAAGGATCATTTGGATGAGTGACGCTTGCCGTGCACGAGCGTCATCGAATGCGATTTTGTGGAAGTCCGCACTGGCCATACCGCTTCCCCCGTATGCTGCTCACTCGTTTGGCCTACTCGCGAGGCTCTCCGATTTGCAGTTGTGCGGCAATAGACCCTTCCAGGCGGGGTCAAAGGTGTTGATTGCCAGGAGCGCGTCTAAGCGAGCATCGGGCGCAATAGCGCCGGAAATTCAATCAATTAATTTCATTGATTAAAACGTTGGTTGCGGGAGTAGGATTTGAACCTACGACCTTCAGGTTATGAGAGGGTTAGGCACGGTTTTTCGGACCGCGCCAATATTTGAGATCGCCCTTGTAACCCGTTAAGTTACCGGGACAAATGCGGCGAGCGATGGTCTAGAGCAGTTCAAGGGAATCTAGCCAGTTCTATGTCTCGCTGGAACCCGAGCGGAACCCCGACAGTGCCCAAGCTTAAGCTAACCGCGCGCTTCGTAGAGACGGTCTCAACTGACGCGGAACGTGACGCCTATCGCGATACCCTCGTTGTGGGGCTCGAGCTTCGCGTGACTAAAAACGGTTCGAAGACCTGGGCCGTCGTCTACCGCCGCAAAAGCGACAGCCGGCGCCGACGCTTCACGCTCGATACGTTCCCGAACATGTCGCTAGATGAGGCGAGGACACGGGCCAAGGGCGAGCTGGCTGCTGTAGCCCGTGGCGCCGACCCTGCCGGCGCGGTTCAAGAGCGCAAAGAAGCCCTGGCCTTCCGCGAGCTGAGCGAAGAATGGCGCTTACGCCATGGCCAGCCGAATAAAGCCTACCGAACCCTCAAAGACGATCTCGGGATGCTCAACCGGCACGTCCTGCCTGAAATTGGAGACATGAAGGCCGGCGAGGTCACGAAGCGAGACCTTATCCGGGTTCTCGACAAGGTGGCGGCTGCACCCGATGCCCGCAAACGTAAGAACAAGGCCCCGCGGCGGACGACGCACCGCGCGAACCGGGTCTTTGAGCTTGTCCGATCCATTTTCCGTTGGGCCGTTGGTCGCGACCTTATCAAGTTCGATCCCACCACCGGCATGTCCGCGCCTATCCGTAAAGAGCGACCCCGCGAGCGCGCGTTGACTTACTCCGAGATAATCGCGTTCTGGCAGGCTCTCGAGCTAGCGCCTGATAAGAAGGCTGATTACGGCGAGGGCGGCTTCCCGATGACGAAGGCCACGGCGCTTACCTTCAAGATCGCCCTGGCCACCGGGCAGCGCATTGGCGAAGTAACTGGCATCGCTACGAGCGAATACGACCTAGATGGCGAGGCGCCGCTTTGGGTCGTACCGGGCAACCGCTCCAAAAATGGCGAGCCCAACCGTGTGCCGTTGTCGCCGCTGGCTGTGCAACTCTTCCGCGACGCTGAACGGCTAGCAGGGCAGGCGCCTTGGCTGTTTCCCAGCCCTAAGCTCACTAAGAGCGGGAAGGTGCAAGGGCCTATAGATGCTCACGCGCCGACTAAGGCTCTCGAGCGTGCCCGCGATAAAATCGGCGTGGCTACCTTCCGCACGCACGATCTAAGACGCACGGCGGCCACGCGCATGGCCGAACTTGGCATCGCGCCCCACACGATCTCTCTTATTTTGAATCATGTAAGCGCCCGCGCTGGGAGCATTACGAGCGCCGTTTATGTCCAATACAGCTACGATAAAGAGAAGCGCGAAGCGCTCTGCGCATGGGGCACAGCCCTAGAAAGGGCCCTCTTAGCAGCCAACGGCGGCAATATAATCCCGCTTAAGCCGACTAAAGCGCCCGAGTTAAATTTATCGGCGCCCGCGGAACATAATTTGTCCGCGTAAATAAAGCGGTCATTTCCCCTTAACTTCTGACTTTTATAATCGTCCAACATGTTGGACGATTATAAGCCCTGCCGACTTACTTATAATTTATCGGGCGCCACGGCACATATAAGCGCTGTTCGGTCCAGCAAGTTCAGATTTTTGAGGATTCGCGTTTCGCGCTTACGATTTTAGCGTTGTCCCTCGGGACGAGCTTTATCGGAGTGGAACACCCATGACGTATGCCCCTACGCGCTTTCTTCGCCAGCACGAGGTCACCTTTGAGACCGGGCTGCCTAAGAGCACCATTTACTGGCTGATTTCCAAGAACGAGTTTCCCAAGCCCCGCAAGCTGTCGAAGCGCGCCGTGGCTTGGACTCTCGCAGAGATCGAAGATTGGAAGGCTTCCCGCAAGGTAGCCACCTAAAAGCTAAGACCCGCTCCGGGGGCTAACCGGGCGGGTCTCAATGGCATATTTGGATGGCGTGCTAAGCAAGGTCAACATGGCGACTTTCAGGGATAAAGTCAAAATAGGTGCCTGCACTCCATCCTTCGATTTGAAGGAAGAGTTTTGTGTATACCCATTATGTGAGCGGTCACCGCTCAGCATCTCATTACCCCCTCGATTCACTAGACTATAACTGTTGCGTATCGGCCTATGAGTGGGGCCGGCAAAACGACACCGCATTCTTCAGAGGCGCTTGGGCGCCAGAAGAACATCTAGTTCGCGCCACCGAAGGGTGTGAGTTTCGCGGGCTGATGGTCCGCGAAGGCTTCCTCGGCGTTCCTCAGAAATTCGGAAAATACCCGCGTGCCGTCATGGTCGCGCGCCGTCGCGGCTCGCGCATTGAGCGAACGTTCGCCGCCCTTGCGCCAGAGTTCATGCACTCGCAGCACCTATTGCCAACGCTGACGCAAGTGGAGATGCGGGCGGCGGAATGGTTCGCAGACTGCCGGCGAAACACCGGTGGCAAAGACTTGATTTTTGCGGACGCAATCGAGATTGGGGGGCTTCAGTGACACCCGGTCAGCAGATGACGCCCTTGGAAGGCGCCAAGTTCATGGCGGCGCGCGGCTACCCTGTCTTCCCGTGCCGGCCAGGCGCTAAGGTGCCGAGTCGTAAGAACTGGCAGCGGCACGCAACGCGCGACCCTGACCTAATCGAAACTATCTTCGATGGTGCTGCTTGCAACGTCGGCGTCCCTACCGATGGCCGCCTAGTCGTAGATGTGGACGTGCATAAGGGTGGCTCGGAGTGGTCGCAACTCAAGAGCCTGCCGCCCACGTTTACGGTTCGGACGGCGCGCGGCGGGCTGCACTATCATTATAACTTGCCGACAGGCTCAGAAGTCGGGTGCTCCGTAGATAAGATCGGTCTTGGCATTGATATTAGAGCGAACGGCGGGCTAGTCGTCGCGCCGGGCTCTAAGGTCGGGGGCGGCTACTATACCGTTGCTGATCCCTCTCCCGTGGCCGAAGCGCCGGGCTGGCTGATAGCGCTCTGCCAGGGCTACCGACCTGTAAAATCCGAAATCCGACAGGTTGGCGACTTGGACACTCGGCCTGCCGTCGAAAGCGCGCGGGCGTACCTCGAGTTTTCGGCGCCGGAAGCGGTTGAAGGAAGCGGTGGCGACAACACCACATACAAGGTTGCGTGCGCTGTCCTAGATCGCGGCGTGTCACCGGAGGCGGCACTCGAGCTTATGCTCGAGCATTGGAACGACAGATGCTCGCCGCCATGGGAGCCGGAAGACCTACGCAAGAAGGTCGAGAACGCCGCCGAGCATCGTCAGGCTGCTATAGGCCGCGACAATCCGGCGGCCGGGTTCTGTGTTATCGAGCTGCCAGGGGTCGAAGCAAATGACATTGGTGGGCTCTTAGAGTTTTCGGCCGAGCTGACGCGCGAGGACATCCTAGCAACAAGCTTGCGAGATATCGTGAAGGGGATGATTGCGCCGGGGATGAGCGCGACGCTTTACGGTGAGACCGGTGTCGGAAAATCTCACATTGCGCTCGATCTAGCCTTCCACGTCGCTCACGGCCTCCAATATCACGGGCTCAAGACGCGGAAGACTCCAGTCCTCTACATCCAGCTAGAGGGTGTGTCCGGCTTCAAGAAGCGCATCATCGCCACGCGTGAAAAATTCGGTGACCCCGGCGACTATTTTGCGCGGCTCAAAGTGCCGGTATCTCTCGCCAAGGACGCGAACGGCCTTAAGGGTGCGGACGTGATCATTACCGCCGTCCGTCATCTCCAGCGAAAAACTGGGTCGGATAGCTGCCTCGTTATCATCGATACGAAGGCGCGAGCGACTGCCGGCGACAACGAAAACGACGGCGCCGACATGTCCGCCTTTACTGAGAAGCGGCAGGGCTACATCGCTCGAGAGACCGATGCCTGCGTAATGACGGTGCACCATCCAAACAAGAGCGGAGACTACCGCGGCCACACTAGCCAGAAGGCTGGCGATGATCTCGTGCTGAAGGTTGAACGCGGCAAGGTCTCGGCTGAGAAGGTGAAAGACGGAATAGAAGGCCCGTTCTTTAACTTCGCGCTCGATCAGGTGCGCCTGGGGACGGACGCAGACGGGGCTGCCGTTACGACCTGCGTCGTTTCCAAGATGGCGGCCACGGTTGCTGTGGCAAAGCCCGACCGCGCTCGCAAAGAGCCCATAGCGGTCACGGTGCTGCTAAGGGCATTCGAAAAGATCAAACGCGAGATCGCCAGTCCCGATACAAACGAGATCGTCGATGGTGCCTGGATGAACCGGCTGCGAGAGGAGTTCTTTGCGACTTACCCAACCGGCGAGGCCGACCATAAAAAGGCTCAGGCGGCCAAGCGCACGGCTTGGTGCAAGGCGATTCGAAAGAAGCTGCCTGCGGGAATGACCATTCGGGCGTTCGATAGCGGCGAACTGATCTGGCAAGCCAGAAGAGAATGGTGAGCGTGATCGCGTCATCAGCGTGATTAGAGCGTTATCGCTCACGCTAATCACACTCAACCCCAAGAGCGTGATCAGCGTGAGCGTTATCGGGGCCCCCTTATAGGGCCCCATACGATCACGCTATCACGCAGGGGCCGGGCCCTTGGCCGAAGGTCCGCATGAAATATGCGAAGTTAATCGGGCAGTAAGACATTTGCGCATAAACTATACGTAATAATATCAATGACTTACGGTAATTTTTACGTAACCAAGAGTCGGTACTGTTGGCCCATTCATCAACGGAGGGACCAACCAATGCTCGATACTCCTACTCGACCCAAAGCCAAGCGCACCGTTGCGCAGTGGCAAGCTGACGAGCGTTTCCAAAGCCGCGCCCGGCAAGAGAGCCGCTTCTGTCGGATGCTCGAGATCGCTCGGATTGCCAATCGGCTCGATCAAGGGCGAAGCGGCAAGAGGCGCTTCTCGGTGTACATTTGCCCTGAGCTACTATTGCGCGTCGTAGCTGAGGCACTGGATAACCGCGAGCCGATTACGAGAGGCGCCATAAAAAGGTGTCGCTTGGATTTGGCCGATCATCGTCAGGCTCCGCGACGATTTTATCTCGCTGAGGACGTGCGCGATAGCATCTGCGTCAAGGGCGTTACCACCCATCATATTCTCGCGGTGACGTTTGCCGTGAACGCACGAGAAGACCGCTACAGCGCAATTATGATCCCGGTCAGGGCTCGAGCGAACGACTCGAGTTACGAGTACATCCCACCGCGCTTGTAATTTTGCGCCCTTCGGAATTTAGGGCAACGTGATCGCGCCCGTTCGCGGGCCTCCTTTGATCGCTGCAACAAGTCCGCCCGTCGCGCATCTTCGCGGCGGGCGGTTTCGCTTTTTGGCGCAGTGCCCAATATGGGCGACACTAATGTTGCTTTTTGCAGCAATTATTTTTGGAGCTTTTATGCGTAAAGTAATTAGTGACCCCCGCGTTCTGGCGAGTGCGCCCCCCGCGGAGCAGCCGTCCCTGGCTGCCATCCTCATGAAGACAGGCGAAATCAGCAACGCTGTCGGGCGGTTTGAATCCCGTGTCGCCGCTTGCGAGCAGGATTTGAAGTCGTTCAACTCGCAGCTAGAAACAGCGAAGGTTCTCGGATCGGGCGCGCGCTCAGGCGCACTTTCCTATGGCAGCCCCCAGGCGCGGCGCGAATTCCTCGAAGTCGCGACCGGCCGCGTGCAAGCCGCTTCGACCAGCGAGGGGCCTGATGGTAGCTACCTCGTCCCGACCGAGATTGATCGCGTGGTCGGCCGTCTGATTCAAAACGACTCTGTTATGCGTGGCCTTGCGCGCATCGTCCCGACCAACCGGGAGTCATACACGCGGCTATTCAACGTTGGCGGCACTGAAGCCTTTTGGGTCACGGAGAAAGAGGCCCGCGGCGACACCGCCAACGCGAAGTACGTGAAGCTCGAGACGAAGGTTTTCGAGATGTTTACGCAGCCGGCGGCAACGCAGCAGTTGCTTGATGACGCGATGCTCGACATGCCCTCAGAGCTTGAGCGCGATATCGCGCTCGCGTTCGGGCAGACTGAGAGCGCGGCGTTCGTTCACGGCGACGGCGTGAAGGAGCCCAAGGGCCTCCTCGATTACAACACGATTGCCAACGCTTCGTGGGCGTTCGGCAAGCTCGGTTATATCGCGACCGGCGATGCCTCCGGCTTCGTGACGACGACAGCCTCCGAAAATCCCGCTGACTGTCTGATCGATCTCGTCTACTCGCTGAAGCCCGGCTATCGCCGGAATGCCTCGTGGCTCATGAATTCGAACACCGTGGCGATTGTTCGGAAGTGGAAAGATAACGACGGCCGCTTCTTGTGGTCCGACTCTCTCGTGCCCGGCCAGCCGCCGACGTTGCTCGGATATCCGGTGCACGTCGAAGAAGAAATGCCGAACGTCGAAGCTGGAAAATTCCCGATTGCATTCGGAGACTTTCAGCGCGGTTATGTGATCCTTGATCGCTTCGGCACGCGCCTCCTGGTCGATCCCTACACGCAGAAACCGTGGGTAAAGTTTTACGCCACACGTCGCGTTGGTGGCGGCGTTGATGACTTCGCCGCGATCAAGTTGCTTAAAGTCGCGTCGTCGTAAGCCTGGCATTTATGCTGGGCGATTGGGAGGGATCGGCCGCCATGTTGGACACTTCGGCGCGTTTGGCGGCCGATCCCCTCTATGCACCGATGCTTCGGCTTGCGGAAAACGTCTACCTCACACCGCGAGAGCTGGCCCGACACTGGCGGCTCACGATTGGTCATCTCAGCTTTCTAAGACGCCAAGGCAAGGGGCCGGCCTATATCAAGATTGCCGGTCGTGTTGTCTACAGCCACGCCGACATCTTAGCCTACGAGATCACTAATCGGCGCGGTCCGGTGACGCCCGACAGTTTGGCGCTCGCGGTCGCTACGTTACCGGGCCTCGGCGCGCATGCTCGAGATGCAACGACGGAAAAGCTTCTAAAAGTGTTGTTCCCGCGATAAGGGGGCTGTTCGTTGACATCTATGCCGGTTGCTTGACCTTGAGCGATGCGACCATCCCCAAAAATTCTTGTTCGGTGAGTATGCGCAAATGCCGACCTGCATTCTGAGCAGCTTCCGCGTCAAGTAGTTTGCGGCTCTTAGGCTTGCCGTCGAACTGTTGGGGATCGCGGCGGCCACTCACAAGAATGGTCGTTTTCTTGGTGAAGCGCTCTTTAACATCGCAACCAAGCGAAGCTGCTAGATCAACCAAGGCCCTCTCTCCTATATCGAAATCTCCGGTGCAGACGAGGACGTGCCCGGCCAACGGCCCATCGCAAGCGCCAACGGCTTCGATGCGCTCGGAGTAGCGATGTCGGCGCGGTGATGCTTTGGAAGTAGGTCGCTCGGTAGCGTTTCGGGCGAGCCAGTCCGCCACACTAAGACCGGATTGTTGGATCGCTCGGTCGAGCAGAAGACCACAAGCGCGGGCATCGCTCAGAGCAGCGTGATGCTGCAGGTTTATATGGAGCGTCTCGCAAATCGAGCGCAGATCGTGCCGCGCATGGTTAGGCCACATTGTCTTGGCGATTGAGTGAGTGTCTAGCCAAGCACACGTGGGCGCCTCAAGGCCATAACGTTCAGCCGCACGGGGATTGAGTTCGAATATCGCGGCTTCGGCCGCCCGCCTAAGTATTGCCCCGAAGCTAAGAAGGCCAATGACCGGGAGCGCCGGCAAGCCGCCTATGCAGCCAAGCAGGCGGCAAAGGGGAAGACGGTTCGTCCGAGGCTTGCCGCATGAAGCCGATCTCAGTTGATGTGGGCGAGGCGCTGAAGACGTTTAAGCTTACGCTGAACGTGACGGGCTTGCGGCGGATGCGCTTCCGGCTTTGGCTTGGGGCTAAGATCATCCGTCTGGCAACGGCTGTTATCGGCTGTGAAGGGGAAGTGCTGATCAACGGCGAGTCCCTATAGCCCGTGCCCAGCTACGACGCTAACAGGCCGTGGCGGCATCTCTATGGGCGCAAGTGGGATAAGGCGCGGCTGCGCTTTCTAGACAAGCACCCGCTATGCTACCGCTGCTTAGAGCTAGGGCGTACCGAGCCGGCGACCGTTGTAGACCACCACACCCCGCACAAAGGTAGCCTCGCCCTGTTTTGGGATAGGGGTAATTGGCGGGCTCTATGTAAGCGGTGCCATGATAGCTGGAAACAGCGCGTGGAGAATGGGCAAGTGCAGTGTGATAGCGCGGGCTATCCGGTGGATGGGAGTTGGTAGCGTGGTCTATGTGGTCAAGGCTCTGGATTGGATAGCGGATAGGTGGTGGGCTCGAGTGCTGAGCCTGCTAGGGCCCTATATGCTTATTCTTCAGTATGGAATGCCTAACTACGCGGCTTATGCAGTGGGCGTTGCATGGGGCGGGCTAATGGCAATTGCATGCACCATTAACGAGTTGCTTGACTATACAATTGGGGATGAATAGACATTTCATTCATTTGTGTTAATAATTATTAATAAAAATGAGAAGTTAAATTAATTTCGATTAACGAAGGATAATGCGAAATCTTTTTTGGGTTTCGCTCCGGGGACCGCCGCCGGGGGTCGTACATTCAAATTCGAGGGTTTTGAACTTTTTCTGATGGACTTTCGCGAACACGATTAGATTTTCTTTTTAGCCTACATTCCGCGCAAATCGACGTGGACCCACCGGCCGCGGTCTTCGTAGGCGACCTAAAAAAGATCTGAACGCTGATCAATCAGGTCGGCGAAAGCTTCCCGCCATAAAGTCTCTCCTCTGACGAATGGGAGATGCCGATGAAGCGCATATTTGCTCTCGCGACGAGTGCCTTGCTGGCGGCTTGCGCGTCTGTCGAGACCATCCCACTATCGCAAGACTCGTTTGCTCTCACTTCGACGGGCATGGGCGGGTGCGGAGCGAAGGGAGCGGAGCAAGTGGCCTTTCGGCAGGCTGCAGCGGAAACGCTGCGCCGGGGCTACGACAGCTTTACCATCATGCAATCCGACCGGGATGCTCGCCTCGATTCAGCCTCGAGCTTGTTGTGGACGGCAGCCAGTGGCGGAGCGTCATACAATCATACCTTCAGCCAGAACATGAAGGTGCAGATGTTCAAGGCTGATGATCCCGCTGGCGCGAAGGCTATTTCTGCTCGAGAGGCTTTGGGCCCCAACTGGCAAGCTGCCTTAGCTCGCGAAGACACTTACAACTGCGGCCTGTAAGGCATTCCGAAACGCCTCAGCCCCACGTTTGCTGGGCTTCTCGATAAGAACTATAATTAGCCCGGTACGCAATAGCCTTAATATAATTCACTATTTCGAAATGAAAGTGGCGCCGAAATGAAGCGGGGCCCAAGCCGTTTGCACCGGCTAGGACCCCTAGACACCAAACCTGTATGAGAGGATCAGTGCCATGTCTCCCGAAACTAACGGGTCGATGACCCGTGCGCTAGGCTATTTTGCAGCCGCAACATTCATCGCAGCATCTGCCAGTCAGAACGCCCTTCACGGCTGGCAGCTCGGTCTTCGAACCTCTGAAATTACAGCTACGATCTTCGCCGCCGCCTCCGTGGCCGGCGCGGTCATGGCGCCCATAGCGCTGGCGGCGACGTTCCGAGCTTTCCGAGAATGGCAGCTTGTCCGCGGGCTAGTCGCCTTTCTGTTGGCGGCCACGTGCTTCGCCTATGCCGTCGTCTCGAGCCTCGGCTTCGTGTCAGGCGCTCGCGACGTTGCGGCGGCCGCGCGCGGCGCCGAAGCGGACGCCTACAGCCTGGCCAAGGCGAAAGCGACGACGGCCAGCGCCGAGCTTAAGAGCCTAGCCGAGGCGCCTCGAGCAACGCGGAAGGTCGAAGCCGAGCGCGCCGAGCGACGTGCGCAGCTCGAGCGGGATCGCGCCGCCGCAGAGAAGGTGATGGCTGCCGGCGCCACGGCAACCGTGGCCGACCCGACCGCTTCGGCGCTCGCGACCTATGCGGCCAGTCTCGGGTTCGAAGTGAAGGCGGAAGCCCTATCACCCTGGCTCGTGCTCGCCAGTGTAATTTTCTTTGAGCTGGGGGCCGCCGCCTCTCTAATTGTAGTCGGCGCGCTTCCGAAGCCGGAGACAGAGCTAGACACTGAGCTTGCCGAAGCTTCAGACAGTCCCGCGCCGGCCGAAAAGAAGGCCGTGGGCCGCAAGCGTTCTCGTGCCTTAAACGACGTGATGAGCAAGATCGAAGGCGCGGGCGGCAGGCTCGAGGGCTCGGTTGAAGAGATCGGCGCCAAGCTCGGCTTGTCGAAGTCGTCGGCGCACCGAGCGCTTCACGCGATGGCCGGCGCCGGCATGATTAGCTTGGCGACTTCGGGGGCGGGGACGTTGGTTCAGCTCCGGTAAGCCTTGCGAAAGGAAATCATCTCAAAAAAGGGAAGCGGCCAGTGGCACGAACCACTGACCGCCCGTTAGCAAGAGCCTCGTGGACTACTTGCCCTTCTTAATGGTCTCGACAACCGCCGTCTTAGGGCGGTTGATCGCGACCTGGACGGGGATGAACTGGCCGCTGCCAGCGTCCCGCCCGATCTTCTGCTTGGCCATGGCATTTCTCCATAAAGCCCGAGCGGAAGAGGCGCTCCCCTCCGAGACAACACCGCATTGCCCCGCCGTATAGGGTTGCTGTGTGCCACGTCGGTTGCGCCGATCTAAAGCTAGTGCGATTCAACTAAAGGCGTGAAGGGACAGAGGGTCTGAATCGCTTTGCTGCGTAAGCTTCGCGCAAGCTTGGCGCCGAGCCGCGTGGAACCCCAATGGAACCCCAAGCTACAATCGGGACAAAGAACCGATCCGGCCGAAATCTATAAGCTATTGATTTGTTGCCTAAAACGTTGGTTGCGGGAGTAGGATTTGAACCTACGACCTTCAGGTTATGAGCCTGACGAGCTACCGGGCTGCTCCATCCCGCGATACCGACGTCAATGGGCGCGACTGGCCATTCCAAGGAACGGTCCCGCCACGTTTCGAACGATCCGGCCAACGGCTTGATCAAGGGCCGCGAACTCCCGTTGCAAGGGATGGCAGCCCGTTCGAAGCCGCCCCGGAGGCGGCTTGGCGTGGTCTATAGCATGATTTTCACGTTTGTGAAGCCCGCTCGGGCCGCAGATGGCACTCGCTGAGTGCGGCCTGTTGGCAAGGCGGTGGGGCGACGCTTCTGGTGCCACCTCGCTCCAACTTTCGTGTAAGGTCTTGGGCAGCGCCGCTTCGCGGCTCTATCGATCACGTCGACTTGAAGAGACTACGACCGCAATGCCACCAGCCGATCGCAAACAGGCCGACGCAACCACCGAAGTGAGTGCGGGCCGCGAAATCAAGGCGGGTACGGGTCTCGAGGAAACCTTCGTTCTGCTCGACAACAGCTCCGGGCGCGGGGCGCCTTCGCTGCTGTTCTCGGATCCGGTCGACGTGGTGACGGCATTCGAGCCGAAGGACGTTCCGGCGGCGCTGGCGCGCCTCGAAGCCGGGGTGGCGCAGGGGCTCCATGCAGCCGGCTTCTTCGCCTACGAGCTCGGCTACGCGCTCGAGCCCAAGATCGCCGCGCTGATGCCCAAGGGGCGCAACGTGCCGCTGCTCTGGTTCGGCCTCTATCGCGCCCCGCGGCCCATGCGCGAAGCGGAGGTCGACCACTGGCTGGCGACGCATACGCGCAGCGGATCGTATCATTTCACGTCGGTGACGTGCGCGTGGGACCAGGCGGCGTACGAGCGCCGGTTCTCGGCCGTGCAGGACAAGATCCGCGCCGGCGACATCTATCAGCTCAATCTGACGTTCAAGGCGCGCTTCCGCCTCGAGGGATCGCCGCTGACGTTCTATCGCGACCTGCGCCAGCGCCAGCGGGTCGCGTATGCGGGCATCGTCGATACCGGTGAGGTGACGGTGCTGTCGGCGAGCCCCGAGCTTTTCATCGAAAAGCACGGGTCCGTCGTCGCGACGCGGCCGATGAAGGGGACCGCGCCGCGCGCGGGGACGCCCGAGGCCGACGCGGACCAGCGGCGCGTGCTGTCGAGCGACGTCAAGCAGCGGGCCGAGAACCTGATGATCGTCGATCTGATGCGCAACGATCTCGGCCGGATCGCCGAGGTAGGCAGCGTGAGCGTCACGGACCTCTTCACGGTCGAGACGTACCGCACGCTGCATCAGTTGACGTCGGGCGTGCGGGCCACGCTCAAGGAGGGCGTCGGGCTCGCCGATCTCATCCGCGCGATCTTCCCGCCGGGCTCGGTGATCGGTGCGCCGAAGATCCGGGCGATGGAGCTGATCCGCGACTACGAGACGGAGCCGCGCGGCGTCTATTGCGGGGCTATCGGCCACATCACGCCCGAGGGCGAAGCGCTGTTCAACGTCGCGATCCGCACGCCGGTGGTGTTCCGTGACGGCCGCGGCGAGATGGGAATCGGCTCGGGGGTCGTGTACGATTCCGTCGGCGCCAAGGAATACGCCGAGTGCCTGCTCAAGATGAAGTTCCTGACGGATCCGCCGAAGCCGTTCGAGCTGATCGAGACGCTGCTTTACGACGGAGCCAGCGGGTACTGGCTGCTCGAAGGCCATTTGCGGCGGCTCAGGGCCTCGGCACTCTATTTCGGCTACACGCTGGACGAGGCGGCCGGGCGCCAGCGCCTCGCGGATGTCGTGGCCGGGCGTGCGGCCGCGCGGCTCCGCGTCCGCCTGACGCTGGCCGAGGACGGCACGATGGCGGTCACGGCGACGGACCAGCCCGCCCTGGGGCCGGACGCGGTGATGCGCTACGTCGTGTCTCCGACGCGCCTCGACAGCACGAACGCCTTCCTGTTCCACAAGACGACGCGCCGCGAGCTGTACGATCGCGAATGGCAGCACTATGCGGCCACGGCCGGCGCGGACGAGGTTCTCTATCTGAACGAGCGCGGAGAGCTGGCGGAAGGTAGCCGGACGAACGTGTTCGTCGAGCGGGGCGGGCGCCTTCTGACGCCGCCGCTGTCATCCGGCCTCCTGCCGGGCGTTCTGCGCGCCGAGCTTCTCGCGTCGGGCCGGGTGGAAGAAGCCGTGCTGACGCTCGACGATCTCCGTGCGGCGGATGCGGTCTATGTCGGAAACTCGGTGCGCGGGCTGGTCAAGGCCGCGCCCGTTGGGGCCTAAGCCGCGCTAGAGCGCGTTCACCCTTATTGGACTCGGATTTTGCGCATGATCGCGCTCTAAGTCTTTGTTTGAGAGTCTGATTCACGCCCTCGATGCGAGCGCTCCACTCTTGCCTGCCTTCGGCAGGACGCTCGCATCTCAGACGATCAGGCTCCAAGCCTCGAGCGTGCCGGCTCCGGCGCGCACCTCATCGCGTGGTGGCCACTAAGGGCTATTCCTTAGTTCGCGTGGTTCTCGACGCCCGCCTGCGGAGGCGTGATCGATGCTTCCTGTTTCGAACCGCTGCTGTGCAGCGTCGTCAGCAGGAACATGACGCCCGCAAGCGTCAAGGCAACGGCGAGTCCGATCTCGCGCGCGCATCGGCGCGCGCGGTCGAAGAATTGGCCAGTCTGCATTTTGCCTGTCGTCATGAAGGTTAACTTGCGCGTTCCAAAGTAGCCGATCCAGCGCACCGAACGCCGCGCGACAGAAGCGCACATTGCTCCGGATATTGCCCAAAAAAACGCCCGTAACCGGATCATGCCGCCGTCCTGTCGCGCGTTCCGCTACAGGCCGCGCATGATGCATCCGCATACGAGGATCACCTGCGCCAGCAGGATAACCCATAATTCATTACCTGAAATGTATAGAATTGACGCGCCGAAGATTCTGGTCGCCAAAGCGAGCACGGTCAGGATGACCGACAACATGAACGTCAGGATGCCAGGAGCCTTGAGGACCATGGGGCGCACTCCGTCGAAATGAGCGTTGGGAAGCTGATAATTTTCCGGCGAGACGCGGGCACATGAGTCGCGCGGTCCTGCGCTTATAGCAGTCCGGCGCCCGCCGAGCAGGGACTTCGAGGCCACACCTCATCTGAGATGTCCGCCCTACGGCGTTGTAGAATCTTGTGTATCGGGTGCGACGAACACTTGCTTTTTCACTTGCGTCCGAACAGGCGCTCGATGTCGCCGAGCTTCAGCTCGACGTAGGTCGGGCGGCCGTGGTTGCACTGGCCCGAGAACGGCGTCGCCTCCATCTCGCGCAAGAGCGCATTCATCTCCGCTGGCGTCAGGCGGCGTCCGGCGCGGACGCTGCCGTGGCAGGCCATGCGCGAGGCGATCGCCTCCAGCCGGTCGCGCAGCGGGGCGGCGGTGCCGTCGGCGAGCAGGTCGGCCGCCAGATCGTGGACGAGACCCTCGACCGCGACCGTTCCCAATAGCGCCGGGACCTCGCGCACGACGACGGCGCCCGTGCCGAACCGCTCCAAGACGATCCCGAGCTCCGAGAGCTCCGCGGCCTTCTCCTCGAGCACCAGCGCCTCGGCTTCGCCGACCTCGACCACGGCCGGGATCAGGAGGCCTTGGCGGGCGATGCCGCCGTCCACCAGCGAACGCTTGAGCCGCTCGTAAACCAGGCGCTCGTGCGCGGCGTGCTGGTCCACGATGATCACCGACGTCTCCGTTTGCGCGACGATGTAGGTCTCGTGGAGCTGGGCCCGGGCCGCGCCGAGCGGATGATTGGAGGCCGCGCCGTCGGTTTCAGGGCGGGGCGCGTCCGTACGAGCCGTATCCACATGGGTCGAGAGGGCTTCGTCATGGGCGGCCGTGCTCGCCGTCGGCCTATCGAAGCCGGTGAAGGGGGTCTGACGCGCCTCGGCGAAGCCGCCACCCGTTTCGCGCGAAAAGTACGAGGACGGCGTCGCGGGGCCAGGGTGGATGCCCGGCGTGCGCACCAGCGTTTCGAGCATCCGCTCGCCGCCCTGCGCGCTCGCCCGGAAGCCGGCGGTTTCGAGGGCCGCGCGCAGCGAGCCGATGAGGACGCTCCGCACCGCGCCGCTGTCGCGGAAGCGGACCTCGACCTTGGCGGGATGAACGTTCACGTCCACCTCCGACGGTGCAAGCTCCACGAACAGGGCGAGCAGCGGGTGGCGTCCGCGCGGGACGAGATCGCCATAGGCGGCGCGGACGGCGCCGACGACCAGCTTGTCGCGCACCGGACGGCCGTTCACGAACAGGAACTGCTGGGCGGCGTCTGGCCGGTGCAGCGTCGGGAGCCCTGCGAAGCCGCGCACGCGGATGGCGTCGCGCTCGCCCGAGACGGCAACCGCGTCCTTCATGAAGCTCGCGCCCATGATACGGCCCAGGCGCTGCAGCATGCCGTCGGGCGTGTCGCTGGCGGGCGGCAGGCTGAGGCCGACGCGCTCGCCGGTGGTGAGCGAGAAGCCGACGGCCGGATGGGCCATGGCGAGGCGCTTCACGGTTTCCGAGACGGCGAGGTTCTCCGCGCGCTCGGACTTCAGGAATTTGAGACGGGCAGGCGTTGCCGAGAAGAGATCGCGGACCTCGATGCGGGTGCCGGGATTGACCGCGGCGGGGCGGAGCTGGTGCTTCGTGCCGCGATCGACGACGACTTCGAGTGCCTCGCGCGCATTCCGCGGACGCGAGGCGATGGTGAGATGGGCGATCGAGCCGATGGATGGCAGCGCCTCGCCGCGAAAGCCCAACGTGCGGATGTCGAGCAGATCGTCGCCATCGAGCTTCGACGTGGCATGCCGCTCGACGCAGAGTGCGAGGTCGGCTGCGGCCATGCCGACGCCGTCGTCGGTGACGCGGATCAGCGAGAGGCCGCCGTTCACCGTGACGATCTCGATGTCGCGGGCGCCTGCATCAAGCGCGTTCTCCACCAGCTCCTTGACGACGCTCGCCGGACGCTCGACCACCTCGCCCGCGGCGATGCGGTTGATGGTTTCAGGGCTGAGCTGGCGGATGGGCATGGGCGAAGGTGCGGCGTCCGGAGGTGGCAACGGGATTGGGATCGATGTGTCAGCGACTCGCTGACGATGGGCGGAGGATAGTCGGGCCGCCCCCGCCCCGGAAGAGGCGTGCAGCGCCCGGCGAATCAGCGCCGCTCACATCGGCCGAGGACCTGGAGAACGGTTTCGCCGTCGCGCAGGCCCGGCTTTTTCGTGACGAGAATGCGCGAAATGCCCCGGCGCGGATCGATCCGCATCGGCGCGCTGGCGTGTCCCGGGGGCAGGGACTGCTGATAGATCTGCCGTTGCGTCGTGCCGTCGGCGTGCTCGATTTCGATGGCGAGCAGCATCATCGGCAAGCTTCCCGAGCGGATGCTGATCTCGGAGCAGCCGGAACGGGCGGGACGAATATGCGCCGACACGAGGTCCTGGCGGTTGTTGGTGTTGGCCTGCGCGAGGATTTCCTGCGTGCCGCTCGCGGCCTGCGCCGTCGCGGCCAACACGGCGAGGAACGCCACGGCGGCCCGGAGCGCGCGCACGGTCAGTGCTGGCCCCAGATCTGCACCACGGCGGGACGGCCGTCCAAGGCGCTCTTCAATCCTTTGCCGAGATCGAAGCGGGAGCGATAGCGCGCCTCGATGGATTTGATCGGGAGGCTGCCGGATTTGAACTCGATGGGTCCATAGGGTTTGCCGGGGTCGATCCGCTCGCGCATCGTGAAGACCTCGTCGGGTCCGCTCGCGTACTTCACGCGGATCTCGCGCAGCGTGATGGCGCGGTCCACGGCTTCGATGCGCAGGCGGGTGAAGCCGCCTTCGTTCTCGCCGACGTTGATGACGTCGCGGTCGAAGCCGGTGAATCCGGCCGTCTGTGCGCCGAGCAGCACCCAGCCCTGATGATATTTGCGGCCTTCGCCCATGAGGCCCAGCCAGCCGCGCGCATATTCGCCCGTGACCTCGACGCGCGCCTTCGTCTCGCGTCCGGGGTGGGCGAGATAGGTCAGCTCGATGTCGCGGATGAACTCGTTGCCGTCGATGGCGAGCCAGGGCGAATAGGTTTCGGCCTTGATGTCCGCGTCGATCGGCAGGTGCTGCGTCGCGCCGTTCTCGAACGTCACTTTCACGCCGTTGACGTGCAGGTCGCTGCCGCGGACGCGCAGGCGGATGCGGTTGAACTTGCCGACCTCGCGGCCGATGCGGATGACCTCGCGGTCGATGCCGAACCCGACGGTCTGATAGCCGAACATGATGTCGTTGAAGCGCTCGGTGGCGGTCGGCTTATGCTCCGCGTTGTCCGCCGGCGCAGGCGTCCTGGTCTCGGCTTCGGCCGTCTCGATGGGCGCGCCGCGCTTGCGGCGGGCGCCGTCCTCGGTCTGGATGCCGAGCACCTCGACCGCCACGCGGCCGTTGCCGGGCTTGGCGACGATGGTGACGGAATCGATGAAACTGTCCGCGGACGTTTCGTGGATCGGCGGCGTCTCGCCGTTCTTGCGCAAGGCGATGGGCGCGCGCTCGGTGTGAACGGCGCCGCCGCCGTAGATGATCTGCACGCGGTCGATGGCGATGGGGCCGCTTTTCGCGCGCAGGCGAATGCCGCGGAACGCGCCCGGCGCCTGGCTCACGTCGATGGCGTGGCCGCTGCCGGAGAGATCGACGGTGCCCGAGCCGATGACGACGCGCTTGCCTTCGGCGGCGCCCGATCCTGCTCCGGCGATCAGGGCTGCGCATGCCGCCAGCCAGACTTTGCGCGCTTGGACCTTGCGCTCCGAGACTTTGCGTCCCGAGACCTTGCGCACCATGATGGGCTCCCGCTTGGTATGCCGATTTGAACGGCGCGGATCTTATTGCACATCCCGCAGGAAATTAAGGGCGTGGGCTTGCGTGCCGAGCCGGCGGCACCGCATTGTTACAAAAACGAAGTCATCCGGAGGATAGGGCTGATGGGCGGCACCGCCTCCGTCTCGACCGCCATCGACGCGCTCACGGCCCGGCTCGGGACCGACCGGGTGGCGACGGGCCGTGCGCTCTGCGGCCAGCATGCCAATACGGCGAGCTGGCTGCCCGCCGAGCCGCCGGACGCCGTGGTGTGGCCGCTCTCGACGGAAGACGTCGTCGCCATCGTGGCCATCGCCCGCGAGCATCGCGTGCCGCTCATTCCGTTCGGCGCGGGAACGTCGCTCGAGGGGCATGTGAACGCGCCGCAGGGCGGCCTCTCCGTCGACTTCTCGCGCATGACCCGCATTCTGGCTGTCGCGCCGCGCGATCTCGACTGCACGGTGGAGCCGGGCGTGACGCGGCCGATGCTCAATCACCACGTGCGCGACCTGGGGCTTTTCTTCTCCGTCGATCCGGGGGCGGCCGATGCCACGCTCGGCGGCATGGCGGCGACGCGGGCGTCCGGCACCAACGCGATGCGCTACGGCACGATGCGCGACAACGTGCTGTCGCTCAAAGCCGTGCTCGCGAACGGCGAGGTCATCCGGACCGGGGGACGGGCGCGAAAGTCGGCGGCGGGCTTCGATCTCACGCATCTGCTGGTGGGCTCGGAAGGCACGCTCGGGCTGATCACGGAGCTTACGCTCAAGCTCCATCCCATTCCGCAACGGATCCTCGCGGCCGCGTGCCCGTTTGCGACGATCCAGGGCGCCTGCGAGGCGGTGATCGGCGCCAACGAAAGCGGGCTCGGGCTCGCCCGCGTCGAGCTTCTGGATGCGCTGCAGATCCGCGCGATCAACGCTTATTCCAAGCTCGATCTGGCGGACGCGCCGTACCTGTTCGTCGAGATCGCCGGCGGCGAAGCCGCGACGATGGAGCAACTCGAGGCGTTTCGCGAGATCGCGATGGCGCACGGCGCGCTGCGGTTCGATTGGGCCAAGGACGAGACGGAGCGCGCCCGTCTGTGGCGGGCGCGCCATGACGCTTACTGGGCCGTGAAAGCGCTGTGGCCGGGCCGGACGCTCAGCGCGAGCGACGTCTGCGTGCCGATCTCGCGGCTCGCCGCGTGCGTCACGGAGACGATTGCGGATTTCGCGGCGTCCGGCGTGATCGCGCCGGTCGTCGGGCACGTGGGCGACGGGAATTTCCACGTCATCCCCGTGGTCGATCCCGAGGACGGTGAGGCCGTCCGGCGCGCGCGCGGGGCGCTCGACCGGCTCGTCGACCGGGCGCTGGCGATGGGCGGTACGTCGACCGGCGAACACGGCATCGGTCAAGGTAAACAGGGCTATCTGGTGCGGGAGTTCGGCGCGCCCGCCGTCCAGGCGATGGGGGCGATCAAGGCGGCGCTCGATCCGCTGGGCATTCTCAACCCGGGAAAGATCTTGATCAGGCCGCCGCAGCATTAAAAATAGGCAATATTGAAGAGTTTCTTACGAGAAACACCTCTAGTTCTTCATATCTGTTAGCCTAAATCTTAAGCACATCTCGTCATGGACGGTCAGATCGCTTGCAATGCGCTGAGCTTTGGGGTGAAATCAGTTTTGCGAACGTGGCGCCGTCCCACCTATCCCCCCTAGGGGCGTCACAGTTCTTCAAGCCCGCGACCCGCCCCCCCCGGTCGCGGGCTTTTTATTTGCGCTGCTGGCTGTGCGGGCCCGGTTATGACGGGTTTTCTCGGCGCCATCCGGCGGCGACCGCTTCGTCCTCGCTGCAGAACCAGCGTTCGCCGCGCGAGGTCCGGATTTTCACGTTGCCGTAGCCCGAGACCCAGGGCAGCACATAGACGCGTGCGCCCGCGCGGATGCGTCCCTTGATCGGGCAACCATCCGGTGCGGCCTTCTTCGCCGCCTCCCATTGCTTGTCGCGGAAGTCCTGCGGACGCTCGGCCTCGCCGCCCGCCCAGACGCCGGCCTTCGCGTCCTGCGCCTTGCTTTCGGCGCTGGAGTACGGGGCCAGAAAGCCGCCGATGGCGAAGACGCTGCCCGCCTTCACGAGCTCCTCGGCGAGGTCGTTGCCTTGCGCCGCGCAGCGGGCGCGGGGCTCGGCGTCACGCTCGTCCGTGATCTCGCAGGAGACGCGCCGGTTGCGGACAAGCGACGCGAGCGCCTCTTTCGCGGCCGCGCCGCAGCGCCATGTGGTGGCGCCGCGGGCGCACGATTGAGTGGCTTCGGGGGCCTCGATGCCGTCGAGGCGCACGCGTTTGCCGCCGATGCGCAGCGTATCGCCGGTGAGCGCGACGGCCCGCCCTTCGAGCTTCGATGGATCCGGGAGCGCGGCGGTCGTCAGGGGCGCCGAGGTCGTGCGCGAGGGGCTGCCTTCCGGAAGCAGATGCCAGATCCCGGCCAGGACCGCGATCGCGGCGAGGGACATGACGGCGATGCCCGTCGCGCGCGGCGTGGGCGACCAGCCTTGCCAGGGGAGCGTGCGGTCTCCGGCGCCGAGGCGCTTCAGCAGGCTGTCGCGAACGTGCGATGGGCGGCGCGCGCGGTCCGGGTCCGTCAGGAGGGCGAGCAGGAGGAGGACCGCGGTCACGGCGCAAATGGTGGCGGCGACGGTGGCGTCCGCATCGAAGCCGAACGACCACGTGCGGTAGGTGGCGCCGAGCCCGGTCAAGAGCACGACGACCGCCGCGGCGAGTTTCGCCCTCGGCGTGCGAAAGATGGTCAGGACGGGTTCCAGCACCGGGCCCAGCGGGCGACCGAGCGCCTCGACCACCCATCTGGCGGCCGCGGCTGTCCCGCGCGCCAGGGCAGCCGCGGCCGCCAGGACGGCCGCGCCAGCCTTCGTGCTCCATTCGGCCAGGGTGCCTGCCGACTGGCGGCCCGCGCTCCAGGCCGCGGAGCCCGCGACCTTGGCGCCCGACACGCCGGCCTCGACGCCGCGCTTGCCGGCGTTCTTCACGCCCTCGGCGGCGACGTGCTTGGCCTCCTTGAGGCGCTGGCGCCGGTTTTCGCGCCGGACCAGGATCGTCGTGCGCACGTAGTCGCGCCATTCGAATCCTTCATTGCGCTTGCGCCACCAAACCACGGGTATTCCTCGACGATTGATCTCGATTTGCGGCGCGGGCCGGCCGCGGCGGCCCGTTCAGCCCCGCGCGAGCCATGGCCGTGAATGATGGCAGGGCTTTGGCCGTCGCGGCCGATAAAATGTTCGTCCTGCCGACCCATCCCCAGATTTACTTCAGGATACCTCAGGGATAGATTTTGCAACGTCTGATGTCATTTGCGCACCCTACGGAGGGGTTTATGGCACACATTCGCTCAGCTCTGCTCTCACGCTTCGTTGCTGCTCTCGGCGTCCTGGCGCTGGGGGCCGGGGCGACGACCGTCGGCGGGACGCCGGCCGCGGCCGATGACGACGGCCCGGTTCGCATCGACTGCACCAAGAAGAAGAACAAGGACAAGCCGGCGTGCCAGCCCAAGCATGGCGCTTCGGACGACGAGATCATCAACGGCGCCTATTGGCTCGCGCACACCGGCCGCTATGCCCCGTCGCTCGCGCTTCTGGCTACCGTCGCCGACAAGGAAAACCCGCGCGCCCTCAACGCGATGGGATTTGCCACGCGCAAGCTCGGCAATGTCGACGGCGCGCTGCCCTATTATGCGCGTGCGCTGGCGCTCAAGCCCGATTATGTTCAGGCACGCGAGTATCTGGGGGAAGCGTTCCTGGCCAAGGGCGACGTGACCAAAGCCGCCGAGCAACTCGGCGAGATCGAGCGCTATTGCGGTTCGCAGTGCGTTTCGTTCACAAAGCTGAAGAGCCAGATCTCGGCGTTCGAAGCCGCGCATCCCGTGCGCGGCTAGCGCAGTCAACGGCGGCGCCCGGCTGACCGAGCCGGGCTCCAACGCGATCCATTGAAGAGACGGACGGCCCATGCGCCGCCCGAAGGGAGCACTTGATGACGAACTTCGTGTCGAAAGCCGCCGGTCTTCTGCTGGCGACGGGTGTTGCGTGCGCGGCGGCGGTGGCGCCGCTCCAGGCGGATACGCGGATCTCCAAGGACACGGGGCCGTCGAGTGCGGCGTGCGACCAGTTCGCCAAAGGCACGGCGGCCTGGACGGGCTGTGTCGGCCAGGCGAGCCACGCCATGGGCGACGACGAGCTGTTCTATGCGGGCTACTGGCTCGCCAAGAGCGGCCAGTATGCGCAGGCGATCGCCTACCTGAACCTTGCCGAAAAGAAGGACGAGCGCGTTCTCACCTACATCGGCTATGCGACGCGCAAGATGGGCCGTGTCGACGAAGCCCTGCCGCTCTATCGGCAGGCGCTGGGCGTCAACCCCGACTATGTCGTGGCGCGCGCCTATCTGGGCGAAGCGTTCCTGAGCCTCGACGAGCCTGCGAAGGCCAACGCCGAGCTGGCCGAGATCGAGCGCCGCTGCGGCGCGACATGCGCGGCCTACGCCGATCTCAAGCAGCAGATCGACGCCTATCAGGCGGCCGTCTCGAAGGGCTGAGGCGGAACGCAGCCGGCCTGAGGACGGCCGTCCTCGCCGAGCGATACGCAGGATCGAAACGTTGAGCCGGCTCATCATGGGCCGGCTTTTCATTTTTGATCTTTAGTTCGTCGGCGGCGGGGGCAGGATCGGGTTGGCCCAGATCCGCACCACGCCATCGTCTCCGGCGGAGGCGATGCGCGTGCCGTCGGGCGAATAGCTGACGGCATTCAGCGCGCCGGCGTGGCCCGTGATCGTGCGCAGCGTGCGCCCGCGCGCGACATCCCAGATGCGAAGCTGGCCGTCGGCCGCGATCGAGGCGAGGTTCTTGCCGTCCGGTGAGAACGACAGGGCGCCGACGCGCCCGCGGTGTCCATAGAGGCGGCGCAGCGAGCGGTTCGACTTCGTCGACCACAGGCGGATGCTGCCGTCGAGGCCGGCGGAGGCGATCGTCTGGCCGTCGGGCGCGAAGGCGAGCGCGGTCACGAAATCCTTGTGGCCCTTGTACGTACGGATCCGGTCGAGCGTGTCGAGGTTCCAGAGCTTGATCGTCTTGTCGGCGCTGCCCGTGGCAAGACGCGGTCCGCCGGCCGACGAGCTGAAGGCCACGGCCTGCGCCGCGTTCTCGTGCGCGTCGATGACCTGCACGGGGCCGGACGTCGTGCCCGTGTCCCACAGCGTCACTTTCCAGTCGTGGCTCGATGCGGCGAAGCGGTCGGCGCGGCCGGTGAACGTCACCGACCAGATCTCGGCCTGGTTGCGTTTGTAGGTCGCGAGCTTCTCGGCGCGCTGCCAGTCCCACATCACGACCTCGCCGCCGCCGTGGCCGGTGAGCGCGTGGCTGCCGAACAGCGCGACGGCGGTGGCCGGTCCGTTGTCGAGCTCGATCGTGCGCACGAGCGCGCCGGTCGCGGCGTTCCAGATCCTGAAGGTGCCGTCGGCGCCGGCGGTCGCGATCTCGCTTCCATCGTTGGTGTAGGCCATGGCCTTGACGGGGCCGACGTGGCCCGTGAGCTCGGTCACGGGGCGGATGGCGGGCACTTCCTGTAGCGATGCGGTGCGGATGCCCGCCGACGTCTCGCCGCTGCCGCGGCTCTCGAGCTGCGGCAGGCGCTCTTGCATGGCGACGGCCCCGCTCGCGACGCCGACGCCGACGAGCAGCTTGAACAGGATCGGGCGCCAGCCGATGGAGCGGCGGTTGCGGATCGGGCGCGGCTTGGAGGCGGCCTTGCGCTTCTCCTTGTCCTTCGCGTCCGCCTTCTTCGGCTCCTTCAGGACGATGAGGTCCTTGCCGGGGGGCGGCGCCGCGTCGGCGCCCTTGCGCAGAATGCGCGGCAGCTTGACGGGCTCGGGCGGGCGCGTGAGCTTTTTCGTGCCGGCGGTCGGAGCCGCGGCGGGCGATGCTGCCGCCGCGGCGGCTTGCGCTGCGGGGGCTTCGGGCGCGTTCGGCGCCGGCTTCTTCTTCAGCCCGTCGAGGAAATCGAGCATGCCGCCTTTCGGTCCCGGCGCATCGGGCGGCGGAGGAATATTCGACGCTGCCGCCGGCTTGGCGGCCTTGTTGGCGGCTTTGGGTGCGGGGGCGTCGTCGGCCGCGGCTGACGCTTTGCCGTCGGCTGCGCCTTTGGCAGGCGTTTTCGCGAACCAGCCGGGTTTCGCCGGATCCGGTGCCAGCAACGCGCCGCGCCACTCGGCGATGGACTGCGGACGCTGCTCCACCTGCAGCGTCAGCGCGTGGTCGATGGCCTTCAGGAAGCCCTGACGATAGGCCGAAAGCGCGCCGTCGCGGGCCGCGACCAGCTCGTCCTTGACCATGCGCGAGGGGCTGTCGGCCGGGCGCTTGCCGGTGATGGCGTGATAGAGCGTGGCGGCGAGCGCGTAGATGTCGGTCCACGGGCCCTGCTGGCGGCTCGTTTCGGCATACTGCTCATAGGGCGAGTAGCCGGGCTTCACGAGCGCCGAGACCGTCTTCGAATGCGCCGCGATCTCGCCGCGCGCGGAGCCGAAGTCGATCAGGACCGGCGTGCCGTCCTTGCGGATGATGATGTTGTCGGGTGCGATGTCGCGATGCAGGAAGTCCTGCTTGTGGATGAGCTCCAGCGCGTCGAGCAGGGGCGCGACGATGGTGTCGAGCTCTTTCTGGCGCGGCGCGCGGCCGAGGCCCTTCAGCCACGACTTCAGGCTCTGGCCCTCCTCGAAGTGGAGGACCATGTAGGCCGTGTTGTTGGCGCGGAAGTAGCGATAGACGCGCACGATGTTGGGATGGGAGAATTTCGCGAGCGTCTGGGCTTCCTCGATGAAGCGGTCGAGGCCCCAGCGATAGTCGCCGTCGCAATCGTGCGAGCGCGGCGCGGCGTCGGAGGTGGACGTGCGCGCGGCGAAATCCGACGGAAAATATTCCTTGATCGTGACGTTGCGGTCGAGCGCGATCTCTTCGGCAAGATAGGTGATGCCAAAGCCGCCAGCGCCGAGCACGCGCTCGATGCGGTAATCGCCGACGAGCACCGTTCCGTTCTTTAACGCGATCAGGTTCGTCATTCAGCTCGTCATTCAGCTCTGGGCTCTGAAGCTCTTGGCTCTGAATTGGCGTCTTGGACTTGGCGTCGTGCCGCAGCGTGCCGTCGCCGTGCGCCGAGGCGCGTTTCGCGGGCGGACTGCAAATCACCTCCTCGGCCTCTTGTGAAGCAGGAATGTGGCGGAGACGTGCGCGCGGCGGACAAACCCGCTGCAAAAAAGCCGTGACGGCGCGCCTGTGGCCATGTTGCTGCCTCAGAGCACATCGAAAACTATGCCGATTCGAGATTGAGCCCCGTCCATGCAACCCGCCTCGTCCTTCGTCCGCCTGCGCCGTGCGTGGGCCCCGGTCGTCCGCCTCGCGGGTGGCGGCGCTGTGCTCTGTGCGATGACGGCCGTGGCGTTCGCCGATCCCGAGGCGCTGCCGGCCGCGGGGGAGGTCAGCTCCTGGACGGCCTTCACGGATTGGGTGGCCGCGAGCTATGCGCGCGCGCCGGCCCTCGTGCTCGGTCTGGTCGCGCTGGTGGCCATTCCTCCGCTCGCGTTCGTCGGTCTCCTGGCGCGTCGGCGTGAAGCGGAGACGACCGATGTCGCGCAGGCGCGCACGCAGGTGAGGCGCGTCGCGCGCGACGCATCGCGCAGCCCCCCGCGCGACGGCGTGCGGACGGGGCATATTCCGTTGCGCCCGCTCGAGGCGTGGATCGTGCTCGACAACGCGAGTGAAGTGGCGCCGAGTGCGAAGGCCGATCGTTTCAGCCTGGCGCGGACGCTGCTGCGCATCGGACGCGAGACGGACAACGACATCTGTCTCGAGGACATGACCGTTCACCGCTATCACGCGGCCGTGCATCGCACGGAGGATGCGGAGTTCGTCATCACGGATCTTTCGAGCGCCGGCGGCAATGGCGTGGTCGTCAACGGACGCGCGGTGGCGGAGGCGCGCCTTTCGAACGGCGACCAGATTCAGCTCGGAAATGCACGGCTCACGTTTTCGGCAGGGCCGCGCGCCGGGTAAACCGCGCGGCGCGTTGAGATCAACCATTGGATGAGGAGAGGACGTCGATGTCAGGCAGTGCGGGGCAAGGCCAAAAGTCCGGACGGTTTCTCGGATCGCTCAAGGATGCGCTCGTGGCCGCGAGCCGCGAGGATACGGGCCGGCAGGAGGCCGCCGCCACCGAACGCGCGGCTCAGGCTGCGGCCGGCGAGGTGATCGCGGTGGCGGGGCCGAGCGCGGCCGCGCAGCTTCCCTCGCCCAAGGACGCGCCCGTCCTGCCGAGCGCGGCGGAAGCCGCGCGCGAGGCCCGCTCGCCGCGCGTTGCCGTCGACAACCGTCACATCGAGACGGATGCGCCGCCGACGACGCGCGTCGTGCGCGCGGCCAAGCCGGCGGAGCCGACGCAGCGCACCACGCTCGTGCGCGGCAAGGCCCAGGTGGCGCGCGGCGCGTTCGAGCAGGATCCGGTCGTCGGCTGGCTCGTCGTGGTCGGCGGGCCCGGTATCGGCCAGTTCCGCCCGATCTTCGAGGGGAACAATTCCATGGGGCGGGCCGCGACCAACCGCATCGCCGTCGATTTCGGCGACGATGCCATCTCGTCCGAGGAGCAGGCCTACATCCGCTACGACTCGGCGGAGCGGACGTTCCTTTTCGTGCCCAACCTTGCTAAGACGAACGTGGTTTCGGTGAACGACAAGCGCCCGACGAGCGCGGTCGAGCTTGCGCAGATGGACGTCATCACGATGGGCCGTACACAGCTCGTGTTCGTTCCGTTCTGCGGCGCGGAGTTCGATTGGTCGGCGCTGCAGGAACAAACTTGATTGTCGCCGATTTCAGGCGAACGTGTGTGTAACGGGCTTCGGAGCTTTGCGGTCCGGAGCTAAGGGTGGTCTTGAAGACGAATGCTGGCTTTCGAGCATGCAAGCCGCGCCACTAGAGGGGCGCGGAACTACCAGGAGGACACGGCACTCTTCTGGAGCGGCCACGAGCTCGGCTCGCAGGGTCCGCAGGAGACTGTCGTCAATGGTGCGCCTGCCGTCGCCGTTCTGGCCGACGGCATGGGCGGGCATGCGGGCGGGGCGCTGGCGAGCCGCATGGCGTGCGAAAGCTTCGTCAAAGCGTATGCGGGGCAGACCGGGTCGAACCGCGAGCGGCTGATCGAGGCGCTGACGGCGGCCAACCAGGCCATCGCCGATACGGTGACGGCCAATCCGATGCTCACAGGCATGGGCTCGACGCTGGTCGGCGTCACGTTCGGCGCGGAGGGCATCGAGTGGGTCAGCGTCGGCGACAGCCCGCTCCTGCTCTACCGGCGCGGCGAGATCGCGCTGCTCAACGAGGACCATTCGCTGGCGCCGGAGCTCGACCGGCTCGCTGCGGCGGGCGCCATCTCCGAGGACGAGGCACGGCGCGATCCGCGCCGGCACATGCTGCGCTCGGCCGTGACCGGCGAGGACATCGATCTCGTGGATCTCTCGCGCCGGCCGCTCAAGATCGAGACGGGCGACTACATCATTCTCGCGAGCGACGGCCTGCAGACGCTGGAAGCGGCGGAGATCGAGCGCATCATCGCGGCTTACGCCAACGACGGGGCGGGCGCCGTGGCGAACGCGCTGATCCGCGCGGTCGAGGCGCTCAAGGATCCGCACCAGGACAACGCGACCGTTGTCGCCGTGCGTCTGCTGGGCGCCCCGGAGATGCAGCTAGAGAATCCGGACGCCGCGCCTGTGGCCTGACCGTTCGCGGGCTATTCCGTTCCGTCCGGGTCGCAAGGCCCATACAAGCCTAATGGACGATACTTCGTTCTCCGCGTTGCTCTGACGGAGAACGATTGTGGTTTGGCCTTCGCGGCTCACCCGTCGGGAGGCGAAACACGCCTTCGAGGACGCGCTCGATGAGGCGCTGCTCGATCCAGACGGAAATCCTGTGCTCGCCGATGACGCCGAGCGGCCTCTGGGGCCTGCCGTTGGCAGTCTCGGCGATATTTCGATCGCGAGCGGATATGTGGCGCAGGCGTCGCTGGCGCGGGCCTACGAGGCCGAGGCGGACGCGGAGGCGCCTCCGGCGGAGCGCGATGCGCCGCGGGTGCGGCCGGGGGAAGCGGCGCGCCTCCTCATTCTCTCTCTGGGCGCGCAAGATCATGGCCGGGAAGCCCTGCGCCGCATGCGGCGGGCCTTTGCCGCCGCCCATCATCCGGATCGCGTGCCGCAGGAGTTGCGCGCGGACGCCGTGACGGCCATGGCCGAGGTCAATGCCGCCATCGACCGCGCGCTCAAGGCGCTGGGACCGGCTCAGCCGCGCTGAGGCCGTAACGCCCGCGCGGCCGGCATCTGTGCTCTATTTGATGCGGCGGGCGGCGGTGCCTTCAACCTCATAGACGCCGCCGAGATCGTCCTCCCAGCGGAACGCGGCCAGGAAGTCCTCGCATTCACCCATGCGGTCGCCGGGATAGGCGCGCATGTGCTGCACGCGCCCGTTGTCGAACCAGACGGTGACGAAGACCAGCGGCTCCTCGCGCACGTAGGGATCGAGCAGGCGGATAAAGAAGCGTCGCGGACAATATTGCCAGGCCTGGCGCAGGCCCTTGACCTGGATGTAGGACGGCGGTCCCAGGACGGATTGCAATTCCGTCTGGTTCATTCCGGGAACGACGAGGGTGACGGGGAACTCCTCGCTCTCGGCGCGCGGCGCGAAAAGAAGCGCTGCCATGAGCGCTCCGAAGCCGAGGCGAAGCGCCCGCTGCGCGGCATTGACGGGGGTCGTGCGCATACCTGCTCCAAGGCCGCGGCCAGCCCATTCCTCGTGCGCAAGGCTTGGCGCACCGCCAGCATTTAAGGGGCGCGCGCTTGCGTGAAGCTGTCTTTCGCCTCATGCCCCGTGCGCGGAGCGACTCGAACCCTGCATCACCTGGTGAACACTTTCCGCAACACCACAAGGTGGTTTTGAACTCGAATCATAGAAATCCTCAATAAATCGTTGATCGCAAAGCCGGATCACTTCATCCCGGTTGAGTGGGTTTGCGTTGTGATTCGAGGGGGATGCCGATGTCGGGGGATAAATCACATGATCGTCGTCGTAGACGAGCGGGCAACCGTCACTGAGGGATATTCATCCTGGTTTTCCCGCGAGGGAATCTCTGCTTGCGGGCTCGCGCCCGCCGAATTCGAAGGCTGGGTGAGCGCTGTCTCGGAAGCGGACATGAAGTCCGTCGAAGCCTTCCTGCTGGGGGACTGCGGCAACCGCTGCGCGCTCGCCAAGACGATCCGGCGCCGCTCGTCGACGACCGCGATCATCGTCATGAACGAGAACCGGTCGCTCGAGGAAACGCTGGACCTCTTCGCGGTTGGTGTCGACGACGTCGTGCGCAAGCCGATCCACGTCCGCGAGATCATCGCCCGCGTGAAGGCGATCCGCCGCCGGGCGATCGGCGCGCCGGACTACACCGACGTCGGCGAGATGCGCGTGTACTTCGACGGCCGCGATCCGGAGGTCAACGGGGAGGTTCTGCAACTTCCGCGGCGGGAGCGCCGCATTCTGGAGTATCTCGTCTCGAACCGCGGTTGCCGCATCAACAAGACGCAGATCTTCAACTCGGTCTACGGCCTGTTCAGCGACGACATCGACGAGAACGTCGTGGAGAGCCACATCAGCAAGCTGCGCAAGCGGCTGCGGCACCGGCTCGGCTACGATCCGATCGATTCAAAACGCTACCTCGGCTATCGCCTCGTGGTCGACGCGATCGCTGAAAAGCGGAGCGAAACCGGGGAGACATCCAGCCTCGCGCAAGATGCGAATGCTCTACTGAGGAGCGCAGAGCTATTCGCAAAGGACCCTGTGGGATGAGCATTTCCGGCATGATGCGGACCAGTGCGTCCGGTATGGCGGCTCAGTCGAGCCGCCTTGGCACTGTGTCCGACAACATCGCCAACGCCAGCACCCACGGCTACAAGCGCGCGTTCACCGAGTTCTCGACGGTCGTGCTCGAATCGGGCTCCAGCAGCTACGTGCCGGGCAGCGTCGACACGCAGGTTCGTTACGGCATCACGCAGCAGGGCGGTTTCGACTACACGACGTCGGCGACCGACCTTGCCGTGAGCGGCGACGGCTTCTTCCTGGTCGGCGACGGCGGCGGCAACATCGTGCTGACGCGCGCCGGCTCGTTCGTGAAGGCCGCCAACGGCGACCTCGTGAACGCCGCCGGATACACGCTGCAAGGGTATCCGCTGAACGGCGGCGTCGCGGCCGTCTCGGCCAACGGCACGACCGGCCTGCAGAACGTGAACATCAGCGCGCTGTCGCTCGAAGCCACGCCCTCGACGAGCGGCACGTTCTTCGCGAACGTGCCGGAAGACGCCGATGTGGAGACTACGACGCCGTCGTCGAACGATCCGAGCGCGGCCTACTCCGCCAAGACGTCGATGACCGTCATCGACAACGTCGGCCGCGAGATCACGCTCGACATCTATTATACGAAGACCGCCGACAACACCTGGGAGGTCGCGGTTTTCGACGCCTCCAAGGCCGATGCGACGACGAAGAGCTTCCCCTACGACGACTCGCTCGTGCCGGCGCCGCTCGCCACCGAGACGCTGACGTTCGATCCGACCACCGGCCAGCTCGACGGCTCGAGCCCGACGGAAATGTCCATCGACCTCTCGCCCGTGAACGGCAACACGCTCGTGCTCGACATGTCGGAATCGAGCGAGCTGGCCGACGACTTCCAGATCCTGAGCTCGACGGTGAACGGCAACGCACCGAGCTCGGTCGAGAAGGTCGAGTTCGCCGGTGACGGCACGCTCTATGCGGTCTATGGCAACGGCGCGCGCGTCGCCACCTATCGCATCCCGCTAGCGACCGTGCCGAGCCCGGACAACCTCACGCCGGCGGCCGGCAACACGTATCTGGTCAGCGCGGATTCCGGCAACCTGCAGCTCGGCTTCCCGGGATCGGCGCTGTTCGGCACGATCCGCTCCTCGGCGCTCGAGAAGTCCACGGTCGACACCGCGACCGAGCTCACGACCATGATCGAATCTCAGTTCGCCTTCACGGCGAACTCCAAGGTGTTCCAGACGGGCGGAGAGCTGATGGAGGTCCTCGTCAATCTCAAGCGCTAAGGCCGCTCGAGATGACCTAGGGGAATGGGTGCGCGATGAGCCTTTCGGCAAGTTTATCGACCGCGAACTCGTCCCTGTATGTGGCGGGCGAGCGCACGTCCATCATCTCGCGCAACATCGCCAACGCCGACCGTGCCTTCTTCACGCGCAAATCGGTCGAAGTCATCACCATGCCCGGCTCGGGCGTGCGGACGTCGGGCGTCACGCGGGCCGAAGATCTCGTCCTGTTCAAGAAGGTGCTGTCGGCCGGCTCGTCGTCGGCGATGCAGTCGGCGCTGCTGGATTCGCTCGATCTCCTCAACGCCACGATCAACGACGTCGAGCTCGACGCATCTCCCGCCGCCCTCATCAACAAACTCAGCAGCGCGTTGCAGTCCTATTCGGCGCAGCCGCACAGCAAGCTCGCCGCCGAGGCGGCGGTGCGCTCGGCGCGCGATCTGGCGAACGGCTTGAACTCGGCCGCGGCCACCGTGCAGTCGGTGCGCAACGAGGCCGATCTCGGCATCAAGTCGTCCGTCGACCGCATCAACTCGCTGCTCGATCAGTTCAAGGTCGTCAACGACCAGATCGTCAAGGGCACGGTGGGCGGCACGGACGTGACCGACTACCAGGACCAGCGCGACGAGATCCTGGCCAACCTCTCGAACGAGATCGGCATCCGCACGGTCAGCAAGACCGACGGCGGCGTCTCGATCTACACCGACAGCGGCGTGACGCTGTTCGACCGGACGGCGCGCAAGGTCGAATTCCAGCGCACCTCCAACGTCTCTCCGGGGCTGCCCGCCAACGCCGTCTACATCGACGGCGTGCCGGTGACGGGCGCGAACGCGACGATGCCGCTGCAATCGGGCCGGATCGTGGGCCTCGTGCAGGCGCGCGACGACATTTCGCTGGCCTACGAAGCGCAGCTCGACGAGATGGCGCGCGTGCTCGTGACGGCGTTTGCGGAGAGCGACCAGAGCGGATCCGCGCCGGACGTTCCGGGTCTCTTCACGTACTCGGGCGCGACGGGAATCCCTCCCGACGGCGTGCTCGTCAGCGGCCTTGCCAGCGCGCTTCGCGTCAATCCCAACGTCGATCCGGATGCGGGCGGCGATGCGACGCTGCTGCGCGACGGCGGCATCTCGGATCCCTTGAACAGCGACTACGTCTACAACACGTCGGGCGAGGCGAGCTACACCGAGCGCATTGACGAGCTGATCAACAAGATGAACGCCACCTATGCCTACGATCCGGCCAGCGGATTGGCGGACAGCGGCACCATCACCAATTTCTCGGCCACCTCGGCCGGCTGGCTGCAGGAGGCGCGCAAGGTCGCCGACGACAGCTACCAGTATCAGGCCACGCTCTACAATCGCACCTTCGAAAGCTTCTCGCGCGCGACCGGCGTCAACATCGACGAAGAGCTCTCTCTCATGCTGGAGATCGAGCGCTCGTACCAGACGTCGTCGAAATTGCTGACGGTGATCGACAGCATGTACAGCGCCCTGCTCGGAGCTATCGGGTAATGAAAGCGACGCCCATCTCGACGCTGTCCCTGGTCAACGCCACGCGTGAGACGCGCGTGGACCTGCAGGTCAAGCTCGCCAAGGCGCAGAAGGAATCCTCCACCGGCCGCTTCGCCGACGTCGGCCTCAGCCTCGGATACCTCTCGCAGCGGACCGTCTCGCTGCGCCAGGATCTTGAGCGCATGACGACGTTCAAGGACACCAATACCGTCGCCTCCTCGCGGCTCGAGCTGACGCAGACGACGCTCGAAGGCATGAACGACGCGGCGCAATCGTTCATGCAGACGCTGGTTGCCGCCCGTGCGGCCCGCTCCAGCGACAGCGTCGCGGTCGTCGATGCCAAGGCGAAGCTGACGTCGTTCTCGGCGTCCCTGAATACCGCCGTCAACGGCACGTACATCTTCGCGGGCGTGAACACGGACGTGAAGCCGATCACCGATTATTTCGGCGATCCGCCGTCGGCCGCGCAGACGGCCGTCGCCGACGCCTTCAACAATGCCTTCGGGTTCGCCCAGGGCGATCCCGGCGCCGACAGCATCACCGGCGCGGACATGCAGACGTTCCTCGACGGCGCGTTTGCGGACCTGTTCGGCAGCGCGGATTGGACGACGACATGGTCGGCCGCCTCCGACCAGAACATCACGAGCCGCATCACGACCAACGAGCGCATCGAGACCTCGGCCAACGCCAACGCGGAGCCGTTCCGCATGATCGCGTCGGTCTACACGATGATCGCGGATCTCGGCATCGAGGATCTCGGCGAAAACGCCTACAACGCGGTGATCGACAAGGCCATCGCGGTGCTCGGGCAAGGCATCAGCGACTTGACGCAGCTGCGCGCGGGGCTCGGCACCGCCCAGGAGCGCATCAAGTCCGCGAACGATCGGATCGACATCCAGGTCACGCTGATCCAGCAGCACGTCACGGATCTCGAAGGCGTCGATCCCTATGAAGCGACGGCGAACGTCAATGCGCTCTTGACGCAGATCGAGACTGCGTATGCGCTGACGGCTCGCCTGCAGAACTTGAGTTTGATCGATTACATCTAACGGTAGCCGGCGACTTGGAAGAGCGGAATGTACAAGTTCTATTACAATGAGGTTCTGGACGAGTCCCCGAAGCAGGCGCGCGAGCAGGAGCGCACCGCTCTCGAGAAATCGATCGCGCTCCTCCAGGATGCTCAACAGAAGGGCGCAAGCTCGCGCGAGGCGGTCGAGGCGATCTATTTCGTGCGTAAGCTCTGGGGGATCTTCATCGAGGATCTTGCAAAGGCGGAAAACGGTTTGCCGCCGAAGCTGCGGGCCGACCTCGTATCGGTCGGTCTTTGGATGATGCGGGAGACGGAAGAAATCCGTAACGGACGCTCGGCCAACTTCGCCGGCCTGATCGACGTATCACGGACCATTTCTGAGGGGTTGAGATGACCACGCCTACGCGCGTTTGCCTTCGTCCGGGAGAACGGATCTTCATCAACGGCGCCGTGATCAAGGTCGAGAGCCGAACCACGCTCGAGCTGCTCAACGACGTTCCCTACCTCGTCGAGAGCGAGATCATGCACCCGCAGCAGACGGTGACGCCGCTGCGGCAGCTCTACTTCGTGCTGCAGACGATGGTGATGGAGCCCGGCGGGGCCGAGGCGGCGCGCGGCGTCTACGAGGACGCGATGAACTGCCTCATGAGGACGTTCGCCAACGCGATCGTTCTGGCGGGGCTCGAGACGATTTCGCGCCAGGTCGCCGCGGGCTCGCCGTTCCAGGCGCTCAAGACGCTGCGCGGGATCATTCCCATCGAGGACGCGATCCTCGGGGGCAATCGGATGGCTGAACTCAGGGTCGTGAAAGCAGGCTAGACATGTCCGTAGATGCAACCGGCTCGTCGACAGCGACGCAGCAGACGCAGCAGCAGTCGTCGGCAACGTCCGCGCGGGCGGACCTCGACTACGACTCGTTCCTGAAGCTCCTGACGGCGCAGATGAAGTTCCAGGATCCGACGAAGCCGATGGACTCGACGCAGTTCGTCGCGCAGCTCGCGTCGTTCTCGAACGTCGAGCAGAGCATCAAGATGAACTCGAAGCTCGATGCGCTGATCACGTCGACCGGGCTCAACCAGGCCGATGGGCTGATCGGCAAGACCATCACGTCGGCCGACGGCACGGTGACGGGCAAGGTCGTGGCCGTTCGCATCTTCTCCGACGGCGTGGTCGCCGAGCTCGAGGACGGCAAGAACGTCATGATGGAAGCCGGCGTGAAGGTCACCAACGCATGAATCCCGCCGACGCACTCGACATCGGGCAGGCCGCGATCTGGACGGTCGTGATCGCGTCCTCGCCGGCGGTGGTCGCGGCCATGCTGGTCGGCGTTTTGATCGCGCTCCTGCAGGCGCTGACGCAGGTGCAGGAAATCACGCTGACGTTCGTGCCGAAGATCATCGCGATCCTCGTGGTGACCTCGTTCACGGCGCCGTTCGTGGGCGCCGTCATCTTCTCTTTCGCCGAGCAGACGTACGCCCGCATCCCGAGCGGCTTCTGACGCCAGCCGGCTTCTCGTAAAAAGTCATAGTTTTCTGACTTCTAGCGCCCGCCTCTGACGGCGGACGCGACCTTCGCACAAGCTTCGTCGGCCACACTCGCAGCTCACGTTTCGAGGCGGGGGAAGTATGGCCACGACTGTTGCGGTGCCTGGCGCGCCAGTCCAGAGCGGCAGCTCGCGCGACATCGGCTTCGCGATCGGCATCGTCACCATCCTGACGGTGCTGTTCCTGCCGCTGCCGTCGATCATGATCGACGTCGGCCTCGCGTTCTCCATCGCGTTCGCCGTGCTCATCCTGATGGTCTCGCTGTGGATCCATCGGCCGCTCGAATTCTCCGCCTTTCCGACCGTCCTGCTCATCGCCACGATGCTGCGCCTCTCGCTCAACGTGGCGACGACGCGTCTCATCCTGTCCGAGGGCAACCAGGGCCACACGGCGGCGGGGCACGTGATCGCCGGCTTTGCAAACTTCGTCATGGGTGGCGACTTCGTCATCGGCGTGGTCGTCTTCGTCATCCTCATCACCGTCAACTTCCTCGTCATCACCAAGGGCGCCACGCGTATCGCGGAAGTCGGCGCGCGCTTCACCCTCGATGCGATCCCCGGCAAGCAGATGGCGATCGACGCCGATCTTTCGGCCGGCAACATCGACGAGAAGGAGGCGATGCTGCGGCGGCGCGAGCTCGAGGAGGAGAGCGCGTTCTTCGGCTCCATGGACGGTGCGTCGAAGTTCGTGCGCGGTGACGCGATCGCCGGCCTCATCATCACGGCCGTCAACATCTTCGGCGGCATCATCATCGGCGTGACGCGGCACGAAATGGATCTCGCGCATGCCGCGGACGTGTTCGTGCGGCTGTCGGTGGGCGACGGTCTCGTCACGCAGATCCCGGCGCTCATCATCTCGCTCGCCGCGGGCCTCCTCGTCTCGAAGGGCGGCACGCGCGGATCGGCCGAAATGGCGGTCTTCTCGCAGCTCGGCAATTATCCGCGCGCTCTCGGCGTTGCCGGCGTGGTGCTGCTGGCCTTGGCGCTGGCGCCGGGTCTGCCGTTCCTGCCGTTCGCGTTCTTGGCGGGTGCGCTTCTCTTCATCTCGGTCTCCATCCCGAAGAAGCTCGCCGAAGCGAAAGCCGCGGAAGAGGCCGTCAAGCGCGAGGCGGATCGGCTCAGCCAGGAGGAGGCGCGCCAGTCCGTCAAGGAGCAGCTCAAGACCGCGGAAGTGGAGATCGCGCTCGGCAAGCAGCTTTCGACCTCGCTGCTCTCGGCGCAGGGCGAGCTCGCCCATCGCGTGGGGCGCATGCGCCGCGCGTTCGCCAAGCAGTATGGCTTCGTCGTGCCCGACATCCGGATCACGGACGACCTCGCGATCCCGAGCAAGGCGTATCAGATCAAGATCCACGGCACGGTCGTGGCGCAGGAGGAGCTGCGCATCGGTGACCTGCTCGTCATCACCGGCGACGGGCCGATGCCCGACGTGCCGGGCGACGAGGCGCGCGAGCCGGCGTTCGGCATGAAGGCGATCTGGATCTCGGAGACGTTTGCGAGCACGGTCAAGCGCGAAGGCTTCAACCCGGTCGATCCGATGTCGGTGATGCTGACGCATCTGCGCGAGGTCATCCGCGGCAACCTCTCGCAGCTCCTGTCGTACAAGGACATGCGCTCGCTCATCGACCGGCTCGAGCCCGAGTATCGGCGCCTCGTTGAGGAGATCATTCCCTCGCAGCTCTCCTATTCGGGCCTGCAGGCGGTGCTCAAGCTCTTGCTGGCCGAGCGCATCTCGATCCGCAATCTGCATCTCGTGCTCGAAAGCATCGCGGAGATCGCGCCGCACGTGCGCCGCGCCGAGCAGCTTGCCGAGCATGTGCGCATGCGCATGGCGCAGCAGATCTGCGGCGATCTTTCGGACGCGGGCGTGCTCAAGGTCCTGCGGCTCGGCAACCGCTGGGACATGGCGTTCCACCAGAGCCTCAAGCGCGACGCCAAGGGCGAGGTCATCGAGTTCGACATCGATCCGCGCCTCATCGAGCAGTTCGGTGCGGAAGCCTCGAAGATCATTCGCGGGCTTCTCGACCAGGGCCATCAGTTCGTGCTGGTGTCCGCGCCGGACGCGCGGCCTTACGTGCGCATGGTGACGGAGCGCCTGTTCCCGACCTTGCCGGTGCTTTCGCATCTGGAAATCGCGCGCGGCGTCCAGGTCAAGACGCTGGGATCCATCTCGTGATCCCGATCACGGCAGGAATGGTGCTGCTCACGTTCCTGGTTTTCTGCCGTGTCGGCGGGTGCCTGATGATGATGCCCGGCTTCGGCAGCTCGCGCGTGCCCATGCAGGTGCGTCTGTTCCTGGCCGTCTCCATCACGCTCGTGCTGGCGCCGATGTTGCTGCCGGTCGTCGAGGGCGATCTCGCCAAGGCGACGCCGCCTACCATGGCGCAGCTCATCGCGTCCGAAACGCTGATCGGGCTCATGATCGGCGTGATGGCGCGGATCTTCTTCCTCGCGCTGCAGTTCATGGGGACGGCGGCCTCCATGCTGATGGGGTTCAGCGGCTCGCCGGACAGCTTCGTGGAAGAGAACGAGCCGGCGCCGGCCATGGCGACGCTGTTCACGCTGACGGCGACCGTCATGCTGTTCGTCACGGGGCTGCATTTCGAGGTGCTGCGGGCCCTTGTCGCGTCCTACTCGGTGCTGACGGTGACGGACCTCTTCAATCCGCAGTTCGCGCTGGCCAAGGTGACGGACGCGGCCTCCGATTCCTTCATCCTGATCGCACAGCTCACGAGCCCGTTCCTGGTCTACGCGCTGATCTTCAACTTCCTCGTCGGCATCATGAACAAGATGACGCCGCTCATTCCGGTCTACTTCATCTCGACGCCGTTCGTGCTCGCTGGCGGCCTGCTGCTGCTCTACTTCACGTTCACCGAGGCGTTGACGCTGTTCTTCGCCGGTTTCGAGCAGTTCCTTTCGAAGGGGTGAGGGGGAAATGCGGGAGCGTCTCAAAGGGCTCAAGCGGATCGTCGAGGTCCAGCGGCACCTCTACAACCTCGAAGAGATCAAGTACGCGCGGCTGAGGAGCGAGCTCAACCGCCTGCAAACGGCGCAGGAGGAGTTGCGGCAGGCGTTCTCGAACGACGAGGCGCTGCAGGGGCTGTTCATCGACGTGATGGTGCGGCGTCTCAAGTCGCTGCAGCAGGACGAGACGAAGCTCAAGCCGCTGATCGATGCGCAGGCGCGCGTGATGCTGGAGCATGGCGGCCGCCTGCGCAACTCGGAGCGCCTTGCGGAGGATCTCGCGGTCGACGTGCGCCGCGTCGAGGAGAAGGACGAGCTCGAGCGCCTTCTCGAGGCCGCATTTGCGCAGGAGCTGGCAAGCTCCGAGCAAGACCCGTGAGTCATGGTGGAAGGACATTTTTGGGCTGCCCGAAAGGCCCGTTCCGCCGATGTCAGAGCTTGCCATCCGCCCGTTGCATGACGGAGCCGCCGCCGTCCAGGCGCCGCTCGCCCCGCGGGTGCCGCATGTGCGCAAGACGGCGGATGCGGCCGAGAAATTCGAATCCTTCGTGCTGCAGAGCTTCATCCAGGAGATGATGCCCGACGAGGCGTCGCAGGTTTACGGCTCGGGTGTCGCCGGCGATTTCTGGAAGTCGATGATGGCCGAGAAGATCGCCGAGCAGGTCGCGGCGGCCGGCGGCATCGGCCTGGCGGATACGGTCCGCCAGGGACAGCATGCGCCGGTGCGGCCCACGGGGCTGCCGTCGCTCGCCGTGCTCAACCATTTGTCCACCCTGAACGAGGCGCCGGCAGCATTGCCTGCCGACGCGCGTAGCTCCGGAGCGTAGCCATGTTGCAGCATTCATCGACCGTCTCTTCCACTATCGAGCTTTCGATCCAGAGGCTCGAGGACATCGTCGACCAGGAGACGGCGGCGCTCAATGCGCGCAAGGCCATCAACCTCAAGGACTTCAACGACCGCAAGAGCCAGGCGCTGCTCGAGCTGACGCGGATGCTGCGGACGCTTCAGGGCGGGCCGCCGAACCCTGTCGTCGCGGAGCGCGTGCAGGGGCTCAAATCGAAGCTCGCTGTCAATCAGGCCGTGCTCAAGCTGCACCTCGAAGCCGTGAAGGAGATCTCGACCTCGCTGGCGGACGCCATCCGGAACTCGGAGTCGGACGGCACCTACACGCCCTCGATCTCCGCAATCTCGAAGCGCTATGATTAAGATCGTCCTGGCCGGCATCTGGGCGTCGCTCATCGCCGTCGGCGCGGTGTTCGGCGTGCTCGAATGGCAGAAGAGCGCGACGGCTGCGGCCGTGCCCGATGCGGGCCTGAAGCTGCAGGAATTCCGCACCCGGGCCATTAACGTGCCGATCATCGGCGGCGGCATGATCCAGGGCTACATGGTGGCGCAGTTCGTGTTCACGGTCGATGCGGTCGCGCTCGCGAAGATGCCGGTGAGCCCCGAAGTCTACGTGCTGGACGAAGCGTTCAAGACGATCTACGCGGGCGAGCAGGTCAACTTCCAGAACATGAAGAAGCAGGACCTGCCGCTGCTGGCCAAGAAGCTCGGCGAGAACGTCAACAAGCGCCTCGGCATCGCCATCATCCAGGACGTGCTGATCGACCAGCTTTCCTACATCCCGAAGAAGGACGTGCGCGGGCCGCCCAAGCTCTGAGGCGCTGTGCGCCCTTGCTCCGTCCGCCGCTCAAGCGTGTTCGCGCCGCGGGTCGTGACGTCGCGGGCTATTTCGCGGATTTTCTTGCCGCCTCGTCCTTGGGCGGCGCCAGGGCGCGGGCGATTTCCTGGAACGGATCGACGCAGGCCGGATCGGTCAGCGTCTGCTTCATCACCTCGTAGAGGCGGGGCACGATGTCGATCGCCTTGTCGAGCTCGGGGTCGGCGCCGCGCTGGTAGCCGCCCATGAGACGCAGGTCGCGCGTGTCCTCGAACTGCGAGATCATGGCGCGCAGCATCATCACGAGCTTGCGCTCCTCGGCGTTCCAGACCGTGTTGGCGAGACGCGAGACCGACGTCAGCACGTTGACGGCCGGATAGCGGCCCTGGTCGGCGATCTTGCGGTCGAGCACGATGTGGCCGTCGAGCGTGCCGCGGATGCTGTCGGCGATCGGATCGTTGTGGTCGTCGCCGTCGACGAGCACGGAGAAGACGCCGGTGATCGAGCCCGTGCCCTCGGCGCCGGGACCGGCGCGCTCCAGAAGCTTCGGCAGCTCGCTGAAGACGGAGGGCGTGTAGCCGCGCGCGACGGGGGCTTCGCCGGCGGCGAGCGCCACCTCACGCGTCGCGTGCGCGAAGCGCGTGACGCTGTCGACGATCAGCAGCACGCTGTCGCCGGCGTCGCGATAGAACTCGGCGATGGCGAGGGCCGTCTTGGGCGCCAGGCGGCGCATCATGGGGCTTTCGTCGCCGGTCGAGACCACGGTAACGGCGCGGCTGCGGTTCTGCGCCAGCGCATCCTCGAGGAACTCGCGGACCTCGCGTCCGCGCTCGCCGACGAGGGCGAGCACGACCGTGTCGAAGCCGCGCGATTTGGCGAGCATCGAGAGCAGCGTCGACTTGCCGACGCCGGAGCCGGCGAAGATGCCGATGCGCTGGCCGGCGCAGAGCGGCGTGAAGAGATCCATCACGCGCACGCCGGACTTCAGCGGCTTGCGCACGCGCTCGCGCGTGAGCGCGGCGGGCGGGTCCGCGTCGAACGGGTAGGCCTTTTCGCCTGTCTCAAGGGGGCCTAGTCCGTCGATGGGCGCGCCGAGCGCGTTGATGACGCGCCCTTTCCAGGAGGCGTGCGGGCGGAGCGACAGGCTGCCGTGCAGCCAACCCACCTCGCCGGGGCCGATCTTCAGGCTGGCGTCGAACGGCTTGACGGTCGCGTCACCCTTGTCGATGCGCACGACCTCGCCGAGCTGCGGAGTGAGGCCGGCGGAGAAGCTGATGCAGTCGCCGAGCTTCAGATGGCGCGAAAGGCCGGAGATCTGGACGTAGGCCGGCGTGACGTGCGTGACGACACCGCCGACTCGGGTGAGCGGCTCGGCGGCCGCCAACTGGGCGATGCGCTGAGCGAGGCGGTCGAGCTCCGTGAGGCGCGGAGCCGGCGTGTCACCGGCAGGTTTGCGAGCGGCCGCTTCTTTCATCGAGGTTCCACTGACCGTCAGTTAGTGCGAGGGAGCGTGCGGGCGTCAGCTCGTTTCGCCGAGCGTCTTGATGGCGGACGACAGGGTCTGCTCGGCGTCGGAGATCGAGCTGCTGATCGAATCGAACGAGCGCTGGATCTGGATCAGCCGCGAGATTTCGGAGACGGGGTTGACGTTGGCTCGCTCGATGAAGCCCTGCGTGACGCCGACCGATCCGAAGTCGAGGGCGGGCTCTGCGGCCATGTCGGGAACCACGCCGGAGGTGTCGAAGCGGCGGAGGTGCGCCTGCTCGGGAATCGTGAAGAGGCCGAGGGCGCCGAGCTGCTGGCCGTTCTGCGTCAGCGTGCCGTCGCGCGCGATGTTCGGGGCGCCGCCGTTCGGATTGAGCTGGATCGGCGCGCCGCCGACGTCGACGAAGGGATGGCCGGTCAACGTGCGAAGCTCGCCTTCGGGCGTCATCGTCATGCGGCCGTCGCGCGTGTAGACGATGCCCTGCGGGCTCTGGTAAGCGAGCCACGCGTCGCCGTTGACGGCGACGTCCAGCTTGTTGTCAGTCTGAACCATCTCGCCCTGCTGGCGCGAGATATAGGTCTTGCTCGCGGACACGAACGCCGTCGGCGAATCCGTGCTTTGCGAGATCAGCTCGTCGAACTTGATCTCCTCGGCGCGGAAGCCGGCCGTAGTGACGTTCGCGACGTTATGCGCCAATGTCTCGAGACGGCGCATCATCGCCATCTGACCGGACAACGAGACATACAGGCTTGGCTGCATCAGCGGCCTCCGAGCTTCAGAAGTTGCAGGCTGGCGAGCACGTCCGTCGAAATGCCGACGGACATTCCGCCCGACATGAGCGAGGTCGTGAGAGAGGCGGCCGCGGATCCGCCCGAGCCGTTCTTCAGCTCCCACATGGACGTGAAGCGCGTGATGAAGGCTTCGAGCTTCTTCGGGTCCTTGAAATCCGCCACGTCGATGCGCTTGGCATACATCTCGACCTGCTTGTCGAGATCCATGAGCGCGGTCTCGGCCGGCAGGTTGAGGGCGGTCTGCATCACCGTCAGCAGGGCCTTGTCGGCCATCATGCCGAGGGTCGAGGAGACGGTCGGTGCCTTGCGCGCGAAGTAGAGCGCGAGCCGGACGCCTTCGTTCTCGTCGCCCGAGCGCTGCTCCAGCGAGAGGCGCAGGTAGCGGTCCACGGTGCCCTGGCGCGCGTCCGTGCTCTCGGTCGCCGCTTCGCCTTTGCCGGCGAAGTCGAACACCGTCGCGAGTTCCTTGAAGCGGGCGTCCGTCAGCGAGTTGGCGAACGATCTGGAATCGCTCACGCCCTCTGTCAGGACCTTTTTGACGAACGCCTTGGCGTACGTCATGTCCTCGAGGCCGAACGCCTTCATGGCGAACCGGTAGATCCGGTCGTTCTTCATGAAGTCGTCGACGGATTTGATGGAGCCGATGTTGTCGAGGAAGAATTTCGATTCGCGCGCGATCTGAGGATCCTTCGAGAGCGTCGTCAGCGACCTCGAAAGATTCTGCGAAATGATGCGGTAATTGTCCGAAGTGGTGAGCACGGTTCGGGCCTCGTCTCGGGTTGCCAGTGTGGTCAAAAACGCCTTGTCTCAGGCTGACGTCACTTCGTGCTGCAACCGGATCAGCGAGACTGCGGCAGTTCGGGCACGCACGTCGACAGGCGCGGGGCGAGCAGGGTCGAAAAAAGCCCTCTGATCAGGCTCGCACAAGGAGGCGCCCGCTAGTAATGCTTTAACAACACTTAACGCGGGGTTAGCTCGTGACGGTCGTCATTGGCCTGGTCGTGATGCTCGGATGTATGCTCGGTGGCTTCATGGCCATGGGCGGTCATGTCGACGTGCTGTGGCAACCGTGGGAATTCGTCATCATTCTCGGCACGGCGCTCGGCATCTTCATCATCGCCAACCCGATGAAGGTCATCAAGGATTCCGGCAAGGGCTTCGGCGAGGCGTTTGGCAATGCCGCGCCCACGGGCCGCCAGTATCTCGACATCATGGGCCTTCTCTACTCGCTGATGCGCGAGCTTCGCAGCAAGCCACGCAACGAGGTGGAAAAGCACATCGATGCGCCGGAGGAGTCGCCGATCTTCCAGAAGTTCGCGACCGTCCTCAAAAACAAGGACCTCATGACGTTCATCTGCGACTATTGCCGGCTCATCATCATCGGCAACGCGCGCACGCATGAGGTCGAGGCGCTGATGGACGAAGAGATCCAGACGCTGCGCGCCGACAAGCTCAAAGCCTATCAGGCGATCTCGAACGTGGCCGACGGCCTGCCGGCGGTGGGCATCATCGCCGCCGTTCTCGGCGTCATCAAAGCCATGGGCGCCATTTCCGAGCCGCCGGAGGTTCTCGGGCATCTGATCGGCGCGGCGCTCGTCGGCACGTTCGCGGGCATCTTCTTCTCCTACGGCGTGTTCGCGCCGATCGCCACGAAGATCAAGATCGGCCGCGAAAAGCAGATGCGTCTCTATATCGTGACCAAGCAGACGCTGCTGGCCTTCATGAACGGGGCCATGCCGCAGGTGGCCGTCGAATACGGACGCAAGACGATCTCCGCCTACGAGCGCCCCACGATCGACGAGGTCGAGGCGGAAACCGTCGGCGGAGGTGGTGGCGAATCGAAGAAGGCCGCGTAAGCTTCGACTGTCGCAGCGCGTGCGAACGCACGCCGCGAGACCCAGGTTAGACCCTTCTGCTTCAGGTAGATCCGATGGCTCAAGAAGATATGCGTCCTGCCGGTGCCGAGCTCCAGGCGGTCGGCGACACTGCCCAGGCCGAGACGCTGGCCGAAATCGCGGCCGCCGCCTCCAACGCGGGCGGGGCACAGCGCCCGCGCCACCTCGATACGGTGCTGCAGATCCCCGTGTCGGTGAAGATCGTGCTCGGATCCGCCACGATGCCGGTGGCGAACGTGCTGAAGCTCGGCCGCGGCGCGGTCGTGCCGCTCGACCGCAAGGTGGGCGAGCCGGTCGACGTCGTCGTGAACGGACGCGTGATCGCCCGCGGCGAGGTCGTCGTTCTCGACGAGGACAACTCGCGCTTCGGCGTGTCGCTGACGGAAGTGATCGGCGTCTCGACGCCGAACCGCGTGGCGTGATCCCTTTGGCGCCGGCCCCGTCGCCCGCCTCCTCCGGCCGCTGTCAGCTCTTCTGATCGGGATTCGCCGCGATGTCCGACGCGCCGGATAAAGAGAGTAAAACAGAAGAGGCAACAGAGAAGAAGATCCGCGACTCGATCGAGAAGGGGCGCATCCCCTACTCGCGCGAGGCGGCCACCCTGGCGACGATGCTCGCCATTCTCATTTCCGTCTTCTTCCTGCTTTCGGACAACGTGGTGCGCCTGCGCTTCTCGCTCGAAAGCTTCATCGACCACCCCGGCGACTTCATGATCTCGAACGGGGCCGACGCCTCGACGATCCTGATGGTGGTGTCGCTCGAAGCGGCGAAGGTCGTCATCCCCATCGTTCTGGTGCTCGCGATCGCGGGCGTCGCCGCTTCGCTCCTGCAGAACCAGCCGAGCTTCGTGACGGACCGCATCGAGCCCAAGCTCGAGCGCATCTCGCTCGCCAAGGGCTGGACCCGCATCTTCGGCATTCAGGGCCAGGTCGAGTTCCTGAAGAGCTTGTTCAAGCTCTCGATCGTGGCGTTCAGCGGCTATATCGCGCTCGGCTCGTCGTACCGCGATTTCTTCAACGTGCTGTTCATGGAGCCTGCCGCGGTCCCGAGCCTGATGCAGGGCCTCAGCATCAAGTTCCTCTCGGCGATCGTGACGGCCACGCTCGTGCTGGTGGCGGCGGATCTCGCGTGGTCGCGCTTCTCCTGGCGCAAAGAGCTGCGCATGACTAAGCAGGAGGTCAAGGACGAGCATAAGCAGATGGAAGGCGATCCGCTCGTTCGCATGCGCCTGCGCTCGCTGCAGAGAGACCGGTCGCGCCGGCGCATGATGCAGGCGGTGCCGCGGGCCACCCTCATCGTCGCCAATCCGACTCACTACTCCGTGGCGCTGCGCTACGTGCGCGAGGAGGGCGGCGCACCGGTCGTCGTCGCCAAGGGCAAGGATCTCATCGCGCTCAAGATCCGCTTCATCGCGGAGCAGAACGGAATCCCGATTTACGAGGATCGCGCTCTGGCACGCTCGCTCTACGCAAGCGTCGAGGTGGATAAAATGATTCCGCCGGAATTCTACAAGGCCGTCGCCGGCGTGATTCTGTTCCTGGCGCAGAAGGGCAAGCAGGCCCGGAAGCCCGTGTGAGGTTCTGACATATGCTGAAGCAAGGCAGGGATTATTCACGCGAACGAGAGAAGGCGCTGGCGGACGGTCTGAGAGACGTGGCCTCGGAGCTGCGTCTCGTCGATCCTGCCGACTACATCGCCTTCATCCGGACGGAGCAGTTCGGAAACCTGCGCAATCTCGTCAACTCGTCGACGGAGATGTTCTTCAAGCCGGGAACGATCTCGTTCGGGCTTTCAGGCGAGGTGGATCTGCCGTGGGGCTGCGCGCCGTGCATCGCGCTCGACATGGAGTTCCATCACCTCAACGTGTCGGCCTATTTCCGCCTCGTGCTGCAATCGCTGCAGGCGGGCATCGAGATCAGCTACGTGTCGTTCGAGGGCGGGTCGGACGATCCCGACAAGAATACGCAGCGCCTCATCGAAGCCATCGAGGATGCCCGTCTGGTCCCGGCGACCCGCGGCCTGCGCGATGGGGCTTCAGCCTTGCACGCACCGTTCCCCTACGACCAATCGTCGTACGAAGACCCGTCGCTTTTGGCATAGGCCGCGCGGTCAGTTGAGCTTGAGCTCGGCTCCCACGAGGCGCAGCTCGCACGGCTTGATGAGGCCGGAATGCGCGACGAGCACCTTGTGCAGCTTGCCTTCGAGGTTGTGACTCCAGAAGTCGAGGAAGCTTTTCAGTTTCGGAAAGCGCGGGTGCAGGTCGTAGTCCTGCCAGATGTAGCTCTGCATCAACGCCGGATGGTCCGGCAGGCGGTAGATGATCTCCGCGGTGGTCAGACTGTAGCCCGCAAGCATGCGGACAAAATCGCTGTCGGCTGTGCTCAAGGTTGGCCCCCCAATGTCAGGCGGTACCAGGGAAGTCTATGTCATTTCGCGGAGAATCTCAAGTTTCTCATTTAAATTCAGTATGTTAGCAGCAAGTATCGGGGATTGCTAGCAAGCGCGCCTCGCAAATTTGCAGCCTCGCTCTAGAGTGCGTGATCGATGATCGGAGACCGCGCCGTATGCTCGCTGCCGCTTTGACGAGCTTCACGACCTTCTTCGCGACGATCGGGCCGGTGGAAGCCGCCGTGCTGTTCGCCACGCTGACGCCGGGTGCGGCGCTTGCCGAGCGGCGGCGCATCGCCGTCCGGGCAACGGTGATCGCGAGCATCATTCTCTTCTCGGCGACTCTGGCCGGCGGCCCCATGCTGAAGCAACTCGGCGTGACGATCCCCGCTCTGCAAACGGCGGGCGGAATCATCCTCCTCATGATCGCGCTCGACATGGTGTTCGCGCGTCCATCGAGCGCCTTCAAGCTCACGCCGTCGGAAGGGGCGGAGGCGCAACGCAAGGAGGACGTGGCGGTGTTCCCGCTCGCGACGCCACTGCTGGCCGGGCCGGGCGCCATGAGTGCCGGGATCCTCCTCGCGGCGAACGCGCACGGCGATCCGATTGAGCTTAGCGTGACGGTCGCGGCCTTGGGCGCGGTGATGCTGCTCACGCTCGCGCTGCTGCTCGTCGCGCACCAGCTTTCGCGCTTCATCGGCATTACGGCGCAGCGCGTTCTGATGCGCGTTTTCGGCATCCTTCTCGCTGCGATCGCGGTTCAGGCGATCTTCAACGGCCTCTCCGGAAGCGGGCTCGTCGGGGCGCACGCGTAGGCATCGAACGTTGCGCGCGGTGCGTCGTTAACCTTTTCAGACCGCGAGACTTTTTTGCATCGTTCGCGGCGTTGTGAACGGGCCGATCACAAGCTTCGGACAAGATTGAAGACCTACAACTGGAAGAGGCACAGGTGGGGTGTGCACTTCCATGGATCCAGTCAACTTCTTCTCGATCGCTTCGCAGCAGAACCGCTGGCTCTCCGTGCGCCAGTCGGTGCTCGCGCAGAACATCGCGAATGCCAACACACCGGGGTTCAAGGCGCTCGACGTGCAGCCGTTCGAGGCCGTGCTCAATGCCACCGGAATCGAAATGCGCCAGACGCAGCCCAATCACCTCGCGCCAGTCAGCGGTGCCGGCAGCGATGCCGACACGGAAGAATCGGCCAAGTGGCAGATCGTGCACTCGGGCAACAGCGTCAGCCTCGAAGAGCAGATGCTGAAGGCCGGCGAAGTGGCCGGCAACTACGCGCGCAACACCAGCGTGATGAAGACGTTTCAGCGCATGCTGCTAGCGGCGTCGCGGGGGTAACATATGGCCGATCCCATGCAGGTTGCTCTCAAGGTGGCGGCGTCGGGCCTCGAGGCCCAGTCGCGCCGCATGCTCATCGTTTCGGAGAACCTGGCAAACGCCTCCACCACGGGCGAGACGCCGGGCTCGGCTCCCTACACGCGCAAGACCGTCAGCTTCGAATCGGCGCTCGACGACGTATCGGGCGCGAACCTCGTGAAGGTGGACCGCGTCGATTTCGACAAGAAGCCGTACCGCGTCGAGTACGACCCGGGCCATCCCGCGGCGGATGCCGACGGCAACGTCAAGCTTCCCAACGTCGACATGCTCGTGGAGCTTGCCGACATGCGCGAAACCAACCGCTCATATGAAGCGAACCTGCAGGTGGTCAAGCAGGCCCGTTCGCTGATCTCGATGACGATCGATCTTCTCAGGAGCTCGTGATGCTGGACGGCGTCGGCAAGATTTCGTCCTTCGGGGGCATCGGCAGCGTGGGCGGCGCGAATGCGATCGCCCAGCCGACGCCCGTCACGGGTGTCCAGAACACGGTCTCGACCGAGCCGCTGCCGACGGACTTCGGCTCGCTGCTCGGAAAGATGACGCTCGAAGCCATCAGCACGCTCAAGTCGGGCGAGCAGACGGCGGTCGCGGGCGTGCGCGGGCAGGCCACGACGCAGCAGGTGGTCGAAGCGGTCATGGCCGCCGAGCAGACCCTGCAAGCCAGCATCGCCATTCGCGACAAGGTCGTCGCGTCGTATCTCGAAATCAGCCGCATGACCATCTAGCGGCACAAGTCAGGGTCTGTTCATGAGAGCGCTTTCCATCGCTGCGACGGGTATGAACGCGCAGCAGACGAACCTCGAGGTGATCGCGAACAACATCGCGAACATCAATACGACGGGCTACAAGCGCGCCCGCGCGGAATTTACCGACCTGCTCTATCAGGCCGAGCGCTCGCTCGGCGCGCCGGCGCGCGGCGGGCAGAACAATCTTCCGGAAGGCGCCTACGTCGGCCTCGGCGTGCGCACGGCCTCCGTTCGCCACCTGCATCAGCAGGGCTCGCTCGCCCAGACGACCAACAAGCTCGACGTCGCGCTCAACGGGCGCGGCTGGTTCCAGATCACGGGACCGAACGGCGACACGCTCTATACGCGCGACGGCGCGTTCAACAAGAACGACCAGGGCCAGATCGTTACGCTGGACGGCTACGAGGTGCAGCCGGCGATGACGGTGCCGCAGGACGCGACCGACATCACGATCAACGAGGCGGGCGAGGTCTACGTCACGATCTCGGGGCAGATCGAGCCGCAGCTCCTCGGCCAGCTGTCGCTCGCGGCGTTCGTCAACGATGCGGGTCTCGAGCCGCAGGGCGGCAATCTCTACAAGCAGACGGAATCCTCCGGCGACCCCGTGACCGGTGTTCCGGGCGACCCGGGTTTCGGCAAGATCCATCAGGGATACCTGGAAAACTCGAATGTCGATGCCGTGAAGGAAATTACGGAGCTCATCTCGGCGCAACGTGCCTACGAGATGAACTCGAAGGTGATCCAGACGGTCGACGCGATGTACGGCACGGTTGCCAACAACATGCGCTGACGCTGAGGAGGCGTGGTGACGAGCAGTGTGCACAGGATCAAAGCGTTGATGGGCTTTGCGCGGGGCGCGATCCTCGCTTCGGCATGCGCGCTTTTCGGCGTGCTCCTCGTTGCGCTCGCTTCCGCCGCGCCGAGCTTTGCGCGCGAGCTCGCGCTGCCGGTGCCGCGCATCACGATCTATCCGGGCGACGTGATCGGCGAGGGCATGATCGTCGAGAAGGTGTTCCGCAATCGCGATTTCGACAGCCCGGCGTTCATCGCGCATCGCGAGCTTCTCGTCGGCAAGGTCGCGCGCCAGACGCTGCTGCCCAATCAGCCCGTCGCCGTGACGGGGCTGCGGGAGCCTTACGCCATCAAGCAGGGCCAGCCGGCCGTGGTCATCTTCCAGTCCGGCGGGCTCGTCATTTCGGCAACCGCCATGCCGCTGCAGTCCGGCGCCGTGGGCGAGGTCGTCAGCCTGCGCAACGTCGAGAACGGCACCACCATCCGCGGCATCGTGCATGCGGACGGGACCGTGCGCGTGGGGACGCCATGATGCGCATCTGGATCGTCCTCATCGCGCTCCTCGCCGGCATCGGTGCCGCCCAGGCCAAAGGCGGCATGACGCGCATCAAGGACATCACGGCCGTGCAGGGCGTGCGCGCGAACCAGCTCGTGGGCTACGGCCTCGTGGTCGGCCTCAACGGAACCGGCGACAGCCTGCGCAATTCGCCGTTCACCGCGCAATCGCTGCAGTCGATGCTCGATCAGATGGGCGTCAACATCCGCAACGCGAACTCGCGTACGCGCAACATCGCGGCGGTCCTGGTGACGGCGGACCTGCCGGCCTATGCAGGCCCCGGCGCGCGGATCGACGTCACCGTGTCCTCGCTCGGCGATGCGACGTCGCTCGCGGGCGGCTCGCTCGTCATGACGCCGCTTTCGGGCGCGGATGCCGCGATCTACGCCGTCGCGCAAGGCCCGATCGCGGTCAGCGGCTTCGGCGTGCAGGGCAATGCGGAATCCGTCACGCAGAACATCCCGACCACGGGGCGCATTCCCAACGGCGCGCTCGTCGAGCGCGAGGTGGCGGGCTCGCTGGACGACGAGGGCGTGCTCGTTCTCGAGCTGCGCAACCCGGATTTCTCGACCGCGGTGCGCGTGACCGACACGATCAACGCCTATACGTCGCAGAAGTACGGCCGCCGCGTCGCGCGCGAGCAGGACCTGCGGACGGTTTCGCTGGAGCGCCCGCGCAACATCAGCGCGGCGCGCTTCCTGGCCGAGGTGGGCGATCTCTATACCGAGGCGGACGGCCCCGCGCGCGTCGTGATCGACGAGAGAACGGGAACCGTGGTCATCGGGCGCGACGTGCAGATCGCGACGGTCGCGGTGTCTCACGGCAGCCTGACCGTACGCATCACGGAGAGCGCGCAGGTGTCGCAACCGGAGCCGTTCTCGGACGGCGAAACGGTGGTCGTTCCGGAGAGCTTCGTGTCCGTCAATCAGGAGGGCGCGAACCTCGCCATCATGGGCGGCACCAACCTGGAGACGCTGGTCCGCGGTCTCAACATGATGGGCCTCAAGCCGACAGGCATCATCGCCATCCTGCAGGCGATCAAGACATCCGGGGCGCTTCAGGCGGAGCTCGTGGTGCAATGACGGCATCCCGCCCACGTCCGAGTGCGACGAAGCGGGCCCGGCCGGTCATCCCTCGGATGCCGGCCGCAATCGCGTTCTTGTGCATGCTCGTGGGCTTCGGCGTTTTCGCCGCCCGCGCGACGGCGCAGGACGCGTGGTCGCCCATCGTCGTGACGTCTCCGGGCGGCACGCTGGCGACGCCGCTGGACGCGCCGGTCCCGCATACGAGCGTGACGGTCGATCCGCGCTTTTTCCCGTCGGAGCAGGAGCGGCCCCGCATCGTTCCCAAGGTTTTGCCGCAGGGCGTCTGGTCGCCGATCGTGACAGGTGCGATTCCCAAGGCACCGCGGCCGCTGCCGGCTCCGGCGCGCACGCCCGCCGCGGACCCGATGAGCCCGGTGCGCCCGCTTGCGCCGATGGAGGCCATCGCGGACGGCGAGGATGCGGAGATCGCGCCGCTCGACATCGCGGACACGCCGCCGGCCCAGCCCGATGCGTCCGGCGCGCCGGCTGCGGCGGGCGGCGATGCACCGGCCCAGGACGGATCGTTCTTCAAAAAACCTGGCCCGCTCGATGCACTGCCGCCGAATGCGACGGCGGCCCAGCAATACTGCTTCAACACGACCGACTCCGCCGCGGACGCACGCTTCGCGTGGCAGACGAAGCAGATCAAGGACATGGAAGCCGAGCTCGACAAGCGGATCCAGCGTCTTCACGTCAAGACGGAAGAATACAAGGCGTGGCTCGAACGCCGCGATGCGTTCTCACGTAAGGCTCACGAAAAGCTGGTGGGGTTCTATTCACGCATGAGACCCGATGCGGCGGCTGTGCAACTCGCGACCATCGACGAAAACGTCGCGGCGGCCGTCATGACCAAGCTCGAGACCAAAGTGGCAAGCGCAATCATGGGCGAGATGGATCCGGAGCGCGCCGCGAAGATCGCGACGATCATTTCGGGCGCGGCCAAGGTTCCGGGGCCGAAACGGCAGGCGCCTGCGCAGGCCGCCGCACCCCAGACCGCAGACGGACAGGAGGCGGCAACGCCGCCGGCCGTGCAGGAGGAGCCGCGGACATGATGCCTCGCCCGAGCGCTCGTTTCTCCATCGGCAACGTCGCTCTTCTCGTGCTCGGCGTGCTCGCGCTGGCGATGGGCGGGTGCGCGAGCAGCCCGCTCGAGATCGGCCGTCCGCCGACGCTGAGCGCCGTCGGCTCCGGATTGCTGGCCGATCGCGTGCCGCTTCCGGCCGAGCCCATCACGCAGCCGACCTATCGGCCTGGAAACTCGATCTGGCAGGATGGATCGGCGGATCTGTTCCGCGATCCGCGCGCGCGCAGGATCGGCGACGTCGTCACGGTCAAGATCTCGATCAAAGACAAGGCGACGATGGACAACAACTCCAAGCGGTCGCGCGACGCCACGACGAAGCTCAAGCCGAAGCTCGCCTACGATCTCGCGAACTCGGCGGGCCTGGCGTCCAGCGGTGACCTGTCGGTCGATCTTGAAGCCGAGGCCGAGACGTCGACGGACAGCAAAGGCGGCATCAACCGGTCGGAGAAGATCGAGCTCCTGGTCGCGGCGGTCGTGACGGGCGTGCTGCCCAACGGCAACCTCATCGTCAGCGGCAGCCAGGAGGTGCGCGTGAACTTCGAGGTGCGCGAGCTCAGCGTCGCCGGCATCGTCCGTCCGCGCGATATTTCGACCGACAACTCGATCAGCTATGACAAGATCGCGGAAGCCCGCATCTCGTACGGCGGACGTGGCCGTATCACCGAGGTGCAGCAGCCCGCCGTTGGCCAGCAATTGTTCGACCTGCTGACACCTTTCTAGGGAGCAGGCCTGTGGCCAAGAAGACTGCCGAAGCGGTTTCGAAGGGGGGAGGAGGAGGCCTGATCGGCTTTCTCCTCGCAACGCTCATCGCCGTGGCCGTGGGTGCGGGCTTCGGCTTCTTTCTCGACAGTCATCTGAAAAGCAGCAGCGCCAAGGTTCAGCCAGTGCCCGAGGCCGAGACGGCGAAGCCGGCGGCCGCCAAGCCGGCGCCCGTGGTCTCGCCGACGGCGAAGCTCGTGCCGCTGGTTCCCGTCGTCGCTAATCTGGCCGAGCCCAAGGATGCGTGGATCCGCGTCGAAGCGTCGATCCTGGTCGACGGGGAGATCGTCGGCATCGAGGTCCTGGCCGCGCGGCTCGCCGAGGATTTCGTCGCCTATCTCCGAACGACGACGCTGAGCCAGTTCGAGGGGGCGAGCGGGTTCCAGAATTTGCGCGACGACCTCGTCGACCGCGCCGCCATTCGCGACCAGCAGATCATCAAGGACGTCATCATCCATGGCGTGGTGATCGAATGAGGCGGCTCGCGGCCCTCGCTCTCGTCGTCCTCGTCCTCTCCTCGGGCGCCGCGATGGCGCAGGGGTTCAATTTCGAGGGGCTTCTGCCGGCCGGCGAGCAGACCGTGAGCGGGCGCATGGTTCAGATCATCCTGATCGTGACCATGCTCTCCATCGCGCCCGGGCTCCTGATGATGGTGACGTGCTTCACGCGGTTCGTCATCGTGTTCAGCCTTCTGCGCGCCGGGCTCGGCCTGCAGACGACGCCGGCCAACATGATCCTGGTGAGTCTCGCGCTCTTCATGACCTTCTACGTCATGGCGCCGACCTTCGACCGGGCCTGGCAGAACGGGCTCAAACCGTTTGCGGAGAACAAGATCAGCGAGGAGGAAGCCTACGTCCAGATCACGCAGCCGCTGCGCGAGTTCATGCGCGCCAACGTGCGGCCGAAGGATCTCGAGCTGTTCGAGGATCTGGCGCAGGAGCGGTTCGGGCCGCGGGCGGCGGATCAGGAGGTGGAGCTCAGGGTCCTCATTCCCGCGTTCATGATCTCGGAGCTTCGACGCGGGTTCGAGATGGGCTTCCTCGTCGTCCTTCCATTCCTCGTCATCGACCTCATCGTCGCCACGCTCACGATGTCGATGGGCATGATGATGTTGCCGCCCACCGTCATGAGCCTTCCCTTCAAGGTGCTGTTTTTCGTTCTGATCGACGGGTGGAATCTGTTGATCGGCGGGCTCGTGCGCTCATTTCCATAGCACTTGGCTCTTATTCGCCCCTTTCCCGCAAGAGCGCATTAACCGTGGGTCAATACATCCGAGCTATAGCTAAGACCGTGGCAGACTGGGTTCGGGGGACAGACCCTTGGCGCGATGCCGCAGTGTAAAAAGGGCCGAGTAACGGCCCGTGTTGCGTAGCGTAAAGGTGTACAATGAGTAGTCTCAATACGAACATCGCGGCGATGACCGCGTTGCAGTCGCTTCGTTCCACGAACGCCGACATGCTCCAGACCCAGAACCGGATCTCGACCGGCCTGCGCGTCGCCAATGCCTCCGACAATGCCGCCTATTGGTCGATCGCCACCACCATGCGCTCGGATCGCCAGGCTCTTTCCACCGTCGCCGATGCACTCGGCCTCGGCTCGGCCACCGTCGACATCGCCTCGAAGGGTGTCGAAAGCGCGATCTCGGTCGCCAGCAAGATCAAGGACAAGCTGGTCGCTGCGCGCCAGCCGGGCGTCGATCGCTCGAAGATCCAGGCTGAAATCGAACAGCTCCAGTCCTCGTTGCAGGACGTCGTCGCCGGCGCAACGTTCTCGGGCGAGAACTGGCTCCAGGGCGACAGCAGCGGCACCACGAGCCGCACGCTCGTCTCGTCGTTCTCGCGTGACAGCAGCGGCGACATCTCCATCGGCACCATCACCGTCGACACCGGCGCGAGCGGCTCGATGCTGATCGACACGAGCGGCAACGGCGCCGGCGTTCTCGATAAGGACCGCTCGGTGACGAACGGCGCAGACTACACGGTTCTGACGCTCGACATCAGCGCGTTGACGGATTCGGCCGCCGACCTCGAAGACCTCGAGGACATGATCTCGGGCGTCGACGCCGCCATCACGTCGATGACGGATGCCGGCACGCGCCTCGGCGCGGTCAAGACGCGCATCAACCTTCAGAAGGACTTCGCGGACTCGCTCATGAGCGCCATCGACACGGGCATCGGCGCCCTCGTCGACGCCAACATGAACGAAGAGTCGACGCGTCTGCAGGCCCTTCAGGTCCGCCAGCAGCTCGGCGTCCAGGCGCTGTCGCTCGCCAACCAGTCGGCGCAGTCGATTTTGTCGCTCTTCCGCTAATTTCCGGCCGCCTTCTCCCCAATGGACGGCATGACAAGGGCCGCGCTTCTGCGCGGCCCTTGAACATTTTGGGGGGTCGCCTTCAGCGCGCGCCTTCCGTTTTATCCGTTACAGCGTCCGGTATTTTTCGCCTTGAGTGTCAGATCTTTGTCCGTGGCACATGGGTCACCCTCGGGAGGTGCGGGGGCCTCCGGCGGCGCTCCGGACTGATCCAAATCGGTACATTTGCGCCGTTATTGAAGCACCGCTTAACGGTTCAGTAAGCACACGCCCTTATTTTCTTCCGAGATAGCCCGACTTGGGGAGCGGGACAGAGTCGGAAAAGGAACACACGATGGCGAGCCTACTGACAAACATTGCAGCGATGACCGCGCTGCAGTCTTTGAACCAGACCAACAAAGAGACCCTCACGGTGCAGAACCGCATCGCCACGGGTCTTCGCGTTGCAGATGCGTCTGACAACGCAGCCTACTGGTCGATCGCAACGACCATGCGGTCGGACCGTCAGTCTCTTTCTACGGTTGCCGACGCACTCGGGCTCGGCGCCGCGACGGTCGACGTCGCCGTCCAGGGCATGGAAGGCGCGATCAAGATCGCAAGCGACATCAAAGCCAAGCTCGTGGCCGCCCGCCAGCCCGGCGTCGACCGCGCCAAGATCCAGTCGGAAATCTCGCAGCTTCAGGAATCGCTCTCGAGCGTGGTCGATACGTCGACCTTCTCGGGCCAGAACTGGCTCGCGGTCGACAGCACCGGCACGGTCGAGCGCACGCTCGTCTCGGCCTTCTCGCGCGACGGCGCCGGCAACATCACGATCGGCACGATCGAGGTGGACATCAGCGCCACGGGCTCGATGCTGGTCGACACCAGCGGCAACGGCGCCGGCATCCTCGACCAGACGCGCTCGGTCACGAACGGCCCGGACTACACCGTGCTGACGCTCAACATCAGCGCGCTGACGAACGACGCGGCGGATCTCGAAGACCTCGAGGACATGATCTCGGGCGTCGACGCGGCCATCACTTCGATGACCAACTCGGCCACGGGCCTCGGCGCGGTCAAGAGCCGTATCGATACGCAGAACGACTTCGCCAAGAGCCTGATGGATGCCATCGACACGGGCATCGGCCAGCTCGTCGACGCCGACATGAACGAGGAAAGCACGCGTCTGCAGGCTCTCCAGGTTCGCTCGCAGCTCGGCGTGCAGGCTCTCAGCCTCGCCAACCAGTCGGCCCAGCAGATCCTGCGGCTCTTCCAGTAAGACGTTTCCGGCCTACCGCCTCTTCACGCAAACGCCGCGCCCTTCCCCAGGGGCGCGGCGTTTCGTGCTTTTCGCGCTCGCAATCCCCACACAAGGTTCAGATTTAAGAATGAATCACGAATCGGTAATGGGGCTCCGGCATGAGCAGCTTAAACACGAACGTCGCGGCCATGACCGCGCTGCAGACCCTGAACCAAACCAACAAAGAAATGTTGGTGACACAAAACAGGATCTCCACGGGTCTCCGGGTCAAGGACGCATCGGACAACGCGGCGTACTGGTCGATCGCGACGACGATGCGCAGCGACAACATGTCGGTGTCCACGGTTCAGGACGCTCTCGGTCTCGGCGCCGCCACGGCCGACGTGACCGTGACCGCCATGAACAACGCCATCGACGCGGTCAGCAAGATCAAGGCGAAGCTGGTCGCGGCGCGCGCGCCCGGTCTCGACCGCGCCAAGATCCAGAGCGAAATCGCAGCGCTGCAGACGGAGCTGCGCAGCACGGCCGAATCCGCGGTGTTCTCGGGTGAGAACTGGCTCAACGTCGATTCGACCGGGCCGCTGACCAAGACCGTCGTGTCCTCGTTCTCGCGCGACAGCACGGGCGCGATCACGATCGGCACCATCGAGGTCGACGTCGGCCCGACCGGCACGATGCTGTTCGACACCTCGGGAAACAACCAGGGCGTTCTCGACTTCGAGCGCACGACGACCGGCAATGCCACCACCTACAGCGTCACGACCATCGACATCTCGGCGCTGACGGATGCGGACCTCGACCTGCAGGACATCGAGGACATGATCCAGGGCGTCGATGACGCCCTTGGCGCGATGACGGACGCGGCCACCGTGCTCGGCGCCGCCAAGTCGCGCATCAACCTGCAGAAGGACTTCGTCAGCAAGCTCATCCAGTCGATCGACACCGGCATCGGCCAGCTCATCGACGCGGAGATGAACGAGGAATCGACGCGCCTGCAGGCCCTGCAGGTTCGCCAGCAGCTCGGCGTCCAGGCACTCGGCATCGCCAACCAGTCGGCGCAGCAGATCCTGAGACTGTTCCAGAGCTAACCCCCGGCCGAGCCGGTTTCGGGCCCGGAGCCCATCACCCCGCGCCCAAGAAGGCCACGCCCCCGCCCCGGCGTGGTCTTCGCTTTTTCGGCTCCCGCTCCGCGCGATTTCCGAGAGCGCAATTCCCGCGCAAGCTTATGCAGCCAGAATCTCATCGGCATCATTCCATTAGAGCGCGCAAAGGGTTGGACCGGGGATGCTCGGGCTCGAACAACTAGAAAAACTCTGGAGCAATCTCCTGGCGCTCGGCACGCGGCGGCTCGCGGCGCTGGGTGTGGTGGGCGTTGCGGTATTCGCGGCGGTCGGGTTCGGCTCCTACTATCTGAGCAAGACCGATTACGAGACGCTCTATTCGGGGCTCAACGCGCAGGACGTGAGCCGCATCGGCGCGGCGCTCAAGGAATCCGGCATCGACTTCGACGTGAACTCCGAAGGCACCAAGGTCATGGTTCGCCGCGAGGAGACGGCGCGCGCCCGCATGCTGCTCGCCGAGAAGGGCCTGCCCGCCAGCGCGAACGCCGGTTACGAATTGTTCGACAAGCTCGGCCCCATCGGCCTGACGTCGTTCATGCAGGAGGTGACGCGCGTGCGCGCCATCGAGGGCGAGCTGGCGCGCACGATCCAGGCGATGCGCGGCATCAAGGCCGCGCGCGTTCACATCGTTCTGCCCGAGACGGGCTCGTTCCGCCGCGGCCGGCAGCCGGCCTCGGCGTCTGTCGTGATCCGCACGGAAATGGCGGCCGATGCTTCGACCGCCCAGGCGATCCGCCATCTCGTCGCCGCGGCCGTGCCCGGCCTGACGCTCGACGACATCAGCGTTCTCAACACGGACGGCACCGTGCTCGCCTCCGCCGGGGATTCCAGCTCGGCGGCGTCGGCGCGCAAGATCGATCTCGAAAAGACCGTGAGCAAGGACCTCGTCGACAACGTCCGCAAGACGCTGACGCCGTATCTCGGCCTCGATAATTTCGAGGTCAGCATCGCGGCGAGCCTGAACCTCGACAAGCAGCAGACGAACGAAACCAAGTTCGATCCCGATTCCAAGGTCGAGCGCTCGCTGCGCGTCGTGAAGGAATCGGGCAGCCAGCAGGATTCCTCCAGCAAGTCGCCGGTGGGCGTCGAGCAGAACGTGCCGGAGCAAGGCGCGAGCGCGGCCGGCGGCGACGTGTCGAAACGCGCCAACGAACGGCGCGAGGACCTCACCAACTACGAGCTCAATTCGAAAGTCGTCTCCACCACGAGCGAGGGCTATCGGATCGAGAACCTCACGATCGCCGTGGTGATCAACCGCAAGCGTCTGCTCGAAACGCTGGGCGTCTCGGCGACGCCGGAAGCGGTCCAGGCGCAGATCAAGGAAGTCGAGAAGCTCGTCGGCACGGCCGCGGGCGTGGATTCCAAGCGCGGCGACCAGGTCAGCGTCGTGGCTGTCGAGTTCGCGGAAGGCTCGCGGATGGGCGACGGCTTCGAAGCGGCCAGCCTCACCGGCCCGCTGATCGGGCTCGCGACGGGCCTGATCAAGGCGCTCACGGTGCTGGGTCTCGTGTTCATCGTCGTCACGTTCGGTCTGCGCCCGCTCACGCGCGTGCTGCTCGACCAGCGCGAAGCGCAGGTCGCGGGCGGTGCGCTCGAAACGGCGGCGGGCGGCGTGCCCGTGGACGACGGCTCGCTGCTGACGTCCAACGACGAGGAGACGTCGCAGATCGCCGCGGATTCCGCCGCTGCGGCCGAGCTTCTCGGCATCAAGGAGCAGCGTGAGCCGAACCTGATCGAGGACATCACGAACGATGTCATGCGGCTCTCGCAGCGCCGCCTCGAGCAGATGGTGGCGCTCGATGAAGAGCAGGCCGCGATGATCCTCAAGCAGTGGATGCGGGAGCGCGTGGCATGACGCACGCGCTGCCGGTCGCGTTCTATCTCAACGACGTCGATGGCGATGTGGGCCGGCGCGGCCCGGCGGGGCTTTCGTTCGCGAGCGCGTCCGACATCGAGGCGCGGATCGCGGACGCGCACGCGCGCGGGGTCCTCGAAGGCCGGGCCGCGGCGCAGGTGGATACCGACGCGGCGCTGGCGCGCCAGACCGCGCAGGCCGAGCAGAAGCTCAAGGCGGAACGCCAGAAGTGGTGCGACGAGGAGGGGCAGCGGCTGGGCAGCCAGCTCACCCGCTCGCTCGAGGATCTCGAGCAGAGGATGGCCACGCAGATCGCGCAGATCCTGAGACCGTTTCTGGCCGAGGAGGTGCGCACGCGGGCGATGATGCAGCTCTCGGCCACGCTCAACGACATGCTGTCCAAGGGCGATTACGCCGCGATTTCCGTGTCCGGTCCTTACGACCTGCTCGAAGCGATCAAGTCGCGCCTCAAGGGCGACGGCGAGGCGATCACCTTTGCCGAGGGCGAGGGGCCGAACGTCACCATCAAGGCCGATGAAACCATTCTCGAAGCGCGCATCGGTGCGTGGGCTGGCGCCATCCAGGGAGACGGCGCATGAGCGACGGCAGCGTTCCGCACGAGGTCGTCATCGTCCGCCGGCGCGGCGGTGACGGCGACGAAGGCCATCACGGCGGCGCCTGGAAGATCGCGTTCGCCGATCTCATGACCGCGATGATGGCGTTCTTCCTCGTCATGTGGCTGCTGAACGTTTCCGACAAGGAGAAAATTCAGCAGATCGCGACGTACTTCAATCCGCTCAAGCTCAACGCCAAGCGTCCGACGACCAAGGGCATCGAGGACGAGCAGGAAGAGCAGAAGTCGGCGCCCAAAACGGTCGGCCCGAAGCTCCAGGGCGCGAACGTCAGCACTGTCGACGACAAGAAAACCCATCACGGCGCGTCCAAGCCTGGCGGCGACGGCGACCTCGAGGAGGGCGTCGCGACGAAGGCCGAGGAGGAGCTGTTCAACGATCCGTATGGCGTCCTCGCGCGGCTCGCGCTGCAGGCTTCCAACGAATCCGAGTCCAAAGGCACCGCGAGCGAGAGCGCCAGCGCGTCGGGCGAGGCGCACACCAATCCGTTCGAGCCGTTTGCCGACCGCTCCATTCCGGAAGCGCCGAAGAGCGAGCAGACGCCGATGACGCTCGAAACGTTCGGCTCGCATCCGACGGCGCCGGGTCTCGAGAAGCCGCTGGTGCCGGATCCCGACGGCGTGGCCGACGTGCCGGCGGACGCCAACCTCTCCGCCAAGCAGCAAACGCCCGAGCCCGGACCCGACATCAAGGCCGAGGGCAACAAGGAGGCCGGAGCGCTCGAAGCCGATCTGGCCAAGCAGCTTCGCAGTCTCGCGCCCGACAAGATGCCCTCGATCGACGTGCAGCGTGTGGACGATGGCATCCTCATTAGCCTGACCGACGACTTCCGGTTCGGCATGTTCGCCAGCGCGTCCGCCGAGCCGCGGCCGGAGCTGGTGGTCGTCATGGAGAAGGTGGGCAAGGTCCTGGCCGAGCGTCAGGGCCAGATCGTCGTGCGCGGGCACACGGATGCTCGCAAGTTCCGGACGGAGCGCAACAACAACTGGCGCCTGTCGATGGATCGCGCGCAGATGGCCTACTACATGCTGCAACGCGCGGGCCTCGACGAGAAGCGGTTCGACAGCATCGAGGGCTTTGCGGACCGCAAGCCGAAAATCCCGTCCGATCCCAACGCCGCGGAGAACCGCCGCATCGAGATCCTGCTGAGGGTGCCGAAGGCGTGATGGCGAGGCTCAGCACGATCGCCGGTATTGTGGCCGCCGCGTTGCTGCTGGCGGCGCCGGGGTGGGCTGCCGGCGACCATGGTGGCGATGGGCATGGCGTCCATGCCGCTCCCGAGGCCGGGGCGGCCGCGGAGACCGACGCCGCGGCGGAGGGTGCGGACGGCGAAACGCCGGCCGAGGCCAAGATCTGGTCCGACGTGCCCGCGGTCGCGATGGACAAGCAGCCGTACATCATGATCCGCAACCTGCGGAACGTTCAGGACCGGATCGCCGGCGGCAGCGTCGAAGCGCACGAGGAGCAGCGCGGCCTGATGCGCGACCTCGGGGCTGAAATGCGCGCGCTGCCCGTGACGGTCTGGGACGACGTCCGCAACGTTCGCGCCGCGATCTTCTTCGTCTTCAGCGGCGGCGATCCGGCCGTTCTGAAGCTCGTGATCGGCCGCCACGGCACGCCGCACGTGGAGCGGCGGCTGTTGCGCGGCGCGCTGGCCTATGGCGAGGGCCGGCTGATCGATGCGCTCGGCATGATCCACAAAATGGACGCGCGTACGCTCGATCCCTCTCTGGCCGGCATGGTGGCGCTCATCCAAGGCACGCTTACGGCCAAGAAGGATCTGGCGCGGGCGCTGCCGTACTTCGGCAATGCGCGTCTGCTTTCGCCCGGAACGCTCGTGGAGGAAGCGGCGCTGCGCCAGGAGATCATGATCATCGCGCGCGACGGAAACCTCGAAAAATTCGATACGCTGGCGTCGCAGTATGCGCGCCGGTTCCCGCGCTCGCTGTTTGCCAGGAATTTCCGCCAGCAGTTCTTCGCGGGCGTCGCGCGGAAGAATTTCAAGCGCGCGTCGGAATGGATCTCGCGCACGGAGACCGAGCTGACGCGGGTTCCGGTCGCGGAGCGGGCGGGCCTCTATCTCGCGATGGCGGAAGAGTCGCTCAAGGGCGGCAACATCGACATCGCCAAGTTTGCGGCCAATCGCGCGCGTGCGCTCGTGCCGGAGGGAAGCCGGGGGCATGTGCGCGCGACCCTCTACGAGGGCGCGGCGATGGTCGTCTCCGACGACTTCGACAAGGGGCTTGCTCTGCTGCAATCGGTGGACATTCCGAAGCTCGGGATGTCCGATCGCGAGATCCACCGATCCGCGCTCGACGTCGCGAAGGCGGTAGGACGGCTGCCTTCCGAGCCTGCGGCGGTCGCTTCGAGCGAGCCGTTGCCCGAGGCCGTCACGCGCGCGCAGACCATGCTGTCTCAGGTGGATTCACTTTTGGGAGGAACTGCCCAGTGACGACTGCGCAGGCATTGATGCGGGGCCTGCCAACGGCTCCGGCCAAGTCGGAAACGTCCGACGCTGCCGCGTTCGAGGACGGCGACGAGTCGTTCGGGAATGCGCTGGAGATGGCGTTTCTCGCCGCGCTCGACGGAATGACGAGCGGTGGCGCATCGCCGCGGGCACTCGACGACAAGCCGCTGACGGACGAGCAGAAGGACGCGATCCTGAGCAAGATCGCGGAGGCGACGGGTGGCGTCATTCCGTCGGCGAGCCTGGCGCTTGCGGCGCTCGAAGCGGCCCAGGCCCGGGCTCAAGCACCAGCGGCCAACGCCACGGGCGAGACCGTGACGCCGAACCTTGCCGAGACCTTGGCCATGCCGGGCGCCGAGACGGAGACTGCGGACAGCGAGCCGATCGATGCGAGCCAGCTCTTGAAAGCGCTCAGTCCTGACAGCGCCGACGACGTCACGACGCCTGTCGAAACCCCGTCGGCCGAGATCAGCGAGGACGTCACGCTCAAGGTGGTGCGGCGCGAGACCCACCTTGCCGTGGTACGGACCTCTCCGTTGCTGTCGGGCGATCCGGCGGCGTCGCCGGCGAGCGCCGAGACCGCGCAGCAGGTCGAGACCCAGGCGGCGCAGCTTGCCCGCGATCTGCAACGGAGCACGAACGATACGGCGACCGATCCGGCCGTCGAGGATGCCGGACCGGATGCGTCGCTGACGAGCCGGACGCTGTCTTACGAGCGGCCGGCGCATCGCGAGTTCGGGCAGCAGGCCAGCGCGGATGGCCAGCCGGCTTCGCCGCGCGATCCGGGCGAGGGCAACGGAACGGCGTCGGGCACGTTCGCCCTGTCGCTGCAGACTGCGCGCACAGCCCAGACAGGTGCCGACGACGCGCTCGCGGAAGCCGCGTACGAGACGCCGGCCGATCAGATCTCCTCGGCCGTGCAGTCAGAGATCCCGGTCGAGGGCGAGGAGATCTCGACGAACGGGGCCGTCCGCGTTCTTCAGATCGAGCTCAAGCCGGCGAGCCTCGGCGCGGTGACGGTGCGCATCGCGCTCAAGGACAACGCCGTGACGCTGCATCTCGAAGCGCAGCGCGCCGACACGCTGGAGGCCATCGAGCGGGATCGCGAGGCGCTGGCGGGATCGCTGCGGGCTGCGGGCTACACTGTCGACGGCATCACCTCGTCCGTGCAGGGCGATACGGGCCGGCTCACCGGCATTCTTTCGGGCAGCTTCGATGCTGGCTACTCGGGCTCGCAGGCCGGTGGGCAGGGCAGCTCCGCACAGTCCTCGGGCCAGGACAGCGCCGGATCCTCGGGGCAGGGCGCGTCCGGACGATCGGGGCAGCAGGGCCAGGACCGCGCGTCCGGAAACGGTAACGAGCGCGGATCTATGGCCCGCCACGGGGCGGATGGGCTATACGTTTAGTCCCAGGAGCGCGTCGGAAACCGCTCCTGTTTCTTGAGTGGCCGCAGTCAGTTCGCGTGAGTTCGGTATGAGTGTTGTTCCTTTTCCGTCTGGTCGAACTACGGCAAGAACGATGACAAGCACAGGACTTCTCGGGCCGTATCGGCTCGCTTACGACGAAATCACGAACGCCATTCCGCGGGTGGCCCCCGGCGCTTTCGTGCTGGGCCACAAGGGTCCGGACGGCCGCTTCTACGTGGACTATGTCGGGCGCGCCGATACCGACGTGCGCGACAAGCTTCTGCAGATGATCGGCTCCGGCAACCTCTTCAAGTTCCGCTGCTCGCCGTCGACGGAAGCCGCATTCCATGCGGAATGCGAGCTGTTCCACGACTTCCAGCCGCCGGGAAACCGCATGCATCCCGACCGGCCGGCCGGCACTAGTTGGGAATGTCCGAGGTGCCGCTTTTTCCGCCTTCAAGGGCGAGCATAGTCATGATGTCGTTCAGCGCGGCCTGATAGCCGTGATGCCAATAGGCGCGCTCCGGCGTATGCGCGTCGAGGTGGCGCTGATCGACATCGGTGTACGGGGCTTCCTCGTCCAGCCATTCGCGGATGTTGTCGCGGCGCTGACGGAGTATGCTCAAATTCGGCTTCTGCAACATGTTCGAAACGACCCTGACCCTGACGCTACTTTTTTGACTCACCGCTTTTTGCGGGAGCTTCCCCTTTGTACAGGGCCGCGATTGAGGTCGGCTTAGGTGAAGCCGGAAAAGTTGCCTCAAATTTTACGAGCCTTTCTGTCTCAATCCGGAACACGCGCTCGGCTCATTTTTAGTCTGTCGAGACGCTTCAGAATGGCGAGCCGTCGCGCTCGCAATGGCCCGCTCAGTGCACTTCCGGCAGCACGTCGCTCAAGCGGCGCGGCCGTAAGGGCTGGGCGCCCGAGGCCGACGCGCATGGCTTATGGGATGCCTTGTTGGCTGTCTTGGCGACGATCTCGGTCGCGAGCTGGTGGAGCCA
>CAYLSI010000018.1:0-64363 GCA_964386545.1 uncultured Hyphomicrobium sp.
TTCCGATCGTGACCTTCGTCGACGTGCCGGGCTTCCTGCCGGGCACCGCGCAGGAATACGGCGGTCTGATCAAGCACGGCGCGAAGCTGCTGTTCGCCTACGCCGAGGCCACCGTGCCGAAGGTGACGCTGATCACGCGCAAGGCCTACGGCGGCGCCTATGACGTCATGAGCTCGAAGCACATTCGCGGCGACGTCAACTATGCCTGGCCCTCGGCCGAGATCGCGGTGATGGGCGCCAAGGGCGCAGCCGAGATTCTCTATCGCGCCGAGCTTTCCGATCCCGCCAAGATCCAAGCCCGCATCGACGAGTACCAGAAGCGCTTCGCCAATCCGTTCGTGGCCGCCGAGCGCGGCTACATCGACGAGGTGATCCTGCCGCATGGCACGCGCCGGCGCATCTGCCGCGCGCTCAATATGCTGCGCAACAAGACCCTCGAGAACCCCTGGAAGAAGCACGACAATATCCCGCTCTGAGGAGCGTGCGCGAATGCACTGGACGCCAAGTCTGCCGTGAGCGGTGGGCTTGGCGTTGCCATATCTTGCTCCGGGCGAAGCGGCCCGGTAGCAATAGCGAGCCGCGTGCGCGCCCCGTCATAGGCCCCTAGGGTCTTTCCGCTTTTCGTGGAATCGCTGAAAGACCCTAGATCTTTGTTTTGTCGTGCTTCTTTTCGGAAAACCGGTTCCCGCTTTTCCGGAAGCACTCTAGCGAGGACACTCATGGCCGAAGCCAAATCCCACGAGCGCAACACCTGCGAGGTCTGCCAGAAGTCTGGCACGACGATCGTTCCGAAATACACGCGCAGCCCCTGGCCGGTCGTCTCCTGCAACCATTGCGGCTTCGTCTTCCTCGGCACGGTGCCGGACTACGAGGACCTCTCCGTCACCTACGCGTGGGAGAAGCAGCACGCCGAGGAGAAGGAGCGGCGCAAGAAGACGAACAAGCTCGCGCGCTTCGATGCGCTGACGCGGTTCCGCCTGAAGCTCGGCAAGGTCATCGACAGGGCGCGCCACCAGCGCGCGGTCGGCGCGGGCGGGCGTGTGCTGGAAATCGGCTGCGGAGGCTCGACGCGGATCCCCGACGGGCCGACACCCTACGGCATCGAGATCAGCGAGGGCTTGAGCCAGAAGGCGCGCCCGATCTTCGAGGCGCGCGGCGGCGCCGTCTATCATGAGCCCGCCACCACCGGCATCGAGCGCTTCGACGAGAACTTCTTCGACAGCATCCTGATGCGCAGCTACCTGGAGCACGAGGCCCAGCCGCGCCTGATCCTCGAGCGCGCGTTCAAGCGGCTGAAGCCCGGCGGCACCATCCTGCTGCGCTCGCCCAACTACAACTCCGCCAACCGCTTCATCATGGGCTCGGAGTGGTGCGGCTTCCGCTTCCCCGATCACGTGAACTACTTCACGCCGGCGTCCCTCAAGGCGCTGGCGACCAGCATCGGCTACGAGTTCCGCTGGATGAACTGGTACTCGCTGTTCGACGACAATCTGATCGTGGAGCTGAGGAAGCCCCGCAGGGCCGCGCGCCGGGCCGAAATCGCTGAGGTGGCCTCGCCCGCCTGACACGCCCTCACGGAAGGCCGTGCGGTATCTGCCGTGCGTTGTCTCGAGTGGGCCTGCGTTTTGGGGCGCGGCTTGACGGCGTTCCGCCATGGCCGGGGTCATCGCGGAGCGATGCTTCGCATCGACACCCGGCCATCCGGGGCAAAAGGCGCGCTTACGGCAGGAAATGCGGCAGCTTGGCGTAGCGGGCCAGATGCGTCGAGCCGATGCCGTTGAGATGCCCCGGATCGCGATAGAGGAACACGCCGTCTTTGAACGCGCTGCACCGCTCCGCATCGCAGAGCAGATCGAGCATGTCGAGAAACGTGACGCCGGCATCGGCGGCCGCGATCGCGCGGAATGCCTGCTGGGACGGACCCACCGCCGCTTCGACGGCCGCGCGCGACAGCGTGCAGTCCGTCCGTTCCGTTCCGTGACGCGCCGCATTGGCGAAGCAGTTGAGCGAGAACGTGTCGAAATGCGGCGCCTGGCCGATGATCAGCACCTTGACCCCGCGCTTGCGGAAGAAGTCGACGGTCGAGCGTGCGAAATCGGCGAACGGAAGCGTCTGGCCGGCCCCGCCCGGAAAAAGCGCGTTGGACGTTGCCGTCCCGTAGCCGCCCCATGCGGCCGAGAGCACGGCGACCTTGAGGTTCGGATTGCGCGCGACGAATTCGAGCATCGTCTTCTGGTAGGCGAGGCAGGTCGCCTCATCGCGCGCGTTTCTGGCGCGCCGCCCTGCGCCGACCAGGGCGGCGCAGGTGCTCTGCGTGATCTGGCGGCCGGAGAGCCCCGCCTGCTGGGCGAGGGTAGCGAGCATCGGCACGAAATGGTCGGCGTTGGAATCGCCGAAGATCGCGATCTCGTAGCCGTCCTCCGCGAGCGGCGCGCCGAACGTGCAGCGGCGGTGATGCTCGAACGCGAGGTCGTAGCCGTCGCAGACCTTGCGCATGGGGTTGGCCGACGAGGCCGCCCGGTAGACCTCCGCGGCGGGCGCATCGAGACGCTGCGGCCAGCCGTCGCCCGCGAAGTTGACGAGCGCGACGCTCGCGAACAGCGAGGCCGCGCCGAGTGTCCGCGCCATCAGCGAGATCGGCGGCAATGAATAAAGACCGAGCGCGCGCGTGAGCTTCTGCTCGACCAGCGTCCACGACAGCGCCGCGAGCCCGAGCGCGAGCGCAACGAGGAGGGCGGCCTCCCCCGCATCCGGTGCGCGCCCGAGCGCGTAGGTCGCGAACGCCAGCACCGGCCAATGATAGAGGTAGATCGAATAGCTCATCTTGCCGACGATGAGCACGGGACGAAGCGAAAGCGCGCGCGAGACGGGCGTCGGCCCGCCGAGCCCGGCGGCGATCAGCAGCACCGACCCCGCGATGACCGGCACGGCGGCGAGGCCGGGGAACGGCGTCGACGCGGTGAGCAGCACGGCCGATCCGACGACGAGCACGAGGCCGGCCGTATCGAGCAGCGCGCGGCCGGGGAGCGGCGCCGTCCGCCCGCGCATGGCGAGCGCCAGCGCGCAGCCGGCCAGAAGCTCGAAGCTGCGCGAGAGCGGCAGGTAGAACGCCATCTCCGGCGCCGTGGCGGCAGCATGCTGCGAATGCGCGAGCGAGAGCCCGCCCAGCACGGCCAGCGCCGCGAGCATCTGGCCGCGGCTCCAGTGGCGCTTGAAGAGAACGAGCAGGAGCAGCGGCCACGTCAGATAGAACTGATCCTCGACCGCCAGCGACCACATATGCAGCAGCGGCGCCTGCGCGGCGGGCGCGTCGAAGTAGCCCGTGTTCGAATAGAAGTAGAAGTTCGCGATCATGCCCCAGACGGCCGCGAGGCTCCGGCTGAAGGTTTCGAGCGCGTCGGGCATCAGGAACACGTACGCCGCGGCGGTTACCAGGGCGCAGCAGACGAACGCTGCCGGGATGAGGCGCCGGATGCGCCGTCCGAGGAAGGCCGCGTAGGAGAACTGGCCGGTCGCCATCTCCTCCGCGATCTGGCGCGTGATGATGAAGCCCGAGATGACGAAGAAGACGTCGACGCCGACATAGCCGCCGGGCAGCGCGTGCGGCCACGCATGGAAGATCACGACGAGCGCGACGGCGAGCGCACGCAGTCCGTCCACGTGCGGCAAGTAGCCGAGATGCTCAGTCGAAGGATGAGAATGCGGCGTCACAGGCGAGTCCAGAAGAGCAAATGCGCGTGATCGAGATTTGAACTCGCCAGTCTGTGCTCTACATAAGAGTAGGAAGCCGATTGTCGGGCAACGAAGGCGAGCCAGCACGGAACAATGGCTGTCACGCCGAGTTGCGAAAGCACGAAGACTGTATCGCTGGCTGATTTGCACATTTTCAACTTGGGTGCAATTGAGCTGGCCGCATCGAGTGAAATGGCCGGACGAGCCGTACGCGGACGATGGAAGGCCGTCAAATTGCAAGCGCAATCTGCTGGTCTTAGTCGCCGCAACAACAACATTGCCGGGAACAAAGCAGAAAGGAAGAAAGCCATGCGAAGCCTGATTGCCGTGGCATTGCTAGGGGTCGGTGCGGTTCTGTTTTCCGCCAACGCTCCCGCGCAGGCCATGACCGCCGGAAGCGCCGGCATTGCCAAGTCGGCAGGAGCCGGTGTGGAAAGCAATGTCCATGACGTGCGGAAGCGTTGGAGAGGTCATCGCGGATGGCATCGCCATCACCGCTTCCATCGTCACCGGTGGCATCGCCATCGCCACTACTCTCCGTATTACTACGGGGGATACTCTCCTTACTACTACCGTCCCTATCGCTATTACCGTCGTCCGGGCGTCCGCCTGTACTTCGGTTTCTAAGGCGTAGATCGGGTGAAATCTGGATACGGCCGCCAAGCTTTTTGGGCTTGGCGGCCGTAGTCTTTTTCGGGCTTTGACGCGCCGAGAGGCGCGCGATGGCGGATCGCACTGTTTCCAGCCGTTCACCACCGAAGCCCCTTTGCGCAATTGAAAAGCCGGAAGCGGAATCTAAGTACGATTTTGGCCGCCCGATGGATCTCGGGGGGCGTCGCGCGAGGGAGTTCTTTTTTGATGTCTATGCGGGATACGTCCGACGGCTACGGCGCCGTAAGCCGTCTCTTCCACTGGCTGATGGCGTTAGCCATCATCGGCATGTTCGCGCTCGGCGTCTGGATGGTCGAGCTCGATTACTACAGCCCCTACTATCATTCGGCGCCGGATTTCCATAAGTCGCTCGGCATCCTGCTCATCGTGGCGTTGGCTCTGCGCTTCGGCTGGCGCCTCGCCAGCGTGCGCCCGTCCGATGACGACCTCGCCCCGTGGGAGCGCACGGCCGCGCGCATCGTGCACTGGGGCTTCTATCCGCTGCTCCTCGCGCTGATGGTGAGCGGCTACCTGATCTCCACGGCCGACGGCCGCCCCATCGACGTCTTCGGATGGTTCTCCGTCCCCTCGCCCGGCGAGAACAAGGGCCTGGAAGACACGGCCGGCACCGTGCATACGGTTCTCGCCTACGCGACCATCGCGCTGGCGACGCTGCACGCCGCCGCCGCCGTCAAGCACCACGTTTTCGACCGCGGCCGCGCGCTTGCGCGGATGTGGTCCGGTCCTCGCGCTTCCTGATTTTCAGCACAGATAGAAAGGATGTTTTGAATGAAGTCTCGCCTTGCCGCATTGGCCCTGGTCGCGGGCCTCGCCGTATCGGCGCCCGCCGTGGCCGCCGATTACGCGATCGACACCAAGGGTCAGCATGCCGCCGTCAACTTCCGCATCAAGCATCTCGGCTTTAGCTGGCTGTCCGGCCGCTTCGACCGCTTCAGCGGCACGTTCAGCTATGACGCGAAGGCGCCCGAGGCGTCCAAGGTCAACGTCGAGATCGATACGGCGAGCGTGAACTCGAACCACGCCGAGCGCGACAAGCATCTGCGCAATTCGGATTTCCTCGACGTCGACAAGTTCCCGAAGGCCACCTTCGTCAGCAAGTCCGTGACGCCGTCGGGCGACGGCAAGGCCACGATCGTCGGCGACCTCACGCTCCGCGGCGTGACGAAGGAGGTCGTCGTCGACGCCTCGTACGTGGGCGGCGGCACCGATCCCTGGGGCGGCGAGCGCGTCGGCTTCACGGGCACCACCAAGCTCACGCTGGCCGACTACGGCATCACCTTCAACCTCGGCCCCGAGGGCAAGGAAGTCGAGCTGATCCTCGACGTGGAAGGCGTCAAGCAATAGCGCCGGACCCTATGAGACACGAGCGCCCGGCTTCGCGAGAGGCCGGGCAGTAGAGCATTTTCCGACGAAGTGGACGTCGGTTCGTCGTCAGAAAATGCGACCACTCAAGACTCTAGAGCGTGTGATCCGATTCCATCGGATCACACGCTCTATTCGTTTTGGCCGCCCGCACGTCCCCCGGCGATGGCCCGGTGCAGCAGCACGAGCGGCACGAGGCCCGCGAGCACGATCGTGAGCGCGCCGAGCGCGCCGCTCTCCACCTGCTCCAGCGCCGCGAACGCATAGACGTGCGTCGCGAGCGTCTCGAAGTTGAACGGCCGCAGCAATAGCGTGGCCGGCAGCTCCTTCAGCGCGTCGACGAACACGAGCAGCGCCGCAACCCCGAGCGCCGGCGTGAGCAGCGGCAGATGCACCCGCCACAGCGCCGACGACGCTGTCTCCCCGAGCGCGCGCGCCGCCGCATCGAGGTTGGGCGAGATCCGCTCGAGCCCCGCCTCGATGCCGCCGAGCGCGACCGCGAGGAAACGGATGACGTAGGCATAGACGAGCGCGGCGATCGAGCCGGACAGGATCAGCCCCGTCGAAAATCCGAAGACGCTGCGCGCGAAGCCGTCGATCGCGTTGTCGAAGGCGGCGAGCGGGATCAGGACGCCGATCGCGAGCACGGTTCCCGGCAGAGCATAGCCGAACCCGGCCGCACGCTGGGCCAGCCGCGTGAGCCGCGATGGCCCGACGCGCGGCGCATAGGAGAGAATGAGCGCCAGCGCCGTCGCGATCGCGGCGGCCGTGGCGGCCAGCAGCACGCTGTTGCCCGCGGCCTTGAGGAAGCCGCCCTCGAACGCCACGGAGATGTGGCTCATCGCGAACGTCGCCAGCAGAAGGAACGGCACGCCGAACCCGGCGACGAACGGCAGCGCGCAGAGGAACGCCGTCGCGTAGCCCCGCCAGCCGGTGAGGTCCTGGAACGGAATGGCGCGATAGCGCCCGGTCGTATGATGCACCTTTGCCCCGCCCCGCGCGAAGCGCTCCGCCGCGAGAAGAAGCACGATGAGTCCCAGAATGACACTCGCGATCTGCGCTGCGCCGCCGAGGTTCGACCGCTGCAGCCACGTCGAGTAGATGCTCGCCGAGAGCGTTTCGACGCCCAGATGCTGCACCGCGCCGAGGTCGTTCAGCGTCTCCATGATCACGAGCGCGACGCCCGCTGCCAGCGCGGGCCGCGACAACGGCAGCGCCACGGCCCAGAACGTCCCCATCGGGGTGCGGCCGAGCGTGCGCGCGACTTCGAGCGCGCACACCGATTGCTGCACGAAGCTCGCCCGCGCGGCGAGATAGACGTAGGGGTAGAGCACCGCCGACATGACGAACACCGCGCCGCCGAGCGAGCGGATGCTCGGGAACCAGTAGTCGTGCACGGTCGTCCAGCCGAAGAAATCGCGCAGCCCCGTTTGAACCGGCCCCGCGTAGTCGAGGAGATCCGCATAGCAGTAGGCGGCGATGTAGGTCGGGATCGCGAGCGGCAGCACGAGCAGGCGGTCCAGCAGCTCGCGCCCGGGGAAGCGATACATCGTGACGGTCCAGGCCGCGCCCGTGCCGGCGATCAGCGTGACGATGGAGGCGCCGAGGCCGAGCAGCACCGTCTGCTGGAAGGCGGCGGGCAGCACGGAGCGCAGGAGATGCGGCCACGCATTGTCCGCCGGCGTGACGGCGATCACGAGCACGGCCGCGGCCGGCAGCGCGATGACCGAGAGCAGGACGGCGGAAACGAGCGCCCAGCCCGGCGCGCGGGCCCGGCTGATGCGCGCGGCGGCTCTCTCATAGAGAGAAGCATGGCGCCCGGCCGCGTTCGGCTGGCCGGGCATGGGAGGCGTGAGGCTCATTGGCGGCGACCATTGCCGGGCCGGGGCGCAGCGTCAAGCGGGGCGTCTGCGAAGGAAAAGAAGGGGAGCGGCTTGCGCGGCTCCCCTTGGGGTCATGCGTTGAAGATCGCGCCCGTTACGAGCTGGGACCCGCATCGAAGCGGATCTTGTCGACGAGCTCGGAGGCCTTCTTGCGGAGCGCGGCCAGGTCCGAGAGCGGGATCGGGTCCGCCTTGAGCGCGCCCCAGCTCTTGACGAGGTCGGACGGGCTCGCCGCGGCGATCACGGGATATTCGCCGTTGGCGTCCGCATAGATCTCCTGCGCCTCTTCCGAGACGAGGAATTCCATGAGCTTCACGGCGTGGTCGCGATGCGGGGCGTGCGCGGCGAGCGCGATGCCCGAGATGTTGACGTGCGTGCCGCGGCTCTCGGCATTCGGGAACAGCATCTTGACCGACTCGGCCCACGCCTTCTGCTCGGGGTTCTTGAGCATCGCGGCCATGTAGTAGGTGTTGCCGATCGCGAGATCGCAGAGCCCGGCCTTCACGTCGCGCACGCCTTCACGGTCGCCGCCGGCGGGCTTGCGCGCGAGGTTGTCGCGCAGACCGGTGAGCCAGGCTTCCGCCTTCTCCTCGCCGTCGTGCGCGATCATCGAGGCGATCAACGCGATGTTGTAGGTGTGCTGCCCGGAGCGGATGCAGATCTTGCCCTTCCACTTGGGATCGGCGAGCTCCTCGTAGGTGATCGCATCCTGCGCCACGCGCTCCTTCGAGGCGTAGACGACGCGGGCGCGGCGCGTGAGCCCGAACCAGTGGTTCTCCCTGTCGCGCAGCGCGGCCGGAACGACGTCGTCCAGCACCTTCGACTGTGCGGCCTGCGTGACGCCCGCGGCCTTGGCTTGGATCAGAAGGCCGGACTCGGGCGTGAGCAGGAGATCGGCGGGGCTGTTGGCGCCCTCGGCGGTCATGCGCTCGATCAGCCCGTCCTTCGAATAGATGACGTTGATCTTGATGCCCGTCTCTTCGGTGAAGCGCTTGAAGATCGGATCGGTCAGGCCCGGCTCGCGATAGGAGTAGACGTTCACTTCGTCGGCGTGAGCGGCGGTCGAAACGAGCGCGGGGCTTGCGGCGCCGAGCAGCGATGCCGAAAGCACAGCCATCGTTCGGCGCAATTGGGTTGCGTAAGCCATGGGGGTCGGTGTCTCCAATGATCGGGGGTCAAGGTCCCGGTATCGGCCCGGCCGGGATGCGACGAGGGGCATCCGCGGGAGCGTTTGCCCGGCCCATAAAGCAGCGGCCACTAAGTACGTCAAGAAAGTCAACAATTCGGCCGCCGCGTTATCTTTTTGCAGATCCGTTATATTTCGACGCGACGCCTAGGGTGTGAACTCACTATGGATGGTGCATTGATGGTTCAAAACAAGCCAAGGGCCAGGAAAAGCGCGCAGCGCGATGCCGAAGCATCGAGCAAGGGCTTTGACGCCGCCATTGGCTTGTTTTGGACCACCCCGCAGGGGCGCGGTCCTTTCGCGCCGCCGGGTCATGCCGAAGGCATGCTTCCAGCATGTCGCGCAGGCTTGCAAACCATGAGGTTTGCGGCGCCTGTGCTCCTGCCGGCAACACGAAAGTCCTCGCGTCAATGCGCCATCCATAGTGAGTTCACACCCTAAAGGGTCAGACGGGCACGACCCGCGCGCGGCCGAAGACGATGCGGGCCGTGGTGCCCTGGTCCGGCGCGCTGTCGAGCACGAGCTCGGCGCCGTTCGCCTCGGCGAGGGCGCGCACGATGGGAAGCCCCAGCCCTCCGGCCCGGGGCGACACCGGCAGCGGCGCGTCCTTGAGGCGCGCGAGGTCGTCGGCCGAGAGCCCCGGCCCCGTGTCGGTCACGACGATGGCGAGCGTGCCGTCGGACGCATGCGCCGCGCCGATCGTCACGCGCCCGCCGCGCGGCGTGAATTTCAGCGCATTCGTCGCGAGGTTCAGCACCATCTGGCGCAGGCTCGTGGCGTCCGCGATGACGCGCGGCAGGTGCGGCGGCACGTCGAGGGCGAGCGCGAGCTCGGCCGGCTCGGCCAGCGGCGCGAGCTGCGAGACGAGCGCGGTGAGCTCGCTTCCGATGTCGAGCGCGACGAAATTCATGTCGGGCGAAACGGCCTCCGGCGCGGCCGGCGCAGTCGTCGGATCGAGCAGCCGCTCGACGAGATGGAGAATGTGCTGCGCGCCGGCGTGAATGTCCGCCGCGTACCGCACGTAGCGCGGATCGCCGAGCGGGCCGAAGCGCTCGTCCTTCATGATGTCCGCCGACGCCAGGATCGCGTTGAGCGGCGTGCGCACTTCGTGCGCGAGCACGGCGATCGGGGCCGCCGGCGCTTCGCCGGACGCGATGGGGGCGCCCTCGGGCTCCGCGGCGCGACCGACGTCGTTCGAGGCCTGGGCCGGCGGAGGGGGCGCGGCCTCGGCCATCGGCCCCGCGCGGATCCGCCGGGCGATCTCCTGCAGCGTCGCGCCATCGTCGGCGGGCGGTGCGCGCGCCGTTACCTGCAGTGCCTCCGCCGCAGCGTCGGGATCCGCGGTCACCACGCCGAAGGCTTTGCCGTCCGCGCGCACGATCGCGATGTGCGCCTCGAGCCGGAGGGCGCCGCCGGACGGCCAGAACACGAGAGGAGAGCGGATCTCGGATGCGCCCGCGGCCTCGGCCTCCCGCAAGGTCGCGAGCGCGGGAGTCGCGGCGTCCAGACGTGTCGCCGAGTCGAGATGCATCGCCCGGTCCAGATGGCCCGCGCCGGCGTCGGTCGCGGCGAGACCGATGAGCGCGAGGCCGGCCGCGTTCGCCGCCGCGATCCGTCCCCGCGCAATGTCGACGACGAGCACCGCCCCGCCGTCCTGCGTGTCGAGAGCGGCGCGTGCGGACCGGGGAACGTCCGGATCGAACAGCACGGGGCGTCGGCGTGTCATGGCCCGACGTTAGATCATGGCCGGGTCCGTTCCTATCCCTGATGATGACGGGAACGGCATAACGCCCTGGAGTCCGGCCGAGAACGGGAGATCCGGCGCGGAGCGCGCCACGGCTCGGTCCGCCGCGAGGAGGCCCCTGCGGGAGGTCAAAATGACCCTTCCGCCGCCCCTGATCGGGGTTGCAGGCGCGGGGCGCGGCTTCTATAAGCTCGTGGTTTGTCGCACCGGCGAGGCGACCCCGAGGGATGCCGCCCGCCCACGCCGATTACGCCGCCTTAGCTCAGATGGTTAGAGCGCTAGATTGTGGATCTAGAGGTCCCCCGTTCGATCCGGGGAGGCGGTACCATGCTTCCCGCCGTGCCGGCCCTTCCCTCCGCGAAAACACTGACCCATCCGCCGCGCTCGGACGTGGCGCGGCGCTCCGCGGCCGCCGATGCCCGGGCGTGACACTGTCGCGCAGGTTTTAGGTCTGCAAACAGCGGAACCCATTGAGACTTAATATTGACGAAGCTAGTATAGTTTTGTTTATGGGGCCCGACGCCTATGACAAGGCGCGATGCGGTACGAGCAACTCGGCAGGCAGCCCGGCAAACATGATGACGTTCGACAGATCTGCTTCAGGTCGCCCTGGATTTTTTGGTGCTGCCGCACGCATCGTGACGGCGATCGTCGTGGCCGCCGGACCGGCCGTGCTGCCGGCGAGCGCGCAGGACGCCCCGACGTCTCCCACGCCGACGATGGAGGCGCCTGCCGCCGCGCCCGCGCCGGTCGAGGCCCCGCCGGCTCCGTCCGCGACGTCGCCTTCGGATCTGCCGCCGCCGACCCCGCTGACGGAAGTCCCCGCGGCGGCGCCTGCAGCCGCCCCGGCTCCCACCACGACGCCGGCCGCCCCGACGGCCGGAACGCCAACGGAAACCACGACGCCGTCGGCTCCCGCCGAAGCCGCCGCACCGACCGCTTCGCCGGACGCGGCCGCCGCTCCCGACGCGACGTCGACGCCCACGACTCAATTACCGGCCTTGTCGGCCGACGAGGCTGCGCCCGGCGCAGAGTCGGGTCTGGACACTTCGCATCTCCCGCGCGACCTGTCGCCGTGGAACATGTTCCTGCATGCCGACTGGGTCGTGAAGGCGGTCATGATTGGCCTCGCGTTCGCGTCCGTCGTGACGTGGACGGTCTGGCTCGCGAAGTCGCTGGAGCTGACCTGGGCGCGCCGCCGCCTGACGCGCGACTATGCCGACATCCATGCCGCGGCGAGCCTCGCCGAGGCAGCCCAGCACGTCGGCGGAAAGAAGGGCGTCGTCTCCGGCCTGATCGACATGGCCGCGCTCGAGCTGCGGCTCTCGGCCGACGTGCCCGACAAGGACGGCATGAAGGAGCGCATCTCCTCGCGCCTCGACGGCCTGGTGTCGGCCGCCGGCCGCGACATGAACAAGGGCACGGGCGTGCTGGCGACCATCGGCTCGACGGCGCCGTTCGTGGGTCTGTTCGGCACCGTCTGGGGCATCATGAACAGCTTCATCGGCATTTCCGAAGCGCAGACGACGAACCTGGCCATCGTCGCGCCGGGCATCGCCGAAGCGCTGCTGGCGACGGCCATCGGCCTTGTTGCCGCCATCCCGGCCGTCATCATTTACAACCAGTTCGCGCGTTCGATCTCCGGCTACAAGGCGCTCATCGCCGATGCCGCCGCCGAGGTCATGCGCCTCGTCTCGCGCGATCTCGATCGCGGGTTCAAGGTCAAGGCCTCCCGGGCCGCAGAGTAGGTTGCTGAAGGTAGCGTTGGAGCGCGAGGGACGACATGGCTGGACGTCTCGACGACGGTGAAGAGCTCTCGGAGAACCACGAGATCAACGTCACGCCGTTCATCGACGTGATGCTCGTGCTTCTCATCATCTTCATGGTGGCCGCGCCGCTCTCGACGGTCGACGTGCCGGTCGATCTGCCCGTCGCCAGCGCCAAGCCGCAGCAGCGCCCGAACAAGCCGCTGTTCCTCACCGTCAAATCCGATCTGTCGCTCGCGCTCGGCAACGACGCGATTCCCGGCGGCCAGCTCGCGAGCACGCTCGATGCGCGCACGGGCGCGGACCGCCAGCAGCGCATTTTCCTGCGCGCCGACAAGACCGTGCCGTACGGCGAATTGATGCGCGTCATGAACCTGCTGCGCACCGCGGGCTATCTCAAGGTCGCGCTCGTCGGTCTCGAGGAGATGCCGTCGGGCGCCGCGCCGGGCGCTCCGCCTCAGTCGGGAGCGCCGGCCACGCCATGACGACCGCGCGCGAATATCTCGAGCCCGTGTGGCGGCGCTGGCGCCGGTGGGCGGTTGCCGGGACGCTCGTGCTGGGTCTGCATGTCGGCGGCGCCGCGGCCGCGCTCTGGCAGTGGCCGGAGGCGGAGTACGAGGAGGAGCCCGAAGGCGCGATGGTGCTGGAGCTGGCGCCGATGGCCATCGCCCCGCCCGAGGAGCGCCAGGACCTGACGCCGGGACCGCTGGCCGAGGATTCGCTTCCGACACCGCCCGTCGAGGAAGTGAAGGAGATGCGTCCCGAGGAGATCCCGCCGGTCGAGGAAGCGCCCCTCGCGCCCAATCCCGAGGTCGTGCTCGAGAAGGTGAAGCCCGTCGAGGAGCAGGAGAAGGAAGAGGAGGTCAAGCCGCAGGAGCAGGTGCAGGCACAGTTGGTCGCCGCCTCGCTCGCCAGCGCACCGCCCAAGATCGAGGTCGCCGCCCGCGACGTGAGGGCCGCCGCCCCGCTGCAGGGCACCTCGCGCAAGCCCAACCAGGCGACGCTGTCGTGGCAGAAGGCGCTGCACCTTCACCTGAACAAGCACAAGCGCTACCCGAGCCAGGCGCGCAACAATCGCGTGCAGGGCGTCGTCACCGTGACGTTCGCGATCGATAATTCGGGCCGCATCCTGAACAAGAAGATCGTCAAGGGCTCGGGCTCCCCGCTGCTCGACGAGGAGGCGCTCGAGATGCTGAACCGCGCGAGCCCTCTCCCCACGCCTCCGGAAGGCGCCGAAAGCGGCGTGCACAATCTCTCGCTGCCGATCCAGTTCAATATCCGGTAGTTGCGCATCGGCCACGCCTCCCCGCGATGGCCTCCGAAAATGCGCCGTATAACTTGACACAAATAGTCAAATTACTATGAATACCGATGTCACATGACATCAGTTGATGCACGGACGCAAGGCACCTCATTACCCAGCCCCGGTATCAGTAGCTTTTCGAAAATTTTGGGGGATTCCAATGAGTTTGGGGGAAGAGATGACCCGCGGGTGGACGCTCGCGGGAACGGGAGCCGATGCCTCGCTCGGCGCCGTGACATTGGGAGTTGCAACCGTTCTGCTCGCCAATGGTGCGAGCGCGCAACAGCAGGCTAAGGAAGAGGCGACGCCGCTTCCTCCCCTTGAGGTGACTGCGAAAAAGGCTGCGGCGAAGAAAAAGCCTGTCGCGAAGAAGCAAGCTCAGCCCGTCTCGCCGGCGCCCGCTCCTGTCGCTGCCCAATCCGACGAGCCGTCGCCTGATCAGGCCCAGAACGAGGCGTTTACGCCGGGCAGCGGAAACTCGCTCCAGGCCGGCACCGGCATCGGCCGCCTTCCGGGCTCCGTCCAGGATCAGCCCCAGGTCGTCAACGTCATTCCCCAGCAGCAGCTCCGCCAGCAGAACACGACGTCCGTGGAGCAGGCGCTTCGCAACGTTCCCGGTGTCACGGTCGCCATTGGCGAAGGCGGCGGCGGCTTCAACGGCGACCAGTTCCGCATTCGCGGCTTCGAGGCCAAGGGCGATCTCTACCTCGATGGCCTGCGCGATTTCGGCGTCTACGTGCGCGATAGCTTCGCGACCGAGGAGGTGCAGGTCTTGAAGGGCCCGGCCTCGGAGAGCTTCGGCGCCGGTACCACGGGCGGCGTCATCAACCTGCGCCAGAAGACGGCGCACCTGGGCGACTCGTCGAGCTTCGACTTCAGCATCGGCACGGACAGCCTGTATCGCGGCGTCATCGACGTGAACAAGCAGGTCAACAGCACCACCGCGATGCGCGGCGTGGCCCTCTATCACGATCAGGATATGGCGGACCGCGATCACGTCGAATCTCAGCGCTGGGGCTTCCTCGGCTCGATCGGCCTAGGCCTTGGGACCGACACCACCTGGACCCTCAACTACCTGCACCAGTCCGGCGAGCGCACGCCCGACTATGGCGTTCCGAACATTCTCGGCACCGGACAGAAGTACGGCAAGCCGGCCACCGAGCTCGGCGTCGATCGGTCGGCCTTCTATGGCCGTATCGACGATCACGACGAGACGGACGTGGACATGATTACGTCCAAGCTGCAGCACCGCGTGGATAGCGGGCTGACGCTTTTCAATGATACGCGGCTGGCATTCTATCAGCGCGATTTCTCGACCACCGTTCCGGGCTGCACCGGCGCTTGCGCCGACAACTTCCTGGCCGGCGGCAACCCGAACGTGACCTTCGGTGGCGGCAACCCCACCATCATGCAGGACTCTTGGGGCTTGCAGAATATCTCGAGCGCCCTGGCGCGTTTCAACACCGGCAGCCTGAAGCATGAGGCCGTGGCGGGCATCGACGTCTTCTATCAGGAGGACGATCGGCCTGGTTACACGCAGGTGAACAAGGTCGCGAACAGCCCGATCCGCAACCCCGGCATTCGCTATCGCGATGGCTATGACATCGTTCGCAACCCTGCCAACGACCGCAGCAGCGACGGCATGGAGTTGGGTCTGTTCGCGAGCGACCGCGTCTGGTTCACGCCGGAGCTGTCCGTTCTCGCCGGCATCCGCTGGACGGACTTCGAATACAACTTCAACCGGCGTGGTGGCACGCCTCCCAACCCGCCGGGCGGCGCTGCTGTCGCGCCGATCGACAACACGTCCGAGGGCAACTACTGGAGCCCGAAGGTCAGCCTGATCTGGGAGCCCACCAGCGCCCAGACCTACTACGTGTCCTGGGCCCGGTCGGCCTCGCCCGTCGGCCAGTTCGTGACCAACGCGCTCGATCCGATTTCCACCACGGTCCCGCAGGGTGCCGTCGAGGAAAACGAGAGCTACGAAGCAGGCGCCAAGTGGAACGTGCTGGATGGACGGCTCAGCCTGACCGCCGCGATCTTCCAGGTCGAGAAGAACGGCGTCATCGCGCAGGATCCTGCCAATCCAAACGCCGTCATTCAGACGGGTGAATCTCAGCGGGTCCGTGGCGTCGAGCTCGGCATGGCCGGGCAATTGACCAGGGCTTGGGTCGTACAGGCCGGCTACACATACCTTGACGCCGAGATCACGAGGTCCACGACCGCCGCCAATATCGGTCACGACGTCGGTGGCGTGCCGGACAATGCCTTCAGCATCTGGACCACCTACAATCTGTCGGAGAGCATCATCTCCGGCCCCGGCAAGTGGACCATCGGTGGCGGCATTCTCTACCAGGCCGACATGTTCTCGGTGAACAACAGCGCCAATCAGTACATCATTCCGGAGCTGTTCAGCCTCGATGCGATGATCGCCTACGAGCTCGACGGCTGGCGGTTCGCCCTCAACGGCTACAACCTCACGGACGAGCTGAACTACGACCAGTCGTTCAACAACCGCGCGACGCCGAGCGCGGGAACGACGGCGATCTTCTCGGTCGGCAAGAAGTTCTGATCGAGCGGCCTTTCGGTCAAGGATCCGCAGAAGGGTGCAAGCCGTGCCCTTCTCCGGTGCCGTTTTTGCCCCGGATCGTCACGCGGCGGTGCCCCTTGCGGTGGCGTCGCGCCGCGCCAGATTTATCTTGATATTTCACGTCATATATTGCTGATCTGCGGCACGCACGGGCAGTCGAAGGCCCGGGACGGCATGATGGGGAGCGCATGAGCGCCGGCATCAGGATCGAGGACGATTTCGAGCTTGCCGTCGCCGGCGAGGGCGAGACGTTCCGCACGCTCTACGTCCGCGTTCTGCCCGCGGAGGATGCCGCCGGTCCGGCGCTCTCCGCCGAAGAGGCCCGCGCCCGCGCCGTTGCGGGCTGTGCTGCCTCGCAAGTCGCGTGGGCGAGCCGCCTTTTGAACGGCGACTGCGTGGATCGCGATGCGGAAGCAGCCGTGCGCTGGCTGACGCGCGCGGCGCGCACCGGCAACGCCGATGCCCTCAACATGCTCGGCCGCTGCTACGAGTTCGGCTGGGGTGTCGCAGCGAGCGGCGCCGAGGCCATCCGGTATTACACGCAGGCCGCCGACCAGGGCCACGCCTGGGGCGAGTTCAATCTCGCCTCCCACTACGCCCAGGGCCAACTCGTTGCGCCGGACTGGAAAAAAGCGCTGACGCTGCTGGTGCGCTCGGCCCGGCGCGGCAATCCCAAGGCCATGAACATGATCGGGCGCTACCGCGAAGGCCATGACGGGCCGCGCGCAAAGCGGCGATCCGCACTGTGGTACCGCTGGGCCGCCGAGCGCGGCTGTTTCCGCGGCGAGTTCCACCACGGACGCTATCTCGTCGCGGATGGCAAAATCAGCGACGGAATCCGCTGGTTCTGTACGTCTCTGTCGCACGCGCCGCAGGATTTCCGCGACGATGCCGTCGCCTACCTCGCGGCGCATCCGCTGTCGCAAATTCGCGATCTCGTGGCGGGCCTCAACATTCGCGATCCGGGGGACGCGCCGTGAACGTCAATGTCCGCAACGTCGCCGCCGAGAAGGCGGCGAGGTCCAACCGGCGCGCGGCGTTCATGCGCCAGCTCCGCCAGTGGCATTGGATCAGCGGCGCCATCAGCCTCGTCTCGATGCTGCTGTTCGCGATCACCGGCCTCACGCTCAATCATTCGTCGCTGTTCGAATCCAAGGCCGCCACGACCACCGCGGAAGGCACGCTTGCAGCCGACGCCGTGACGGCGCTGGCCTCCGGCCCGAAGACGGGCCGCGCCGGCGTGCCGGCCGACCTCGCGTCCGCCGTCGCCGCCGCGATCGGCATCGATGTCGCCGGCCGCGAGGCGGAATGGTCGGACGGCGAGGTCTACATCTCCCTGCCCCGCCCCGGCGGCGACGCCTGGGTCTCCGTCGAGCGCGACAGCGGCGCGGTGACCTACGAGCGCACGGACCGCGGCTGGGTCTCCTATTTCAACGATCTCCATAAAGGACGTCACACGGGTCAGGCCTGGAGCCTGTTCATCGACGTGTTCGCAATCGTGAGCATCGTGTTCTGCGTCACGGGCCTCCTGCTGCTGCAGATGTACGCGGGCGGACGCCCATCGACATGGCCCGTGGTGGCCGCGGGCCTCGGCATCCCGCTGCTGATCGCCATCCTTCTCATTCACTGATCCAACACAAAACGACGAGGTCTCATGCGCATTCTCTTCTCGTTCGGCCTGACGGGCCTCATGGCGGCGCCGGTGCTCGCGGCCGACATGGAAATCTCGGTCGAGATCCCCAAGCTCGACGTCTCCGAATACCATCGCCCCTACGTCGCGATCTGGCTCGAGAAGCCGGACCAGAGCGTCGCCGCGAACCTCGCCGTCTGGTACGATGTTGCCAACGCCAAGAAGGAAGGCGACAAGTGGCTGAAGGACCTGCGGACGTGGTGGCGTCGCGCCGGCCGCTCGCTCACCGTTCCCGCCGACGGTCTGACGAGCGCGACGCGCGCGCCGGGCACCCACGTCGTGAAGTTCGACGCCGCGCACCCCGCCCTGAAGGATCTCGCCGCCGGCGAATACCAGCTCATCATCGAAGCCGCGCGCGAGGTGGGCGACCGCGAGGTTCTGCGCATCCCGTTCCAGTGGCCGCCCGCCAAGGGAACCGCACTGAACGCCAAGGGCGAGCACGAGTTGGGCGCCGTTTCCATCAACGTCACGCCCTGATCCGAGCCAGGAGATTCAATCATGAAGACAATTGTCCGCACCATCGCTGCCGCCGCGCTCGTCGTCCTCGTTCCCGTGGCCGCTGAAGCGCACAAGGCCTGGCTCCTGCCGTCGTCGACGGTCCTCTCCGGCAAGGACGATCTGGCCGTCACCATCGACGCGGCCGCGTCCAACGACCTCTTCTTCTTCGATCACCGCCCGCTGCCGCTCGAAGGCCTCGTCATCACCGCGCCGGGTGGCGGAGCGGTGACGCACGAGAACGAGAGCAAGGGCAAGTGCCGCTCCACGTTCGACGTGCCGCTGAAGGAGAAGGGCACCTACCGCATCGCGCTCGTCAGCGACGGCCTGTTCGCCCGCTACAACGAGGACGGCAAGCAGAAGCGCTGGCGCGGCAAGGCCGAGAACCTCGCCAAGGAGATCCCCGCGAGCGCTACGGAGCTCGTCGTGACCCAGTCGCAGCGCCGGCTCGAGACGTTCGTCACCGTCGGCAACCCGGATGAGGCTGCGCTGAAGCCGACGGGCGCGGGCCTCGAGCTCGTTCCCGTGACGCACCCGAACGATCTCTTCGCCAACGGCGAAGCGGAGTTCCAGCTCGTGCTGGACGGCAAGCCGGCCGCGGGCGTGAAGGTCGAGATCGTGCGCGGCGGCATCCGCTATCGCAACAAGCTCGGCGACACGACCGTCACGACCGACGACAACGGCGCGTTCAAGTACAAGTGGCCCGAGGCCGGCATGTATTGGATCGAAGCCGCCGTGACCGACGACAAGGCGAGCGTCAAGGACGCCAAGGAGCGCCGCGCCAGCTACGCTGCGACGCTCGAGGTTCTGCCCGAGTGACACCGGCGGCGGCACGCGTGAAACCCGGCGAGCGGCGTGTTCTCATTCCGCTCGACGTGGCCGTGCCGCCCTCGCTCGCCGCGCTGCGCGTTCTCGATCTCGTTGAGCTCGGCGGCGAGACCATGGGCACCACGTGGTCGGCCAAGCTGGCCGTCACGCGCGGCACGGACATCGCGCCCCTGGCGCAGGGCATCGAGGCCGTGCTCGCGCGCATCGTCGCCGAAATGAGCCCCTGGGAAGCCGGCTCCGATTTGAGCCGCTTCAATGCCGCGCCGCCCGGCACGACCCACACGCTGGCGGATGGATTTTTCAAGGTGCTGTCCGCGGCCCTGCACTGGGCCGAGCTGAGTGACGGCGCGTTCGACCCCACGGTGGGATCGACGGTGGCGCTGTGGGGCTTCGGCCCCGCTGCCATTGAAGCCTTCCCGGAACAAGAGGCGATCCGCGCGGCACAGGCCCGTTGCGGATGGCGGCGTCTTGCCTTCGATGCCGCGCGCCGCACCCTCGTGCAGCCCGGCGGCGTGGCGCTCGACTTCTGCGCCATCGCCAAGGGCTTTGCCGTCGACGAGGTGGTCCGCTTCCTGCGCGCGCGCGGCATCGGCAACATGCTGGTCGAGATCGGCGGCGAGCTGCGCGGCGAAGGCTTGAAGCCGGACGGCGCGCCCTGGTGGATCGCCTTCGAGCGCCCGCGCGCCGCCCCGGACCTGCCCGAGACGCTGCTCGCGCTCACCGGCCGCTCGGTGGCGACCTCGGGCGACGAGCGCCGTTACTTCGAGCGCGAAGGCCGCCGTTATGCCCACACGATGGATCCCAGGACGGGAGAGCCCGTCCGCCACGACCTGATCTCGGTCACGGTCGTCGCCGAGGACTGCATGACGGCCGATGCGGTGGCGACGGCGTTGACCGTCCTCGGCCCCGAGAAAGGCGCGCAGTTCGCGGCCCGGCACGGCCTCGCCGCCCGCCTGGTGAGCGTGCGTGAGGGCAAAGTGACCGAGCAGCTCACATCTGCAATGACCGCGATGCTCGACTAAGATCCCCCATGGGGTCATGTCACAGGGAGTCGCGCGATCATGGTTTACCTCATAACGAAGGCGGCGGTCTCGGGCATCGCGGTGATGCTGATCTCCGAGATCTCGCGGCGCAATCCGGGGCTGGGCGGCCTCATCGCGGCGTTGCCCGTTGTCTCCGTTCTTTCGTTTCTTTGGCTTTGGCACGAAACGGGCGACATGGACAAAATCGCGGCGTTGTCGGCTGGAACCTTCTGGTTTGTCTTGCCGACGCTGCCGATGTTCCTGGTGCTGCCGGTCTTATTGCGGATGGGCCTCGGGTTCTGGCCTTCGCTCGTGGCGGTCTGCGGAATGACCATGGCGCTCTATTCCGCCACGGCTTGGCTGCTGGCCCGCTATGGTAATCTTTAGAAGCCCGCATGAAATTTCTGCAACGTTGGTGCGGGCTATCTGTTTCCGCCTTGACCAGGCCCGAAACATTGGCTCTGGTGCGAGGATGCGTCCAACCGTTCGCCATGCTTTGAGCGTCCTCATCGCCGCTGTGGCTTTTGCCGCCAGCGCGTTGAACGGCTATGCATCGGTTCTCAACGCGTTCGACGTTCACGCCCATGGGCCGCATGGCCTGCATAGCCACGATCTCCACGATCACGGTCTCCACGATCATTGGCACGAGCCCGCTCATGATGTCGGCAGCGATGCCCACGACCATCTCCACGCGGTCGCTGCGGACCAAAGTCAGGATCACGGAAACGCGGGGCCGGACGAGCAGGCGTGCAAGCACGTTCACGCCCACTGTTGCGCGGCATTTGCGGTGACCGTGGCTGACGGCGGAGTTTCCGTTGCAGTCTATTCGCGCGCTGTCCTGCCTGTCGCGAACTCGCACCTTCCTCCCGGACAAATCGCGTCCCCCCTCTTCCGTCCCCCGCGTCTCGCAGCCTGATCGCGTCGTCGGCCCGCAGATTTTGCGGGCGGGACGCCGTTGCATGCAGCCGCTGCCGTGACACGTCCTCTGCGCTCGTTGTGAAATCCGCGGCGCAAGGACGTCCGAACCGTCCCGTCCGCGCCGGCTGCTCGAGTCCTCACACGACAAGGCATCGCGCATGACCCATTTCGCCAAAGCGCTGATCTGCGCTGCGACACTCGCATTGTTTTCCGCTGTCCCCGGCGCGCGCGCCCACGAAGGGCACGGCGAGAACACGCCCGCTCAGCCGGCTCAAACCGTACCGCGCGTCGTGGCGGAGGGCTCCGGCATCGAGCTCGTCGCCACCGCCGAAGGCCACAAGCTGACGATCTACCTCGACCGCAGCGCCACCAACACACCGGTCGAAGGCGCGAAAATCGAGGTGATGGGCGAGGCCGTCCCGCCGGGCTCCGTCGCCAAGGATCTCGGCAACGGCATCTATGAGGCGGAAGGTGAATGGGTCGACGCGCCCGGCATCAAGCCGCTGACGTTCCTCGTCGTGGACGGAGAGACGTCCGACCTTCTGGCCGGCGTGCTCACCATTCCGGACGAAGCCGGACACGAGGAGGCGGAGCCCGCGCTGTGGGCCAACCCGGTCGTCTGGCTGTGGCTGGGCGTGGCGGCGTTTGCCGGGTTCTTCCTCTCCTTCGCGTTCCGCCCCATGCGGTTGCCGGCGGACGAAAGCACGCCGCGCGAGGCGGCAACCCCTTCGGCGGGATCGACGGGCGCGCTGGCCCTCCTCGCGTTCCTGGCGGTCGGCACGGTGATGCCGCGCGAGACGCAGGCGCACGAGGGGCACGACCATGGCGGCGAGCAGGCGACGCCCGTGATCGGCGGCGTGGCCCCCGCCAAGCTGCCGACGGGCGAAGTGTTCCTGCCGAAAGCGACGCAACGTCTTCTGAAGGTGCGCACCGAGATCGCCGCCATGAGCAAGGCGCAGGCCGGCAAGGAGCTGGTCGGCACCGTGATCGCCGACCCCGCCCACGAGGGCCGCGTTCAGGCGCCCATGGACGGACAGATCGAGCTGGCCTCGGGCGGCATCTCCTACGTCGGCAAGCCCGTCAAGGCCGGCGAGGTGCTGGCGGTGCTGGCGCCCGCCATGCCCGTCTACGAGCGCGGCACGCTCGCCCAGGTGACCGCCGACGTCGAAGGCAAGCTGCGCATTGCCGAGCAGAAGCTCGCGCGCCTCAACCGCATCTCGGGCGATTACATCCCGCAGCGCGAGATCGAGGACACCAAGACCGAGATCGAGAGCCTGCGCCAGCAGAGGCACGTCCTCGCGCCGAAGAACGAAGAGCGCATGGAGCTGAAGGCGCCCGTCGACGGCATCATTTCGGTGTCCAACGTGCGCGCCGGCCAGGTCGTCACCGCCCGCGACACGTTGTTCGAGATCGTCGATCCGAAAGAGCTTTGGATCGAAGCGATCGGCATCGCCGGCAGCGACGACCAGGAGGCCATTTCGGACGCGACCGCCGTCGATGCCGAAGGCCATCGCATTCCCTTGAGCTACATCGGCCGCGCGCCCTCGCTCAGGCAGCAGGCGTTGCCGATCCTGTTCAAGGTCGATGAGCCGCACGCCTCCCTCGCTATCGGGGCCACGGTCAAGGTGCTGGTCCAGCACGGCGCACCCGTCGAAGGCGTGGTCGTGCCCACGGCCGCCGTCGTGCGCGCCGCCAATGGACTGGCGCAGGTGTGGGTGAAGATCGCGCCCGAGAAGTTCGCGGCGAAGACCGTGCGCACGGCCCCGCTCGACGGCGAGCGCGTGATCGTGAGGGTCGGCCTCGGACCCGGCGACCGCTTCGTGACGGACGCCGCCGAGATCATCAACCAGGTCCGCTAGGAGCGCGCGAGATGTTCAACGCGATCGTTCGCGCCAGCCTTGCAAACCGCCTTCTGGTGCTGGCCGCCGCCATCGCCATGAGCGCCTACGGCCTGATGGCGCTCGCGCGCCTGCCCGTGGACGTGTTCCCCGATCTCAACCGCCCCACCGTGACGCTGATGACGGAGGTCGAGGGCTTCGCGCCCGAGGAGGTCGAGCAGCTCGTGACGTTTCCGATCGAGACGGCCATGAACGGCATGCCGGGCGTGACGCGCGTCCGCTCCGTGTCGAGCGTCGGCCTCTCGATCGTCTACGTCGAGTTCGACTGGTCGTCCGAGATCTATCTCGCGCGCCAGCAGATCGCCGAGCGCTTGCAACTCGTCCGCGAGCAGCTTCCGCCCAACGTCACCGCGCAGATGGGGCCCATCTCCTCGGTCATGGGCGAGATCATGCTGCTCGCCATGTCGAGCGATACCGTCGATCCCATGACGCTGCGGGAGCTCGCGGACTTCACGGTGCGGCCACAGCTCCTGACGGTGCCGGGCGTGTCGCAGGTCATCCCCATCGGCGGCGAGGTGCGCCAGTTCCGCGTCGTCCCAGATCCGCGCCTCATGGCCGGGCTCGACATCAGCTTCGAGGCCATCCAGGAGACGATCAAGTCCTTCGGCGTCAACACCGGCGGCGGCTTCGTGGACCAGCGCACGCGCGAGTTCCTGATCCGCAACATCGGCCGCTCGACGCGCATCGAGGACTTGCGCAACCTCGTCGTGGCCTACCGGGCCGGCCAGCCGGTGACGCTGAGCCAGGTCGCGGACGTCGATTTCGCGGCCCGCACCAAGCGCGGCGACGCGGGCTTCAACGGCAAGCCGGCCGTCATCCTCGGCGTCCAGAAGCAGCCCGCCGCCGACACCGTGACCATCACGCGCGAGATCGAGCGCATGCTGCCCGAGCTGCAGCGCGTGATGCCGGAGGGCGTGAAGGTCACCGACATCCAGTTCCGCCAGGCGACCTTCATCGAAGCCTCGATCGACAACGTGAAGCGCGTGCTGGTGGAGGCGCTGATCGTCGTCGCCGTGGTGCTGTTCGCCTTCCTCCTCAACTGGCAGACGACGCTGATCTCGCTGCTCGCGATTCCGTTCTCGGTGCTGACCACGGTCATCGTGTTCGAGCTGATGGGGCTCTCCATCAACACGATGACGCTCGGCGGCCTCGCCATCGCCATCGGCGCGCTGGTGGACGACGCGGTGGTCGACGTCGAGAACATCTATCGCCGCCTCGGGCTGCACCGCGCCGCCGGCGGCCGCGACCGCCGCTCGATCGAGGAGGTCGTGGCGTCGGCCTCCATCGAGGTGCGGTCCGGCATTCTCTATGCCACCGCCATCATCGTGCTCGTGTTCCTGCCGCTGTTCGCGCTCTCCGGCATCGAAGGGCGCCTGTTCGCGCCGCTCGGCGTGGCCTTCATCGTCTCGATCCTGGCGAGCCTGCTCGTCTCCATGACGGTGACGCCCGTGCTCTGCTACTGGCTGCTGCCGCGCATGAAGTCGTTGCACGAACACGAAAGCCCGCTCGTGCGCGTCTTGAAGCGCTGGCAGAAGCGCGGCCTCGAATGGTGCTTCGCGCGTCCGCTGTTCGTCGTCGGCATGCCGGTCGCGGCGGTTGCCGCCGCCGTGATGGCCGCGATGATGTTGCCGCGCGCGTTCCTGCCGGCCTTCAACGAGGGCACCGTGCTGGTGGGCGTCACCTTCCAGCCGGGCATCAGTCTTTCGGAATCCGATCGCCTCGGCCGCATCGCCGAGACGATTGTCGCCGCGGTGCCGGAAGTGCACTCGGTCGGCCGCCGCACGGGCCGCGCCGAGCTCGACGAGCATGCGGAAGGCGTGCACGTGAGCGAGATCGACATCGACTTGCGTCCGTCCGCGCGTGGCCGCGAGGCGGTGCTGGCGGATATCCGCCGCGGCCTCTCCGTTCTGCCGGCGTCGATCACGGTCGGCCAGCCCATCGCGCACCGGCTCGATCACATGCTCTCGGGCGTCCGCGCCCAGATCGCGCTCAAGATCTACGGCGAGGACTACGACACGCTGCGCAGCCTCGCCGCCGATCTCGAAACGCGCCTGAAGCGTATTCCCGGCATCGTCGATCTGCAGGTCGAAAAGCAGGTGCGCATTCCGGAGCTCCAGGTCCGCGTCGACTACGAGAAGGCCAAGCGCTACGGCCTGAACCCCAGCACGATCACGGCCGCGCTCGAAACGCTCTCGAACGGGCGCATCGTCTCCGAGGTGATCGACCAGCAGAAGCGCTTCGATGTCGTGCTTCGGCTCTCCGATGCCGACCGCACGACGCACGCGCTCTCCGAGATGCTGATCGAGAGCCCGGCTGGCCGCATTCCGCTGAGCGCGGTAGCCGAGGTGCGGGAGACGGACGGCCCCAATCAGATCCTGCGCGAGAACGGCCGCCGCCGCATCGCCGTGCTCGCCAACACGGACGGCTCCGACATGGCCGCGATCATCGACGCCGTGCGCCGCGAGATCGCGGCCGCGGATCTCCCGCAAGGCTACTTCACGAACCTCGAAGGCCAGTTTCAGGCCCAGGAGGAAGCCTCGCGCCTGATCGCGGCGCTGTCGGTCGTCTCGCTCGCGCTCATCTTCGTGGTGCTCTACACGCGCTACCAGTCCACGGTCCTCGCGCTCATCATCATGGGCAACGTTCCGCTGGCGTTGATCGGCAGCGTGGCGGCACTCATGATCGCGGGCCAGCCGTTCTCGGTCGCCAGCGCCATCGGCTTCATCACGCTGGCCGGCATCGCGACGCGCAACGGCATCCTGAAGATCAGCCACTACATCAACCTGACGCTGTTCGAGGGCGAGCGCTTCGGACCGCGCATGGTGATCCGCGGCACGCTCGAACGGCTGACGCCGGTGCTCATGACGGCGCTCGCGGCGGGCATCGCGCTCGTGCCGCTGATGATCGGCGCGGACGAGCCCGGCAAGGAGATTCTGCACCCCGTCGCGATCACGATCTTCGGCGGCCTCGTGACCGCCACGCTGCTCGATGCGTTCCTGACGCCCGTGCTGTTCCTGATGTTCGGCAGGAAGCCGCTCGAACGGCTCGCGGCGCAGACGCGGACCCTCGCGCATGCCGAAGCCTTCTAAAGTCCAACCCTTGAGGAGAATTACAGATGATGATGATGAAGCATCTCATGACGGCCGTCGCGGCCCTCGCGATCGGAGCCGCCGTGGCGGTGGCCGACGAAGGCCATGACCATGCCCACGATCATCCCCACGACCACGGCGCCAAGCACGACGGGATCGTCGCGCACAGCGGCCACCACCACCTCGAGCTCGTTGCGTCCGGCAACGGCATCACGCTCTACATCACCGACGAGGACGGCAAGGAGGAGGACGCGAGCAACGCCAAGGCGACGGCCACCGTGCTGGCCGGCGGCAAGACCGAGACGGTCGCGCTCGCGCCTGCGGGCGGCAACGGCCTCAAAGGCTCCGGCGGCTTCACCGCGGGCAAGGGCACGACCGTCGTCATCTCGTTGACGATGCCCGGCCACGCGCCCGAGCAGGTGCGGTTCAAGCTCGATTGAGCCGCGTCGGGGAAGGCCGGCGCGTGCGCTGGCCTCCCCTGCGCGATGCAGTGGTCCTTTTCATCACGATGCTGAACATCCAATTATTTGGGAGCGGCATCCTACGCATTTGAATATTGGGCACAAATTGCCATCCGAACAGGCATTTCGGGCCTTTGGGATGTATTGCGCACGCGCGCGGACTTCAGCTAAGAAAGTCTGAGCCGGGCCGCATCGCTCGGCCCATCGTCACATTGTCATCGAGCGAGACCTCATGCGCGGAACAGCGGCCCCATGACAGGCAAGGCTGAACAGCGTCGTCCCATGGCGGTTGCGATTTTTTCGCTCGCCGTGATCGGCGCCGCGCTCGTCGGTCCGGTGGTGTTCGGCTCCCGCCAGGGAGCGCCGCTGTCGGGCGGCGCCGTGCAGGCCGACTCGCGCGAGATGATCCCGATCGGCACGCCCCTCGAGATCTTCTCGGCCCCGCGCATCGCCATCGAGCGCGGCAACGTCGGCGTCGTCGGCGAGAACGCCGGCGGCTCGACCGTCAGCAAGGTCTTCCGCGCGCTCGTGCTGGGCGGAGGATCGGATCTCATCCTCGGCAGCGCGCGCATCACGGTGGACATGGGCGCGCGCGGGGAGCCGGCCGCGGCCGTCACGGCAGATGTGGCCGAGCCGCTTGCGCCGCTCGTGGCCGCGCTCGCCGGCTTCAAGTTCCGCTCGCTCGCGCTCGTCGATGCGGCCGTCGCGGTCAAATCCGCAGCCGGCGAGACCTATGCCATCGACGACCTCGACGCGGAGATCGTCACCGACCGCAACGGCCTCGTGAAAGCCAAGGGGCGCATGGAGTATCGCGGCGAGGCGATGACGTTCGACGTCGGCTTCTCCGTGCCGCAGAGCACGGGCGACGCGGCGAAGGATGCTTCCGTCCGCGTTCGCGCCGATATCCAAGGCCGCCTGCTCACGACGTCGTTCGATGGACGTTTAGCGCTGGGCGAGCGCGGCAAGATCACGGCGGAGCACGCCGAGCTCTCCATGCCGAGCGTGCGCAAGGCCGCCGACTGGCTGGGCGTCGCATGGCCGGAAGGCCGCGGCCTCGGCCCCTTCACCGCGAAGGGCCTGCTGACGGTACGCGCCGCCTCCGCGTCGTTCGAGCAGGCCGAGTTCTCGCTCGACGGCAACGCGGCGACCGGCGCGCTGACCCTCAAGGCCGGCGCCGAGCGCCCGACGATCGAAGGCACCCTCGCCTTCACCTCCCTCGACATCGCACCCTATCTGCCTCCCTCCAGCGCTTCGGCCCTGGAGCGCGCGTCCGAATGGGCCTGGGGCCTGAAGCTGCCCGGCTTCGCCGAGCCGTCGTTCCTGCGCGCGACCGACGCGGACATCCGCATTTCTGCGGCCAACGTGACGAAGGGCGCGCAGCGCCTTGGCCGCATGGCCGCCAGCGTCTCGGTCAAGAGCGGCAAGCTGTTCGGCGAACTCGCCGAGCTCGACCTGGAGCAGGGCGGCAAGGGCGAAGCCCAGTTCACCATCGACATGACGGGGTCCGAGCCGCGCTACACGGTGCGCGCTGACCTCGACGACATCGACCTCGCATCCGTCTCCGCCGGCCGGCTCGTGCCGTTCATCGAAGGCGCGGGCGACATCAACTTCAACGTGACGGCGCGCGGCGCGAGCGCGGCCGAGGTGCTCGAGACGGTCTCCGGCGAAATCGCGCTCGAGATGCCGGAAGGCGCGCGGCTCGGGTTCGACGTCGATGCGCTGGCCGAGGCGTCGCGGGCCAACCCGCCGCGCGGCTGGGGTGCGGCTGCCTCCCGCACCACGGCGCTCTCCGCGCTGACCGCCCGGTTCGTCGCCTCGAATGGCATTCTGACGACGGATGCAGTGGAGGCCACGGCCGCCGATCGCCTGATCTCCGTGCGCGGCACCGCCGACATCGACAAGGCGGCGGTGGATCTCGTACTGTCGGTCGGCCAGCTCGATGCGGCCGCGGACCTCAAGTCGGCGACGCCCATCGGGGCCTACCGGATCCACGGGCCGTGGGCCGCGCCCGCGATCAGCCCGGTGCCGCCCAGCAAGGATGCGCGCAGCATGAGCGCGCCCGCAAATCCCGGCTGATCGTGGGCCGGAGCTGGCTTCGGACAGCACGGCATGGCGGCCGGGAAAGCGAAACTTCATGGCGCTCACACCAGAAGAGATCCAACGCTACAAGCGCCACCTGCTGCTGCATGAGATCGGCGGGCAGGGGCAGTCCAAGCTGAAGGACGCGCGCGTGCTGATCGTCGGCGCCGGCGGCCTCGGCAGCCCCGCGCTGCTCTATCTCGCGGCCGCGGGCGTCGGCACCCTCGGCATCATCGACGACGACACCGTCTCGCTCGACAACCTGCAGCGCCAGATCGTGCACCGGACCGCGGATGTGGGCCACCCCAAGGTCGAAAGCGCGCGCGCCACGATCGCCGCCCTCAATCCCCACGTGAATGTGCAGACGTTCGAGACGCGGCTCGACGCGTCGAACGCCGAGGACATCGTGGCGGCCTTCGACGTCGTGGCGGACGGCACCGACAATTTCGCGACGCGCTTTCTCGTGTCGGACGCCTGCTACTTCGCGCGCCGCCCGCTGGTGCATGCGGCCGTCGGCCCCTTCGACGGCTACCTGACGACGCTCAAGCCCTACGCAGCGACGCCCGAAGGTCGCCCCTATCCGAGCTATCGCTGCATCTTCCCGGAAGCCCCGCCCGACGGCCTGGTGCCGAATTGCGCCGAAGCCGGCGTGCTAGGCTCCGTCGTCGGCGTGATCGGCACGCTGCAGGCGACCGAGGTGATCAAGGAGATCACCGGCTTCGGCACGTCGCTCGCCGGCCGCCTTCTGCTCTATGACGCGAAGGACGCCCGTTTCGAGACCGTCAAAGTGGCGTGGGACCCCGAGAACCCGCTGACGGGCGAGCATCCCACAATCGCCGATCTCACCCATCATGGTGCGGCACGCGCTGTTCCGGCAGGGACAGAATAACCGGCGCGTTTTCGGCAAGAGGAACCCTGACCGCGGGCGGACGCCGGCCCGCGGAGATTTCGAAAGCGCGATTGATGACGCTGATTTCAGATCTCGTGTTTATCGTCTATTGCGTGCTCCGCGCCATGATCGACGCCGTTCTGGGCCGCAAACGGCGCAGCTACGCGGCGGCGACGGACATCCAGGCGCCGGTCGATGTCGTCTGGCGCGCCTGTACCGCGCACGAGATCGTGTTGGACGGACCGCAGCCGATCAGCATCAAGGTGGCGCCGCGCCCCGATGAGCCGGGCATCTTCGAGGGCGCCGTCACGATCGGCGACCGCGCGATTCCCATGGTCTACCGCGAGATCGAAAGCCGCCCGCTTGAGGCCCTCGCGATCGAGCTGCTCCAGCAGGGCAGCGAGCCGAACGTTGCGCCCGGCAAGGACTACTACGTCGTCTGCACGCTCGCGCCGATCGAGAACGGCACCCGCCTCGCGATCATGCACGAGCTGACGCACACCAATTTTTCGAGCCGCATCCTCGCCCCTCTCGGGGCGCGCTTCAACGGACGGCGTCTCAGGAATTACTGCGAGAAGGAAGTGGGCACGGCCGGCGCGCAGACCTCGCGCCTCGGCGCCGCCCTGATGACCGGCGCGCTGACCTACGCGAGCTTCAGCTATCTGTTCGACTGGTGGTTCGCGGCCGTGCTGCTGACGCTGCTGATCGTACACGAGGGCGGTCACGCGCTCGCGATGCGCCTCGTCGGGCTTCCCGTGCAGGGCGTCTATTTCATTCCGTTCATGGGCGGCGTCGCCGTCGCCGCCGCGCCCCATCGCAACGAGGCCGAGCGGGGCTTCGTCGCGCTGATGGGCCCGGGCTTCAGCATCCTGACGACGGCGGCCTTCGTCGCGGGCGCATGGGCGACCGGCGATCCGATGTTCGAGTTGCTGGCCGTCGCGAGCGCGCTCCTGAACGGCTTCAATCTCGCGCCCGTCCTTCCGCTCGACGGCGGCCAGATCGTGGACGCGGCGATGTCGCGGTCCGATCCGGAGTTCGCCTCGATTGCCAACATGCTGGCGTTGATCGGCGGCGCAGGTTGGTCCGTTTACATGGAATGGTACGTGCTGACCGCGCTGCTGGTGATGACGGCGCCCATGGTGATGCGCCCGGCCGCCGCCCGCCGCCGGGCGGAGCCGATCACGGAGCCGGCGCGCAACTGGCTGGTCGCGGGCTATCTGGCGACCCTGGCGTTCTACATCGCCGTGGCCGCCAGCTACCTGCGGTGAGCCGCGTCGTCCGTTCGCCGAAGCGCCGGATCAGAACATCGCGGGATGGACCTTGTCCGGCGGCGCATGGCCGTCCAGGAAGGCCTTGATGTTGATGATCACCTTCTCGCCCATGTCGATGCGGCCTTCGATGGTGGCCGAGCTCATGTGCGGCAGCGCCACGACGCGATCGGAGGCGAGCAGCTTGGGATTGATCGCGGGCTCGTGCTCGAACACGTCGAGACCGGCGCCGGCGATCGTGCCGGCTTCGATCATGCGCGCAAGCTCGTTCTCGTCGATCACCTCGCCGCGCGCCGTGTTGACGATGTAGGCCGTGGGCTTCAGGAGCTTCAGGCGGCGCGCGGACAGCAGATGATATGTCGCCGGCGTGTGCGGGCAGTTGATGGAGACGATGTCCATCCGGCTGAGCATCTGGTCGAGGCTCTCCCAGTAGGTGGCATCCAGCTCCTGCTCGATGGCCGTCGAGACGCGCTTGCGGTTGTGATAGTGGATCTGCAGGCCGAACGCCTTGGCGCGCTGCGCCACCGCCTGGCCGATGCGGCCCATGCCGACGATGCCGAGGCGCTTGCCGAAAATGCGGTGGCCGAGCATCCAGGTCGGCGACCATCCGGCCCACTTCGTCTTGGGATCGCGCAGGTAGGCCGCGCCTTCCGGCAGCCGCCGCGGCACGGCGAGAATCAGCGCCATCGTCATGTCGGCCGTGTCCTCGGTGAGCACGCCCGGCGTATTGGTCACGGTCACGCCGCGGTTGCGCGCCGTGTCGAGGTCGATGTTGTCGACGCCGGTGCCGAAGTTCGCGATCAGGCGAAGCTGCGGCCCCGCCTGCGAGATGATGGCGCGGTCGATGCGGTCGGTGACGGTCGGGACGAGCACGTCCGCCACCTTCACGGCCTCCGCCAGTTCGGCCTGCGTCATCGGCCGGTCGTCGGTGTTGAGGCGCGCGTCGAACAGCTCGCGCATCCGCGTTTCGACCACGTCGGGCAGCTTGCGGGTGACGATGATGACGGGCTTCTTCTGGGGGCTGGGCATGTGTCTCCACCGGCGGCAGGGAGCCCTGGTCCTCTCGCTGGCGCGACGGCGCATCGAGACTGTGGATCAGGCCTCAAAAACAAGGATTCGGAGCACGCGTCCCGCTGCCGATCCATTTTGTGCAGCGCGAACGTGTCCTAGGATCAGGGAGTGTCTAACAGAAGGTCATGTCCGTGACAAAGTGATGGATTGTCTAGAGTGCTTCCGGAAAAGTGGGAACCGGTTATCCGACAAGAAGCACGATAAAACAAAAAGCTAGAGCCGTTCCCCGATTCCAGCAAAAGCGGAACGGATCTAGCCGGATCAATTGCGGAGTTTCGTGAAAAGAACATGGGCGGGAAGGCGATCATGGGCGCGGCGGGGCGCAGGGCGGGGTGCGGCTTGGGGATGGTCCTTGCGGCGCTTGTCGCGGCCGGAGCGGCGCTGGGGCCTTTGTGGGCCGGCGTCGCGGCGGCGCAGAAATCCGAGAGCGGCCTGCCGCTGCCCCGATTCGTCAGCCTGAAGGCCGACCGCGTGAACCTGCGCGCAGGCCCCGGAACCGAATACCCGACGTCCTGGGTGTATCGCCAGGCCGGCCTGCCGCTGGAGGTCCTGAGCGAGTTGGAAGGCTGGCGCCAGGTGCGCGACGCGGAAGGCGCGACGGGCTGGATCGTCCAGTCTCTGCTGTCCGGTCGGCGGACGGCCCTCGTCACGCCCTGGGATGTGAAGCCCGGCCAGCCGGTGCCGCAGGTCGCCGTCCGCGCAGACGAGAGCGAGCGCTCGCGCGCGGTCGTGAACGTCGAGGCGGGCGTGATTGCCAACATCCATGCGTGCGATGGCCGCTGGTGCCACGTCACGATCGACCGCTTCCGCGGCTACGTGCAGCAAAAGCAGCTCTGGGGCGTCTACGAGAACGAGATCCTGAAATAAGGGCCAGGCCTGAACTTAAGGGTCAGGAAAGAGCGATCAGGTCTTGGGCACCAGCCGCACGACCACGTCGATATGACTGACGCGCATGCCCTCGGGCGGCTCCGGCAGCCCGTCCACCCGGATCGAATCGCCCGGAATATCCATGAGCTGTCCGTGCTCTTCGATGAAGAAGTGGTTGTGGTTCGACGTGTTGGTGTCGAAGTAGGCCTTGCCGCCGTCAATGGCGAGCTCGCGCAGGAGGCCCGCCCCCGTGAACTGGTGCAGCGTGTTGTAAACGGTGGCGAGCGACACGTGCTCGCCCTGGGTGAGCGCCTCGGCATGCAGCATCTCGGCCGACACGTGCCGGTCGTCGCCGCCGAACAGGAGGGTGCCGAGCGCAATGCGCTGCCGCGTCGGTCTGAGGCCGGCGCGCCGCAACCGCTCTGCAATCGGCGACTGCAGAGGCGCGTCGATCCCGTCGTCGAGGCACTCCTCGGAGAGGGCATTCAGCTCGTTTGTGGCGTCTGCGCTCATGAAGATTTCAGCTTAAGATTTTGATCCGACAACCAATAGCGACGAATGCCGAAGGCGCCGCCGCGATGCTGTCCCGAAATTCCGAACATCTCTAGTATAAAAGCTCCCCTAAGGGACTGCAACCCATGGGCCAAGCGCCTGTTCTCGGGATGGTTTCCCATTGGCCGGCCACGGAGGGGTCCTGCGCGCCCACGTCGCAGATCCTGAACGTCCTCTGGACAATACGTCACCACGGTCAAGCCACGACTTGACGCTGCCCCTTAATACCGTTTGAACGTCAGTCGGATGTGCTAGACAACCCGGCTCGGGTCGCGTGCCGAACGCGCCTGCCCGTGGAGAGGGAAGATAAGAATCTATGGCCGAGCGCCGTTCAAGCTACGACTACGAAGACCTTCTGGCGTGCGGCCGCGGTGAGTTGTTCGGGCCGGGCAATGCCCAGCTCCCCCTCCCGCCGATGCTGATGTTCGACCGCATCTCGCATGTTTCGGACACCGAAGGCGCTCATGGCAAGGGCCAGATCGTGGCTGAGCTGGATGTCGCCGGCAACGAGCGGCTGGACTGGTTCTTCAAGTGCCATTTCATGGGCGATCCCGTGATGCCGGGCTGCCTCGGCCTCGACGCTCTCTGGCAGCTCACGGGCTTCTTCCTCGGCTGGCTCGGCGCGCCGGGCCGCGGCCGGGCGCTGGGCGTGGGCGAGGTCAAATTCACGGGGATGGTCTTGCCGACCGTCAAGAAAGTTGAGTACGTCGTGGACCTGAAACGGGTTATTTTGCGGCGACTGAAGCTTGCCATTGCAGATGGAACGCTGAAGGCGGATGGCGAGGTGATCTACACGGCAACCGACCTGCGCGTCGGTCTGTTCGAGGCCGGCGAAGCACCGGCGGCCGCATGAGGCGTGTGAATCAGCGCGTGCGGAACTTGGCTTCGAGGCGAGGAAGGGGTGGTCGATGAGACGGGTTGTCGTCACCGGCATGGGCGTCGTGTCTTCGATCGGCAACACGACCCAGGAGGTGCTCGCCTCGTTGAGAGAGGGCAAATCGGGGATCGTGAAGGCGGACAAGTACGCCGAGCTCGGCTTCCGCTGCCACGTTCACGGCGATCCCAAGCTGGACTGGGAAGCCCAGGTTCCCCGTAAGCCGAAGCGCTTCATGGAAGCCGGCGTCGGCTGGAACTACATCGCCATGGACCAGGCGATCCGCGACTCGGGCCTCGAGCCGTCCGACGTCGTGAACGAGCGCACCGGCATCATCATGGGCTCCGGCGGCCCCTCGACGCGCGCCATCGTCTGGGCCGCAGACACCACGCGCGAGAAGGATCCCAAGAAGGTCGGCCCGTTCGAGGTGCCCAAGGGCATGTGCTCGGGCCCCTCCGCGGCCCTCGCCACGAGCTTCCAGATCAAGGGCGTCAACTATTCGATCTCGTCGGCCTGCGCGACCTCCGCGCACTGCATCGGCAACGCCGCCGAGCTGATCCAGTGGGGCAAGCAGGACGTCATTTTTGCCGGCGGCTGCGAGGAGCTCGACTGGACGCTCTCGGTGCTGTTCGATGCCATGGGCGCCATGTCCTCGCGCTACAACGACACCCCCGAGAAGGCGAGCCGCGCCTACGACAAGAACCGCGACGGCTTCGTGATCGCGGGCGGGGCGGGCGTGCTCGTGCTCGAGGAGCTGGAGCGGGCCAAGGCGCGCGGCGCCAAGATCTACGGCGAGATCGTCGGCTACGGCGCGACCTCCGACGGCCACGACATGGTGGCTCCCTCGGGCGAAGGCGCGGCGCGCTGCATGCAGCTCGCCATGAAGGGCCTGGACGGCAAGGGTCTCGCCTACCCGATCGACTACATCAACCCGCACGCCACCGCGACGCCGGTCGGCGACCTCAAGGAGATCGAGGCGATCCGCCAGGTCTTCGCGGGCAAGACCATTCCGAAAATTTCGGCCACGAAGTCCCTCACGGGACATTCCCTGGGCGCCATTGGCGTACAAGAGAGCATCTTCTCGCTGCTGATGATGAACAACGGTTTCATCTGCGAGAGCGCCAATATCGAGGAGTTGGATCCCGCGTTCGAGGACATGCCGATCGTCCGCAGCCGCATCGACAACACGGAGCTTAACTGTGTCATGTCGAATAGCTTCGGTTTCGGCGGAACAAATGCAACTCTCGTGTTCAACCGCTATTATGGCTGAGTTCTTGCAAGGCTTCGTGCTTTAGGGGAGCAGCCCTAGAGGACGGCCTGCATGAAGGTGTACAAGAAGGGTGGCGGCTGGTTTGAGAGCGGCCGCCAGTTTGGTTCGGGTAAGAGGTCGTCGATGGGCGAGTACGATGTAGCGAATCCGGGTCCGCTGATGGCCGGCAAGCGCGGCTTGATCATGGGAGTCGCCAACGATCGGTCCATTGCCTGGGGCATCGCCCGGGCGCTGCACGGCCAGGGCGCTCAGCTCGCCTTCAGCTACCAGGACGGCGCCTTCGGCCGCCGCGCCGTGCCGCTCGCCAAGTCCCTCGGCGCCGAGATCATCGAGCCGGTCAACGTGCTCGATCTCGCCACCGTCGACAACGTCTTCGCCCGCATCAAGGAAACCTGGGGCAGCCTGGACTTCGTGGTCCACGCGCTGGCCTACTCCGATCCGCGCGAGCTCGCCGGCCGCTACGTCAACACCACGCGCGACAACTTCACCAACACGATGGTGATCTCCTGCTTCTCGTTCACGGAGATCGCGCAGCGCGCCATGGCGCTGATGCCGAACGGCGGCTCGATGATCACGCTCTCCTACGGCGGCGCCACGCGCTCGGTCCCGTCCTACAACGTCATGGGCGTGGCGAAAGCTGCCCTCGAAGCGTCCGTCCGCTACCTCGCGGCCGATCTCGGCCCGCAGGGCATCCGAGTCAACGCGCTCTCGGCCGGTCCCATGCGCACGCTCTCGGGCGCAGGCGTCTCCGACGCGCGCGTGATCTTCAATTTCCAGAAGGAGCATTCGCCGCTCCGTCGCACGCCGAGCCTCAACGACGTCGGCGGCTCGGCCCTGTACCTGCTGTCCGATCTCTCGGGCGCGGTGACGGGCGAGGTGCACTTCGTCGACTGCGGCTACAGCACGGTCTCGATGCCGAGCCTCGATGCGCTCAAGAAGGCCGATCAGGAAGCCGCAGCCGCCGGCCGCAGCCCGTCGGAAGCCACAGAATAGCCACGGGACACTGGGAGAGGTCTGCGCCGCGCTTCAGCCACTCCGGCTGGACCGATTGACCTCGCCGGCACTTCCGCGCAAACAGTGGCCCGCATGATTGGTGTCTTCGATTCCGGGCTCGGCGGCCTCACGGTGCTTTCGGCGCTGACCGAGCGCTTTCCGGAGCTGTCGTTCGTCTATCTGGGCGACCACGCGCACGTCCCCTACGGCAACCGCAGCTCCGAGGAGATCATCGATCTCACGCGGGCCGGCGTCGAAGCCCTGTTCGCGCAGGGCTGCAAGCTCGTCCTCCTGGGCTGCAACACGGCGACGGCGGTCGCGGCCCGCCGCCTCCAGACGACATGGCTGCCGGGCACGCGCTGGCGCGCCGAGGGCCACAACGTCGTCGGCATCGTCGCGCCGACCGTGGAGGCCGCGACCCAGACGCCCTGGGCCGTCACGACGCCCCAGTACCCGCAGAAATTCCTGACCGATCGCATCGCCGTGTTCGGCACGACGCGCACGATCGCCTCGAACGTCTATGCCGAGGAGATCAGGAAGCGCTGCCCCAAGGTCACGGTCGTGCAGCAGGTCTGCGCCGAGCTCGCCGGCGCGATCGAGCAGGGCGCCGGCGAGGATGCGCTGGAGAAGCTCGTGGTCGCGGGAATTGAGGGCGCCATGGCGCAAGCCGGCGGCGAGCCGCCGCACCGCGCCATCCTCGGCTGCACGCACTTTCCGCTCGTCGAGCACATCTTCCGCAAGCATTTGCCGCCGGCGACGCGCATCCTCTCCCAGCCCGAGGTCGTCGCGGACAGTCTCGAGGATTACCTGTCACGTCATCCGCAGTATCGGGGTGCTGAGGCGCTCGGCGCGACCGCCGTGCTGCTGACGACGGGCAACCCGCAAGAGGCGAGCGCCCGCGCGCAAGTGTTCGCCGGTAACGGTCTCGTCTTCCGTCACCTCGCGCTTTAAGCCGCGTCAGGAAAAGCCCGAGCGCGCGCCTACTCTCCCGTTTCCTCGGCGTTCGCGGCCTCAGCCATCTCGCGGCGCTCGCGTGCGCTTTTGCGCAGGTAGTGCCCGATGTCTGGGCTTGCGATTTCGAGCCGCGCGAAATCCTCGCGATGCAGCTTGAGCAGCCGGCACTTCGAGGTCGTCACGAACGCGCCCTGCCCGATCCCCTCGTCGAGCAGCGCGACGACGCCGAAATAATCGCCCTTGGCGAGACTGCGCTCGCCCGCTTGGCTGCGATGCAGCACGCGCCCCGACGCGATGAAGTACATGGCCTGCCCTTCCGAGGCCGAGCCGAGCACCTCGAAATTCGGCGGGAAATTGTGCGCTTCGAGGAGCGGCATGATCTTCTCGACGGCGCCCGCGTCGAGGTCGGCCAGGAGCGGAATGCGCGACATGAGCGACCACGTGACGACGAAGTCGCGCCGCCCCAGCTCCTGCGCGAAGCCCGCCGAGATGATCGCGACCGGCAGCGCCAGGATGCAAAGCCCGATCACCATGACGAACGAGCCGAAGAACTTGCCGAGCGGCGTCATCGGCGCGACGTCGCCGTATCCGACCGTCGTCAGCGTCGCGATCGCCCACCACGCGGCGTCGGGAACGCTGCCGAACTTGTCCGGCTGCACGCTGCCTTCGATGTAGTAGATGCCGGTCGAGGCGAACAGCACCACCGTCAGCAGCAGTAGGCCGACGCCGATCAGCGCCTTGTGCTCGTTGGCGATAACGCGCACGAGCGTATGCAGCGCGGGCGAGTAGCGCGACAGCTTGAAGAAGCGCAGCAGCCGCAGCGCGCGCAGGATCCGGAGATCGACATTGAGCAGCATGCCGAGGAAGAACGGCAGGATGGCCGCGAGGTCGATCAGCAGCGCCGGCCGCAGCGCCAGCTTGAGCCGCGCCTTCCACGGCGGCAGCCGCTTGAGGAACGGCACTTCGACGGCGGTCCAGAGGCGCAGCAGGTATTCGACGCTGAAGATCGCGACGGACACCATCTCGAACAGGCCGAAATAGAACCCGTAGCGCGCCGACAGCGACGGCACGGTCTCGGCGACGAAGGCGGCGATGTTGAGAAGGATGAGGGTGACGATGAAGCCGTCGAAGATGCGGCTCCCCCGGTTCTCGCCATGGCCGACCTCGATGACCTCGAACACCCGCCGCCGCAGCGAGGAGGCCGACGGTCGGGCGGGGGCGGGGCGTGGAAGGGCCGCCGGCTCGCGGCGGGGCACGCGCTGTTCCATCGGAGGTCGATCCCCTCGTGTGGTTGACCGAGATAGATAAAGGCCTGCCGCGTTGCTGTCTCGCCTAGCCTGGAGCATTTTCCGACGAAGTGGATACCGGTTCGTCGTAAGAAAATGCGACAAAACAAGAATCTAGAGCGTCCGATCCGATTCTGTCGGATCGGAAAGCGCTCGAGCTTACTTACACCGGTGGAAACGGCTGACGGAGATGACGATGGCTGCAACGGCACCGCTGTGCGATTTCGGCTGGAAGGCGCCCGCGTTCCGCCTGCCCGCGACCGACGGCAAAATCTACAGCCTGGACGAGATCAAGGGCGCCAAAGGCACGCTCGTGATGTTCATCTGCAACCACTGCCCCTACGTGCAGGCCGTGTTCGATCGCATCGTCCGCGACGCCAAGGAGCTGGCGGGCCTGGGCGTCGCCTCGGTCGCCATTTCATCGAACGACGCCGAGGCCTACCCCGAGGACAGCTTCGCCCGCATGAAGGAGGTGGCGGCCGCCCAGGGCTTCCCGTTCCCCTATCTCTACGACGAGACGCAGGAGGTCGCGCGCAGCTACGGCGCCATCTGCACGCCGGACTTTTTCGGCTTCGACGCGGGGCTCGGGCTCCAGTACCGCGGCCGCCTCGACGCCAGCGGCAAGAACCCGGCGCCGGCGGATGCGCGCCGCGAGCTGTTCGAGGCCATGCGCGAGATCGCCGCGACCGGCCGCGGTCCCAAGGAGCAGAGGCCGTCCATGGGCTGCTCGATCAAATGGCGGGACTAGCTCTTCCCGGGGCGGAACGAGGTTCCGTGCGCACCGCGTCGCGATGAAAATCAATATCGATCAATAGCTTGAGGCGGATCCCCCGTTTCGGACGTTCCTGCGCAGCCCGGGATCGCGGCTCCGCCAAGCCGCGTCCATCGCCGCAGAGCGCAGAAAACCGGGCTAAATCCGTTGACCGCCGGGCGAGCCCGCAGCTATAGACGGGCCATTCGGCCGCTCGGAACTATGTTTCGGGCGGTCAACGCATTTGCGCCTGCTCCTCGGGGAGCGGGCGGGGCCGGGCGATGCCGCGGCCACAAATTCGATCGTCACAGTTGCAAGGACTGGAGGGAGAGCCGGCGCGGCTCCGGCCTCCTCAGAGAAGGAAGTTTGAAATGGCCAATACGAAATCGGCAAAGAAAGCCGCTCGCCAGATGGTGACGCGCACGGCGATCAACAAGAACCGCCGCTCCGCCGTGAAGACCGAGGTCCGCAAGGTCGAAGAGGCGATCGCCTCGGGCAACAAGGACGCCGCCGTTGCCGCCCTGAAGACGGCCCAGCCCTCGCTCGTCCGCAACGCCCAGAAGGGCGTCATGCATGCGAAAACCGCGAGCCGTAAGGTCTCGCGCCTGGTACAGCGCATCAAGGCGATGGCGTGACGGCGGGAGACTTCCCACCGATCTTTTCGAAAGTTTTTTGTCAGCTCCCTTCGTGTCACTTGTTCGCCACAGGGAAGAGCGGGCGATAGATCTCCAGTCGCCCGTTCGAGACACCTAAGTGACGGTATTCTGGGGCCCCCCGGCGCCCACCCCGGCAGAGACTCGAAACCCTGCCTCCGGCCGTCCTCTCCACCTCCAAGCAAAAAAGCAGCCCCGCGGCGCTCGTCACACGAGCGCCGCAATTGTTTTGAGCCTCGAAAGCCCCGCGATCGAATTGGCTTTCACCTCAACGCGTTTGCCCACTGGTGCTGTGGATAGGACTCAAGTTTTCCACGTTGCACCCACCGCTCATCCTCGGGGTTCTGAGCCGCTTCTCCGTCGGGCCCCTCGCTTGCGAAGAAGTTAGCAAACCGTTAAAAGAGATCCTGTCAGCACGACGGGGCCGGACACCGGCTATAAAGTCTAGTACTCCCGCCGTTACGGACTCAGGGTCTGTTGCGTAGTGTCATCCTGATTTGTTCATAGTTCAGTCGAGTACGAGCGTTCCGCAAGTTTGCGCGGGGTGCTGGTAATTTGTACTGTTCTTTTACTTATGTGTTGTTGCGTTAACCAAGTTCGTGCGCGGTCAATCGAGCACGGAGGCGGGCGGGGGTCGAGGTTAAGGTTTTGAGCGACGCGGACAAAATTGAGGACGTGCCTGCAGATGCAACGTGGGCCCGCCTCGAAGAGGATCCGAGCGCGGTTCTGGTCGATGTGCGGACACGAGCGGAATGGGCGTTTGTCGGTCTCCCTGATCTCAGTGCTCTCAACAAGCGTGTCGTGACGATCGAGTGGCAGTCCTTCCCCGATCAGCGGGTCGATCCCGGGTTCGTGGAGAAGTTGGCGCACCATCTCGATGCGGTCGGTGCGACGAAGGACACCGAAGTGTTCTTCCTCTGCCGGTCCGGGGCGCGCAGTCGCGCAGCAGCGCAGGCCATGGCGGCCGCCGGATACGCCCGGTGCCGCAACATCGCTGACGGCTTCGAGGGCCCTCTCGATGCCGGCCAGCAGCGAGGGCAGGTGGCCGGCTGGAAAGCCGCCGGGCTGCCCTGGCGACAAGGTTAGAGGGCCGAGGGAGAAACGTGGCGCGGGTCCCGTTTGGGCGAACGGGGCAACGCCATCAGGTTCATCCGCCTTGCGGAAGGCGGATCAAAAACAGTGCGCGGGGTACACGTAGATGCAAGCGATCTCTAAAGCGGAGCTATCTTTTTCTGCACCTGAGCGGGGCGCTCGGGGCACGCCGGGCGGCGTTGTCGCCGCCAATGTGCAGGCGGTCGAAGGAGCCGGCGTCGAGGGCAAGGGCTCCAAGGTGCGCGCCACGCTGCGCGCCCGTCTCGGCGACGACATCTACACGAGCTGGTTCAACGCGCTCGAGTTCGACGAGTTCGACGGCAAGACCGTGAAGGTCTCGGTGCCGGTGAAGTTTCTGCGCAAGTGGATCCTTTCGCACTATCTCGACGAGCTTCTGAGCTGCTGCCGCATGGAGTTCAAGACGGCCGAGAACGTCGAGGTTCTCGTCCGCCAGCCCGGCGCCGCCCAGCCGCGCCCGGCCCTGGCCCAGCCCGAGCCCGCGCGCAGCGCCACGCCGGAAAGCGCGCAGGACGCCCGCACGTCGTCGGGCGGCTTCGAGCCGGTCCGTCCCATGGCCATCGCGCGTCCCGTCGCCGGGCGCACGAGCATCGACGGCTTCGAGGGCTCGCCCCTCGATCCGCACCACACCTTCGAGAATTTCGTCGTCGGCGCATCGAACCGGATGGCGCACGCGGGCGCGATCCAGGTGGCCGAGACCGTGCTGACCGATAGCCCGGCCTTCAATCCGCTCTACCTCTATTCGTCCGTCGGCATGGGCAAGACCCATCTCCTGCAGGCCATCGCCTGGGAGGTGAAGCGCCGCGCCCAGAACGCCAACATCCTCTATCTGACGGCCGAGCGCTTCCGCTATCAGTTCGTCGAGGCGCTGCGTGCGCAGGATCCGCTCTCCTTCAAGGAGAAGTTCCGCTCGATCAACATGCTCCTGATCGACGATCTGGAGTTCATGCAGGGCGAGAAGACCGAGCAGGAATTCGACCACATCATCAACGCGTTGCTGGACGGCGGCCGTCAAGTTGTGGTGGCCTCGGCCCGTCATCCCGCGCAGATCGAGCGCATGAACGAGCGCATGCGCTCGCGCCTGCAGCGCGGCCTCGTCGCCGAGATCGGCAGCTTCGACTACGAGCTCAGGATGCGCGTGCTCGAGCAGCGCGTCGCCGAGAAGCGCGTTGCCGACCCGACGTTCGAGCTGTCGTCGGAGGTCATCGAGATCCTGGCGAGCCGGCTGACGGAAAGCGGCCGCGAGCTGGAAGGGGCCGTCAACCGCCTCTATCTCACGTGGCAGCACATGCGCGCGCCGATCTCGCTCGACATCGCCGAGAACGTCGTCCGCGATCTGTTCCAGGGCGTCGAGCCGCGCCGCATCAAGATCGAGGACATCCTGCGCATCATCTCGCGCCACTACGGCGTCTCGAAGAGCGACCTGCTCTCGCAGCGCCGCCATCGCTCGGTGGTCTGGCCGCGCCAGATCGGCATGTACCTCGCCAAGCAGCTCACGCACCGCTCGCTGCCCGAGATCGGCCGCCGCTTCGGCGGGCGCGACCACACGACGGTCCTGCACGCCATCCGCAAGATCGAGGGCGTGATCGCGGGCGACGCGAATCTCCGCGACGAGCTCGACGAGCTGAAGAAAATGATCGGCCACTGACAAGCGGCTGAAAACACGGGAAATCCGGTTTCTGACGTGGCGCCGAGAGGGCGCGGGCGCCAAGTCTGAGCGGGGCGGGAGTAGCATCTTCGGATGCTGCTCCCGAAGCATTTTTGAGCGCTCGTCTGAGGATTTCCGGGATCAACCTCGAAACGGTGAGGGAATCAGGGTCCAAGCCCTTGAACAGGAGCCCCTGACGGGGCAAGTTGTGCGTCGCACGCCATAATTTTCACCCATGACGAATGAGTGCCGCTTCACACCGCCGGCGATCGGGGGTAGGACGGCCCGCACTTCGTCCCAGTCGAGGCTACCGATGCGGCTTGTGATCGAACGCGGGGAACTTCTGAGGGCGCTCGGCCACGTGGCGAGTGTCGTCGAGCGCCGCACGACCATTCCCATTCTTTCCAACGTTCTGCTGAAGGCGTCCGGCCAGGCGCTCGAGCTCAAGGCGACCGACCTCGAGCGCGAGGTGATCGAGGAGGTCCGCGCCGAGGTGGCCGCGCCCGGCGCCGTGACGGTGCCCGCCCACATCCTGCACGACATCGTGCGCAAGCTGCCGGACGGCAGCCAGGTCGACATCCGCCGCGACACCGAGAAGGAGCGCCTGACGCTCGCCGCCGGCCAGGCGCGCTTCGCGCTGCAGACGCTGGGGCCGGAGGACTTCCCGGACATCAACGCCGGCGATCTCGGCCATTCGTTCGAGGTCGCCGCCAAGGATCTGAAGCGCCTGATCGACAAGACGCGCTTTGCGATCTCGACGGAGGAGACCCGCTATTACCTGAACGGCATCTTCTTCCATATCGCCGAGACCGGCGCGACGCCGATGCTGCGCGCCGTCGCGACCGACGGCCATCGTCTCGCCCAGGCCGAGCTGCCGCGCCCGAAAGGCGCCGAGGGCATGCCGGGCGTCATCATCCCGCGCAAGACGGTGTACGAGCTGCACCGCCTGATCGAGGAAAGCGCCGAGACGGTCAGCGTCGCGGTCTCCGCTTCGAAGGTCCGCTTCGAGATCGGCCCCGTCACGCTGACGTCGAAGCTGATCGACGGCACGTTCCCGGACTACGGCCGCGTCATCCCGCAGGCCAACGACAAGGAGCTGCGCGTCGCCAACGCCGATTTCATCAGCGCGGTCGATCGCGTCTCGACCATCGCGAGCGAGCGCGGCCGCGCCGTGAAGCTCAATCTCGGCAAGGGCAAGCTCGTGCTGTCGGTCAACAATCCGGAAGGCGGCAGCGCCACGGAAGAGATCGAGGTCACGTATTCCGCAACGCCCCTGGAGATCGGCTTCAACGCCCGCTACCTGCTCGACATCGCAGGTCAGCTCGAAGGGGACGAGGCGCGCTTCCTGCTCGCCGACGCGGGCTCGCCGACCATGATCCGCGGCGCCGAGGACCAGACTGCGCTCTACGTCCTGATGCCGATGCGCGTGTAAACGGCAGCGCCCGCGCGACGCCCCCTCACCCGGTCCCGGCTACGCCGGGTCCGGCCTCTCCCCAAGGGGAGAGGCGAAGTGGGACGACGGTCCGTCCTGCGCATTGCTGAGACGCGGATGGGGCTTTCTTCGCCTCTCCCCTTGGGGAGAGGCCGAAAGCGATTGAAAATCGCTTTCGGGTGAGGGGGCGCCACGAACGCAACCTAACGCAATGAGATGCAACGCTTGGTCTCCGCCATCGAAAACGCAGTGATCGAGCCACAATCTTCGCCGCGCCTTTGGGTCGAGCGCCTCGCGCTGACGGACTTCCGCAACTATGACGCGCTGACGCTGGATCTCGGCCCGGAGCCCGTGGTGCTGACGGGGCCGAACGGCTCCGGCAAGACCAACATTCTCGAAGCCGTCTCGCTGCTGGCGCCCGGCCAGGGCCTGCGCCAGGCGCCGTTTCCGGACCTCGCCAAGGCCGGCGGAGACGGCCGCTGGAGCGTGTCGGGGCGCGTGCACACGGCCTACGGCGCCGTGACGATCGGCACCGGCCTCGCGCCCGGCGAAGGCCGCGGCGAGCGCGCCTCGGGCCGTCTCGTGCGCATCGACGGCGAAGCGAAGTCCGGCTCCGGCGCGCTCGGCGACTATGTCGAGCTGGTCGGTGTCACGCCGGCGACCGACGGCCTCTTCACCGGCCCCGCCTCCGAGCGCCGCCGCTTTCTCGACCGCCTGATCGTGTGCTTCGACCCGGGCCACCGCACGCGCGCCGGCCGCTTCGAGCGCGCCATGGCGCAGCGCAACCGCCTGCTGGCCGATGGCGTGACGCGCGGCGCCCAGCTCGATGGCCTGGAGATCGTCATGGCGGAGAACGGCATCGCCATCGCCGCCGCCCGCGCGGAGGCCGTGGCCGCACTGTCGGCGGTCATCGAGGCCCGGCGTGTCCGCAATCCGGACTCGCCCTTCCCCTGGAGCGTCGCCCACCTCGAAGGCCCCGTCGACGCCGATCTCGCCCGCCGCGCCGCCGTCGACGTGGAGGACGCGTACGCGCGCACGCTGCGCGATGTGCGCGACCGCGACCGCGGCGCCGGCCGCGCGCTGGACGGCCCCCACCGGAGCGATTTCGCGGTCGTGCACGGGCCGAAGTCCATCGCCGCGAAGCTGTGCTCCACCGGCGAGCAGAAGGCGCTGCTGGTCGGCCTGCTGCTGGCCCATGCCGAGCTCGTCGCCGCGCGCCGGGACGGGCTCACGCCGATCCTGCTGCTCGACGAGATCACGGCGCATCTGGACGCCGACCGGCGCGGCGCGCTGTTCGAGGAGCTTCTGCGATTGGGCACTCAGGCCTGGATGACGGGTACGGATCATCAGGCTTTTGCGCATGTGGCGGGACGGGCGCAATTCTGGCGCGTGGAGCACGGCCAACTCGCCCGCGCCGCTTGAGCGGGGCGCCGTGCCGCCGCACCTCGGCAAGATCTTGGAATGTCAATGAAATTTAACGTGGGAGAGCGCTGAGAAATCACGCTTTTTTGCGCCGTTCCAAAGGGGTCTGTGATAGACTGCGCCCCGTTCCAAAAGACAGGTGACGACAGGTCGTAAATGAGCGCGCAACCCGCCAAGAAAACCCCCTCTCCCGACGATTACGGCGCCGACAGCATCAAGATGCTGAAGGGGCTCGAGGCGGTGCGCAAGCGGCCCGGCATGTACATCGGCGACACCGATGACGGCTCGGGTCTGCACCACATGATCTACGAGGTCGTCGACAATGCGATCGACGAGGTGCTCGCCGGTCACGCGAAGTCGTGCGAGGTGACGCTGAACCCGGACGGCTCGTGCACCGTGCGCGACGACGGCCGTGGTATCCCGACCGGCATCAAGCACGACGACGACAACGACCCGAAGCGCTCGGCCGCCGAGATCGTCTTCACGGAGCTGCACGCCGGCGGCAAGTTCGACCAGAACTCCTACAAGGTCTCCGGCGGCCTGCACGGCGTCGGCGTGTCCGTCGTGAACGCGCTCTCGACCTGGCTCAAGGCGCGCATCTGGCGCGACGGCAAGGAGCACGTGATCGAGTTCCGCGATGGCGTCGCGGTCGCCCCCCTGAAGGTGGTCGGCGACGGCAAGGGCGAGCGCGGCACCGAGGTCTCGTTCCTGCCGAGCCCGAACACGTTCTCTCTGGTCGAGTTCGACTACGCGACGCTCGAGCATCGCCTGCGCGAGCTGGCGTTCCTGAACTCGGGCGCCAAGGTCGTCCTGACCGACGCGCGCCATGCCGACGTCAAGCGCGAGGAGTTCTTCTACGACGGCGGTACGTCCGCCTTCGTGCGCTTCCTCGACCGCTCGAAGCAGGCGCTCATTTCCGAGCCGATCATGATCCGCGCCGAAAAGGACCGCGTCGGCGTCGAGGTCGCGCTGTGGTGGAACGACAGCTACCACGAGAACGTGCTCTGCTTCACGAACAACATCCCGCAGCGCGACGGCGGCACGCACTTGGCGGGCTTCCGCGGCGCGCTGACCCGCGTCATCAACAAGTACGCGGTCGACAGCGGCATCTCGAAGAAGGAGAAGGTCGATCTTTCCGGCGAGGACGCGCGCGAGGGGCTGACGTGCGTGCTCTCGGTCAAGGTGCCGGATCCGAAGTTCTCCTCGCAGACGAAGGACAAGCTCGTCTCGTCGGAGGTGAAGCCGGTCGTCGAGAGCGTCGTGTTCGATACGCTGGCCGCCTGGTTCGAGGAGCATCCGAAAGAAGCGAAGGCCATCGTCGGCAAGATCGTCGAGGCCGCGCTCGCCCGCGAAGCCGCCCGCAAGGCGCGCGAGCTGACGCGCAGGAAGAGCGCGCTCGACGGCCTGCGCCTGCCCGGCGGCCTCGCCGAATGCCAGGACCGCGACCCCGTCAACACGGAGCTCTTCATCGTCGAGGGCGACTCGGCCGGCGGCTCCGCCAAGCAGGGCCGCAAGCGCGAGTATCAGGCCGTGCTGCCGATCCGAGGTAAGATCCTGAACGTCGAGCGGGCGCGCATCGACAAGATGCTCTCCTCCGAGCAGGTCACGAACATCATCGGCGCGCTCGGCACCGGCATCCGCGACGACTTCGACCTCTCGAAGCTGCGCTACCACAAGATCATCATCATGACGGACGCCGACGTCGACGGCGCCCACATCCGCACGCTGCTGCTGACGTTCTTCTACCGGCAGATGCACGAGCTGGTGGACAAGGGCCACGTCTACATCGCCCAGCCGCCGCTCTACAAAGTCGCGCGCGGCAAGAGCAGCACCTACCTCAAGGACCAGCGCGCGCTCGAGGATTACCTCATCGACTCCGGCCTCGAGGACAACGTGCTGATCGCCGGCGGCGAGGAGCGCGGCGGCAAGGACCTGCGCGACATCGTCGATCAGGCGCGCGCCATCGTCGGGCTCATGGACCAGCTCCATTCGCGCTATTCGCGCCTCGTCGTCGAGCAGGCGGCGATCGCGGGCGCGTTCGATCAGGAGCTGGTCAAGTCGGCGGAAAGCGCCGACGCCACGGCCGCCAACATCGCCGCGCGCCTGAACGAGGTGGCGGAAGAGACGGAAAAGGGCTGGAGCGGCGTCTTCGGCAACGACGGCTTCCTCCTGCGCCGCGAGGTGCGCGGCGTCACGGAGGCGCATGCGCTCGACCGCGCGCTGCTGGCTTCCCTCGATGCGCGCCGCTTGAACGAGAAGCGCAAGCATCTGGCCGAGGTCTACGGCCGCGGCACCAAGCTGCGCCGCAAGAACGAGACGCTGACGCTGTTCGGTCCGCGCTCGCTGCTGGAAGCGATCTACGAGGCCGGCCGCAAGGGCCTCTCGCTGCAGCGTTACAAAGGTCTCGGCGAGATGAACCCCGAGCAGTTGTGGGAGACGACGCTGGACCGCGACGTGCGCACGCTGCTGCAGGTCAAGATCGGTGACGTGTCCGAGGTCGACGAGATCTTCTCCAAGCTGATGGGCGACGTGGTGGAGCCGCGCCGCGAGTTCATCCAGGAGAACGCGCTGACCGTCGCCAACCTGGACGTCTAGGGTGTTTTTTCCGATAGAATCGATCGGACGCTCTAGGTTCTTGTTTTGTCGTATTTTCTTACGACGAACCGGTGTCCACTTCGTCGGAAAATGCTCTAGCGGGAGAAGCGAGGATGCGCGACGATCAGCCCACCATCATCGCCTCCAAGCTCGCCAACGCCTTCGTTCCGGATGCCGAGATGAGCCGGGGCGCGCGCCGCGCGTTCCTCTTCGGCAGCGCCTCGAGCGTCGATTGGCTGCGCCAGCGCATGGACGGTCTCTGGGTCGGCGGTCGGGTGACGTTGACCTCCGATGCCGTCTGGTTTTCTCCGAACGCACTGAACGCGGCCGCCCACGAGCACGACACCGCGCAAGCGGTCGCTCTGGCGGACGTGGTCGACGTGACGGACCGCTTCGGCTGGCTGACGCGCATCGTGGACGTGCGGACGAGCGATTACACGGTGCTGACGTTCCGCTGCTTCGGCGCGCCCGCCTTCGCGGAAAAGATCCGCGCGGCTGTCGCCGCTACGCAAGCGCGCACGAGATAAGGCGCGGTGTCGTCTTCGCGCCGTCAGCCGTCCTCAATTCCCCAGTCAGCCTCAGGCCGCCGCCGCCGCGGACGCGCTCGCGGCCTCCGGCACCACCTCGTCCGTCCAGATCTTGAACGTGTTGAGCACGTGCGGCCCGAACGTGTGGATCAGCGACACGTCCGTCGCGTCGCGGCCGTAGGCGACGGGAATGCGCCCGATCCGTGGCTTGTTGTGGCGCGCGTCGAACGCATACCACTTGCCGCCGAGATAGATCTCGCACCAGGCGCTGAAATCCATGGGCGCCGGATCCTTCGGCACGCCGATGTCGCCAAGGTAGCCGTTGACGTAGCGGGCGGGAATGTTGAGGCAGCGGCACAGCGCGATGGTGAGATGGGCGAAGTCGCGGCACACGCCGATGCGCTCTTCGTAGGCTTCGGCCGCCGTGCGCGTCGAGCGCGCGAACGGATAGCCGAACTTGATGCGGTCATGCACGAAATCGACGATGGCTTGCACGCGCGTCCAGCCCGGCTGGAGGCTGCCGAACTCGCGCCACGCCATGGTGCTGAGCTGGTCCGTCTCGCAATAGCGGCTGCCGAGAAGGTAGACGAGCACCGAATCCGGAAGCTCCGCCACGGGAATTTCAGGCTGCGCGGGATCGACGGGATCGGGCAGGCCTGAGTCCGCTATCGTACCGGTGAGGGTCATGCGGAACTGGCCGGGCGGCGCGATCAAACGGCGGCAGCGGTTGCCGAACTGGTCGTGATAGAGAGACACCGGCACGTTTGGCGTTGTCGTGAACGGCCCCTCGCTCTGGACCTGGCTCATTCGCTCCGGCCGGATGTCCAGCAGCGTGATCAGCGGGGTCGCCTGCGGGACCGTAATGGCGATGTCGAAACCGTAGGTGATGAGCATGGTATGAACCCTCTTCAGCTACGTACAATCGCAGCATAGGGCGATCTGTTCCGTCGGAAAAAGCCTGAAATATGTGCACTTCCCGCCCCTGGTGCGCTATTGAGACGTGCGTCGCGCGCTAAGCCCGGCGCCGCGCTCGCAAAATCGCTGCCGCGAAACAAGGCTTCGAAACGCATGACTGAGCCTCTGTCCCCTCCGCCGCCGCGGCCGTTCGACGCCGTGATGCTGGATGTCGGCGACGGGCACTGGATCTACGCCGAGGAGATCGGCGTGCGCGGCGGCATCCCGGCGCTCTTTCTTCACGGCGGGCCGGGCAGCGGCGCGCAGCATTCCCATCGCCGGCTGTTCGATCCCGCGCGCTTTCACGCCGTGCTGTTCGACCAGCGCGGCGCCGGCCGCAGCCATCCCTACCTATCGACGCACGCCAACACGACTGCGCATCTCGTTGGAGACATCGAGCGCATCCGCACGCATTTCGGCTTCGAGCGGATGCTGCTCGTCGGCGGCTCGTGGGGCTCCACGCTGGCGCTCGCCTATGCCGAGACATACCCGGAGCGCGTGTCCGGCCTCGTGCTGCGCGCGGTGTTCCTAGGGTCCGACGCGGAGGTGGACTGGGCGTTCCGGCGCGCGCCCGCCGAGCTGCGCCCGGACCTCTATGCCGGCTTCGTCGACGCCCTGCCGGAAGCCGAGCGCGACGATCCCTTGAGCGCCTACGTGCGCCGCCTCACCGACCCGGACCCCGCTGTGCACGCCCCCGCCGCCCGGCGCTGGTTTCATTTCGAGCGCGTGCTCTCGGAGTTCGCGCCCGGCGCGAACACGTTCGACGGCCTCGACGCGGATCAGGGCCGCGTTCCGCCGACGCCGATCATCGAGGCGCACTACATCGCCAACCATTTCTTCCTCGCGCCGGGCGCGCTGCTTGACGGGGCGTCCCGCTTGCAGTCCATTCCTGGCGTCATCGTGCAGGGCCGCTACGATCTGCTCTGCCCGCCGCGCGCGGCTTATGAGATCGCCCGGCGCTGGCCCGCCTGCCGGCTGGAGATCGCCGCGCGCGCAGGCCATACGATGACGGACCCCGGAGTGTTCGACGCCATGAAGCGCGCCGTGGACGAGATTGCCGGTCTCCGTTGAAACGATCCATTCGATAGCGTTCGCATGTCCGTCACCGTCACAGCCTTCTACAAGTTCGTCGCCATCGCCGACACGGAAACGCTGCGCGCGGAGCTGCACGAGATCTGCAGCGCGCATGCCATCAAGGGCACGATCCTGATTGCGGGCGAAGGCATCAACGCCACCGTCGCCGGCGCGGCAGCGGCGATCCGTGGCCTGCTCGCGCACCTGCGTTCCGATCCGCGCTTTTCGGATCTCGTGAGCAAGGAGTCGTATGTCGATGCGGTGCCGTTCGGGCGCCTCAAGGTCAAGGTGAAGCCCGAGATCGTGACGATGCGCCAGCCGCAGGCGGACCCGTCGCAGCAGGTCGGCACCTATGTTCCGCCCGATCAGTGGAACGCCCTCGTTGGCCAGGACGACGTGATCGTGATCGACACGCGGAACAGCTACGAGTTCGCCATCGGCACGTTCAAGGGCGCGGTCGATCCGGGCACGCGCGCCTTCAGCGAGTTCCCCGACTACGTGCGCGAAAACCTCGATCCGGACAAACACAAGCGGGTCGCGATGTTCTGCACCGGCGGCATCCGCTGCGAGAAGGCGTCGGCGTACCTGCTTTCGCAGGGGTTCCCCGAGGTCTATCACCTCGAAGGCGGCATCCTGAAATATCTGGAGACGGTGTCGCCGGAAGAGAGCCTGTGGCAGGGCGAGTGCTTCGTGTTCGACGAGCGCGTCGCCCTCGACCATGGCGTGGTGCCGGGAACGCACCTGATGTGCAGGGCGTGCGGGTTCCCTGTGGCGGCCGGCGCGCCCGAATGCCCGAGCTGCGGCGCTGCGGCGAGTCCGACCGAGACGGACACAGCCTAGAGGGACACAGCCTAGCGGTAGGCCGCCCACTGCCGCTCCGCCTCCTCCATCTCCGCATTGTCGTTGGCCGCCGCGAACGGAGGAGCGCCGCGGCTGGTCGACGCCGTGCGCGTGAGCAGGGTCTCGAAGGTGCGAACCAGGTTTTCGATGGCGAGCATCATGACCGATCTCCCGTGTTCCGAAGGCGTCTCAGATCCGAAACGTCTCTGAGGGCAGTGTGCGCGCCCCGTGCGATGCCCGCAAACGGCATGGCGCGGGCGCGTGGCCCGGCGTCGCGGCCGATCTCCTCGTGCGGACGTCGATCACGCCGGTCTGCAGCCCGGCCTTGCTGCGGGAAACGCAGGTCCGCAACCCCGCCGACCTGCCGCCGGCGCTGCTGCTGCAGGAAGAATCGCGCCGCTACTGGACCGAATGGTTGGAAGCGGCGGGCGTCGGCGGACGCATCGCGCCGGAGGGTCCCCTGCTCGGCCTGCACCTGACCGTGCCCGCTGCCGAGGCCGGCCAAGGCTTCGCGCTGGCCGACGAGATCATCGCCGGCGACGCCTTGGTGGGCGGACGCCTCGTCCGCCCGTTCGCCGTCGCGGTCGATCGGTATGGCTTCTATGTCGTGCGCGGCGTGGCGGCGAAGGAGACGCGTGCGATGGCCGCGCTCAAGCGCTGGCTGGAGACTGAGATCGCGGCGACGGTCGCGGCCGTCTCGGCGCTGTCGGTGCAGCCGGGTAAGAGCGCGCAGCCGGCCAAGCGCACGCGGAAGCCTGCCAGCCAAAAATCCTAAGTCCGTTGAGCGGCCGTCCGGCGCACGCGCCGCACGGCGAGCCACAGCCCGGCGATGAGCCCCGCGACGCCGCCCATCGGCCCGATGCCGAAGACGGCCGTCATGCTGCGCTGACCCTCGAACTCCGTGAGCCCGAACATGCCGCCGAGCAGAAGCGTCGCCGCCGCGGCCGCGACCCAGCCGAGAAGGGCGCCGACCAGCGCGCCGAACAGGAGTTTCAAAGCCGTCATCCGCACCGTGCCTTGGAGCCTGATCGTCTAAAGATGCGAGCGTCCTGTCGTGGCGGCATCAGTTGTCCGCGTGCGGCCGCGGCGGAAGCGGCCACACCTTCACCAGTCCATCGAAAGAGCTTGTCAGAATGTGGGTCGCGTCCGGGCTGAACTCGGCCGTGTCGACCTCTTTCGTGTGCTCGCCGAGCACGGCGAGCATCTGGCCCGAGTTCGCGTCCCAGAGCCGTGCGGACTTGTCGTGCGCCGCCGTGATGACGTAGCGGCCGTCGCGGCTGAAGTGGGCGACGGAGAGGATGCGCTTGTGCCCGCCCTGCAGTGTCACGATGAGCGCGCCGGTCTCCGCGTCCCAGATCTTCGCGACCTTGTCCGCCCCGCCCGTCATGACGCGCTTGCCGTCCGGGCTGAAGGCGACGCGCAGCACCGCGCGCGTATGGCCGCCCGGAATGGTGAGCAGTTCCTTGCCCGTCTTGCTGTCCCAGATCTTCGCGGTCTTGTCGGTCGAGCCGGTGATGATGCGCGCCCCGTCCGGGCTGAACATGGCATAGCTCACCATGCCCGTGTGCCCGGCGAGCGTGTGCAGCGGCGCGCCGGTTTTGCCGTCCCACACGCGCGCGGTCTCGTCGCTCGAGGTCGTGACGAGCAGGCTCGAGTCCGGGCTGAACTCGCCCCAGGTCATGTAGGCCGTATGACCCACGAGATCGGCGATCGGCGCGCCCGTCTTGCCGTCCCAGAGCTTCGCCGTCTTGTCGTGCGGAATGGTGACGATGCGCTGCCCGTCGTGGCTGAATTCGGCGTGCTCGACCATCAGCTCATGGCCGCCGAGCACGGCGAGCTGCTTGCCGGACTGCGCGTCCCAGAGCCGCGCCGTCGCATCGCGCGAGGCGGTGACGATGAGCGTCGAGAGGGGATTGTACGCCGCGTGGCGCACGGCCTCCTCGTGGCCCGTGAGCTTCAGGAGCTCCTGGCCCGTCTTGGCATCCCACACGCGCGCCGTGCGATCGGCCGACGCCGTGAGGATCCGGCTGCCGTCGGTATTGTAGGTGGCGGACCACACGTCCGCGTCGTGATCGGAAATCGTGAGGACGGAAGCGATTTTCGGCGGCTCGTCCGGCTCGGCGATGGCGCCCGGTGCGAACGCGGCCAACGAAAGCGACATGAGCACCAGGGCGGTGCCGTCGAGAATTCGAGCCATCCTGCGCCTCTCCTGGGGAGATCTCCGTGCGGCGGAGATGTTTTGTTATAGCGTAATATTGATACGCCCTCCCGAGGCGGGCAAGATTTTTCGAATGCGGAGGGAGGCAAAACGGGCACGAAGGACCAGGACTTTCGCCCGTTTTCTGCGCCTTGGCGGCGCGCCTGCAAAGCTGCCGCGCGGGCATGAGCGAACGCGCCAGAGCAGACCCGCTAAAGTGGGCAGACCGGCTAAAGTGAGCAGGCCCACTAAAGAATGAACTTCGAGAGATCGGTGTTCTTCGCCAGCTCGCCGACGCGCTGGGTCACGTAAGCCGCGTCGATCGTGATGGTCTCGCCGCCGCGGTCGGACGCCTCGAACGAGATTTCGTCCAGCACGCGCTCCATCACCGTCTGCAGCCGCCGCGCGCCGATGTTCTCGACGGTCGAGTTCACGAGCACGGCGGTGTCGGCGAGCGCGTCGATGGCGTCCTCCGTGAAGGCGATCGTCACGTCCTCCGTCCCCATCAGCGCCACGTACTGCTTGATGAGGCTGGCCTCGGGCTCCGTCAGGATGCGCCGGAAGTCCTCGCGCGAGAGCGCCTTGAGCTCGACGCGGATCGGGAGCCGCCCCTGCAGCTCCGGCAGGAGATCGGCGGGCTTGGCGACGTGGAACGCGCCGGACGCGATGAACAGCACGTGGTCCGTCTTCACCGGCCCGTACTTGGTGGAGACGCTCGTGCCCTCGATCAGCGGAAGAAGGTCGCGCTGCACGCCCTCGCGCGAGACCTCGGCGCCGGAGCGGCCCGTCTCGCCGCGCGAGCAGATCTTGTCGATCTCGTCGAGGAATACGATGCCGTTGTTCTCGACCGCTTGAATGGCCTCCGCCGTGATCTGGTCGCTGTCGATGAGCTTGTCGCTCTCCTCCGCGACGAGCATCAGGTGGCTGTCCTTGACGGTGATGCGGCGCGGCTTCGTGCGCCCGCCCATCATCTTGCCGAGCATCTCGCCGATGTTGATCGCGCCCATCGAGCTGCCCGGCATGCCCGGAATGTCCATCATCGGCAGGCTGGGACCGGCCTCCGCCACATGGATCTCGATGATCTTGTCGTTGAGCTCGTTGGCGCGCAGCCGCTTGCGGAACGTCTCGCGCGTGCCGGGAGAGGCCGTCGGCCCGACGAGCGCATCGAGCACGCGCTCCTCGGCGTTCTTCTCGGCCTGCGCGCGGACCTCCTTGCGCCGCGCGTCGCGGACGAGCGCGATGCCGACCTCGACGAGATCGCGGATGATGCTCTCGACGTCGCGGCCCACGTAGCCGACCTCGGTGAACTTCGTCGCCTCGACCTTGAGGAACGGCGCCCCGGCGAGCTTCGCAAGACGGCGCGAGATCTCAGTCTTACCGACGCCGGTCGGCCCGATCATCAGGATGTTCTTCGGCAGCACCTCGTCCTTGAGCGGCCCGTCGAGCTGCTGGCGCCGCCACCGGTTGCGCAGCGCGATGGCGACGGCGCGCTTCGCGTCGCCCTGACCGACGATATAGCGGTCGAGCTCGGAGACGATTTCGCGGGGCGAGAAGGTGGTCATGAACGTTTCAATCCGTCAGGTGGGCGGTGGGATGATGGCGCGCAAGGTGCCGAGCGGAAGCCGCGGCACGATGGCCCGGCGCAGCGCGCGCCAGCCGGCCGAAAGGCCGAGCACGAGCGCGGCGAGCGTCAGCAGCGTGAGCGAGAGCCCGAGGCTTTCCGCCACGTTCTGCGAAAGAAGATAGCCGATCGCGATGCCGGCGTAGATGAGACCCGAGACCAAGAGCGCCCGCCGGTCGATGACGATGGCGACGAGCCCGAGAGCCGCGAACACCAAGAGTACCACCACGGCCTCGGCGCCGTTGATGTCGCCCATGCCGCCCGCGACCAGGGGCATCACCGCATGCACGATCATCGGCGCGGCAACGAGGTGCAGCCAGAACGCGATATCGGATCGCCGCGTCCGGCGCGAGGGATCGCTGGCGTCGACCCGCACCCCGGCGGCGAAGATGGCCGCGCCGAGCGCCATGGTGATCGCCGGATTGAAGGCGAGGGCGAACGCGGGCGCGGCGAGGTTGAGCGCCCCCGTCACCGTGCACACGAGGCCGGAGGCCGCGATGGCCCAGTCGACCGGCACGGCGAAGCGCCGCTCGTGCGCGATGGCCCCGAGCGTGGCGCCGAGGCCGAAAAGAAGCGCCCAGACGTTCCACGCCGCATCCGGGGGCAGCGCATCCATTCCCGCGAGCCATCCGCCCGCCGTGGTGGCGGCGAAGCCGCTGGCGCCCGCGAACATGACGGCGAGCGCGATCGAGGGAAGCGCGAGCCGCAGGTAGCGCGAGAAGTATTCCGAAAGCCCCCACGCCGCGAGCATGGCGAGGACGGCAAAGCCGGGGCGGAAATCGACGACGCTCGCGAGCCCGAAAATCGCGGCGATCAGCAGCGCCACGCCGATGGTGACGAACACGTCGTTGAAGCCGCCGATCAGGCGGAAGCGCTCGTCGTCGGCGTCGTAGGTCCGCGCCGCACGCACCGGATCGCTCTCCGACCGCGCCGCGAGCGCGCGAAGCTCCGCGGCCTGCGCGGCGGTCAGGATGCCGCGCGTCACGGCCTCGTCGATATGTTCGTCCCGGATCATGGGGCTCCGCCGCGGTTTCCGAATTAGTCCGTCACGACCTTGAGGCCGGCGATCGAGAGAATGAGCAGCGCCAGGAAGAACATGCGCCAGAAGACGACCGGCTCGTCGAAATAGAGGATGCCGACGATCACGGTGCCGATCGCGCCGAGCCCGCCCCAGACGGCATAAGCCGTGCCGAGCGGGATCGTCGCCGTCGATTTGGCGACGAAGAAGAAGCTGAGACCCGCCAGCCCCAGGACGAGCACCGTCGGCCCCAGCTTGGTGAAGCCGTCCGTGAAGCGGATCGCCGTCGTGAACGCGACCTCGATCAGCCCTGCGATGAAGAGATAGAACCAGCCCAAGGAACGCTCCGAAGTGAAGGAAGGCCGAAACGCCTGTTCCGGACGTCGCGCTATTTCGACGACGGCAGGCTTTCAACGACGAGGTTGGTGTTCGTGTAGACGCAGATGTCGCCCGCGATCGCCATGGCCTTGCGGGCGATCTGCTCGGCGTCGAGCGGCTGGTCGAGCAGCGCGCGCGCCGCCGAAAGCGCATACATCCCGCCCGAGCCGATGCCCATGACGTCGTCCTGCGGCTCGAGCACGTCGCCCGTACCGGTGAGCACCAGCGTCACGTCCTTGTCGGCCACGATCATCATGGCTTCGAGGCGGCGCAGGAAGCGGTCCGTCCGCCAGTCCTTGGCGAGTTCCACGGCCGCCCGCATGAGCTGGCCGGGATACTGCTCGAGCTTGGCTTCGAGCCGCTCGAACAAGGTAAAGGCGTCCGCCGTCGCGCCCGCGAACCCCGCGATCACCCCGCCCTTGCCGAGCTGGCGGACCTTGCGGGCGTTGGCCTTGATGATGGTCGCCCCGAGGCTCACCTGCCCGTCGCCGGCGATCACCACGCGCCCGTCCTTGCGGACGGTGAGGATCGTTGTCGCGTGCCAGGAGCCTTCGGAGGGAGTAGTGGGAGACTGGGACATGAAATCCTGATCGGCGAATGAGAAAGCATGCGATCCAGATCGGCGTCGCGCGCACTGGATCGGGCCCCCTGAAGCTGATAGACGCTTGGGGTCATGAAGGCAATAATGGCGGGCCGGCGGCGCATCCGAGCGCCGAGGCAGCCCGCGCCTGTCTTCGAGGATTTTCAAGGACCTGGGCGGCCGGATGCCGGCGGCCCCGATGCGAGGACCCCACGTGAAGCGGCAAGCGACCATCTCGCGGCGAACCAAGGAAACCCAGATCAGCGCCAGCGTGGATCTGGACGGCACCGGCGCGTTCGACATCGTGACCGGCGTCGGTTTTCTCGATCACATGCTGGAGCAGCTCGCGCGCCATGCGCTGATGGACATCAAGCTCGAAGCCAAGGGTGACCTGCACATCGACTTCCATCACACGACGGAGGACGTGGGCATCGTGCTCGGCCAGGCGGTGGCGAAGGCGCTCGGCGACAAGCAGGGCATCACGCGGTACGCCGACGTGCACCTGCCCATGGACGAAGCGCTGACGCGCGTCGCGCTGGACGTCTCCGGCCGCCCCTTCCTCGTCTGGAACGTGACGTTCACGCAGCCCAAGATCGGCGAGATGGACACGGAGCTGTTCCGCGAGTTCTTCCAGGCCTTCGCGCAGAACGCCGGCATCACGCTGCACATCGAGAACCTCTACGGCGCAAACAACCACCACATCGCCGAGACGTGCTTCAAGGGCGTCGCCCGCGCGCTGCGCGCGGCGGTGACGCTCGATGCGCGCCAGGCCGGCCGCGTCCCCTCGACGAAAGGAATGCTCGCCTGATGCTCGGAGCCATTCTGACGAGGTCGCGCACGGCCGCCTACACGGTCCATGAGCCGCCCGCGCGGGGCGCCTCGCTGGGCGCGCGGGCCGAGAGCCTCGTGTTCGTGCGCGACGGGTTCTCCTGGATGGCCGCGATCTTCTCGCCGGTCTACCTGCTCGTGCGCGGCGAATGGCGCGCCTTTTTCGTGTACCTGGTCCTGGCGTTTCTGCTGGCGGCCGGTCTGCAGGAAATGGGCGCGCATCCGAGCTGGATGGGCTGGATACTGCTGATGCTCAACATCGTGATGGGCTTCGAGATGAGCGAGCTGCGCCGATGGTCGCTCGCGCGCCGCGGCTGGCGCCAGATCGCGACCGTCAACGGCACGGGGCAGGACGAGGCCGAACGGCGCTTCTTCGAGAAGTGGCTGCCGGACGACGGGCCGGCGCATGCGGAGGCTCCTCTGCACGCCTATGCCGCCCCGCACGCGGGCACCGTGCAATCGCACCGCGCCGTCCACGATCTCGCGCAGCGCCTGCGCGAGAAATTCGCTCTGAAGTCCTGAAGCAAGACCGGTCCATGCAACGCGTCGTCATTATCGATTACGGCTCCGGCAATCTCCATTCCGCGGCCAAGGCGTTCGAGCGTGCGGCCCGCGAGGGCGAGGCCGACGCGACGATCGTCGTCAGCGCCCGCGCCGAGGATGTCGAGAGCGCCGACCGCGTCGTGCTGCCGGGCGTCGGCGCCTATGCCGACTGCAAGCGCGGCCTGATGGCCGTGCCCGGCATGATCGAGGCCCTCGAAGCGACGGTGCGCGGCAAGGGCCGGCCGTTCCTCGGCATCTGCGTCGGCATGCAGCTCGTCGCCACGCGCGGCCTGGAATTCGAGACCACCGAGGGCCTGAACTGGATCGAAGGCGAGGTCCGCGCCATCGCGCCGAAGGACCCGTCGCTCAAAATCCCGCACATGGGCTGGAACACGCTCGATGTGAAACGTCCGGCCCCACTGCTCGACGGCATCGCCACCGGCGCGAACGGCCTGCACGCCTATTTCGTGCATTCCTATCACTTCGTCCCGCGCGACCCCGCCGACGTGGTGGCGGAAACGGACTACGGCGGCCCCGTGACGGCCATGATCGCCAAGGGCAACATCGCGGGCACGCAATTCCATCCCGAGAAGAGCCAGGCGCTCGGCCTCGCCCTCATCGCCAACTTCCTGAAGTGGAAGCCGTGAACTGACCGTGGCGACTTCGTGCGGCTAGAGCGTTTTCCGATCCGATAGAATCGGATCGGACGCTCTAGATTCTTGTTTTGTCGCATTTTCTTACGACGAACCGGTATCCACTGCGTCGGAAAATGCTCTAGCGTGTCTGGACCCCGACCATTCATGCAGAGCATGGCTTCGCCCCATCCATGCGGGAGCATGGCTTCGCCCCGTCCATGCGGAGCATGGCTTCGCCCCGTCCATGCGGAGCATGGCTTCGCCATGACGTCGGGGTGACGTCAGTGGGGATGGACGCCGGTTGCCCCTCACCGTCATCCCGGCGGAGGCCGGGATCCAGATCGCCTCGCTAAATTACGCCACCTTCCCTTCAGGGAAGGCTGTAGAGCCTTCACCTGTCCATGACAGGCGAGGCGCGAGGTTGGCGGGGTGGACGCGCCGCCCGCTGGCGTCTATGAGCAACCCGAATACACATTCGGATCTGAGCCGCCCATGACCAGCCCCCCCGACGCGCACGCGCGCCTCTACGACATCATCAAGACGAAGTCCTTCGTCCGCGGCCATGTCGTGCTCGCCTCGGGCAAGGAGAGCGACCACTACTTCGACATGAAGCCCTCGATGTTCGATCCCGAGGGCGCGGAGCTGCTGGCGGAGCTGATCTACGCGCGCCTGGCCGGGTCCGCCCCGGACATCGTCGGCGGGCTCGAAATGGGCGCGGTGCCGCTGATTACGCCGATCTCCATCGTGAGCCGCCGCGCGGGCAAGCCGCTGCCCGGCTTCTTCGTGCGCAAGACCGTCAAGGATCACGGCACCAAGAAGCTGATCGACGGCCTGTCGGACGTGAAGGGCAAGCGCGTCGCCATCGTCGAGGACGTCACGACCACGGGCGGTTCGGCGATGAAGGCCGTCGAGGCGCTCACCGCCGCCGGCGCGACGATCGTGCTCGTCATCTCGATCCTGGACCGGGAGGAAGGCGCCGCCGCGCTTTACGCCAATGCCGGCATTCCCTTCCAGTCGCTGTTCAAGGCCAGCGACTTCCTGAACGCCTGACGCGGCAGTTGGGAACGCACGAGGCCCGCGCCGCCTACGCTTTCTTCTCCGCCCCGCTGATGCCGAGCGCGCGGAAGCGCTCCATGGACTCGAGAGGCCCCAGGTCCTCGAGCTCGTAGACGCGCCGCAGCTCGATCTCGCAATCGGTGAAATGCGGCTTGGGGAAGCGCTGGAACCAGGCGAGCGCCTCCTCCTCCGAGGAGACTTTGATCAGCGTATACCCGGCCAGGATTTCCTTGGTCTCTGTGAACGGCCCGTCGATCAGCATTTTCTTGCCGCCGGAATACTTGAGCCGGTAGCCCTTCGAGGTCGGCCACAGCCCGTTGCCGTCCACGAGCACGCCGGCGCGCGCCATCTCCTCGTGAAAGTCCGCCATCGGCGCGGCCAGCTCTTCCGTCGGCTTGGCGCCCGCTTCGGAGTCCGCCGTCGCCTTGATCAAGATCATGTAACGCATGAGGTTTTCTCCCTGGGATGTCATCCGCGCGGAGCGGTCGGGAGCGCCGAGCCCGTTCGCGCATCAAGGGGATGACGAACGGTGTCCCGGCCAGCCGACATTTTTCTTGCGCCGTTTTCCGATCGGCAGCACGCCCATCGAATAAAAAAGGGAGGCTCAAGAGCCTCCCTGAACAGACCGGGTGAGGGGGAGTGGGGAACCCGGCCGGCTCGTTTCTATACGGCTCCGCGAGGACGCCGGTTTCAGCACGCTTCCGCGAACGGCAGCTCCGGCTCGTCCGTCTGGACGGGAGCGGGGTTCGGGAACGCGATGATGTTCGAATCCGGCGTGATCTCGACGCCGCCCTGGCGCTGCTTGAACCAGCGGATCGAGGTGTTGGTCAGAACCGCGTCCTCCTTCACGCGCTGGATCAGGAGGCCGTCCTCGGAATCGAGAATGCGGGTCAGCTTGGCCTCCAGCGCTTCCTCGCTCTCCTCGGTGCGCACGTACCAGGTCTGCTCGAGCGGCCGGGCCCAGCTCTGGCCGGCAGCCATGATGGCTTGAGCGACCACGTGCTTCAGAAGGTGCGGCTTGGCGAGATCGTACGAGATGAGATAGGTGCGCATGGGGCTCTCCGTTGGGCGAGGAAGAGGGAGGAGGACGCGGTGAGAACGTAGAGAGAACGTGGCATGAGTCGCTCACCACGTCCAGAGTCCGTTCGAATTTTGTTCTCTTCAGGGAGACCGCGCGTTGAGACCGTGGCGGCGGTTGCCGGCGCAAGCGCCAGAACCTGCGAACGGCCGCAACGGACGTATTCGAGAGAAACTAAAACATCATAGGAAAATCAAAGCAATAAGGCATAGTGTTGCATGCGGCAGTTAGCACCATTGCTGGCGAGGCCCCGTCCACGCAAGCCCAGGTTGCTGGTAGAGGCGGCCGCTACTCGAAGAGGCGAAGCTGGTCCGGATGCGGCGCCTTGGAGATCCGCGTGTGCGGACCCGGATCGATGCGGTCGCGCAGGAACGGATAGCGTTCGCGAAAGACGGCCAGCGCCGTGTCGCGGCTTCCCGGAAACCGGTCCTCCTGCCAGATCTCGTAGAGGCGCCGCGCATCGCAGCCGTAGCGCTGGATGAGGTCGCGGCGGCGCACCTTGAGCCAGCGCGCGATCCAGATGTCGACCGCATCGGCCGGCGTCAGCGGCCGCGATCCGGAAGCAGAGACGGCCGCGGTCGGCGGCGGCGCGGGGATGGCGAGGGAAGGCATCATGCAACACACACTTGACGCTCGGACACAATCGCGATTGATCGGGCGCAAACACAGCAATCTCATGGCGGCGCGCCGCCCGCAAAGGACCCACGCGTGATTCTTTTCCCGGCGATCGACCTGAAGGACGGCCAGTGCGTGCGTCTCAGGCTCGGAGATATGGACGCAGCCACGGTTTTCAATGACGACCCGGCCGCGCAGGCCCGCGCCTTCGAGGCTCAGGGCTTCACCTACCTGCACATCGTCGATCTCAACGGCGCGTTCGAGGGCAAGCCCGTCAATGCCGCGGCCGTCGAGGCGATCCTGGCGGCCATCCGCATGCCGGCCCAGCTCGGCGGCGGCATCCGCGATCTCGCAACCGTCGAGGACTGGCTCGCCCGCGGCATCCGCCGCGTGATTTTGGGCACGGCCGCCGTGCGCGATCCGGCGTTCGTGCGGGAGGCCTGCAAGCGCTTCCCCGGCCGCGTCGCCGTCGGCATCGACGCCAAGGGCGGCAAGGTGGCGGTTGAGGGCTGGGCGGAAACGTCCGAGCTGACGGCCGCCGAGCTGGCGCACCGCTTCGAGGACGCCGGCGTCAGCGCCATCATCTACACCGACATCGAGCGCGACGGCGTGCTGAAGGGCCTCAATCTGGAAGCTACCGCCGAGCTGGCGCAGGCGACGCGCATTCCGGTCATCGCCTCGGGCGGCCTCGCCTCGATCGACGACATCAAGGCGCTGCTGCGGCCCGAGTACGCCATGCTGGAAGGCGCGATCACGGGCCGCGCGCTCTACGACGGCCGCATCGATCCTGCCGAAGCCCTCGCCCTGCTGAAGACGGCAGGAGCCCGTTAGTCGCCGCCTCCGCCGTCGGACCCGCCGCTGTCGCCGTCAGACAGCCGGTCAGCGGCCGACCATCGATGATGGTCTGTGGCAGCGCCGAGCGTGAGCGCGCGAGCGGTGCCGTTCTGCGGATCCGTGGCGCCACTGTCATCGGCACACGCGCTCGGCGCGCGTCTCCGCCCGAAGAGCGTCCCAACGCCGATCACGAACATGATTAACGCGCATCCGCCGAGCAGGAAAGGATACCAACCGAAGATCCCTTCGAAACCGGTCATGCGCGAACGCCTCCTTGTGGCATCCCGCCGGGTTATGGTACCCGGCCACTTGAATATAGAGCGCCGATCGGGGCGCCGCCGCGAAAGCTCATCCCATGCTGAAGACCCGCATCATTCCCTGCCTTGACGTCAAGGATGGCCGCGTCGTCAAGGGCGTGAACTTCGTCGATCTCGTGGACGCGGGCGATCCCGTGGAAGCCGCCGCCGCCTATGACGCGGCCGGCGCGGACGAGCTGTGCTTCCTGGACATCACCGCTTCGCACGAGGCCCGCGACGTGATCTTCGACGTCGTCGAGCGCACGGCCGAGCGCTGCTTCATGCCGCTGACCGTCGGTGGCGGCGTGCGCACCGTGGACGACATCAGGAAGCTCCTCGAAGCGGGCGCCGACAAGGTGTCGATCAACACGGCGGCGGTCTTCAACCGCGCGTTCGTGAAGGAGGCGTCGGAGAAGTTCGGTGCCCAGTGCATCGTGGTGGCGATCGACGCCAAGCGCGTCTCCGCCGAGGGCGAGCCGCCGCGCTGGGAGATCTTCACGTATGGCGGCCGCAAGCCGACCGGCATCGACGTGATCGAATACGCCAAGGAGGTCGTGGATCTCGGCGCGGGCGAGATCCTGCTGACCTCGATGGACCGCGACGGCACCAAGGCCGGCTTCGACATCGCGTTGACGCGCGCGGTGTCGGATGCGGTGTCCGTGCCCGTCATCGCGTCGGGCGGCGTCGGCAACCTCGATCATCTGGTCGACGGCGTGAAGGACGGCCACGCGAGCGCCGTGCTCGCCGCCTCCATCTTCCACTTCGGCACCTACACCATCGGCGAAGCCAAGCGTCACATGGCGGAGGCCGGCATCGCCGTCCGCAATCCCCAGGCAGCGATTGCGACCTAAAGCGTTTCCGGGTTGCGTCGAAACAGTGTAGGGCCCCTCACCCGGGCCTGCGGCCCGACCTCTCCCCACCGGGGAGAGGTGAAGACAA
>CAYLSI010000019.1:0-55572 GCA_964386545.1 uncultured Hyphomicrobium sp.
TCCCCTGGATGGCCGCCTCGGAGGGCGGCCATGACGTTTTAGAGGAGCGCCATGCCCCAAACCCGCGCTCGCGCGGAAGGCCCCGGGCCAGGACGTGAACGAGCGACCTGCACGGCGTGTGGGGCGCGTAGCGGCTACGCTCATCCTCCGTCATGGCCGGGGTCATCGCGGAGCGATGCTTCGCATCGACACCCGGCCATCCAGGGCCAAGCGCGCAACGGCCGAACAAGCTCCCCTGGATGGCCGCCTCGGAGGGCGGCCATGACGTTTTAGAGGAGCGCCATGCTCCAAACCCGCGCTCGCGCGGAAGGCCCCGGGTCAGGACGTGAACGAGCGACCTGCACGGGGCGGGGGAGCGCTTAGCGGCGCCACTCACCCCCCAACGTCATGGCCGGGCTTCGACCCGGCCATCCAGGGCCAAGCGCGCAACGGCCGAACAAGCTCCCCCTTCATGGCTGCCTCGTCGCAGGGGCCCGGTCTCCGAGGGTAAGAAAAACCCGGCCGCACACGGGGTGGGCCGGGTTTCCTATTTCTGAAGGGCATCCCCCGGCTCATACCGGAAGAGCGGCTCTTACCAGAAGAGCGACTTCGGCTGCGACGAGCGCCTCTTCTTGTCCTTGGCCTTCGAGGACGACGACGGACCGCCGAACAGGAAGAAGCCGCCGCCATCGTTGTTGTCTTCGACCACCTGCACGCGCGCCGGGCGCGGCGTGGGCTTCGTGATCTTGGCGACGACTTCCGGCATCTGCACCACGAAGTCGGTGCCGGCGTAGCGGGTCTCGCTGCGCGCCATGTCGTAGCTCGAGACGATCAGCACCGAGCCGGGCTTCACGACCTCGGAGACGAGATCGCTGACGTCCTTCGGCAGCTTGATGCGGTTGAGCGTGCGGTTCGCCTTCTCGAGATCCGAGACCGGCGGCGCGGCGACCTGCTGCGGCGCCTTGCGCTTCTTGCGGCTCGCGCCGTCATCGTCGCTCACGCGCGTCGTGTGCTCGTTGACTTCCGTCGCCGTCCACTTGAGGTCGGTCTTGGAGCCGTCCTTCCAGTCGAGCGCGGTGAAGACGAACGTGTCGAGCGGGATCTCCGGGTTCTCGATCGTCGCCTTCGCTTCGATCACACGCTCGAAGCCCTGGCGGATATGGACCATGCCGGTCGCCGAGCTCACGAACACCGAGACGGGCAGCGAGCGATTGGCTTCCTGACGGTCGAATGCGGCAAGCGCCTTCTTCGCCTCCGTCTCCGCAGCGGCGGAATCCTTCACCTCGGCTTTCGCGGCCTTGAGCTTCTCCTGCGCGGCGGCGACCCGCTCGTTGGCTGCGTTCGCGGTGGCCTGGGCGGCCTCCGAGGCGTCGGCGGCGCGCTTGGCTTCCTCGGTCGCGGGTGCGATGCGCGCACGCTCCTCGGCCTCCTGAGCCTCGAGAGCGGCGAGCCTGTCGGCGCGGATCTTCGCCGTGTTCTTCGGCTTGCTGGCGACGATGCGCTTCAGCTTGCGCTCCTGAGCGGTGAGGGCGTAGCGGGCCTTGTCGGCCTCGCGCGCAGCCTTGGCGGCGGCGATGCGGGCGCCCTTTGCGTTATCGCGGGCTTCGGCGAGAGCCTGGCCCGCCGCCTTCTCTGCCGCGAGGGCATCGGTGCGGCGTTGAGCCGTCTGCGGGATCGCGTCCGCGAGGCGCTGGCGCTCGCCGCGGCGTGCCTCGGCGGCGCTTTCCAGCGTGCGGTCGGCAGGGCCCGTTGCGGCATGCGCCGAAGGCGTGCCGAGCAGGGCATCGGCGACCTTGAGCGCGCGCGCGCCCGGACCGTCCGCGCGGTCGCCTTGCGGTTCGAGGCTTGCGACCGAGGGGAGGCGCGAGAACAGCGACGCATGCTCGATCGTCGTCGGCGACTGGACGTCGGGCGCGATGACGACGCGCTGGTTGATGTCGGTCACGTTGAAGAAGCGGCGCGCGAAGTCGAACGGCAGGCGCACGCAACCGCCCGAGGCGGGGTATCCGGGGATCACGCCGCCATGCAGCGCGATGCCGGTCATGGTGAGGCGCTGCATGTGGGGCATCTTCGCGCCGAGATAGATGTTCGACTCGTGGAACTCTTTCTTCTCGAGGATGCTGTAGATGCCCTTGGGCGTCTCGTGGCCGCGCCGGCCGGTCGAGACGCGCGTCTGCGTGACGAGGCCGTTCGCGTCATAGACGAACATGCGCTGCTGGTTGAGCGAGACGAGCAGGGTCAGCGGTCCGTCAGCCGAGAGCGGCGCGGGCTTTTCCGCAGCGCGCTGCTTGTACTTGGTGCGCCGTTCCTGTGCGGACGCATCCGGCGTCGCGACGGTGGCAAATGCGCCGAGCGCAAGGATGGAAAACGCCGCTGCCTTCGCGGCGGCAAAAGTCGTTGTGGAATGAAGCACGTGTACCCCCTGAAGGCCCTTAAAAAATACCGATACTGGGCAACGCCTAAGTGCCCTCTGCAACGGTTAATTTGTGGATCATGACGAGTTCGACTTCAATAGGTTACCTCCGAGGAGTTATCGAATTATCTCCGCTTGTTCCGAAATTTTCGCGCGGGTTGTGCTTTGTGACGTCGACACAAAGGCTGGCGCGCGGGGCCTGCATCAGCTCATGCCGGCGAGCCCGAGCCAACGCCTAACCGCGTCTAATGTGGGAGCGTGTGCGCCGCAATAAACCCGGGGTGCGTCCTTAAGGGCGCAGACGTAGCCGCCGCCGATGAGGAGAGGCGGCGTGCCGGTTTACGGACGCCAGGGCTTGCGCGTTTCCGCCGTGGCCTCGGCGTCATGGGCCTTCGAGCGCGTGATCTCGCGGGCGAGCGCAAAGAGGACGTCCTTGACGCCGATGCCGGCGACGGCCGAGAGCGCGAACGGCTTTTTGCGCGCGGCTTTCTGTAGCTCGGCCAGGCGCTGGGCGAGGGTGTCGGGATCGAGGGACTCGCACTTCGACAGCGCGACGATCTCCTTCTTCTTCGCGAGATCGCCGTCGTACGCCTTGAGCTCGCGGCGCACCGTGCGGTAGGCGCCGGCCACGTCCTCCTGCGTTCCGTCCACGAGATGCAAAAGGACCTGCGTGCGCTCGACATGGCCGAGAAAGCGCGTGCCGAGGCCCGCGCCCTCGTGCGCGCCTTCGATGAGGCCCGGGATGTCGGCCAGCACGAAATCCTTGTCGCCCGCCCGCACGACGCCGAGGTTGGGATGCAGCGTCGTGAAGGGATAGTCGGCGATCTTGGGCTTGGCCGCCGAGACGGTCGCGAGGAAGGTGGACTTGCCCGCATTGGGCAGCCCCACGAGGCCCGCGTCGGCGATGAGCTTCAAGCGCAGCCAGATCGTGAACTCTTCGCCGGCCAGGCCGGGATTGGCGTGGCGCGGCGCCTGGTTGGTGGCGCTCTTGAAATGCGCGTTCCCGAACCCGCCGTTGCCGCCATGCGCCGCCACGTAGCGCTGGCCCGGCTCGGTCATTTCCGCGAGCACCGTGTCCTGGTCTTCCGCCAGCACGACCGTGCCCGGCGGCACCTTGACGATGATGTCGCGGCCGTTGGCACCCGCCCGGTTCCGGCCCGCGCCGTTGGTACCGCGCTCGGCCTTGAAGTGCTGCTGGTAGCGATAATCGATCAGCGTGTTGAGGTTCTCGACGCATTCGATGACGACGTCGCCGCCGTTGCCGCCGTCGCCGCCGTCGGGGCCGCCGAACTCGATGAACTTCTCGCGCCGGAAGCCGATGCAGCCGTCGCCGCCGTCTCCGGCCTTGATGTAGATCTTCGCCAGATCGAGGAATTTCATGCCGAGCGCCTCCAGAACACGGCGGTCATCGGCCGGTTGAGCTTGTACGTGAGGGCGGGGAATTCGGCGTGGCGCGCATCGCTCCAGGCCATGCAGCGGCCGGCGGCCGAGAACCCGAGTTTCTTGATCACCCGCTGCGATCCGGGATTGTCCTCGAAATGGCAGCAGGTGAGCTGCTTGAAGCGGCCCACGGTGAAGCAGTGGCGCACGAGCGCGCTCGCCGCCTCGGTCGCGAAGCCCTGGCCCCACCACGGCTTGCCGATCCAGTAGCCGATCTCCGCCGACGCATCGGGGCCGGCCACGTAGCCGACCGCGCCGATCAGCGCGCCTTGGAACTCGATCACGCGCACGAACTCGTCGGCCGCGAGCGACTGCATCCACTGCCGCGCCAGCTCTTCCGAATAGGGATAGGGGATGCGCGCGGTCATGCAGGCCACGTCCCAGTCGCCGCCGAGCCGCGCGAGCTCGGGCGCGTCGCTGTCGCGAAGCGGGCGCAGCAGGAGCCGCCGTGTCGTGATCAGCTGAGGCATGGGAATCCGGTGTTCAAGTGCGTTCAATAGGAAGATCGCGTGCGTTCAGAATAGGTAGGCCCGCGGAAAGAAAAAGGGGGGATGGCGCCCATCCCCCCTCGTCGATCGGATAAGTCGCGTCAACGTTACTCGGCCGCCGTGACCTTTTCGGGGAGAACCGAGATATAGACGCGGCCGTTGCGCTTGGTCTCGAACTGAACCTTGCCCTCTTCGACGGCGAAGATGGTGTGGTCCGTGCCGATGCCGACGCCGGTGCCCGGATGCCACTGCGTGCCGCGCTGGCGGCAGAGGATGTTGCCGGGGATGACGTGCTCGCCGCCGTAGCGCTTGATGCCGAGGCGTTTCGAATGCGAGTCGCGGCCGTTCTTCGTTGAGCCGCCAGCTTTCTTTTGTGCCATTGGGGGGTGTCCTTATGCTTGGAGCTGCGGAGATCGCGCTCTCTGTTGCTTAGCCCGTGATGCCGGTGATGCGGATCGTCGTCAGGTCCTGGCGATGACCGCGCTTGCGGCGCGAGTTCTTGCGGCGGCGCTTCTTGAACGCGATGAGCTTCGGCCCGCGCGTCTGCTCGACCAGCTCGGCCGTGACCTTCGCGCCCGACGGCAGCGCCTTGCCGGCCTTGACGTCCGCGCCGGCGCCGACCAGCAGAACTTCGGTGAATTCGATGGACTTTCCGTCTTCCACGACGAGCTTTTCGACCGTGATGACGTCGTCTTTGGCGACGCGATACTGCTTGCCGCCCGTCTTGATGACAGCGTACATGGGTTGCCTCTTTCCGCGCGTTTCGCGCTGTTGGGTCTCGTCCGCGCCCTGTGGCGGTGCAATTACTTGCACGCTTTCAAGGGGTTGCTAAATCGCAACCTGAGCCTCGGGCAGCGCTCTTAACGCCGCGAACCCCTCCGGGCCGCAACGCTCGCGCCCTTATGATGGAAGCTGCGAGGAAAGTCAACGCGTTGGCCTCTGCGACCCGCGTGCTCCGGCCCTCTGCGAACCCAGCCCCGGCGAACCCGGGTCCCGGCGAACAGGCTCCCGCGGCCGACTCCCATTTGCAACCCGTGTTCCCGCGGGAACAGAGCCGCGCCGCCCGAGGCGGCATGATGGGCCTGGGGTTTCAGAGAGCAGGGATGCTCAATCGCGGGAGGCTACGATGAACCGGACCATTCTCACCATCGCCACGGCACTGCTGGCAGGCGCGACACTGATGACGTCGGGCGCCGAGGCCTGCATTTCCTGTAACTACCGGCCGCAGGTGGCCGACACGCCGGTGTCCGGCCAGAGCTACCGGGCCAAGCAGCGCACCTACGTCGCGGTCGCACCCAAGCCCGCGAAGAAGCGGATCGCCAAGAACCTGCCGCCACCGAAGAAGCAGGCCGCGCCGAAGCGGGTTGCGATCGCCAAGGCGGCGCCTGCCGCTGCCAAGACGGCAACCGAAACCGCACCTGCGAACAAGGTGGTGGAAGCGGTGACGCCGGCGGCAGACGACACGTCCACCGAAACCAAGGTCGCCGACCTCGGCTGCAGCAAGTTCATCGCCACCGTCGGCACGACCGTCGCGGTGCCCTGCGAGTAACGAAACGGGAAACGGCTGCCCTACGCCGCCAGGCGATAGGGCGCGCCGTGATCTTCTGGGAGATCCAACACCGACGGCTCCGGCACCGCCTTCGACAGCGGAGCCAGATGCCGCTCGGCCGCTCCAGCCTCCACGAACGCCATGACTGCCGCCCTCAGCTCCGCCGCGTTGTCCGCGGTTGCGCCGTACTTGAGCGCGCGGATGGGCACATGGCTGTAGCCGAACGTCAGCAGCACCACGGGGATGCCCGCCGCGATGGCCGCGCCGTTGTCCGCGCCCGTATCGCCGACCAGCAACGCGCGCGACAGGGCGCCGCCCGCGCGCAGCACCGCCTGCTGCAGCGGGCGCGGATCCGGCTTCATCGGCGCATCGCCGCCGGAGCCGACGATGGCATCGAACAGCGGCGTGAGCGCGAGCCGATCCAGGATGACGCGCGCGATCGTCTCGACCTTGTTGGTGCACACGGCCGTAAGGGCGCCGCGGGCGCGCAGGTCGGCCAGCAGCTCGCGCATGCCGGGATAGATCTGCGACAGGTGCGCGGGAGCCTCGCGATAGGCCGCCACGAAACGAAGCCGGGCCGCGTCCGCCTCCTCGGCCGAAAGCGAGAGCCGCTTGTGAACGAGCGCGCGCCAGAAGAATTCGTTGAGGCCGTCGCCCATCATCGTGGCGGCTTCGGCGGGCGTGGTCGGCGGCGTGCTGTAAGGCGCGAGCGCGCGGTCGAGCGCGACGGCGATGTCCGGCACGGTGTCGACGAGCGTGCCGTCGAGATCGAAGACGATCGTGGGCGCGACGATCGGGGGACCGATAGGTCTGTGCATGCGGAGAAGCTCCCATGGAGTGTGGATATGAGATGCTGTGCGCGGGTCGCGGCGCGGATTTCGTAGCGCGAGGCGAGCGAGGAGGCGCTTCAGCTTGGCGCGCAGTGTCGCCGCGAAGTGTGACGGCATGACGACAAGAGGCAAGGAAAACGCATGAAATATAAGGGGTTAAATGCGCCTTGTGAGTAGCTTCGTCAAACCGCTTTCACGCGGCGCCGGCGACGGGCACGGCAAACGTGCGTGTGCGGTGCTTCTGGATTTTGCACGCGTTTGCCCTCACGATGGGCGAAGGCTTCGAAGGTTCGAAGGATGTTGGAGATGCTACGGATGAGCAGGCCGGTTCCCTTCCGCTCCACCGCGCTGGCCCTTGCGCTCGCGGCCGTCCTGAGTGCGCCGGGCCTGCCTCCGCATCCCTTCGGATCTCAGTCCGCAGAGGCGCAGGATGACGCCGCGATGACGCCCAAGGAAGCCTTCGACGCGGCCAAGGAGCTTGGCACGCGCGAGGCCTGGGACGCGTTCCTCGAAAGCTATCCGGACGGCTTCCTCGCCGACCTCGCCCGCGCCTACGTGCGCAAGCTCGACGACGGCGGCGCACCCGATCCCGCTCCCGAGAAGACGGCCGACGAGCCGGCGCCGCCGAAAACCCCGGCCAAGGCTGCCGCGCGGGACGCAGCCCCCCAGACCGCGAGCAGCGGCGGCGATGCGCCGCCTGTCGAGCCCGGCAAGCCGGCCGTGGCGCGCGGCGCCAAGTACATGGGCTTCTCCGAGCGCTTCAATCGCTACTACACCGACCGCCGCTGGACGCCAGCGCGCACGGTGTACGTGAGCCCCGATGGCAAGGGCGATGGTGCATCCCCCGCAACGCCCGCGCCCGTGAAAGAGGCCTTCGCGAATTCCCGCCCCGGCACCAAGATCCATTTCCTGCGCGGCGCCTACGAAGGCTGCTTCGCGCTCGAGAAGGACACCGGCGGTACCTATGACGACCCGGTCGTGCTCTATGCCGAGCGCAACGACGACAAGTCGATCGGCGTCTCGATGCAATGCTGCGAAAGTGGCCGTGCCACCTGCTTCAACCTCGAAGCGGCGGACTACGTCGCCGTGGACGGCTTCCACATGATCGGCGGCAAGTACGGCGTGCGCTCGGTTGGCGAAGGGTTCGAGGCGAGCAAGCATGCGCGCGGCGTCGCGGTTTTGAACAGCACGGCGCACGACCAGGCGCGCGACCCGTTCTTCTCCGGCCAGTCCGACTGGGCCGTGTGGGAAGCCAACCTCGCCTTCGGCGCGAAGAAGGAGGACGGCCACGGCCTCTACATTTCCAACGGCAGCGACTGGAACATCGTCCGCTTCAACGAGACCTACGGCAACCTGTCGAGCGACTTCCAGATCAATGCCGACCCCGCCTCGACCTGCCTCGACGTGGGCGTGCCCTTCGACGATCCGCGCTGCGATGCCTATGCGGGCGAAGGCGAGGGCGGCCAGGGCGCGAGCGACTACTTCCTCGTCGAAGGCAACTACTTCCATCACGGCCTGGCGAACGGCCCCAACTTCACGAGCGTGCGCCGGAGCATCGTGCGCAACAACATCTTCGGACCGCAGGAGCGCCACAACGTGAGCTTCTGGCAGGAAACCGACAACCCGAAGCTGGGGTCCAGCGACAACCGGATCCTGCACAACCTCTTCATCACCACGGGACGCCATGGCGTGCAGTTCTCGGTCAATTCCACGCGCAACACGTTCGTCAACAACGTGCTCATCGGCATCGCCATCGCCAACGGCGCCGTGTCGGCCAATCCCAAAGCGCTGCTGATGGAGGTCGATGACACGGTGGGCGACAACACCTACCGCGGAAACATCTACATCTCGGGCCGCCTCGAAGGCCGCGAGCCGGGCGATGACGAGATCCGCCGCGAGGATTTCTCGCCCGCCTGGTTCAGGAAATTCCCCGCCGCCGCCGAGGGCGCGGCGCCCGCGGGTTTCGCGCCCGCGGCCGGCGCGCCGTTCGTGGGCGTGGGCACGCTCGCGCCCGACGCCACGGCGGACCGCAACGGCATCGTGCGGTCCGGCAGCGTGGACCTCGGCCCGATCGAGGTGAAGTAGATCAGCTCCGGAGGCCCGGCGCCTCGTAGCCCGTGCGCTCGACGTATTCGGTGTAGCCGCCGCCGTAAGCGTGGATGCCGTCGGGCGTCAGCTCGAGCACGCGATTGGAGAGCGCCGCGAGGAAGCGCCGGTCGTGCGAGACGAACAGCATCGCGCCCTCGTAGTCCGCGAGCGCCGTGATCAGCATTTCCTTCGTCGCCATGTCGAGATGGTTGGTCGGCTCGTCGAGCACGAGGAAGTTCGGCGGATCGTAGAGCATCTTCGCCATCACGAGCCGGGCCTTCTCGCCGCCCGAGAGCACGCGGCACCTCTTCTCCACGTCGTCGCCGGAAAACCCGAAGCATCCGGCCAGCGACCTGAGCGAGCCCTGGGTGGCCTGCGGGAACGTGTGCTCGAGGGTCTCGAACACGGTCTCGTCGCCGTCGAGCAGGTCCATCGCGTGCTGGGCGAAGTAGCCCATCTTGACGCTGCCGCCGATCGAAACCGTGCCCGTATCCGGCTCGGCCGCGCCGGCCACGAGCTTGAGCAGCGTCGATTTCCCCGCGCCGTTGACGCCCATGACGCACCAGCGCTCGCGGCGGCGCACCTGGAAGTCGAGGCCGTCATAGATCGTGAGGCGGCCATAGCGCTTGTGGACACCCTTGAGCGTCGCGACGTCCTCGCCCGAGCGCGGCGCCGGCGGAAAATCGAACGTCACGGTCTGCCTGCGCCTCGGCGGCTCCACGCGTTCGATCTTTGCGAGCTGCTTGACGCGGCTCTGCACCTGCGCGGCGTGCGAGGCGCGCGCCTTGAAGCGCTCGATGAAGCGGATCTCCTTGGCCAGCATCGCCTGTTGGCGCTCGAACTGCGCCTGCTGCTGCTTCTCCGCGAGCGCGCGCTGCTGCTCGTAGAAGTCGTGGTTGCCGGAATAGGTGGTGAGCGCGCCGCCGTCGATCTCGATCACCTTGGTGACGATCCGGTTCATGAACTCGCGGTCGTGCGAGGTCATGAGCAGCACGCCCTCGTAGCCCTTGAGGAAGTGCTCGAGCCAGATCAGGCTTTCGAGGTCGAGATGGTTGCTCGGCTCGTCGAGCAGCAGCGCGTCGGGCCGCATCAGGAGCACGCGGGCGAGCGCCACGCGCATCTTCCAGCCGCCGGAGAGCGCGCCGACGTCGCCGTCCATCATCTCCTGGCTGAACGAGAGCCCGGCCAGCACCTCGCGCGCCCGCCCGTCGAGCGCGTAGCCGTCCAGCTCCTCGAAGCGGGCCTGCACCTCGCCGTAGCGCGCGATGATCTCGTCCATCGCGTCGGCCTGGTCGGGATCGGCCATCGCCGCTTCGAGCGCCTTGAGCTCGGCCGCGACCTCGCTGACGGGCCCCGCGCCGTCCATTACCTCCGCGACGGCGCTGCGCCCGGACATTTCCCCCACATCCTGGCTGAAGTAACCGATGGTGACGCCGCGGTCGACGGAGACCTGTCCCTCGTCCGGCTGCTCCTGGCCGACGATCATGCGGAAGAGCGTGGTCTTGCCCGCGCCGTTGGGTCCCACGAGCCCGACCTTCTCGCCGCGATGAAGCGCGGCCGATGCTTCCACGAAGACGATCTGGTGGCCGTTCTGTTTGCCGATATTGTCGAGACGGATCATGCGGAGGAGGGTCCTGAGGAAAATTCAGGCGCCCTTATGCCATAGGCGAGGGTCTGGGGAAGAGGGCAACGCAGGGGCGTGCCTGCCGCTTAACCGCGCGGCGGGCGGCGGCGCTCGGTGAACCAGGCGCGATAGTCGCTCATTTTCGTGCGCTGGGCGCCGGGCGCGCGCCGCTTGCAGGTGGCGGCTTCCTCGGTGTCGTCCTTCGCGCCCCAGCGAAGCTCCGCGCAGTCGTTGATATTGTAGGCCATTTCGAGGGCGCTGGTGCGGTCCACCACATCCTGGAGCGTGAGTGTCCAGGGCGAGCCGTCCGTGCGCGTATAGGAGAAGCTGCGCGCCTTGAGCTCGGTCGCGAGAACCTGGTCGAGCTCGGCCTTGACGTCGGCCGCGCTCTTGCCCGCCGGCATCGCATAGCGCTCGGGCCGGCGCGCCACGCGCTCCGGGAAGCCGCGCACGACGTCGATGGCGATCAGGAGGCGCAGGTCGCGCGAGGGCGTGGCGAAGTCCTCCCACGCGCCGGTCGTCTCGAAGATGGAGGCCCCGTCCGGCATCGGCACCTCGGCGCCGCCGCCGGTCTGGTACTTGCGGCCGTTCTCGACCGACGTGACGCGCGCCTTCACCTGCTCTTCGAGCGAGGCGATCGCCTCCGTGATCGCGCGCTTGGGATCGAGCGGGGCGGGCGACATCACGTCGTCCATGCGGTCGTAGAAGGCTTCGACCTCGAGCTTCGACTGGTCGAGCGAGAAGTCTCCGTAGGCGGCGTGCTTGGCGATCTCGGCATTGGTCAGGCGGCGCTGGCTCCCGCCCTGGCGCACCACCGGCCGGAACCGCTTGAAGCCGGGTCCGCCGAGCGCGGGATCCTGCGCGAACAGGAAGTTGCCGCGCCAGAAGCGCTTGCGCGCGACCGTGCCGTCGGGCTGGCCGTCGACGGCGAGGAACAGGCCTGCCCCGTCCGCCGTCTGCGCCACGCGCTTGGTGAGCACGAGAATGTGTCCGTAAGGGTCGGCGTAGATCGCGCCGGGCCGCAGCGTCTCGGCCGTGAGCGCGATGGGATAGTAATCGGTGTTGTTGTCGGTGGCGGCCGTGCGGCCCGAGCCCGAGTGCACGCCGTTGGCGACGGTCGTGCGCAGGTAATAGCCGAAGCCCGGCACCAGTCCCGGCGGCCGCTGCGTCGCCGTTGCCTTGGGGGCCGCGGCGGCGGGCGGGCCGCCGAAGAAGCCGAGGAAGTCGCCGCCGCTCTGAGCGACCTTGCCTTCGGGCGGCGGAGGCGGCGGCTCCTCCTTCTCGATGTTCCACCACTGCGTGCACCGGGGCGGCTGTCCCGCCCCGCCGCGCGTGCACTTCGCATAGCCGAACGGCAGGCCCATCTTGAACGCGAAGTAGGCGCGCAGGAAGTAAGGCAGGTCCGCGCAGTCGGGCCGGATCACGAGGCCCTTCTCGTCCTCGCCGTAGCCGAGGTAGTTGAACAGCACGTTGCGCTTGGGATCGCGCAGCACCTCGTGCAGCGCTTTCCACGACGGCGCCTCCTCGAGCGGCGCGTCGAACAGCTTCTCGATCCAGGCCGAGTAGAGGTTCTCGTTCGCGCGGTCCCACTGGGCACGGATCGGCCACACGCTCTTCTTGCTGGCGCCGACGCGGCCCGTGGCCTTGCGCTGAACGGCAATCTCGCGCGTGAGCGCGGGGCAGGTGCTGGCGCCCGCGCCGAGCTTGGCCTTCCAGGTGCCGACGGCCGGAGCGGCGACGTCCGCGTACCAGAAATAGGGCGGCCCGCCGTGGCGCTCGCGCGAGGCGATGGCGACGCTGCCGTCCGGCGCGATCAGCGACAGCTCGCCGTCGATGGGCTTTTCGGTGGTGAAGACGACGCGCAGCGGCACGCCCTTGGAGGGCGAGATCGGCGACGCCAGGACGGAGATCTCGCCGGTCTCGGGGCAAGAGGATTGCGGCGCGTCCTCGGCCTGCGCTCCGCGGCTCAGCGCAGCGTGCGTGACTGTCAGCGCGATCGCTGCGGCGGCAGCGCCTTGGCGTACCCGAAACACGAGAGCCCCCGAGCCTCTATCGCCTCATCAGACCCCACACTAATGCCAAACCATTCCTTGAAAAAATGGCAAAATTAATCGCCGCACCGCGCTATGGCGCGCGAAAATGGTGAGAAAAGAGAAGGAAAACCCCTCGGTAGAGTCTCAGTAGACGAGAGAGAGACGCAGCGTCCCGTCTACGGGGGCTACGGCACGTGCATGGCGTGCGCGCCACGCAGCGGCCCGCTGAGCACGGTGATGTTGAGCTTGGCGACGCCGTTCTTGATGAACCCGAGCTGCTCTGCCGCGGCCCGCGACACGTCCAGCAGGCGCCCTTTGACGTAGGGGCCGGAATTGTTCACGCGCAACAGCAGCGTCGCATTCGTCTTCGGGTTGGAGACCAGGAGAAGGGTGCCGTTCGGATAGACCGGGCTCGCCGCGTTGTCCGCGAGATCGGCGCGCATCTCCTCGCCCGACGAGAGCAGCGAGCAGGGGTTGTGCTTGTCCACCTTGCAGTCGTCGTAGAACGAGGCCGTGACCGTCTCCTCGAAGCCCACGAGCCGGTCCATCTCGGTCGGCGTTTTCACGCGATGGCAGACATTGTTGTAGCAATAGGTCTTGCCGGGAGTTTTGGCGGAGGCGGCGGTCGCGCCGGCGGTAACGGCGGCCGCGACGAGCGTGAGCACGGCACGGCGAGAGAAGGCGCAGGCGTCGAGCGTCATGAAGCGGTCCGTGAAAATCCCCCAGAAGGTCCGCAGCAAGTACCTGATTCTGAGCTTTATTGTGGCAGCGATGGCTGGCCTGGGGATGACGTGGGGAGAACGGGGACAAAAGGTCCGCGGACACTCGGGCGTGGAACGCAACGTCGGACCTGCACGTTGACCGGACAGAGCAAATCGCCCCTCCGATCAATCATTCAGGACGAAGGACTGATGGCCGACCCAACCCTTTTCAATACGAACCCGCCGCTGCGCCGCGTAAGGGAGGGCGCCCTGATCGGCGGCGTGTGCGGCGGCCTGGCCCGCTGGCTGGGCTGGGACCCCACGTTGACGCGGTTCCTCTACGTCCTCGCCACCGTCGCCTCGATCGGCTTCCCCGGCATTCTGACGTACCTGCTGCTGTGGGTCATCATGCCGCGCGACTAATCTGGCCCGCGCGGAGGGCCTATTCGCCAGGAAGCCCGAACGCGATCACCGCGCCGCCCTGCCGGAAGCCCCAGATCTGGCTACCGCCGGCCGCCACCGCCACGTATTGCGCGCCCTTGGCCGCATAAGTGATCGGCGGCGCATTCACGCCCGCGCCGCAGTTGAACTCCCAGAGCCGCTTGCCGTCGCCGGCATCGAACGCGGCGAACATGCCGTTGCCCTCGCCCGAGAACACGAGCCCGCCGGCCGTTGCCAGCACCCCGCCGACGAGCGGTTGATCCGTCTTCTGCTGCCATTTGAGCTTGCCGCCGCCCGCCACGTCGATGGCGGAAAGCGTGCCCCACCACGGCACGCTCTTCTCGGGCTCCATCGTGTAATAGGTGACGGCGGGCTGGCCCTCGTGCGCCGCCAGCGTCTCCGTGCGATAGCGCACCGGCATGTGCATGGCCGCGACGAACGCCACGCCGCGGCGCGCATCCACCGCCGCCGGCGACCAGTTCGCCCCGCCGCCGACGCCCGGCGCGATGATGACGCCCTCCTTGGTCGGAAGCCGGAACATGTTGGACTGCGGCACGAACGCTTCGGACTTGAACAGCAGCCGCCCGTCGCGCCGGTCGAGCACGTAATACCAGCCGAGCTTCGACGCCTGGCCGAGCGCCGGCACGCTCTGGCCGTCGACGGTGACGTCGAACAGTGACGGCGGGCTCGCCACGTCATAGCCCCACATGTCGTGCGGCACCTGCTGATAGAACCAGCGCAGCTTTCCGGTCGCCGCCTCGAGCGCCACGATCGAGACGGTATAGAGGTTGTCGCCCGGCCGGCTCTCGCTCGCGGCCTGCGGCGAGGGATTGCCGACGCCGAAGTAGATGAGGCCGAGCGCCGGATCCGTCGCCGGCGCATGCCAGACGGAGCCGCCGCCGAAGCGCCACGCGTCGCGATGCGCCTCCAGCGCGGCCTTTTCGGCCGGAAGGTCGCGCGGCAGCTCGAGGCCGTCCGCCGTGGCCGCCGTGAATGGCCCTTCCCAGCCCTCCTGGGTGGTGTCGAACTGCCAGGCTTTCTGGCCCGTCGCCGCGTCGTAGGCGGAGAGGAAGCCCGGCCGGCCGTAGCGGCCCGCGATCCCGACCACGGCGCCGAGCGGTGCGCCCGGCCGTTCGCTGTCGAGATGCAGGCCGTAGCCCACACCCGTGACGCCGATGAACACCTTGCCGTCGTAGACGAGCGGCGCCGACGCGGCGCCGATGCCGGTCGAGCCCGTGACCTTGCCTTTGAGGATGGGATCGGAGCCGCCGAGCGTAGCGCGGTCCTCCGTCACGACGCGGTCGCCCTCGGCGAGTGCGACGTCCCACAGCACCTTGCCGTCGTGTTGGGCGAGGGCGATGAGCCGCGCGTCGACGGTCGCGACGAAGACCTTGCCGTAGCCGAGCGCAACGCCGCGGTTGGCCGGCCCGCAGCAGAGCTTGCCCGGTGCGGGCTTGTGATCGTAGCGCCAGATCTCGCGCCCCGTCGCGGCATCGACCGCCATGACGCTCGAACCCGGCGCGGAAATGAACATCACGCCGTCGGCGACGAGCGGCGTCGTCTGGAACGTCGCGGCCGTGCCGGTCTGATAGATCCACTTCGGAACGAGGCGCGCGACCGACTTGGTGTTGACGGCGCTCAGCGGAGAGAACCGCAGGTTCGCGTAGTCGCGACCGTGAATGAGCCAGTTGTCCCGGTCCGCATCGGCTCCGCGCAGGCGCGTGTCGTCGATGTCGGCGGCCTGGGCGAGCGGCGCGAGCGCGCACAGCACGAGGCCGGCGAGCCAACCCGCTTTTGACGCAACGTCACGAAGAGACTCACGAAAAGACTCGAGGGTCATCACTGCGATCCATAATGGGGCGCGAGGCGCATGGGACGGCAACGTAGCAGGCACGGGCGCGGTTGTGTCATCGTCCAAAGTCCGAGAGTGCACCAGGAAATTATCCGCTCGCGCCGGGAACACGAAAGCGAGCCCGCGTCATTTTCCGCGCGTGGATGGAAAGGACGCTTGACGCGTGCGGGCGATCGCCTACGTCTAGGGCGTCTCCGGCGAAGTGGGCACCGGTTCGTCGTGAGACCATGCGACCAATAAGAACATGCGACCGATAAAGAATTGACCGCGTGCGATCCGAAGCGTCGGACCGCACGTTTCAGGTGCGCCGCCCGAGGCGAAGTTTGCGGCAGGAGGCCGCGTCGAGATGGTGTCCGCAGCCTATGCGTCCGAGAGCCTGGCGCCGATCCCGGTTCTCGACACCGGCCCATCGTTTCCGATGGAGACCCTGCTTGCGGAGGAGGCGCGCGCGCATGCGCTGCTCGATCAGGCGACCGTTCCGCTGCCCTCCGCCGCGCTGCGCCAGCTCGACAAGGTCTCGCGGCGCTGGCTCGCAAAGTGGGACAACGCGCACCTTGCCGAGATCGACGCCATTGCCGAGCGTCTCGGCCGTCCGGGCGCCTACTTTCTTTCCGTGAACTACGAATGGGCCTGCACGTGCCGCGTGGCGCCGGGACCCGACCGCAAGAGCGCGCGCCTCGTGCGCGTGCTGGACTGGCGCTCGCCGGGCCTCGGCCGTCACGTCATCGCCGCGCGCGTCCAGAGCCCGCGCGGCGCGTTCGTCACGCTGACGTGGCCCGGATACACGGGCGTTCTGACCGGCATGGCGCCGGGCCGCTTCTCGGCGGCTCTCAACCAGGCCCCGATGCGCAAGGCGATCGGCTTCTACGTGCTGGACTGGGCCGTGAGCCGCCGGCGCGTCTGGACGATGCCGCATCCGACGCCCGCGCACCTCCTGCGCGCGGTGTTCGAGACCGCGGCCGATTTCGCGGAGGCCCGCGAGCGGTTGACGCGCGAGCCGATCTCGACGCCGGCCATCTACTCGCTGGCGGGCCTGCGCCCCAGCGAGACCGTCGTGATCGAGCGGACGGAAACCGAGGCGCGCGTGCACGTGGGCCCGAACGTCGCGGCCAATCACTGGGAGGCCGCCGGATGGCGCGGCCGCTCCCGCGGCATGCAGAGCGCCGAGCGGGCCGCAATGATGCACTGCATCATGGCCGAGATGGCCACCGATTTTTCCTGGCTCAAACCACCCATACTCAACCCCACCACGCGGGTCGTCATGGTATCGGACGCTGCCGAAGGCCGCCTCGTCGCGCAGGGCTACGAGGACATGAGGCCGGCCACCGAGCCGCTTGATCTTGTGGCCTAAACAAACCTTGTTCCGTACGAGGCATTTCCCTTCGCCTCAATGGGTGTAGAGTGAGGCGCCAACAACAACAGGATGTCAGGAGGCTTCGCCATGGATGACCTCTTCGAGCACGCAATGGAAACCCATCGCGACCGGGCCATCAACGGCTTCTACACGCACGTCATGGTGTTCATTGCCGTCATCACGGGCCTCGCCATCATCAACCTGATCGAAGGCGAGCATTTCTGGGTTCAGTGGGTCGTGCTCGGCTGGGGCGCCGGTGTCGCGTTCCATGCCTACCGGATTTTCATCGTGCGCCCGCGCGAGGAGCATGCGAAGCGCGAGATGTTCCGCCTGCGCGAGGAGCGCCGGCGCGCAACGGCTGCCGCCGCGGCCCCCGCGCCCGCAGCGCCGCCCGCCGCCGAGAGCGCGGAGCCGGCTGCCGCGGTCGGCGGCGACGAGGACCCCACGCGCCGCGTGTGAGCGAGGTGAAGGGAAGCTTGATCGAGTGACGCCTGGATAAAAGAAAACCGGCCGATGCGCGCGCATCGGCCGGTTTGGTTTTGATCGCACCGCGATCGCGAAGCCTTAGAGCCGTTCCGATTTTGGTGGAATCGGGGAACGGCTCTAACTTTTTGTTTTGTCGTGCTTCTTATCGGAAAACCGGTTCCCACTTTTCCGGAAGCACTCTAGAACAGGCCCTCGATCTGGCCGTCGGCGTTGAGGCGGATCGCGTCCGCGCTCGGCACCTTCGGCAGGCCCGGCATGGTCATGATCTCGCCGGTGATGACGACGACGAACTCGGCGCCCGCGGAGAGCCTGAGCTCGCGGATCGGCACCACGTGCCCCGTCGGCGCGCCGCGCTTGTTGGGATCGGTCGAGAACGAGTACTGCGTCTTGGCCATGCAGACCGGCAGATGCCCGAAGCCCATCGCTTCGAGATCCTTGAAGCGGGCCTCGACCGAGGAATCGCACGAAATGTCCGACGCGCGGTAGATCTCGGTCGCGATCGTCTTCACCTTGTCGCGCAGCGTCATGGACTCCGGATAGAGCGGCTTGAAGTTGGCCTTGCCCGAGTTCGCCACCTCGACGACGTGCTGGGCGAGCGATTCCGTGCCCTTGCCGCCGTCGGACCAGTGCGTGCACGTGAAGGCGCGCGTTCCCATCTCTTCGGCCGCCTTCATCACTTCCTGGATCTCGGCATCCGTATCGGTGATGAAGCGGTTGATCGCGACCACGGCCGGCACGCCGAACTTGTTGACGTTCTCGATATGCCGCTTGAGGTTGGCGCAACCCGCCGCGACCGCTGCCACGTTCTCATTCTTGAGATCGTCCTTCGCGACGCCGCCATGCATCTTGAGCGCCCGCACCGTTGCCACGATGACGCAGACGTCGGGCGCGAGCCCCGCCTTGCGGCACTTGATGTCGAAGAACTTCTCGGCGCCGAGATCGGCACCGAAGCCGGCTTCCGTCACCACGAAGTCCGCGACCTTGAGCGCGCTCTGGGTGGCGAGCACCGAGTTGCAGCCATGCGCGATGTTGGCGAACGGACCGCCATGGATGAAGGCCGGGTTGTTCTCCAGCGTCTGCACCATGTTGGGCATCAGCGCGTCCTTGAGCAGAACGGTCATGGCGCCGTCCGCCTTGAGGTCGCGCGCGCGGACCGGCTGCTTGTCGCGCGTATAGGCGACGATGATGTTGCCGAGGCGCTGCTCGAGATCCTTGAGGTCGGAGGCGAGGCAGAGGATCGCCATCACCTCGGAGGCGACCGTGATGTCGAAGCCATCCTGGCGTGGATAGCCGTTGGAGACGCCGCCGAGCGAGTTGAGGATCGAGCGCAAGGCGCGATCGTTCATGTCGAGCACGCGCTTCCATTCGACGCGCCGGCTGTCGATGCCGAGCTTGTTGCCCCAATAGATGTGGTTGTCGATCAGCGCCGAGAGCAGGTTGTGCGCGGATGTGATGGCGTGGAAGTCGCCGGTGAAGTGCAGGTTGATGTCTTCCATCGGCACGACCTGCGCATAGCCGCCGCCGGCCGCGCCGCCCTTCATGCCGAAGCTCGGCCCGAGCGACGGTTCGCGGAGCGCGCACATGGCCTTCTTGCCGATGCGGTTGAGGCCGTCCGTGAGGCCCACCGTCGTCGTCGTCTTGCCTTCGCCCGCGGGCGTCGGGCTGATGGCCGTGACGAGGATCAGCTTGCCGTTCGGCCGGGTCTTGATCGCGTTGATGAAGTCGAAGGAGAGCTTCGCCTTCGTCGTGCCGTAGGGAATGACGGCGTCAGCCGGAATTCCGAGCTTCGCGGCTACCTCGGTGATCGGCTTCATCTTGGCTTCGCGCGCGATCTCGATATCTGATTTCACCGTCACGGTGTCTTCCTCCGGCTTTGTCGTTTCTGAAAGCATGCGGCCCCGATGGAGGCGGGGCCGAAGTGGCGATATTGGCTATTTGTACACGGTTCGCCAAGCGGCACGATACTGTCTGGACACGATGACGCGATGCGGCGGACGTCTTCGCAATTGCGATATTCGCTGACGCGCATCTGGACCTGCAAAGTTTGCGAACCCGAGATTGCATAAGCGGTGCGCAGCGGTTGGCATCCGCCGGGCCATGCGCTAGGGACAGGGGCCTGTCTTGGAAATGATTTCCCGATGAAAAATGCACCGGATTCCAGTCTGCTCGACGACCTTGTGACGCTGCGCGACTGGCTGCGCTATGCGGTGAGCCGTTTCACCGCCGCGGAGCTTTCCTACGGGCATGGCACGGAGACCCCGCTCGACGAGGCGGCTTTCCTGATCCTCTCGGCGTTGAGCCTGCCCGTCGACCAGCTCGACCCGTGGATGGAGGCGCGCCTGACGCGCCCCGAGCGGGCGAAGCTGGCGGACCTGATCGAGCGGCGCATCGCCACGCGCAAGCCCGCGCCCTATTTGGTTAACCGCGCCTGGATCCGCGGCCGCCCGTTTTATGTGGACGAGCGGGTGATCGTGCCCCGCTCCTACATCGGCGAGCTGCTCGACGGCGATCTCTCCGCGGTCGTCGCCGATCCGGATGCGGTGGAAAGCGTGCTCGACCTCTGCACGGGGTCGGGCTGCCTCGCCATCTTGGCGGCGCTGACGTTTCCCAACGCCACCGTCGACGGGGCCGACATCTCGAAGGACGCGCTCGCGGTCGCCGCCCGCAACGTTGCCGACTACGGGCTCGAAAGCCGCGTGACGCTGCACCGGTCGGACCTGTTCGAGGGGCTGGCCGGCCGCACCTACGACCTCATCATCTCGAACCCGCCCTACGTGACGGCGGACGCCGTCGCGGCGTTCCCGCCGGAGTACCGGGCCGAGCCGGAGCTGGCCCATCTGGGCGGGACCGACGGCATGGATCTGGTGCGGCGTATCCTGAGGGATGCGGCGGATTATCTAAATCCGGACGGGTTTTTGGTCGTTGAAGTGGGCATGGCGCGCGAGACGCTTGAAACCGAATACCCTACTTTGCCGTTCCTTTGGCTCGATACCGAGCAAAGTGAGGGCGAGCTCTTCGCCCTCCCTGCCGATGCAGTGCGCGAGGTCGCATAGCGGAAAGGGAACGGCATGGCCGACGGCGTTTCGAACGAGGTGGCTTGGAAGCACCGCGAGCTGATGCTGAAGGTGGCGCGCCGGCCGGGCTTTTGCTGCTGCTGCGTTTGCATCCCGAAGGAAGATCGCCGCCGCGCGCGCCGCGTCTTCCGCCTGACGCGCCGGGTGATGCGCGACTGGCGGCGCGAGGAGCGGGCGCGCCTCGAAAACGAAAAGCATCTCACGCCGTCCTGACCGGCCGCGCGCGGATGCACCGGGGAGGGGCGATACCCATGAGGCTGATCCGAGTGAGGCAGATTCGCCTGAGGCTGATCCGAGCGGCGATCGCGGCGCTTCTGCTGTCGGAATGTCCGGCTTTCGCCGAGGCGCCCGTCGTCATGGCTCCCGTCGTCATCAAGTTCAGCCACGTCGCCGCCCCGCAATCGCACAAGAGCCGCGCCGCCGAGCATTTCAAGGCGCTGGCGGAGCGCTATACGAACGGCCGCGTGCGCATCGAGCTCTATCCCAACTCGCAGCTCTACAAGGACAAGGAGGAGCTGGAGGCGCTGCAACTCGGCGCCGTCCAGATGCTGGCGCCCTCCGTCTCGAAGTTCGGCCCCCTCGGCATCCGCGCCTTCGAGGTGTTCGACCTGCCGTACATCTTCGCCGACTACGAGGCGTTGGCGAAGATCACCGAGGGCGAGATCGGCCGCGAGCTTCTGGACCGCCTGCAATCGAAGGGGCTGATCGGCCTCGCCTACTGGAACAACGGCTTCAAGATGCTCTCCGCCAACGCGCCGCTAAGGTCGCCCGACGACGTGCTCGGCCTCAAGATGCGGATCCAGGCCTCGAAGGTCATCGAGGCCCAGATGTGGGCCATGGGCGGCCTGCCGCAGGTGATGGCGTTCTCGGAGGCGTACCACGCGCTCTCCTCCGGCGTGGTGGACGGCACGGAAAACACGCCCGCGAACATGTACACCCAGAAGATGTACGAGGTGCAGGCGCACGCCACGATGACCCATCACGGCTATCTGGGCTACGCGGTGATCTCCAACCACAAGTTCTGGGCCGGCTTGCCCGCCGACGTCCGCGCCGCGCTCGAGCGCGCGATCGCGGAGACGACGCCCGTCGCCAACGCGTTCGCTCTGGAAGAGAACGAGCACGCGATGGCCGAGATGAAGGCATCGGGCCGGACGACGTTTCACGAGCCGACGCCGGCCGAGCGCGCTCTCTGGATCGAGACGCTGACCCCGGTTCACGACGAGATGGCGGGCCGCGTCGGGCGCGACCTCATTGATCGGATCTACGCCGCCACAGGGCGCGCCACCCAGTAGGCGAAGCAACGAGCTGCGCGCGCCTGAATGATACGGCAGCGTATCTGGACTCCGGCCTCCGCCGGAGCGACGTTTTGTGCGCACAGCCTGCCACGCCCCCTCCGTCATCCCGGCGGAGAGACACGAATGGACATGGGCGCGTCGCCGATCAGGCGTCCACGACGATCGTGAAGCCGCCCATCGACATTTTCTTCATGTCGAACGGCATCGTCTTGGGATCCATGTCGTTGAGCCGCGGATCCTTCATCACCTTGGCATTGACCTGGTTGCGCTGGGCCTTCGACCGGTAGACGATCCACGAGAACACGGCCGTCTCGTCCGGCTTGAGCTTCAGGAGCTTGGGAAACGGCCGTCCGAACGGGATGTCGAGGTCGTCCCCGACACATTCGCGATATTCGAGCGCGCCGTACTCGCGCCAGACCTTGCCCGCCTTTTTCGAGATCTTCTTGTACGCCTCGATCTTGTCCGTCGGCACGATCAGCAGAAAACCATCCACGTAGGCCATCAGGCGCTCCTTCCTGGGTTGGGTTCGGGTCGTTTGTCCTGAGGACGAATGTGGCGACCCTTTCCCGACAACGCTACCCCGCAGAAAATACGGAGGGAGCGCCGTGCCGGCACGGTGGCGCGTGACGCCGCGGTCGTCCCGTGCAATAGCCGCTGTGAAACGAAGCCGTCCTGCCGCAGGGGGAACCGATGGAGCGCGGCCGCGCCAAAGCCGCTCGCATCCTCGACAGGTTCGAGGAGATCGTGATTGCCACCCTGCTCGCCGCCGCGACGCTGCTGATCTTCGTGGCCATCGCGCAGCGCTACAGTCTCTCCGGCGTCGCCTCTCTCTACCGCTGGGCGCGCGCCGAGGACATCCCCTGGCTCACGAGCGCCGCCAAGAGCGCGTTCTTCGCGATCGCCTACGTCCGCCTTCTCTGGGCGCAGGAGCTCTGCATCTTCATGATCGTGTGGATGGCGAAATTCGGCGCGGCCTATGGCGTGCGCACGGGCATCCATGTCGGCGTCGACATCCTGGTCGAGAACCTTCAAGGCCCGGCCAAGCGCGCGCTGATCGTAACCGGCCTGCTGGCGGGCGCCCTCTTCACGGCCATCATCGGTGCGCTGGGCGGCCGTCTCGTCTGGCACATCTACGCCACCGGGCAGACCTCGGCCGTGCTCGAAGCGCCGATGTGGCTCGTCTACCTCGCCGTGCCGGCGGGCTCGTTTCTCATGTGCTTCCGCTTCCTCGAGGTCGCCTGGCAGTTCTGGCGCACCGGCGAGCGCCCGCACCACGATCCCGGTGCCGTCGAAGGCATCGAGCCCGCCGCCGGAGACGGCGCTCGATGATCGCCGCGTTCATCTTCCTGGTGCTCGTCGCGCTGCTTCTCGTCGGCATGCCCGTGTCGATCGCCTTGGGGCTCACCGTGCTCTTCGTGCTGTTCGCGATCACGGACGTGCCGCTCGATGCCGTCGCCCTGAAGCTCTTCACGGGCATCGAGAGCTTCGAGCTGATGTGCGTGCCGTTCTTCATCCTGGCCGGCAATTTCATGACGCACGGCGGCGTGGCGCGCCGCATGATCCGCCTCGCCACGGCGCTCGCGGGGCACTGGCCCGGCGGCCTCGGATTGGCGGCCGTCGTCGCCTGCGCCATCTTCGCGGCCATCTCGGGCTCGTCTCCCGCGACCGTCGTCGCCATCGGCTCGATCATGATCCCGGCCATGGTGGCGCGCGGCTATCCGAAGGCCTTCGGCGCGGGCGTCGTCGCCTCGTCCGGCGCGCTCGGGATTCTCATTCCCCCGTCGATCGTGATGGTGCTCTACAGCGTCGCGACCGCCGGCATGACGGCGCATGGGCCCGGCGGAGAGCGCGTTCACGCCGCCTCCGTCGACGATCTCTTCATGGCGGGCGTCATTCCGGGCCTCGTGCTGGCCGCGCTGCTCGCGCTGACCACGGTGCTGCTGGCCTGGCGCCGCGGCTATCCGCGTTCGGAGCGGCAGTCCTGGAGCGAGGCGCTCGCGGCGTTCGTGGAGTGCTTCTGGGGCCTCGCGCTGATCGTGATCGTGATGGGCGGCATCTACGGCGGCGTGTTCACGCCGACCGAAGCCGCCGCCGTCAGCGCCGTCTACGCCTTCATCGTCGCCGTCTTCATCTACCGCGACCTGCCGATGTCGGCCGTGCCGCGCGTGCTGCTCGCCTCCGCCAGCATGAGCGCGATGCTGCTCTACATCATCACCAACGCGGTGCTGTTCACGTTCCTGCTGACGCACGAGCAGATCCCGCAGGCCATGGCCGATTGGCTGATCGGCCAGGGCTTCGGGCCGATCACGTTCCTGTTGGTCGTGAACGTCATCCTGCTGGTCGCGGGCTGCGTCATGGAGCCTGCGTCCGTCACGCTGATCCTCGCGCCGATCCTGTTCCCCGTGGCGGCCAAGCTCGGCATCGACCCGGTTCACTTCGGCATCATCATGGTGGTCAATATGGAGATCGGCATGATCACGCCGCCTGTCGGCCTCAACCTCTATGTGGCGAGCGGCATCTCGCGCTTAGGGCTGATGGCGCTGTCGCGCGCCGTGCTGCCGTGGCTCGGCACCATGCTGGCCTTCCTGATGCTCGTCACCTATTGGCCGAACCTGTCGCTCGCCCTGCCGCGCTGGCTCGGCATGATGTGAGCCTGATGTGAGCTTCCGGCTGGGACTGGTGCAATTGCGCCGCCGCCCCTGGATCCCGTCCGTTCCTGCGGAGATGGCTTCGCCATGACGCCGGGACGCCATGCCGCCGAGATGACGGAAGAAGGCGGCCGGCCGGCATCCACTCCGCGAACGTCACCCCGACGAAGGTCGGGGTCCAGACACGCCTCCACACGCTCGCCGTCGGACACGCATGCCATGCACGCTGCGTGCTGGCTCGGCATGCATTGAAAAACCCCCTCCCCGGGTGGGGAGAGGGTTCATGTCGTGCCGTGACTGCGAAGAGCGGGCCCGGCCTCAGCCGAACGCGCCCCAGTGATGCGAAATGCCGGTGCCGATCTCGCGCACGAGCTCGTAAGCCCGCTCCATCGGCTCGAGGATCTCGGTCTCGATGCGGCCGTAGTCGTCGATGCCCTTCGGCAGATAGGTTGCCTTCTCGACGAACTGGCCGTCGTCGCGCGGATCGTCCACGCGGCGCGGGAACGCCTGGCGCATCACGCGCACGACTTCCGGGATTTCGAGCGACAAGGCCTTGCCGACGATTTCCTCGTGCGTCGTCTCGGCCGTCGCCGTGAAGCGCGGAAGCTGCGCGGTGAGAATGAAGATGCGCATGATCAGCGCCGCGCGGATCGCCTGCAGGAGATCGAGCTCCATGCGGTGATCGTCCGGCAGCTTGCCGCCTTCGAGGCCGATCTCCTCGAGGATGCTGTGCAACTCGATGGCGTCGAGCCGCAGATAGTGCGCAAGGCCGTTGATCTGCTGCGCGCGGTCATCGTCGAGCAGGCGCTCGGCGAGGAACTTGAACGCGCTGTCGAGGTGCGGCTCGCGCGCCCAGGACGCGCGCTGCGCCCAGAACCCCGGATCGAACACGATCGCGTTGACGCCCACGGCATTGAGGCTCGAGAGCTGCTTAGCGCGCGCGATCATCTCGATCAGCGGACGCAGGCGCGTCGATTTCTTCGCCATGTCGATGAAGCGGTCGCGTTCGCTGCCGACGGCAGCACCCAGGCCCGCCACCACGTTCGCCACGTAGCCGAACTGCTGCAGGATCGCGTTGTTCGGAATGGCGCGCATGCGCGCCGGGTCGCCGCGGTCGGAGTGATGCTGGCCCTGGCGCTTGACCGGGCGCGAGCCGGTCTTGAACAGGAGGTTCGCGCCGAACGCGCCGAGCAGCGCCCGATAGCCCGGATGCGCGAAGAGCTCCTGCTGGTAGTCGCGCAGGCGGAGCTGGAAGTCGAGCGCCAGGTTCATGTCGCGGTAGAACGGATCCTCGCCGGGACCGGGGTCCTTGCCGCTGATGACGATGGAAGCCAGCGCACGCTGCGCAAACTGCCGGTTGGCGAAGTAGAGATAGCCGTCGCCGCCCTGGAAGCTCGTCTCGTGCTTGACGGAGAGGTGGTCGCGGAAGAAGCGCCACTTGGACTCGCCCGGGAAGACATAGCGCAGGCGCCGCCGCAGCGGTCCGGGATGGGCGCCGCGGCCCATGCTCTCGCCGTGGGTCGAGAAGATCAGCGTCTCGACGTTCTGCACGCCGGACTTGCGCATGACGTCCGCGAGGCCGTGATGCAGGCGCTCGTGCGCGAGACCTGCCGCGATCTGGCCGATGAAGCGGCCGGCATCCGAATAGCCGGTCTGCACCGCGATGCGGCCGCGCTTCGTCACGTAGTCGCGATAGGCTTCCTCCGCGAGCAGGCGCTCGATCATGCGCGGGCCGGTTTCGAGCGCGGCCGGCGTTTCGAACAGCGGCGAGAGATCGACGATCTCCGAGACCCCGAACAGCTTCGCGAAGTAGAGCGCGATCAGCATCGTGCCGGGCGTCTCGCACTCGGCGATCAGGTAGCGGATCGGCGTCTCGGCATCGACGTGCTTGGCGATCTGCGCGGCGAGGGCGAACTGGCGGATCGCCGTCGCGGTCTCGAGATCCAGGGTCTCGAAGTTGACGTCCTCGGGCTTCACCGTGCGGATCATCTCGACGATGCGGGCGAGCGCCTGCCGCTCGGTCAGGTCGCGCGTCCAGCTCTCGTGCACGAAGGCGCGGAACGCGTTGTTGATCTGCACGGCGTTGACGCGCACGTGGATGTGGCTCATGCCGAGGCCGGTGGCGCGCAGCAGCCCCGCGATCGAGGCCAGCGCGATCTTGCCGTCGAACTTCTCCGTCGCGGCGATGATCTGATCGAACAGCGCGAGCAGCGGCTGCGTGCTCGTGAGGTTGTGTCCGTCGCCCTGGGTGATGACGTTGGCGGCCTGCGCGAGCGTGCCGCCGCCCTTGCCCACGTTCTCGAGCGCCTTGACGTGCCCTTCGACGGCCGCGATGGCGAGGTCGAGCTTGCCGGTCATCTGCCGGACGAGGCGCGTCATCTCGGCGCTTTCGCCGAGCAGCGGACGCGCGGCGAGCACGCGCTCGCGGATGTCGGCGAGCGCTGCGGCCTTCTCCTTGAGGCGCACGACGAACGAGAACGTCCACTTGATGTCGGTGCGGCCGTCGAGGTCGTAGCCGACCCACGACGCGAACGTGGCGAGCTGCGGCGTCGCCGTGAACGCCTTGTCGCCGAACGCCTTGTGCGCCGTGCGATAGAAATCGCCCATGATGTCGCAATAGGCGTCGCGCAGGTTGCGGATCGCGCTCTGCACGCGGCCATGCTCGTATTCGAGCGTCAGCGACGGATCCGGCCGATGCGGCAGCCCGATCTTCTGGTCCATGTCGCCGACGTTGACGGCGATGTCGGCGAGCTTGTCGGAGAGCGCTTCCGAAAGGCCGAACGTCGGATGCGCCGTGAACACGATGCCGTTGCGGGCGCGCGCGAAGCGGGCCTGGAAGGCCGCGAAAGCCTGGTCGCTCTTGTTGCCGGTGAACTGGCCGAAGAAGTCGGAAAGCTCCTTGCGGGTCGCGTCTTCGCTTTCGAGGCCGATCTGCTCCTTGAGCAGAAGCGCGCGATGCACGAGCGCGCTGTCCATCAGCTTCGTCGCGAGGGCGGAAAGGTCCTCGTAGCTGATCTCGCCGCTTTCGAGACGGCGCGACAGATTGAACGCGACGTTGACGATGGGGTTGAGCGTCGGCTGGTCGGGGATTTGCGCGCGCAATGCCTTGAGCTCGGCGCGCAGCGCCTTCTCATCGAGCTTGCCGCTGGCAGCCGGAATATTCGACGACATATGTTCTCCTCAATGCCCCGGCTGGAACGGGGCTCGCGCGGCTGAGTCCCTAAGGCGTAGAGGGGCCCGGCGGCCGAAGCCGCCGGGTCGCCGGGCCTTCTCTGCCATCGGGCGCAGAGCCGGCTCGGACCTGGTGTGCTTCCCCCGCGCCGAGGCGTGGAGGAAGCGGAACGCTACCCTAGGCGGCCTTGCGGGTCGCCAGAGCCTTCTGGACGGTGACGCCCATCTCGGACGGCGTCGGTGCGATCAGCACGCCGCAATCCTTGAGGATGTCGACCTTCTCGGACGCGGATTCGCCGAACGCGGAGACGATGGCGCCGGCGTGGCCCATGCGGCGTCCCTTCGGAGCGGAGAGGCCCGCGATGTAGGCGACGACCGGCTTCTTGAAGTGGTCGCGGATGTACTCGCCCGCTTCCGCTTCCTGCGGACCGCCGATTTCGCCGATCATCATGACGGCATCCGTATCCGGGTCCTCGGCGAAGTGCTCGAGAACGTCCTTGAACGAGGAGCCGTTGATCGGGTCGCCGCCGATGCCGACCGAGGTCGAGACGCCGATGCCGAGCTCCTTGAGCTGGGCGGCGGCCTCGTAGCCGAGCGTGCCCGAGCGGCCGACGATGCCGACGCGGCCAGGCATGTAGATGTGGCCCGGCATGATGCCCAGCATCGCCTTGCCCGGCGAGATCGTTCCCGCGCAGTTGGGGCCCGTGAGAACCATGCGCTGCGCTTTCTTGTAGCGGCGCATGTAGCGCTTCACGCGGATCATGTCCTGGGTCGGAATGCCGTCCGTGATGCAGACGCAGTATTTGATGCCTGCGTCTGCCGCTTCCATGATCGCGTCCGCAGCGAACGGCGGCGGAACGAAGACGATCGAAGCCTCGGCCTTGGTCTCGTCGACCGCGCCCTTCATGGTGTTGAACACCGGGCGTCCGAGGTGCGAGGTGCCGCCCTTGCCGGGCGTCACGCCGCCGACCACGTTGGTGCCGTAGTCGATCATTTCCTGGGCATGGAAGGTGCCGATGCGCCCCGTGAAGCCCTGGACGAGGATCGGCGTATTTTCGTTGATGAAGATGGCCATTCTCGTTTCCTCCTTACGCGGCGTTCTTGGCCGCCGAGACGGCCTTGTTCGCGGCATCCGCCAGCGTTTCTGCGCTGATCATGGTGAGACCGCTCTGATCGATGATCTTGCGGCCTTCTTCGACGTTCGTTCCGGCAAGGCGCACGACGATCGGAAGCTTGATGTCGAGCTCCTTGATGGCGTCGACGACACCCTTGGCCACCCAGTCGCAGCGGTTGATGCCGGCGAACACGTTGACGAGGATCGCGCGGACGTTCTTGTCGCGAAGAACGGCCTTGAACGACTTCGTCACGCGCTCGGGGCTCGCGCCGCCGCCGATGTCGAGGAAGTTCGCAGGCTCGCCGCCCGCAAGCTTGATCATGTCGAGCGTGGCCATGGCGAGGCCGGCGCCGTTCACGATGCAGCCGATGTCGCCGTCGAGGCCCACGTAGGAGAGGCCGCGGTCGTTGGCGTAGGTCTCGCGCTGGTCTTCCTGGCTCTTGTCGCGCAGCTCCGCGATTTGCGGACGGCGGAAGAGCGCGTTCTCGTCGAAGCTCATCTTGGCGTCGAGCGCCACGACGGTCTTCTGCTTCGTGATCACGAGCGGGTTGATCTCGAGCATGTTCGCGTCGAGATCGCGGAACGCGCGGTAGCAGCCGAGGATGACGCGCTCGAGCTTGGTGATGAGCTCGGGCTCGGCGCCGAGGCCGAAGGCGACTTCACGGGCCTGGAAGCCCTGCATGCCGACGGCCGGGTCGACGACCACCTTGATGATGGTGTCGGGCTGGCTGTGCGAGATCTCTTCGATGTCCATGCCGCCGGCGGCGGACGAGATGACGACGATCCGCTCGGCCGCGCGGTCCATGACGAAGGAGAGATAGATCTCCTTGTCGATGTCGGTCGCTTCCTCGATGTAGAGGCGCGAGACGAGCTTGCCGGCGGGGCCGGTCTGCACTGTCACCAGCTTCTTGCCGAGCAGCCCTTCGGCGGCGGCCTCGATCTCGGTGTCCGACTTGCAGACCTTGATGCCGCCGGCTTTGCCGCGGGCGCCCGAGTGGATCTGCGCCTTCACGACGCAGCGGCCACCGCCGATCTCGTGGGCGCGGTAGACGGCCTGCTCGGGGCTGTAAGCGAGCCCACCGCGCGGGATGGGCACGCCGAACTTCGCGAGAAGCTCCTTGGCTTGGTATTCATGAATGTCCATAGGGGGGACCTCCTTGGGGGTTTCCGTCGCTGCTTTTGTTATGCTTTGGCGCGCGCAGCTTCGCCGGCCTTGATGGCGGCCGCGGTGGCGAGGATGTGGTTGGCCATCTTCTCCGAAGCCGCGTCGATCATCTTGCCGTCGAGGGATGCAGCGCCCTTGCCCTGGGCAGCGGCTTCCTTGAGAGCCACGAGAATGCGCTCGGCCTTGGCGACTTCAGCAGCCGTCGGCGAGTAGATCTCGTTGGCGAGCTCGATCTGCGAGGGATGGATGGCCCACTTGCCTTCCATGCCGAGCGCGGCGCCGCGGCGGCAGGCGGCCTTGAAGCCATCCGGATCGTCGATGCCGCCGAACGGGCCGTCGATCGGACGCAGGCCGAATGCGCGGCAGGCGACCGTCATGCGCGACAGCGGGAAGTGCCACTGGTCGCCCGGATAGTCGGGGTTCAGGCCGCCGATGACGACGGTGCGCGCCTTGTTGAAGGCCGAGTAGTCGGCGACGCCGAAGTGCATGGACTCGAGGCGGCTGTTGGCCGAAGCGATGGCTTCAACGTTCGCCATGCCGAGCGGCGTCTCGATCAGGGCTTCCATGCCGATCTGGTGCGGCAGGCCCTTGGCGACTTCGATCTGGCTCGTGAAGCTCTCGATCGCGTAGACGTCGGCCGGGGTGCCGACCTTGGGGATCAGGATCGTGTCGAGCTTGGCGCCGGCCTGCTCGACGATGTCGACGACGTCACGATAGCAGTAGTGGGTGTCGAGGCCGTTGATGCGGACCGAGACGCTCTTGCCGACGCCCTTCCAGTCGAGGTCGTTCAGAGCCTGGATGATGTTCTTGCGGGCCTGCTCCTTGTCCGGCGGAGCCACGGCGTCCTCGCAGTCGAGGAAGACGTAGTCGGCGGCGCTCTTGTGCGCGCGCTCGATCATCGTCGGGTTCGAGCCGGGAACGGCGAGATACGAGCGCTGCAGGCGCTGCTTGCGGATCGGATAGAGGGTATAGCTCATCGCTTGTTTCCTGATTTGGATTGGCTTCAAGGACACTCCGGCATTGCCGTTCCGGTGTGATCCGGAGCGCAACCCGCATGTCGCAATTGGAGAAAAGGCGGCGCTCGGACGAGCGCCGCCTGTGAATTAAGCAGCCTTGGAGAGGGCGGGCTTGGTGGCGGTCTTGCTGAAGTACTCAGCCGCCGCACCCGTGCCCGAGCCGAACTTGATCGGCACGCCGCAGTCCTTGAGCGCCATCTCGACGTTGAACAGAACGCCGCCGATCATGCCCTCGTCCAGCGCACCGAGGTGGCCGATGCGGAAGACCTTGCCGTTGACCTTGTTGAGGCCGGTTCCGAGCGAGGTGTTGTAGCGGAAGAAGGCGGTCTTCAGGATGTCGTTGGCGTCGATGCCCTCGGGAACGAGGATCGCCGACACCGTATCCGAGTGCCACTTCGGCTCCTTCGCGCAGAGCTTGAGGCCCCAGGCGTCGACGGCCGCGCGCACGCCGGTCGCAAGGCGCGTGTGGCGGGCGATGACGTTGTCGAGACCCTCGGCGAAGATGAGGTCGAGCGAAGCGCGCAGGCCGCGGATGAGCTGCGTGGCCGGCGTGTAGGGGAAGAAGCCCAGATCGTTGGTCTTGATCATGTCTTCCCAGGAGAAGAAGCAACGGTTCATGCGGCCGTTGAGGCTCTTGTTGGCGTCGAGCGCCTTCTGGCTGACGGCGAGGATGCCGAGGCCGGTCGGAAGCATGAAGCCCTTCTGCGAGCCGGAGACGCAGCAGTCCACGCCCCACTCGCCCATGCGCATGTCGAGCGAGCCGACCGACGACACGCCGTCGACGAAGAGAAGTGCCGGATGCTTGGCGGCATCGAGCGCCTTGCGAACGCCGGCGATGTCGGAGGACACGCCCGTTGCGGTCTCGTTGTGCGTGGCGAAGACGGCCTTGATCTCGTGCGCCTTGTCCTTGGCGAGGATGTCGGCGTACTTCTCGAGCGGAACGCCCGTGCCCCATTCCTCGTCGCAAAGCTCGACCTTGAGGCCGAGGCGCTCAGCCATATCGACCCAGAGCAGCGAGAACTGGCCGAAGCGGCTCATCAGAACCTTGTCGCCGACGGCGAGCGTGTTCGTGATGGCGGATTCCCAGGCGCCGGTGCCCGACGACGGGAAGATGAAGACGCGGCCGTCCTTCATCTTGAAGACCTTCTTGAGGTCTTCGTAGATCGGAAGGGTCAACTTCGGATACTCAGGGCTGCGCATGTCCTCCATGGGGAGGTTCATGGCCATGCGAACGGCTTCCGGAATGTTGGTCGGGCCGGGAATGAAAAGGTGCGGCTTCACCATATTAGTCATGTGCGTCTCCTCGAGAGTCATCATCGTTCAATTTTTTGCTCGACCTTAGCGTCTTCACATCGAAGCGTCAGCCAAAACACGTGCTGCTTCGCGTAAAATTTTCAGGTCTGCATTGGGGACGTGAGCAGTAAGAATTTTCGTAAATCGAGATTGGCCCGGGAGACGATTTTGAAGAACCATCGCAACCGCCTCTGACGGCATTTGGTACGTGGCCTTCTCATCGCCAACAACACCCCGGAGGGGGGTCGCCGGAAATCTCTTGAGTAGGGTTATGGGCGGTCGGCGCTGCGCTGAATATTCCCCAGGTGGGTAGTTTCGCCCCCACCCACCCTGCGGCTTAAGCGCTCTTTTAGTCGTTGCGCTTCAGCGCGATGCGCGCGTGCTCTGCTGAGTCATGAACAGAGCCACGGCCATGGCGCGGTTGTTCACGTTGAGCTTATCGTAGAGGTTCTTGAGATGGTATTTAACCGTATTGCGTGAAATGCCGATGCGCGCGGCGATCTGCAGGTTCGACCAGCCGTCCGCGAGGGCTGCGAGAAGCTCGCGCTCCCGCACCGTGAGCACGCTGAGGGGGTCGTGCGCCTCGTCGTCCATGTCGACGTAAGGAAACGACACGCGTCCGTGCGAGACGGTCGAGATCGTTTCCAGCAAGACCTCGGGCTCGTCCGACTTCGACATGAAGCCCCAGCCTCCGGCGCGGATAGTGCGCCGCACAATTTCATCGCCGGGCTCGCCCGTATAGACGATCGTGCGCGTCGTGATCTGGCGCGCCTTGAGCAGGGACAGGACATCGCCGCCGGTCATGTCAGGCAGCGCCCATCCGATGATGGCGATGCCGGCGGGCTCGCGCGCGATCAGCTCGAGGAAGGCAGCCCCCGACGCGACCGCGGCGACGACGCTGAACCGTCCATCGCGCGAGATGATGTCGACGAGGCCGGTGCGGACCACCGGGTTCTTGTCGCAAATGATGATCGAGCGCGGGATGTCGGACGGCATGCCAGTCAAAAGCTTGTAGCCTTGCGCGGCGGCACGATCGAGCGGCCGCCCATGAAAATGAGTTTACGCGTGCCGCCGGTGGGGCGGCCAGCGCGATTCTAAGAGGCGAAGTCCCGACCGGGCGTTAAGCGCCTGCGACGCGGAACTGCCGCGTTGCGCGCACGAGCTCGTGCACCGTGCCCGGTTCGGTCATGGCATGGCCCGCATCGGGGACGATGCGCAACTCGGCAGATGGCCACACCGCCTTGAGGTCCCAGGCGCTGCGGAGGGGCGTGACCATGTCGTAGCGGCCGTGGACGATGATGCCGGGGATCGAGGTTAATGCGCCGGCACGCTTGAGCAGTGCGCCGTCCTCGTCGAAAAAGCCGTTGTTTATGAAGTAATGGCACTCGATGCGGGCGAAGGCGAGCGCATAGCCGGGATTGGCGAACGCGTGAATGCGGGTCGGATCCTCCACGAGCGAGAGCGTCGTGCCTTCCCACACGCTCCAGGCGGCAGCGGCCGGCAGATGCACCTTGGGGTCGGGGTCGATCAGCCGCAGGTAGTAGGCGCTGATCATGTCGCCGCGCTCCGCAGGCGGGATCCCGCGCTCGAACGCCTCCCACGCGTCGGGAAAGATGGATCGGCAACCGTCCTGGTAGAACCAGGCGAGCTCCTGCTTCCGGAGCAGGAAGATGCCGCGCAGGATGAGGGAGGTCACACGCTCGGGGTGCGTCTCCGCGTAGGCCAGCGACAGCGTCGAGCCCCAGGAGCCGCCGAAGAGCTGCCAGCGGTCGATACCGAGGTGACGCCGCAGGTGCTCCATGTCGCGGACGAGGTGCCAGGTCGTGTTGTTCTCGATCGAGGCGTTGGGCCGCGAGCGTCCGCAGCCGCGCTGGTCGAAAAGGACGATGCGGTAGTGCGCCGGATCGTGGAAGCGGCGCATCGTGGGATTGCAGCCGCCTCCGGGTCCGCCGTGCACGATGAGGACGGGAGCGCCGTCGGGCCGCCCGCACTCCGCGAAGTAGAAGCTGTGGCCGTCCCCCGTGTCGAGGTGGCCTTCGTGGAACGGCTCGCACGGCGGATAGAGCGGCAGGGACTCGCGGGAGGTCATCATCCGGGCCTGCGCGCTAGGGTGTGAACTCATTCTGGATGGTGCATTGACGCGAGGACTTTCGTGTTGCCGGCAGGAGCGGAGGCGCCGCAAACCTCATGGTTTGCAAGCCTGCGCGACATGCTGGAAGCATGCCTTCGGCATGACCCGGCGGCGCGAAAGGACCGCGCCCCTGCGGGGTGGTCCAAAACAAGCCAATGGCGGCGTGTCGTGTCGAAGACACGCCTTCGGCATGACGCCGCTGGCCCGATGCGCAGGCATCGCGCTGCGCGCTTTTCCTGGCCCTTGGCTTGTTTTGAACCATCAATGCGCCATCCATAATGAGTTCACACCCTACGGACGGTGCGCTTTGGCGCGTCGCTCGTAGCGCATCTCGCGATCGTAGAGCACCTCGCCGCCGGGGACGCGAATGTCGCGCAGAAGCTCGAGCAGGGCTTTCTGCGGTCCGGGCGTGGCGAGCGCGACGGCGATCGTGGCCACGGTGCCGGCGGGGAGCCCGATGGCGGCGGCCAGCGCGCTGTCGGTGCCCGTGAGGCCGGCCTCGCCGGCGATGATCGCGAGCACCGTGACGCCGAAGCCGGTGACGAGCCCCGCCACCGCGCCGAACACGTTGAGACGCTTCCACCAGATCGAGAGCACGAGCACCGGGAACACGGAGGCGCCGGTGAGCGCGAGCGCCCACATCAGCAGTTTGAGCGGGTCGGTCGGCGCCGCCATGGCGAGCAGCCCGGCGAGGGCGGCGACGATCCCGAGGGCGCCGCGCGCGACGACGAGGCGGCTGGAGGCCTGCGCGGGGGACCAGGCGAGCCCGTAGACGATGTCCTCCGAGAGGATGTTGCCGAGGGCGAGCGCCAGTGCGCTGGCCGTCGCGAGCGCGGCCGCGACGATCCCGCCGGCCGCGAGATAGGTCAGCACGGCGGGCATTTCCGACGCGATGGGCAGCGCCACCAGCAGGTCGTCCCGGCTCAGCAGGAAGCTCGAAAGCGTGGGGCGCCCCTCGCCCGTGATGGCGAGGAAGCCGCGGTCCTTGAGCAGGTCGAACCATGCCGGAAAACGTATCGGGCCGACCGCCGTCACGATGTCGGTGAGATAGTCGCGCATGAAGATCGCCATGGACCCGAGCGTCAGCATGGCGATGCCGAAGAGCAGCGTGGCCCAGCCGAGCGACTTGCGCGCTTCGTAGATACCGGCCGTGCTCGCCACCCGCTGCAGCAGCCACGGTGAGCTCGCCACGCCCGCGAGCAGCGACAGGATCACGATGACGAACGCGAGCGGCCCGACGCTGCCGAACGCATCGGAATAGCGTTTCGCGATCGGCCCCAGCCCTTCGCCCGGAACGTCGAACGCGAGCGCCGGAGGAAGGATGATCGGAAGCCCTTGCGCGGCTTCCGCGCGTCCCACCATGCGCAGCACCGGACCCGCCGAGAACTGCGGCAGCGGCAGATTGGTGACGATCAGTGCGACGATGGTGACCGGCACGAGCAGCGCGATGAGCGCCGCGATGCTCTGCGCGGCCGACGACCAGGTGAGCGAGCGCATGCCGCCCGCCCCGACCGTGAGTACGACGAGGAAGACGAGCAGCATCACCGCCGCCGATTGCGACATCGGATAGAGCCAGCCGATCGCGTGCGCCCCGATCCTCAGCTCTGCGGCGAGCAGCAGCAGCATGGGCACGGTCAGCACGCCCGCCGCCACCAGCCGCAGCGCGCGGCTGTCGAGCCGCTTGCCGAGGTAGCTCGGCACGGTGAAGGCGCCGAACTTGCGGAAGAACGGCGCGAGCAGCACCGCCATCACGACGAAGCCCGCAAGGCCGCCGATGGCGAAGCACAGGGCGTCGAAGCCGATCATGAAGAACACGCCCGCGAGCGTCACGATGCCCGTCGCGCCGAGCGCGGTCTGCGCCAGCACGAGGCCGGTGTAGAACGCCGGCACGCGGCGCCCGGCGGCGAAGTAGTCGATCGGCGCGCGCGTGAACGCCGCTATCCCGATGACGGCATAGAGCGCGACGGGGCCGAGCAGCATGCCGAGCCGCAGAAGCTGCTCGTCGGTCCCGAGCCCTTCGAGGATGAGGGTCATCAGCGTGATCGCGACGAACGCGCTCATGAAGATGCCGAAATACGTGCCGAGGCGCGGATTGACGTAACCCGTCCTGTGCGAATAGGGCATGCGTCAGGCTCCCCTTGGGCGGCGCGCCCGGCCGGAGCCGGCGGCGAATGCGGTGCGCGTCATGTATCCTCGTGCGCGCCGTGCCAGTGGTCGATGGCGTCCTGCCGGTTCACGAAGCTGGCGACCGTGATGACCGCGATCAGCACGAGGCCGTGCAGGCAGAGGAAATAGCCCAGCGGGAAGCCCATGAACTTGCTCGAGTTCAGCCGGTCCGCATAGAGCGGCAGCGCGATGATCACGGTGAGGAAGGGGATCAGGCTGGCCAGCATCTGCCATTTGGTATGCCGCCAGTAGGGCTTTCGCTCGCGCCGCTCGATCATGGCTCAGCTCGTGCTCACTCTTTGAAATCTCAGCCCCTTTTGGTGCGGCGGAGATGTGGTCCCTTTGAGGCGGGCGTCTGAAAGGGTCTTGCAGACTGGTTTGATCCCCGCTCCGGGCTACCTTAGCATCGGAGCGCCGACGGTGAACGAGTCGGTTTTGCTTTGCTTGGGGGAATATCACCAATGTCCATTTTTCGTGAATTCAGAGACTTTGCCATGCGGGGCAACGTCATCGATCTCGCCGTCGGCGTGATCATCGGCGCCGCGTTCGCTCCCATCGTCTCGACCCTCGTCGAAAACATCATCATGCCGCCGATCGGCTATGTTCTCGCAGGCATCGACTTCAGCGCGCTTGCGATCACGCTGCCCACGCCGACGGGCGACGGCGTGCTCATCAAATACGGCCTGTTCCTCAACGCCCTCCTCAAGTTCCTGATCACGGCGCTTGCGATCTTCCTGCTGATCCGCGCGATCAACAGGTTCAAGAAGCCGGCGGCCGAAGAGGCCCCGCCGCCGCCGTCGCCGTCGGAAGAGTATCTGCGCGAGATCCGCGACGCGCTCGTGAAGAGGTAACGTCACGACGCGCCAGCCTGTCCGCGCGTGTCGGACAGGCTGGCCCGCCCCGCGGCGGCGGATCAGCCCGGCGGCAGCGATCAGCCTATGGCGGGCGCTGCGCGCGACGCCACCGCGCCGCCCTCGATCAGCGCGCGGAACGCGAAGTAGCTGTGATCGATGCGCTGGGCGCGCCAGTCGAAGGCGGCCACGTGGGCGATCGTCGCCTCCGAGACGCGCGCGATCGCCTCGGCGATGTCGGCGGGCCACGGCTGGAACGTCACGCCGGCCTCCGCGATGACGCGGCGGGCGATCGGCTCGTGAACCAGCGCGTCGGCGATGGCGGCCTGGTAGGCCTCGGCCGCGGCGGCCGCGAAGATCAACTGATCGGCCTCGTCCAGGCGGTTCCACACCGCGAGCCGGATGTTCAGCGCCAGCGCCGTGCCCTGGGCATTGATGCCGCGCTCCGTCGCGAACGAGGCCGCCCGCGCGACGCCGCTGGCGAGGCTCGCCGCCAGGCCGCTCCCCTCCACCGCGTCGAGCCGTCCATCGGCAAGAGCGACGGGAACCTCTGCCGGCGCCAGCGCGACCGGCTCCGCGCCGACCGCCCGCAGGACGTCGCCGGCAAGGCCGCTTCCCGACACCTTGCGCCCGGCCAGGCTCGCGAGATCCGTGATGGGGTTCTTGGACCAGAGGGGCGGGGCTTCGCCGAGATGGCCGGCGAGCAGGGGCTTCCAGCCGAAGTCCCCGGCGAGGTCGTCCCAAAGCATCTGCCCGCCGCCGACCGCCAGCCACTGCGGCAGCGCCGCCGCCCGAAGCGCACCCACGCCGGGCAGGCCGGCAAAATAGGCGAACGCCGGATGATAGGCCGCGAAGTCGTGCGCGGGAGCAAAGGAGAGGTCGGCATCGGCCCCTGCATCCTGCCCCGCGGAAATCTCGATCCGATAGCGCCCCCCGGTCATGGTCTCGATCTGGCGCGCGAGACGGCGGACGTGGTCGGCGGGCCCATGCGGGGCGTCTGCCCACGGAAGAGCGAGGCGCAGCACCCGGGCCGATCCCAGCACCGCCGGGCTTTCCGTCTGGGCCGACGCGGCGCCGGCCGTAGCCGATGTGGCTGCAACGACAGCCCCGCCCGTCGTGATCAGAAAATCTCGGCGATCCATCGGCTGCACTCCTCGGGGCACTGGATGGGGCGCATCAAAGCGCAACCGCCGCCGGAAGACAATATGAACCCAAACGTCTCGAATCCTTGCCGACACAGCAGGGGGAATACGCCGGTTAACCGCCTCTTATCCAATCGATACTACGTTATCCTACCCACAAGGAATATTTGGCGTCCCGTCGACATGCGCCCAACCGATTTTTGTACCAGCAAAGCGAATGCATTCCTGCGGGAGTATTCGGCTCAGATCAGCGACGCGGTTTTGCGTCAGCGCACCCGCTCGGCCGAGCGCCAGGCCCGCGTCGAGGCCGAGCTCGCCAACCGGGTCAAATCCGAATTCATTTCCAATATGAGCCATGAGCTGCGCACCCCGCTCAACACGGTGCTCGGCTTCTCGAAGCTGCTCATGGAGCACGGCGACCGCAAGCTGTCGGACGCCGACATCGTCCAGTACGCGACGCTCGTGCATAATTCCGCCGATCGCCTGCTGGCCGTGTTCAACGACATTCTCGACATGTCGAAGATGCGCAGCGGCACCTACTCGCTCGACGCGTTCGAGGTCGATATTGCCGAGATCCTGCGCGATTGCGTCGAGGGCGCGAAGCCTGCGGCGGCCGAAGCCGGCCTTGAGATCAAGATGCGCCAGAGCTTCCAGCTCCCGCTGGTGCGCGGCGACGACGTCAAGCTCGGGCAGATTTTCGCGAACCTCATTTCCAACGCGGTGAAGTTCACGCCGTCCGGCGGCACGGTGAAGATCGAGGTGATCGAGCAGGCCGAAGGCAAGGTGATGGTCTCCGTGAGCGACACGGGCGTCGGCATGACGCTCGACGAGATCCACATCGCCCTCGAGCCGTTCGGCCAGGTCGATGCCGCTCGTGGGCGCTGGAAGGAAGGGGCAGGCCTCGGTCTGCCGATTGCGAAGTCGCTGGTCGAGCTGCACGGCGGCGAGCTGACGATTACGAGCATCAAGGGCAAGGGCACGGACGTGACCGTCGTGCTTCCTGCTGCCAACCAGATGTCGGTGCTGGAAGCGCGCGATGCCGTGTTTGGGCACGGCAAATTCGCGTAAGTCGTGGATAGAAGAAAATGCAACCGGCCTATAAAGAACCTCAGCACCACGTCCTGCCGCGCTCCATCGGCCGCATTGCGTCCGTCACGGGCTCCAAGGCGATCCTGCTCCTCGACACCACGCACGAGGGCGATCCGAAGAACAAGGCCGACCGGCCCGAGATGGGCATGCTGCTCGCCATCGACACCGGCGCGTCGACCGTGCTCGCCACCGTTGCGGCGCTGAGCGTGCCGGTCCCCGCGCACGGCAACGAGCAGGAGATCCGCATCGCGGAGCTCGGTCTCGTCGGCGAGCTGCGGCGCGACCAGGAAGGCCGTCCGGTCCATTTCCAGCGCGGCGCCACCAACTATCCTTCGCTCGGCGACCGAGCGCGCTTCGCCACGAAGTACGAGCTGCAGCTCACCTACACCGGCAATTCCGACACGTCCGTGCGCATCGGCTCGATCCTGCAGGACAGCACCATTCCGGCCATGATCCGGATCGACGACCTCCTGGGCAAGCACTTCGCCATTCTCGGCACCACGGGCACCGGCAAGTCGTGCTCGACGGCGCTGATCCTGCGCTCGATCCTGGACAAGAACCCGAACGCGCACATCGTCCTCCTCGATCCGCACAACGAGTACGCCACGGCCTTCGGCAATCGCGCCGAGGTCATCTCGCCCCGCACGCTTCAGCTTCCGCTCTGGCTCCTGAATTTCGAGGAAGCGGTCGAGGTGCTCGTGGGCGATGCGGACCGTAAGGGCGAGATCGAGATCCTGCAGGAGCTGATCCCGCTTGCCAAGGCGCGCTACAGCGCCGGCCGCGCCCAGGACCCGCAGAAGATCCGCAAGAGCGGCCTCGACGGATCGCGCTTCACCGTCGACACGCCCGTGCCCTATCGCATTTCGGACCTCACCGCGCTGATCGACGAGCGCATGGGCAAGCTCGAGAACCGCAAGGATCTCGCGCCCTATCGCCAGCTCAAGACCCGTATCGAGACGTTCTCGCAGGACGGCCGCTACGCGTTCATGTTCGGGTCCGTCACCGTCTACGACGGCATGGCGCAGGTGCTCTCGCGCGTCTTCCGCGTGCCCGTGAACGGCAAGCCCATTACGATCCTCGAGCTGACCGGCCTGCCGCCGGAGGTCGTCAACGTCGTCGTGTCCGTGCTCTGCCGCATGGCGTTCGACTTTGCGCTCTGGGGTGAAGGCAAGGTCCCCGTCACGGTGGTCTGCGAGGAGGCGCACCGCTACGTGCCGTTGAACCCGCAGATGGGCTTCGAGCCCTGCAAGCGGGCCATTGCCAAGATCGCCAAGGAAGGCCGCAAATACGGCGCCTCGCTTTGCATCGTGACGCAGCGCCCGGCCGAGATCGACCCGACCATTCTCTCCCAGTGCAACACGATCTTCGCGCTCCGCATGTCGAACGACCGCGACCAGGCGATCGTGCAGGCGGCGGTCGCCGACACGGGCACGGGGCTGATCGAATTCCTTCCCGCGCTGGGCTCGCGCGAGGCTATCGCGTTCGGTGACGGCGTGCCGATCCCGGTGCGCATCAAGTTCGACGAGATGCCGGCGAGCGCGCTGCCCCGGTCGACCACCGCACGCTTCACGGAGAAGTGGCAGGAGTCGCACGTCGACGAGAACTTCCTGGATTTGGTGGTCGAGCGCTGGCGCGCCGCCGGCGTCTGCGGTGCGCTGGACGCATCCACCGCGGCCCACATGTTCGCCGAGAGTGTCAGCATCCCGGCTCCGACGGGCCTTTCGCGCCGGCCGGACGCGCCGTCCATTCCCGCGGCCCCGTTCAGCGCCGTCGAGCGGCCGATCCCGGACCACCGCCCCGAGCCGCCGCTTGCGGCCGAGTATGAGACCGACCGCCGCCAGGCCTACGCCGCGCCCACGCCGCCCGCTCCTTACGGCGCAGCCCAGCGTGAGGAGCCGTCTCCGCTCCACCGCCAGCCCAGTGCTGCCGAGATCCCGCGGTCTGCCCCGCTCGGGCGCGGCTACGAGCCGTCGCCCAGCCAGCAGCCGCCGCTCCGCACGGATACGCCGCGCCATGCGCCGTCTCCGGGAGCTTCGGCGCCGGACGCGCCCGCGGCCTCGCCGTCGCGCCTCGCGTTGCGCGAGCGCCTGCTGCGGCCCGCAACGCCGCGGTAGCCGCGCAAGCCTTTTTCCGATGAATAGCGGCGGACTGAATCCTAACCCGTTTCCGGGTTACGTCGAAACAGTGCAGCGCCCCCTCACCCGGGCCTGCGGCCCGACCTCTCCCCGTCTCGGCGGAGCCAAGCTCCGCTTAAAGACAACGCCCCTCTTCACCTCTCCCGTCATGGCGAAGCCATGCTCCGCATGGAGGGAGAGGTCGGAAGCAATCGGATGATTGCTTCCGGGTGAGGGGTTAGACCCGAGCGGATATCGGGTCCACCTCAGTCGGAAAAACTCTAGGCCGTCGCGTCGTCCTTGGGCTTCGGCTCGCCATCGCGCCAGTCGTTGAGCACGTCGAGGATCGGCGTCAGCCCTTCGGTATCTACGAGGCGATAGATCTCGGTGTCGCGGCGTGCGGGCTCGCTCCACCCCGCGATGGTGAGCGCGCGTTCGGCCTTCGAGAAGAGGCCGTGATTGCGCAGCGGCGCCGCGTCGCGAACGGCGGCATCGCGCTCCTCGGCCCCCGGGCCTGTGGTCTTGCCGTGCTGGTCCAGCCACGCCTTGCGCACGGCCGTCAGGTCCGTGTCGCTTCCGTGCGATTCCTCGTCCAGAAGTTTCTGCAGCTCGCTCCTGGTCTTGACCGGCGACCACGACGGCCAGCCCTGCTTCGGCCATTCGACGAGATCGAGGTCGTCGAGCACGCCGGCGAGCTGGTTCATCGCCAGGGCTTTGGCGCCCTCGGTCTCGGAGTTCGCGCTGTAGAGGTTCGGGATGACGAGATAGGAGTGCGTCTTGTGATAGATGAAGTGGCGGCGCACCCACTCGATGTCCGCTTCGGGCGCGCGCGCGATGGCCGTCGCGATGGCGGCCTGGATCGCGCGGCGCTTGTCGCCTGCCATCTCCGGACGCCGCGCCGGCGGATTGACGATCGCGAGCACGAGCAGTCCGAAGTCGATGCCGATCGACGCGAGCAGCGCGATCAGGTCGCGCCCCGTGATGGGATCGCCTTGCGCCGTCTGCGTGGCCGGGTCGGAGCCGCCCGAGAAGATGAAATGCACGAGGCTGTAGGAGTAGGCACCGATGTTGCGCCAGAGGTTCTTGACGGCGTTGGCGACGCCGGCCGGGCCCTCGCTGAACGCGGCATCGCGCAGCGAAACCTCGGCGGGCTGGTTCGCTTGCTCGGCGGCCTGGTTGAGGCGCTGCGCCAGGGTGGGATCGTAGCACGAGAAGCCCGGCTGGCCGGGCGCCACCGACACGCTCTCGGCAAGCGCGCGCATCTCGGCTGCCGTCGACTTGCCGAGCTCGTTGGAGCGGGCCGCGATGTTGCGCGCCGAGCCGCGGATCTGCGAGGCCATCGTTTCGAAATTGCGCTGGCGCTCCTCGACGCTCGCGCCCGCGAGCGACTGCGCGCTCTGGCGCAACTGCTCGACCTCGGCCTGCACCGGTTCGAGCCAGCTCCGCACCATGCCGTCACGCAGCGTCGCCACGGAATCGCGCACGCTGCGGCGCGCATTGTAGAGCGGCCCGCGCCCGGCGCCGGACGAGGTGCCGCAGCTCCCGCCGCTGGTCTCCTCGCGCGTCATCTGGCTTTCCGACCACGAGACGACGTTGTCGAGCTGCGAGCGCACCGCATCGAGCCGCGCCGCGACGACCGCGCTCGCGTCGCGCGCGTCCTCCTGCAGGCCCGAGAGGCCGGTGCGTGTCGCCTCCTCGCCGGAGATGAGGCTCCACCAGAAGCCGTAGCCGAAGCCGATCGACCAGATCGCGAGGAAGACGTAGAGCACGAACATGATGATGCGGTCGCCGAGCGCGCGCCCCGCGCCGAAGATCTCGCGCAGCGCGAGCCACATCAGGAACGTGAGCGCGATGACGACGCCGATCACCAGCACGTCGTTGGGAATGGACATCGTGCCGTCGCCGCCGGCGGCAGGCGCCGACGATACGCCGATGATGAAATCGCGCATGCCGTGCCAGGTGGCGTAGCCGGAGAGGAAGAGCAGCATCAGCGAGGCGATGCCGATCATGACGTTGCGGCCGAGCACGTAGTCGAGGCGTTTGCGCCAGGACGAGTTCGGCTTCACTGCGGCTTCGGCCATGACGCGGGACCCCCAAGGCAAGCACGAGACACCGGAGCATTTTCCGACGAAGTGGATGCCGGTTCGTCGTAAGAAAATGCGACCACTCAAAAAGTGTCGCGAGCTTAAGGGAAAACGCGCGGCGTGTCCTCAGGCGGCCGTTGCCGATCGGCAACGGTCGGGACGTCTCGCGTCATTGACGAACGGCGTTAGCGCTTGTGCTCGTTCGGGCGGATTTCGATGACGCGCGGGGTGGTGGTCGTCGGGGCGCTCCCGGCCGGGGCGTCCTTGGCCGGCTCGGCGGCCGGCGGCGGCGGCGCCGACCCATCCGTCGCGGCGGGGGCGGCGTGAAGCTGCTCGAGCTTGCGGAAGCGCCGCCACGTGAGCGGGATCGCCGAGAGATAGGCCACCGAGGCGAGCGCGAGCGTCGCGTACGGATAGGTGACGAGGCAGGCGACGGCCAGCATCACGAGCACGAAGATCGGCAGCACCCATTCGCGCTGGATGCGCTCTCCGAGCAGCTTGCCGGAATAGGTCGGCACCATCGACACCATCATGAGGCCGACCACGACCGTGTAGACGAGCACGAGGTTCAGCGTCAGCGGCGAGCCGCGCAGGTCGATGCCGAGATGCCAGAGGTAGACCGGCAGCAGCACGACGATGGCGGCGGCCGGCGTCGGCACGCCGGTGAAGAAGTCCGACTGCCACTTGGGCCGCTCGTCCTCGAGCACGGCGTTGAAGCGGGCAAGCCGCAGCGCCGACGCCAGCGCGAACAGCATGACGGCGATCCAGCCCAGGCTCCGGTGCTCGCCGAGGCCCCAGGTGAAGATCATGATCGCGGGCGCGACGCCGAAGTTGACGAAGTCCGCGAGGCTGTCGAGCTCGGCGCCGAACCGCGACGACGCCTTGAGGAGGCGCGCGATGCGCCCGTCGATGCCGTCGAGCAGTGCGGCGAACACGATGGCCGCGAGCGCGAAGTCGTAGCGCCCCTCGATCGACATGCGGATGGCGGTGAGGCCCGCGCACAGGCCCACGAGCGTGAAGAAGTTCGGCACCATCATGCGCACGGGAATGCGCGCATGGCTGAACATGGGACGGCGCCGGCGCCGGCGCGTTTCCTTCTCGAGCTGCGGTACGATCGGATCCATCGGATCTCCTTTGAGCGGCATGCGGCCCGCAACCTAGTGCTGGCGGGCCTCCCGCTCGGGCTCGGTGGAGCGGAGATCGGAGAGCACCGTCTCGCCGCCGATCGCCCGCTGTCCCACCGCCACGGCCGGAAACGCGCCGGGCGGCAGATAGGTATCGACGCGCGAGCCGAACCGGATGAGCCCGAACCGCTCGCCGACGCCCACGTTATCGCCTTCCGCGGCGAACGTCACGATCCGGCGTGCCACGAGACCGGCGATCTGCACCACCGCGACTTTCGTCCCCGTCGCGCTTTCGATGACGATGGTCCGCCGCTCGTTCTCCTCGGAGGCCTTGTCCATGGCGGCGTTCAGGAACGCGCCCGGCACGTAGAGCGAGCGGATGATGCGGCCCGCCAGCGGCGCGCGCTGGATATGCACGTCGAACACGGAGAGGAAGATCGAGACGCGCACACGCTCCTCGTCGCCGAGGCCGAGCTCGGCGGGCGGGCGCACCTTTTCGATGAGCGACACCTTGCCGTCGGCGGGCGCGATGATGAGCCCGTCGCGCAGCGGCGTGACGCGGTCCGGATCGCGGAAGAAGTAGATGATCCACGCCGTGATGACGGCCGCGATCCAGCCGAGCGACGGCAGCACCCAGAACAGCGCCAGCGTGACGATCAGGCCGATCGCGACGAACTTGTGCCCGTCGCGGTGCACCGGCGCGAGGCTGTCGGTGATGGTTTCGAGCAGGGAATGGCGGTCGGCCAAGCAGTCCTCCTGATATGCGAGTGTCGCGGCGCGGCGGCCGCCTGGCTGGCCGCGCGGGCCGGCCGTTGAACCTTAGAACGGGATCGCGACGAAGCGCGTATCGCCCTTGGCGTCCTCCACCAGAACGAGCACGCTCTTGCCGCCCGCTTTCTTGACCTTCTCGATGGCCGTTTCGAGGTCTTTCACGCTGGTGACGGGCTCCTGCTGCGCCTCCGTGATGACGTCGCCGGGGCGGATGTTCTTGGAGGCCGCCGGGCTCGCCGGGTCGATCTCCCCGACGATGAGGCCCTTGACCTTCTCGTTGAAGCCGAAGCGCGTGCGCATCTCGTCGGTCAGCGGCATCAGCGAGAGGCCGAGCACCGACGACGACGGCTGCGGCGCCTCGTCCTTCTTCTCGGTGCTGGACGGCGCGGGCGCGTCGTCCTCCTCGTCGAGCATGCCGACGGCCACGTTCAGCGTCTTCTTCTGGCCCTGGCGCAGAACCTCGACCTCGACCGACTTGCCGATGGTGGCCTGCGCGACGATCTTCGGCAGGCCGCGCATGGTGGTGACGTCCTTGCCGTCGAACTTGAGGATCACGTCGCCCGCCTCGACGCCGCCCTTGGCGGCCGGGCTATCCGGCGTGACGCCGGCCACGAGCGCGCCCGTGTTCTCCGGCACGCCGAGGCTCTCGGCGATGTCCTCGCTGATCGACTGGATCTTGACGCCGAGCCAGCCGCGCTTCACGGCGCCGAACTGCTTGAGCTGCGTGATGACCGCCGTCACCGTGTCCGACGGCACGGCGAAGCCGATGCCGATGGAGCCGCCGGTCGGCGAAATGATCGCCGTGTTCACGCCGATCACCTGGCCCTCCATGTTGAACAGCGGACCGCCCGAGTTGCCTTTGTTGATGGCGGCGTCCGTCTGCAGGAAATCGTCGTAGGGGCCGGCGTTGATGTCGCGCTGCTTGGCCGAGATGATGCCCACCGTCAGCGTGCCGCCGAGCCCGAACGGATTGCCGATCGCCATCACCCAGTCGCCGACCTTGATGTCGCTGGACGAGCCGAAGCTCACCGCAACCAGCGGCTTCTTGGGCGTGACCTTGAGCAGCGCGAGATCCGTTTTGGTGTCGCGGCCGAGCACCTTGTCGACCTTGAGCTTCGAGCCGTCGTGGAAGTTGACGATGATCTCGTCGGCACCGTCGATCACGTGGTTGTTCGTGACGACGAGGCCCTCGTTGCCGTCGATGACGAAGCCGGAGCCGAGCGAGGAGACCTTGCGGTCCTGCGGCGGAACGCGCCCGCCGCCGCGCTTGTTGAAGAAGTCCTCGAAGAAGTCCTCGAACGGAGAGCCCTTCGGCACCTGCGGCAGCGGCACGCCTTCGGGCCCCTTGGCCACCTGGCTGGTCGAGATGTTGACGACGGCGTCGATCAGCTTCTCGGCGATCGGCGCGACGGACTGGGGACCGCGCTGCTGGGCCTGCGCCGCGCCCGCGAGCGGACCCGCGACGGCACAGGAGAGGGCCACGGCGAGCGAGAGGCGCCTGAACGCGTGCGAAACCCTGAGCGCGTTCGAAACGAGGCGTCCTGAAATCGTCGCCGGTTTTGTGGCCATCAATAGCTCCCTGAACGCCGGTTCGCTTTGCCAGCCGCAAGGGCGGCGCTGGGCGTCCGGATCTGCATGCCTCGGCGCCGGCCCGGGCGGGGGCACCTTCGGGGACAAAGTGTGAGATCGCAGGTTGACTGTCAACGCGGCTCCCTGCGCGCAGGTTCGCCCCGGGCTCGGGCCTAACCCCGGATCGCCCAAACGATCAGCGCGCCGAGCGCGACCGCCACCCAGCCCGCCCTGCGCAGGCTGGACTCGGGGGTGGCGGCTGCGGTCGCAAGAAGCTGGCGCCCGAGTTGCGGAGAGAGCGCCCAGAGGAGCCCCTCGATCACGAGCACCAGCCCCAGTGCGACCAGAAGGTCGCTCATTGCGGACGCGGCGGCGTCGCTGGAGCGCCGTGCGTGTTGTTGAAGTACTCGAAGAACTCGGAATCCGGCGAGATCACGAACTTCGTGCCGTTCGGCTGCAGGCCCTGCTCGTAGGCCTGCATGGACCGGTAGAAGCCGAAGAAGTCGGGATCCCGTCCGAACGCTTCGGCAAAGATCCTGTTGCGCTCGGCTTCGCCCTCGCCGCGCAGTTGCTCGCCCTTGCGGGTCGCCTCGGCCTTGATGATCGTCACGTCGCGATCGGCCGTGCCCCGGATGCGGTTGGCTTCGCCGGTACCCTGGGCGCGGAACTCGGCGGCCTCGCGCTGGCGCTCGGCGCGCATGCGGTCGAACACGCTCTTCTGGTTCTGCTCCGGCAGGTCTGCCCGCTTGATGCGCACGTCGACGACCTGCAGGCCGAAATCCTCGCCCTCTTCGTTCACGTTTTTCAGGATCTGCTTCATCAGCGCCTCGCGCTTGTCGCGCACCACGTCCTGGAACGTGGAGGAGCCGAGCGCGCGCCGGAGCGCCGATTCGACGATCGGTCCGAGGCGCGAGCGCACCGCGCCCTCGTGGCGGAGCGTCTGATAGAACTTGAGCGGATCGACGATCTTGTAGCGCGCGAACGCGTCGACGATCAGACGCTTCTGGTCGGAGGCCGTGACCTCCTGCGTCTGCGTGTCGATGTCGAGGATGCGCTTGTCGAAGATGTCGACCGTCTCGACCAGCGGCAGCTTCCAGTGCAGGCCCGGCTGCTGCACGACGCGCTTCGGCTTGCCGAACTCGAGCACGAGCGCCTGCTCGTTCTGGTGCACGATGAAGGCGGACGCATAGACGGCCGCGGACGCAGCGGCGAGAACGAAGACGAGAAAAGCGAGAAAAGCACGCATGATCAGTTGCCTCCCTCGGTGGCCTGCGGACGGCGTTGCACCTGATCCAGCGGCAGGTAGGGCACCACGCCCTGGCCGCTCTTGCTGTCGATGATCACCTTATCGGTCCCTCCGAGGACGCGCTCCATGGTCTCGAGGAAGATGCGCTTGCGCGTCACGTCGGGCGCCTTCTTGTATTCGTCGTAGACGCTGAGGAAGCGTGCCGTCTGGCCCTGCGCCTCTGCAACCGTCCCCTGCTTGAAGCCTTCGGCCGCCTGCAGGATGCGCTCGGCTTCGCCGCGGGCTTCCGGCACGACCTTGTTGGCGTAGGCGAAGGCTTCGTTCTGCAGGCGCTCCTTGTCGGCGCGCGCCGCCTGCACGTCACGGAAGGCGTCGATCACGTCGCCCGGCGGGTCCACCTTCTGCAGCGTCACCTGGTCGATCTGGATGCCGGCCTGATAGGCGTCGAGCGTCTGCTGGATGAGGGTCAGCACGGCAAGCTCGGTCTTGGCGCGCGCTTCCGTCAGGATCGGCTGGATGTTCGATTGCCCGACCACCTCGCGCATGGCGCTCTCGGCAACCTCCTTCACGGTGTTGTCCGGGTTCTGGATGTTGAAGAGGTATTGCGCCGCGTCCTTGATGCGCCAGTAGACGACGAAGTCGATGTCGACCGTGTTCTCGTCGCCGGTCAGCATCAGGCTCTCTTCTTTGACGTCCTGCACGCCCGCGCCGCTGAAGCCGCGCTCGAAGGAGGCCGAGCGCATGCCGATCTCGATGATGTTCTGGCGCGTGACCTTGGGCTTCACGACCTCCTCGATCGGGTAGGGATAGCGGAAATGCAGGCCCGGCGGCTCCTGGCGTACGTATTCGCCGAAGCGCATGACGACGCCGAGCTCGTCGGGGTCGACGCGGAAGAAGAACGCGTACCAGGCCACGACCGCAGCCGCGGCGACCGCCGCCAGGAACGCCAAGGGGCCGGGAACGCCGCCGCCGTGCATGACCTGTTTCATGCGATCCTGGCTGCGCTTGAGCATCTCTTCGAGATCGGGGGGCTGCGAGCCGGGGCCTTGGCCCCAGGGGCCGCCTCCGCCGCCGCTTCCGCCCTTCCAGCCGCCGCCATTGCCGCCGCCGCTCTGATTGCTCCAAGGCATATGTTCTGAGCCCTTCGATTGTGGAAGATTCCGGGCGCAGCGGCCCCCTCCGGGGAGGGCAAGGCATGCAGGGGATCCCGGCTGGAAATAGAGCTTCGCTTATAGGGGAGGACCCCCGTTGAAGCAAACCCGCCGCAAGAGATTGGTTTTCAGGGGCTTCTCGTCAAGGCGGCCGGCCGTGCCTAGAGCATTTTCCGACGAAGTGGAGACCGGTTCGTCGTCAGAAAATGCGACAAAGCTAGAATCTAGGCGCCGCAAAGCGGCGACTATGGCCGTTCGAGCACCTTAAGGGTTGCCGTCACATCATCCTTCTCGCTCGTCGGGAGCGCCTCGCGGCTGGTTTCGCGCCATTCCGAGAGGTCGATGGCCGGGAACGAGACGTCGCCCGGCGGGCTCGCGTGGACCTCGGTCCAATAGATGCGGTCGGCGAGCGGCAAAGCGGCCTCGAACACGGCGGCCCCGCCGATAACCATGATCTCGTCCACGCCGCTCGTCAGCGCCAGCGTGCGCGCGAGCGTGATCGCGTCCTTGAAGCTCTCCACGACGCTCGCGCCCTCGGGGGCGAAATAGGGATCGGTCGAAAGCACGATGTTCTCGCGCCCGTCGAGCGGCTTCTTGAGCGACTGGAACGTGCGCCGGCCCATGACGACGGGCTTGCCCATGGTGAGGCGGCGGAACGTCTTGAGGTCGGACGAGAGCCGCCACGGCAGCCGGCCGTCACGTCCGATGATGCCGTTCTCGGCGACGGCGACGACGAGGGAGATGCGCATCACTTATCCTCGCACGCCCGCTGATCCTTGCCCATCATGCCGAAGGCATGTCTCCCGCACGACGGGGAGGAGGGGGCGAGGGGAAAAGTCTGCGTGTCTTCGAGACTGCTGATCGCCGCAGACGCGCCTGGATCCCGGCCTGCGCCGGGATGACGGCTCAAGGTGTGTGAACGCTTCCCTCCATTTGGCGTCACACCGGCGCAGGCCGGTGTCCAGACACGCCGTGAAGGCGCGCGCCCTCTTCGATGCCGTGAAGCTTTCCATCTAGACTGCCACCGGTGCCGCGATGTGGGGATGGGGATCGTAACCCTCGAGCGCGAAATCCTCGTAGCGGAAGGCGAAGATCGAGCGGACCTCGGGATTGATGAGCATGCGCGGCAACGCGCGCGGCGTGCGCGCAAGCTGCTCGTCGGCCTGCGCCAGGTGGTTGGTGTAGAGGTGCGCATCGCCGAAGGTGTGAACGAACTCGCCGGGCGCGAGCCCCGTCACCTGCGCCATCATCATGGTGAGCAGTGCATAGCTCGCGATGTTGAAGGGTACGCCGAGGAAGATGTCCGCCGAGCGCTGGTAGAGCTGGCACGAGAGACGCCCGTCCGCCACGTAGAACTGGAACAGGCAGTGGCACGGCGCGAGCGCCATGTCGGGAATGTCGGCCGGGTTCCAGGCCGAGACGATGATGCGCCGGCTGTCCGGGTTCGTCTTGATCGTGTGCACGGCCTCGCTGATCTGGTCGATCGTGCGGCCATATCCTGTCGGAGACGGGCCAGTATCACCTGTCGGAGACGGGCCGGTATGTCCTGTCGGAGACGGGCCAGTATCAGGAGCCGCCCAGCTCCGCCACTGCTTGCCGTAGACGGGGCCCAGGCTGCCGTCGGCGCGCGCCCACTCGTCCCAGATGCGCACGCCGTTCGCCTGGAGGTAGCCGACGTTGGTGTCACCGGCGAGAAACCAGATCAGCTCGTGAATGATCGACTTGAGATGCAGCTTCTTCGTCGTGACGAGCGGGAAGCCCTGCGCGAGATCGAACCGCATCTGATGGCCGAACACCGAGAGCGTGCCCGTGCCGGTGCGGTCGGACTTGGCGGTGCCTTCGGTGCGCACGCGGCGCAGGAGGTCGAGATACGGCTGCATGCGGGACTTCCTCGAGCATTTTCCGACGAAGTGGATGCCGGTTCGTCATAAAAAAAATGCGACAAACAAGAATCTAGACCGTCCGATCCGAATTCTATCGGATCGGAAAACGGTCTAGCTCGATTCCGCGCTGAGTTCACGTGAGCCCTGGCATCCGGCGCCCGTCGCCGATCCTACGGCGCGAAGAGATAGACGACCGCCAGCGAGAAGGCGTTGACGACGCCATGCGCGACCACTGCCGCGCGCATCGAGTCCGTGCGGCGGATGATCCACGACAGGCCTATCCCGGCCAGGAACACGCTGACAAGCCCCGGCCACGAGTAGCCCCAGTGCAGGAGCGTCCAGATGAGCGACGAAAGCGTCGCAGCCGGCCAGAAGCCGAGCCGCGTCTGGGCCAGCGCCGAAAGCAGGAAGCCGCGGTACGTGACCTCCTCCCAGAGCGGCGCCATCACCACCGCCACGATCACGACGCCCCACCAGAGCGGCGACCGCAGCCCGTCGAGCAGCCAGCGGCTGTCCGTGAAGAGGTCGATGCCGGAAAGCCGATACATCACGAGCTCGAGCGGCAGGATGAGCGCGATGAGCAAGAGGCCGTAGCCGATCGACTGGAGCCATCCGGCTTGCGGCGCCCCGAGCCGCAGCGTCGCGGTGCGCGCGTCTTTCCGGCCCGCGGCGAACCAGATGATGGCAAACGACAGGAGCTGCCCGGCGATCATCTGGATCAGCATCACGGGCGACGAGATCGGCGGCAGCCCGTTCGGGGAAACGGGAACGGGCGCGAGGCCCAGCCGCTCGGCGAGCGCGGGCACGAACCAGAGCAGCGCGGGGGCGAAACTCGCCGCCAATGCGACGAAGAGCGCAGATCCAGGCCCCCAGGGCGTGCGCGCACGCTCGGCGCCGGGAGCGTTCGCAGCGGAAGGCAATGTCATGACGTATCCCGCAAAATTGGAGGGGCGTGGGTGTGATAGCAGGCGGCGCCGCGCTTGAGACGGCTCGTCCACAGACACTTTTAATTCTAATTCTCTGAGCCTATATTTGGGGTGCCGGATTCGTCCGGCTATGGCGATAAACGCGACCGTAATAAGCCGTTCGGACCCGGGGGCGGTACCCGGCGCCTCCACCATCAGCTCACGCGCCCGAGCCGCAAGCGCGAGGGACCCGTGAGCTGCTGATGGGGGCGAAATAGGATCGACGAGGGTGTAAAGGGTTTAGCTTTTGCCCGGCATGATACCGCCGTCATCGGGTCATTCAGAATAGTTGCCAATGACAACTATGCTGAGGCTGCTCTCGCTGCGTAATGCGGCGCGAAATGCCTAAATACTAAAGTCCTCGCTCCTAGCCGAGCAAGGCGCGGTTGGGGGAGCACCGGGCAACAGAAGCTCCCCACTCATCGGCGTCGCTGGGGGCATTTCGGCGCGAGTGGGACGAAGCGGCAAGGTATGACGGTTGAGTCGACGATCGACTACGAGGGACTTGCGCAAGAGGCGATGCGCGGCGTCGTCCGCCAGGTTCTCATCCGCACGGCCAAGGTTGGCCTGGCGGGAGATCACCATTTCTACATCTCCTTCGATACGGAAGCGCCGGGCGTCACGCTCTCGAAGCGCCTGAAGGAGAAGTATCCCCGCGAGATGACGATCGTGCTGCAGCACAGGTTCTGGGACCTGATCGTCACGGACGAGCGCTTCGAGGTGAAGCTGACGTTCGACGGCATTCCGGAGCGTCTCGTGGTTCCGTTCGCGGCCATCAAGGTGTTCTTCGATCCCTCCGTTCGCTTCGGCCTGCAGTTCGAGGATCCGAGCGCGACGGCGACCGAGCGCGTGGGTGCGCCGGACGGGGTCGCGCCGCGCACGGCGGGCGGCACGCGCGTCAGCCATGCCCGCAAGACGGCGCGGGGCGCACGCAAACCGCAGGTGGTCGACAAGCGCGACGCCGAGCCCGCCCTGCACGGCGCGGACGAGGCAGCCCCCGACACCCCGGCGAGCGCGCCCGCCGAGGAGGGCGCCGCACCCGCAGGGGCCGCGGCCAAAGCCGCAACACCGCTCGACGGCGGGCCGGCCGAAGGCTCCAACGACCAGGCGGCGCCCGCGCGCGCCGGCGGCGCCGAGATCGTCAGCCTCGACAAGTTCCGTAAGAAATAAGCCTCTGGACGGGCTCGCTTTCCGCGGGGGCCGTTGCGGGTCTCCGAGAAATGCCTCAGTCTTCGAGCGGGCGGGCGATGTCGCTCCGCTCCGGAGCCCCCGCCATGCAGATCCTCAAGAACATTGCCATCCTCATCTTCGCGTTCATCACGTTGCTCTACGCGATCGGAACGTTCTTTCCGCCGTCCGGCGTCTCCGTCATGCAGACGGTCTCGTTCGACGGCAAGAAGGTCTATCTGGCGCAGAAGGGCGACGGCCCCGTCAGCTACAAGACCGAGACCGGCAACGGCACGCTGATCGTCAACGGCCAGCCGCTGGATCTCTCGGGCGGCAACGAGTTCACCGTCGTCTTCTCGTCCAACGGGTCCTACGAAGTGAAAAAGGGCGCGCCCTGAGGCACGCCCTTCCGCTTGCATTTCGCGGAGCGACTTTTAACGGTTTTTAGCGGCGGCCGAGCGGATGCTGGAAGCGCTCGCGCGTCCAGCGGCGGCTGTATTTGCGATAGTGCCGGTCGCCATCGTAGTAGCGATAGTAGCGGCGGCGCGGATAGTCATAGTAGTCGTCGTCATCGTAGTAGCTGTAGTCGCGGTATCCGTAACCGCGATACCCGTAGCCATAGCCCGGGCCGATATAGAGGCTGAAGCCGCCGCGGACTTTGACGAGACCGCTCGTCTCCGTAGCGCCGGCTGCGGCGGCGTTGGACGCGAGCGGAGCGGCCGACGCGCCGGTCGCCCATGCGCCGCTTCCGAGCATCAAAGCGATGGCCGCGGCGCCGAATGTCCTGAGAACCATGATCGTCTCCTGCACGAACGTGCTTTTGGGCAGATGCTGCCAATTACGTAGGTAATCGAAAGAGGCATTAAAAGTTCCCCGCAAAGCCTTTTCGAAGATGAATGGCCGTTCAGCTAGATGAACGCTAAGTGACTGAAAAAATTTTGAAAAATTGCGACGGGAGCGTGCCGGTGCGCCCGTTCTTCTCCATGCAAGCCCGGAGAAAGCCGCTTCGAAGCGGTGGGCAGAACAAAGTGGAGATGATCATGAACGCCAAGATGAAAACCGTTTTCCTGTCTGCAGCCGCTGCCGTCCTCGTCAGCGCCGGTGCCGCGAGCGCCGCCCCCGCGAAGTACCACAACAACAATTGGGGCAAGCCGGCGCCGAGCAAGGTCTTCAAGAAGGGCATCAGCGCCCGTGAGCGCGCGGTGATCGCCCGCAGCGCGGCCGACGTTGCCGCCTTGAAGCGCCGCGCTCTGCGCGACGGCCGCGTGACGCCTCTGGAGCGCTTCCAGATCAACAACGCGGAGCGCCGCCACGCCGCGCTCGTAGCCCGGCTCTATCGCTCGTAAGAGGAGCGGACCGGCCGATTATGGAAGAGGGCCGCGCCACAGCGCGGCCCTTGACGTTTGGGGCGAGGCGTTGCGCGCTGACTGGCTCGGCTGGCCGCCGGCGAACATCCTCCCGGCCATGGGCGCGATTGTCGCGGCGGTTGCATGCCGGTGGATCGCCGGAGCCAGCGGTCTTCTCCTGCGATAGTCCGGGCGCTTGGTAACGGCGGTGCTGCCATGCTATGGCGACGCCCATTGCCAAATCTCAAGCACGGATCCCGCCATGGCTGACAAGAAATCTGCGACCCGCATCGAAAGCGATACCTTCGGCGAGATCGAGGTCCCCTCCGACCGCTATTGGGGCGCCCAGGCGCAGCGCAGCCTCGGCAACTTCAAGATCGGCTGGGAGAAGCAGCCGGCCCCCGTCATCCGCGCCCTCGGTATCGTCAAGCGCGCGGCGGCTGAGACCAACATGGCGCTCGGCAAGCTCGACGCAAAGCTCGGCGACGTTATCGTCACGGCGGCCCAGGAGGTCATCGACGGCAAGCTCGACGATCATTTTCCGCTCGTGGTCTGGCAGACGGGCTCCGGCACGCAGTCGAACATGAACGCGAACGAGGTGATCTCGAACCGCGCCATCGAGATGCTGGGCGGCACGATGGGCTCCAAGAAGCCCGTCCACCCGAACGACCACGTCAACATGAGCCAGTCGTCGAACGACACCTTCCCGACGGCCATGC
>CAYLSI010000020.1:0-54959 GCA_964386545.1 uncultured Hyphomicrobium sp.
TCGATCGGCTTCAGGTCCTTGTCGTCGATCTTCTCGTTCTTCGCGGCCTTCTCCCACTGCTCCTTCGTGTAGACGGCGGCCTTGATGCCCGGCGGCAGCGCCATGCCGAGCGGCACCATGATCATGAGGTGATCGTGCTCGCTGCCTTCGACGTGGCGGATCGCGGCCGAGACGAGAACCATGCCCGAGTTGCCGTCGAGGCGCTCATGGTGCGTGAGGCAGATGTTCTTCTCTTCCTTGACGTCCTTGCCGTCCTTGTCCTTCTTGACGAGGGGCGCGTCCTCGCAAAGCTTCACCCAGGCGCTCTGCTTGGGGGCCGGAGCCGCCTTGGCATCCTTCGCAGCCGGTGCTGCGTCCTTCTTCTTCGCGTCCTGGGCGTTGGCCAGGCCGCCGCCCAGAGCCAGCGAGAGGACCAAGGCCAGCGTGGCTCCGCCTGCCACCACTGCGCGCCCCAAGCCGGTTGCGATGCCATCTCTATGAGACATAGGAAAATCGACCTTTCGTATACGAGCCAGTCCAGGAGCCACCCAGCTTCCCCGGCCGGTGGCTCAGCCCCATTCCGCAGCGCTCGAACGGCATATTTATGGGAGCGCGCGCCTGACGCCCTCGGCGTCATCCGGCCCGGCACTAAGGCCTGGAATACGGCAATCCCGTGGCCGGTCGCAGGGCGGGCGCACGTTGCACAGGCTGAAACAACGCACGCGTGGCAATAGCGCAACGCAGGGTGCGGATCCGCCGTGCCATTGGCATGCCAAGGTAATGTGCTACGAACCGCTCACTGTGCCGAGCAAATCCAATACTTTGCCCGGCAACGTTCCGGGCCGCCGCGAGCATCGTGGGCGCGGACGCCGAATGAAGCCCCATCCGCGCGGGCAAAGGGAGACGCCGAGCCTGTGGAAAGTCTGTTGCGACGACCGCTCCTCGCCCCGCTGATCGTGCTGGCTTGGGCCGCGGCAGGATTTTTTCCCAGCCTCGCCCGCGCCGAGCCGCGCCACGGCGTCGCCCACGGTATCGCCATGCACGGCGAGCCCGCCCTGCCGGACGGCTTCACCGCGTTTCCCTACGTCAACGCCGACGCGCCGAAGGGCGGCCGCGTCACGCTCGGCTCGTCCGGCTCCTTCGACAACCTCAACCCGATGATCGTGCGCGGCGAGCCCGTGCAGGGTATCCGCGAGTTCGTCGTCGAAAGCCTGATGGCACGCAGCCAGGACGAGCCGTTCACGCTCTACGGCCTGATCGCGGAGAGGATCGACGTCCCCGAGAACCGCAGCGAGGTCACCTTCCATCTCGATCCGCGGGCCAAGTTCTCCGACGGGGCACCGGTGACGGTCCGCGACGTGATCTTCTCGTTCGAGGTGCTGCGCGACAAGGGCCGCCCAAACTACCGCACCTACTACAAGAAGGTCGCGCGAACGGAGACGATCTCCGACCATGCCGTGCGCTTCGTCTTCACCGATGCCGAGGACCGCGAGTTGCCGCTCATCCTCGGATTGATGCCGGTCCTGCCGGCCCATCTCATGGCGGCGGACACCTTCGAGCAGACGACGCTGAATCCGATCGTCGGCTCCGGTCCCTATCGCATCGGCACCGTCAACGCCGGCCGGTCCATCACCTACACGAGGAACCCCGACTACTGGGGCAAGGACCTTCCCGTGAACCGCGGCCGGTTCAACTTCGACGAGATCCGCTTCGACTACTTCCGCGAAGGCACGACGCTGTTCGAGACGTTCAAGACTGGCGGCATCGACGTGCGCAACGAGGACGATCCCGGCACCTGGGCCAAGGGCTACGACTTTCCCGCCGTCCGCAGCGGCCAGATCGCGCTCGAGCAGATGCCGATCGGCCTGCCCGCCGGCATGACCGGACTCGTCTTCAACACGCGCCGCCCCGTTTTCGCCGACGACCGCGTGCGCCTCGCGCTGATCCACCTGTTCAACTTCGAATGGGTCAACAAGAGCTTCTTCCACGGCCTCTACAAGCGCAGCCAGAGCTACTTCGAGCGCTCCGTGCTCTCGTCCGCCGGCCGTCCCGCCGACGCGCGCGAGCGCACGCTGCTGGCCCCGTTCGCGAACGCCGTGCGGCCGGAGATCCTCGAAGGCACGTTCTCCGCGCCCGAAAGCGACGGCACCGCCCATAACCGCGCCAACGCGCGCAAGGCGTTCGAGCTGCTGGAGAGCGCCGGCTACACGATGCAGGGCGGACGCCTCGTCGATGCCAAGGGCAACCCGCTGACGTTCGAGCTGCTCGCCGGCACCACGGGCCAGGAGCGCCTGCTCGGCAGCTTCGCGAACGACCTCGCCCGCCTCGGCATTCGCGCGCGCATCCGCGTCGTCGACAGCGCCCAGTACCAGGCCCGCCTCAAGGACTACGACTTCGACATGATCCAGTTCACCTGGCCCTCGTCGCTGTCGCCCGGCAACGAGCAGCTCTTCCGCTGGTCCTCGAAGGTGGCGGACATGCCGGGATCGTACAACTACGCGGGCGTCAAGAACCCGGCCGCCGACGCGATGATCGCGGCCATGCTCGCCGCCAAGACGGACGAGGATTTCGTCTCCGCCGTGCGCGCGCTCGACCGCGTGCTGCTGTCCGGCCACTATGTCATCCCGCTCTTCCACGCGCCGGTGCAATGGATCGCCTCGTGGAAGCGCCTCGCCCATCCGGAGAAGATCCCGTTGTTCGGCTTCAACCTCGACACATGGTGGGTTCAGCGTCCGAACTGAGCAGCCCGCGATCAGGATCCCGACATGCCCGCCAAGCGCCCAGCGTCCTCCAAAGCAGCGGCTCCGAAAAAAGCAGTGAGGCGGCGCGCGGCCGCATCGAAAACGAAGCCCAGCGCATCCGGAGCTGCCCCCGTGCTTCTCTCCGGCGGCAATCCGCAGATCGCGAAGGGCTACGGCGACGAGCCCGTCCAGGCGTACTTCGCCGCCATGCCCGGATGGAAACGCGACCTCGGCCGTCGCCTCGACACGCTGATCGCCGCGGCCGTTCCGGACGTGCAGAAGGCCGTGAAATGGAACTCGCCGCTCTACGGCGTGGAGCAGGGCTCCTGGTTCCTGAGCGTCCACTGCTTCGAGAAATACGTGAAAGTCGCGTTCTTCCGCGGCACGTCGCTGAAGCCGGTCCCGCCCGGCACGTCGAAGCAAAAGGAGGTCCGCTACCTCGACCTCCACGAGGGCGAGCTGGACGAGGCGCAATTCACCCAATGGGTGACGCAAGCGAGCAAGCTGCCCGGCGAAAAGATGTGACGCGGCTCGATGCACCCCGTCGCGGGGTTCGGCACGCGTCGAACAGAGGTCACGACGCGCACGGCACGATCGCACCGACAGCGCGGCGCGCCCGTAGGCATTCCATGAGCCCTGCGATACCATCGGCCCGTCATCTTTCACCGCTCGTTGGGCTCATGACGACAGGCCGGAAAGACCCCGACGCCCTGGCCACTGCCCGGGCCGCGCTCAACGCGTATGCGAGCGGCGATTTCGACGGCTTTCTCAAGCTCCTCGCCGACCGGATCGAATACACGCTGTACCTGGACCAGAGCGTCGTTCCGTTTGCGGGAACGGCCGAGGGCAAGTTCGACTTCGTCAGGCGCCTCGCGGACATGCACCGGTACTTCGAATACATCCTGTTCCGCCCAACGGAGCCGCGCGCACACGAGGACGGCGTCCACGCCAGCGTTGAGTTCATTTACCGCCATCGGGCCACGGGCGAGATTCTGGACGGCCGCTTCCGTCTCAATATTCGAGTTGCGGACGGATTGGTGGTCCAGATCCGCGAATATCACGATGCCGAACGCATCCAGGCCTTCTTCCGCCTCGTCGCGAGCGAGAAGACCCCATAGCCCGCGGGCTGGGGATACCCCATTTGAGAGCCTCGCCTCGCGGCCTCTGCCCAGGACGGCCAACAAAACCGACCCGTCGACATCCCTCTCGATCCCTCGTGCCGCCGCGATCGGCCTCGGAGTTCCATCCCCCAGCGCCGTCAAAATCGTTGCCCGGTGTTTCCTCGGAAACTGCACGGAGCCGGAAACCCGTGTTTCTCGACCATGTCGCCGCTGCTCACCGGAATTTCACCAGAGGCGAGATGTGAAACATTCTCATTGGAGCATGCCATGAACCGCACGTCGTTTTTCTCTTTCATCGCGGCAGGCCTGTCCGCGTTTCCCCTTGCCGCTCTCGCGGAGACAGCACCGGCACCTGCCGCGAAGCAGCCTTCGGCCCTGGCCAACGCTTACATGGTGGCGCTGATTCAGAAGTGCCTCGACCACGGTGTCCTGCTTCCTGACGAAGTTCAGGCCATGACGGACACCGAGCTCAACACGGCCCTCACGGAATGCGCCAACAACCTGCCCACGACGCAGGCTGCCAGCGCACCGACGGTTGTCGAGCAGAGCGCGCCGGTCGTCGTCCGCCGCCGCAAGGCCGTCGTTGTCGAGGAGGCGCCGACGTTCGTTCAGGAAGCCCCCTCTCAGGTCAACGTGGGCCACATCCTCAGCGCGCTCGGCGAAGTTGGAAACGCCGGCCCGGGCGAGATCAGCGCGGATCCTTTGGACGCGCGCATTGATGGCCTTCAGAGCGGCATCAAGGAAGGCATCGAGACCAGTGCCCTGACAGCCAACGAAGCCGCCATTCTCAATGCACGGCTTGCGCGGATCCAGGCCGCACGTGCCAACCTCGGCGATAGCCCGGCCTCGCGCCTGATCATCCAGAGGCAGGTGAACGCCGCCGTTGCCGACTTCAATCGCAAGGTCCACAACGACACGGGCATTCCCAATCCGGACCTGTTCCGCACCTTCAAGCGGAAGGGCACCGCGACGGCCGAGAAGAACAAGGCGGCGACCGACCGTCTGGCAGCGGTACGCGAGCGCATCGCCAAGAAGGGTCTGGTCGTGCACCAGACCGGCGAGAGCCGCTTCGAGAAGAGGAAGAAGCACCGTGAAGCTCAGGAAGCTGCAGCCGTTGCTCCCACGAAGATGCGCTGCTTCCGGGCGCCGTGCGGCACCAATGCCGAGGTCAAGAAGACGGACAAGAGCCCGAAGAACGTGTTCGTGCAGCAGCGGATCGAAAGGCTGAAGAAGCAGAAGGCCGCCAACGAGGCTGCGTCGGTTCAGAAGAACCAGCAGAACGCCACGGTCCAGACGCGTAAGGCCAACGGCCGCAACATCCTGATCCACCGCGTTCAGAAGTCCGAGAATGCGGCCCCGAAGAAAGAGACGACGAACGTCTTCAAGCGCCGTCGCATCGCCCAGCACTGAGCCTGTGAAGCAGGAAGGTGAGGCCGCCAGTCAGGCGGCCTCATTTTTTTTGGGTGGGATTGCGGCACCGGACAGCGTGAATCCCTCGTCCTCCCGTCCGCCCGCCTGGCCGATAGGACCGAAACCAACGCCACAGTCCTGAACGTCCCTACCGTCGAGCCTCGCGAGGCTCGACGTTTTGCCGCCTCCGTGGCATGAGCAAGAGATCCCTCCAATCGAGAACCCAGCACGCCGCTTAATGGACACGCCGATCTACACGCCCCCCGAAAACCCGCTCTTCAACATGGCGCGCTACTGCATCGCCGCCTCCGCCGCCGCGACGCCGGGCAAGCCCGCGCTGATCGTCGTCGCGAGCCCCGATGCGACGCCCTCGGAAATCTGGACCTACGCCGATCTCGAGGACGCGGTTCTGCGTACGGCCGGCGCGCTCCGCGCCCTCGGCCTCGCGCCCGGCGACCGCGTCATGATCCGCCTCGACAATACGAGCGCCTACGCCATCCTGTTCTTCGGCGCGATCGCGGCGGGCCTCGTCGCGCTGCCCGCCTCCAACCAGCTCACCGACCGCGAAGCCCTCTTTCTGCTGCAGGACAGCGCCGCCGCCGCCCTCGCATCCGCCCTGCCTCTCCACGAAGCGCAGCCGAGCGAGATCGCGACGTATCGGGATCCCGGCCTTCGCCGGGATGACGGAAGTGGACGCGGAACCGGCCTCCTCATCTCCGACGTCACCCCGACGGAGGTCGGGGTCCAGACACGTCTCCCCCAGGAGGCAATCCGCAGACAAAGCGATCCACTTCCGGCCCGGGACACGACGCCCCTCTTCCTCTCGCCCGACGACGTCGCGCGCATGATGCGCGAGGGCCCGCGCATCGACTACGCCGCCACGCACGCCGAGGACCCCGCGTTCCTGATCTACACCTCCGGCACCACGGCCAACCCGAAGGGCGTGCTGCACGCCAACCGCGTCGCCATCGGCCGCCGCCCCATGTACCAGGGCTGGTACGGCATCGGCGGCGAGGATCGCGTCTTCCACGCGGGCGCGTTCAACTGGACGTTCACGCTCGGCGTCGGCCTCACGGACCCGTGGGCGAACGGCGCCACCGCCATCATCTACACGGGCGAGAAGGAGCCGGCCCTCTGGCCCCGCCTCATCAACAGAACCGGCGCCACGATCTTCGCCGGCGTGCCGGCGCTCATGCGCCAGATCCTGAAATACGGCAACGTCACGCCGCGCACCATGCCGTCGCTGCGTCACGCGCTGATCGCCGGCGAAGCCCCGCCGCCCGGCCTGTTCGAAGCATGGCGCGCGCAAACCGGAACGGACCTCTACGAAGGGCTCGGCATGAGCGAGCTCTCGACCTACATCTCCACCGCCCCCACCGTGCCGCGCAAGCCGGGCACCGTCGGCAAGGCGCAACCCGGCCGCAACGTCGTCATCATCCCCGTCGAGGGCGAGAACGTGCCGCTGCCGCCCGACACCGAAGGTCTCGTCGCCGTTCACCGCTCGGATCCCGGCCTGATGCTCGGCTATTGGAACCGCCCGGCCGAGCAGGCGGACGTCGTCCGCGGCGAATGGTTCGTCGGTGGTGACCTCGGCCGCATGGATGCCGAGGGCTACATCACCCACGAAGGCCGCAACAACGAGATCATCAAGGCGCTCGGCTACCGCGTCTCGCCCGCCGAGGTCGAGGCCGTGCTGGCGCAGCATCCGGATGTGGCGGAAGTGGCCTGCGCGGAGGTCGCCGTGCGCACGGACGTGCACGTCGTCGGCGCCTTCATCGTGCCGAAGGGCGAGGCGCGTCCCGATAGCGAGGCCATCCGCGCCTTCGCGAGCGAGCGTCTCGCCGCCTACAAATGCCCGCGCGAGATCCGCTTCCTCGACAAGCTCCCGCGCACCGCCAACGGCAAAATCCGCCGCGCCGCCCTCGCGAACGCGTGATCCGGCACGGACGTCGGAAGTTGCGGCCTGAACGGCAGGACGATCAGCGCAACGCAAAGAATGCCGACATTCGAGACCTTAGAGTGCTTCCGGCGAAGCCATGCAGATCACGCTTAGAGCCCGATAAGAAGCACGACAAAATAAAGATCCAGGGTCTTTCGGCGATTCCACCAAAAGCGGAAAGACCCTCGTCTCGATCGCAGAAACCTTCGATTTCACAATCGTCTTGATCCGGTTCCGCGCGAAACAGTCGCAATTTGCCGACTGACTTATCCTCTCTTGTGCGAGGCCGGTCGGCATTCTTGCGAAACAACGCGGCTGCCCTTGTGCCGCACAAACGGAGGATGGCCTGATGGTCCGGATGGCAATCATGCTCGCCGCTATGGCGTGGATGTCGACAGTCCGCTGAAACCACGTGGACAAAGTTTTGCGAAGACGCACATCAAAACGAATTCGATCCGACAGCAAAACTTACCACGCGGGCTTGCAGCACCTATGGTGAGCGCCTTGATCACAAGACGGGAGAGATTCAGATGGTTGCCGCCCTCCGCGAAGTGGAAGGCGCTGACAACAAGATTTTATGGGTGAAGATGCCGCGTGGCGTTACGCTGTCTGAGGGCCTCCGTCTGGGGATCTACACACCCGAGCTTTGGGCAAAAGCATTGAAGGAGCAGCAAGTCGATTTCAGCGAACTCTATGTGTTGAACCTGAAATTCATCAGTTGCGACGCCAAGCTCTGCATGGCGCGCGTCTCTGTCGGCGACGAAACGGTCGAAAAGCTCCGGCAGGGCGCTGCGATTTCCGCCATCGGCAAGGCCGACGGCAAGGTTCTAGGATTCGCGATGAAGCTGAATGGATTTGAAGAGGCCTTTACAGGGCGGTCGATGAGCAAAGGCCACCACTTGAAAGTCCGCGCGCAGTTGCGCGAGAAAGAACGAGAGAGTTTGCGGGCAAAGTAAGCACGAGCTGGCGGAAGAGGGTAGAAATCCGAACGCTATGAATTTTTAAAGGTCGCTGAGACTCCTGCCCGTAGCCGTCACAGAGTGCGCTCTAAGCGTTTGGATACGCTGCTCCCAATGACGCGAGCCAGGCCTCCGCCGCAGCGTCGCTCGTCAGGCGAACGGTGCGCTCCCGCATGCCGTGCCTGTCGATGGCGGCCTCGATCCGGGGAGCAATGCGCGTGTCGAAGGTCCAGATGTAGGTCAGGAACTCGAGGTCCGGCAGTTGTTCCGGGCACCCTGGCGCCATATCCGGTCGCACACGCCCACGACTGGCTAGCACCCGTCGCGCAACCCGCCAGAGACACGCAAAGCGGCTCCGCTCCAACCAGATGAGAAGGTCCGTCCTCGGCAGGCGGAGGTCGAGCGTGCTGGCATTGACGCCCTCGATAATCCAGCGCTCCCCGGCAACGACGGCGGCAAGACGCTCGAGATAAAGAGATTTCGGGGTCTGCACCCAGCCGCGCTGCCAGAACAGTTGGTCGATGTGTGTCACCGGAAGACCGGTCGCAGCACCGAGGCGACGCGCAAACGTGGACTTTCCAGCCCCGGAAGAGCCGATGACTACAACGCGCTGGAAGGGGACCTTAGGAATTTGAGACACGCGCATCTCTTGCCCCGCCAGCGCCCACAATGAAACAAGTGCCCGCAATGAAACAAGGGTCCGCAATGAACCGAGAGCGCCGGCGCTTCGAGCATTCGCGCCCCGCTTTCCCTCAAGACTCGAACGTCCACCCGCCCCCCTACGCCGCCTTCGCGCCCTTGGCGGCGATCTCGGCCAGCGCCGAGACGAGGCCGCGCACGCCCTTGAAGCGCACCTGCGGCTGGTCCCAATCGCCCTTGAAGATGAGCTTGTGATCGGGCTGCAGCTTGGCGAGCCCGCGCGAGGCCTGCAGGAATTGCGCGAGCCCCTGCGCGTTGGCGAACTGGTTGCGATGGAACGTGACGACGGCGCCCTTCGGCCCCGCATCGACCTTGGCGATGCCCGCCGCGCGGCAGAGCCCCTTGATCTCCATGACGTCGAGCAGGTGATCGACCTCCGCCGGCAGCTCGCCGAAGCGGTCCACCAGCTCCGCCGCGAACGCGTCGATGTCGGCCCGCGTTTCGAGCGCCGAGAGCCGGCGATAGAGCCCGAGACGGAGTTGCAGGTCGGCGACGTACGTCTCCGGAATGAGCACCGAAAGCCCGATGGCGATCTCCGGGCTCCACTTGTCCTCGTCCACGAGATCGCCGCCCTTCATGGCCGCGACGGCCTCTTCCAGCATCGACTGGTAAAGCTCGAAGCCCACCTCGCGGATATGACCCGACTGCTCCTCGCCGAGCAGGTTGCCGGCGCCGCGAATGTCGAGGTCGTGCGAGGCGAGCGAGAAGCCCGCCCCCAGCGTGTCGAGCGACTGCAGCACCTTGAGGCGCTTGTCCGCACCCTCCGTCAGCACCTTGCCCGGCGGCGTCGTGAAGTAGGCATAGGCGCGCCGCTTCGAGCGGCCCACGCGCCCGCGAAGCTGATAGAGCGCCGCCAGGCCGAACATGTCGGCGCGATGCACGATCAGCGTATTGGCGTTCGGCACATCGAGCCCGGATTCGACGATCGCCGTCGACAGCAGCACGTCATACTGGCCTTCGTAGAACGCCGTCATGATGTCCTCGAGCTCGGACGGCGCGAGCTGCCCGTGCGCCACGGCGAGCTTCAGATGCGGCACCGCCTCGCGCAGGAACTCCGCCACCTCGTCGAGATCGGAAATGCGCGGCGCGACGTAGTACGTCTGCCCGCCGCGATCGCGCTCCCGCTTCAAAGCGTCGATCAGGATCACGGGATCGAACTGCGAGATGTAGGTGCGCACCGCGAGACGGTCGACCGGCGGCGTCGTGATCAGCGAAAGCTCGCGCACGCCGGTGAGCGCAAGTTGCAGCGTGCGCGGAATGGGCGTCGCCGAAAGCGTCAGCACGTGCACGTCCTCGCGGAGCTGCTTCAGCCGCTCCTTGTGCGTCACGCCGAAATGCTGCTCCTCGTCGATCACGAGCAAGCCGAGCCGCTGGAACTCGATCTGCTTGCCGAGTAGCGCATGCGTGCCGATGACGATGTCGAGGGTGCCGTTCTTGAGCCCTTCCTTGACCTCGGCCAGCTCCTTGGGCGACACGAGGCGCGAGGCCTGCGCGATCTTGAGCGGCAGGCTCTTGAAGCGCTCCATGACGGTGCGCGAATGCTGCCGCGCGAGCAGCGTCGTCGGCACCACGATCGCCACCTGCAGGCCGTTCATGGCCGCCACGAACGCCGCGCGCAGCGCCACCTCCGTCTTGCCGAAGCCGACGTCGCCGCACACGAGCCGGTCCATCGGACGGCCCGACTGCATGTCCTGAAGCACCGCGTCGATGCTCGCCGCCTGGTCCTCCGTCTCCTCGTAGGGGAAGCGCGCGACGAACTCGTCGTAGGCGCCGGCCGGCGGCTGCAGCACGGGGGCTTCGCGCAACTGCCGCAGAGCCGCGATCTTGATCAGCTCAGACGCGATCTCGCGCAGCCGCTTCTTGAGGCGCGCCTTGCGCGATTGCCACGCCACGCCGCCGAGCTTGTCGAGTTGCGTATCGCCCTCGTGCGAGCCGTAGCGCGAGAGCAGCTCGATGTTCTCGACCGGCAGATAGAGCGTATCGCCGCCCGCATACTTGAGCTCGAGGCAGTCGTGCGGCGCGCCCAGCGCCGTGATGGTCTTGAGGCCGTGGAACCGGCCGATGCCGTGATCGGCATGGACGACGAGATCGCCGACCGAAAGGCTCGTCGCCTCGGTCAAGACATCGGCCGCGCGTTTCGCCTTGCGCCGCGGCCGCACCAGCCGGTCGCCGAGGATATCCTGCTCGGCGACGACCACCAGCTCCGGCGTCTCGAAGCCTTGCTCGAGGCCCAGCACCGCGAGCCCCGTGACGTTGGGATCGAGCGCCAGCGCATCCGCATAGCCCTCGACCTTGGCCTGCCCCTTGAGCCCGTGATCCGAAAGCAGCGACGCCAGCCGCTCGCGCGCGCCCGGCGTCCACGCCGCGACGATCACGCGCCGGTGTTCCGCCTGCACGCGCTTCACATGCGCAACGACCGCATCGAACACGTTCGCATCCGGGTTCTGCCGCTCGGCAGCGAAGGAGCGCCCGCCCTTGCCGCGCCAGGGCCGTACGCCCTCCCCCTCGGCCAGCTCGAACGGCGTGAGCCGCACGACCTTGTGCGCGGAAAGCGCGGTCTTCCATTGCCGGGCGTCGAGGAACATCCGGTCCGGCGGCACGGGCTTGTAGGGCGGCGCGCCGAAGCGTTCGGATTCGAGACCCTCCGTGCGCGCGAGGTAATGCTCCTTGACCTGCTCGAACCGGCTCTTCACCGCGTCGTCGACGAGGTGATCGAAGCTCACCGCCGCCCCGTCCATATAGTCGAGCAGCGTTTCGAGATGATCGTGGAAGAACGGCAGCCAATGCTCCTGGCCGGCGTAGCTGCGCCCCGCGCTCACGGCCTCGTAAAGCGGATCGTCGCCGGTCGCGCCGCCGAACAGCTCCACATAGCGCGAGCGGAATAGCGCCGTCGCCGCCTCCCCGAACGCGACCTCGGAAACCGGCATCAGGATCAGCTTGCGCAGCGCCTTCACGGTGCGCTGCGTCTCGGCGTCGAACGTTTTGACGGATTCCAGCGTGTCGCCGAAGAAGTCGAGCCGCACCGGGTTCTGCCGCCCCGGCGGGAAGAGGTCGAGGATGCCGCCGCGCACGGCGAACTCGCCCTGCTCCATGACCGTGCCGGTGCGCGTATAGCCCGCCAGCATCAGCCGCTGCACGAAGCGGTTGAGGTCGACGCGCTGGCCCGGCGCCACGGTCTTCATGGCGTTGCGGATGAACGCCTTCGGCGGCACCCGCTGCAACACGGCATTCACCGTCGTCAGCACCACCACCGGCTCGCTCCGCCCGCCGAGCGCGAGACGCGAGAGCGCCGTGATGCGCTTGGCCACGATCTCCGCATTCGGGCTCACGCGGTCGTACGGCACCGTATCCCAGGCCGGAAACGGCACCACGCGCACCTTGGGCGCAAAGAACTTGAGCTGGCTTTCGAGCGCCTCGAGCCGCCGGTCGTCGCGGGCGATATGCAAGAGAAGCCCCTGGCGCGGTCCGTCCGCCGCTTCCTCCACGAGGCGCGCGAGCACGAGCGCGTCGAGGCCCTCCGGCACGCCCGTAAAGATCAGATCCGCCCGCTCGCTCATCGCCCGTGTCCGTTGCCGCCGCTCCGCGAGGCGGTCTTGCTTACTTAAGTCCGTGAAACGTCCGAATATCCGCCACGACGTCCGCGAACGGCCCCTCGCTCGCCGCGCCCGCCGGTCCCAGCAGCCACGCCTGGAGCTCGGGCTCGGTCGCCGCGAGAAACGCCTCGAAGCGGGAAAGCTCCGCCTCCGTCATGGCCGCCAGCCGCGCATCGGCAAAGCGCCCGACCAGAAGATCGAGTTCCTTGGTTCCGCGATGCGCCGCGCGCCAGACGGCGCGCTTGCGGCGGACGTCGATGTCCTCGCTCATGGTCAGAAAACCGTTTGGGGTCCGGGGCACTTTGCGTCGCCCGCCGAGGGGTGTCATATAGCGCCCTGTCCGGCCGCTGTCAGCCCGTCCGGACGGCGCGCGCCGGCCCGCAACGCCGCAGGCCGCCGCCGGATCTGCAACGGAATCACGCGACGCACGGAAACGACCCAGCGCATGCGGCCCGCAGAGCTTTCCCCCCTGTTCGCCTCCGCCGAGGTCCTGAAGGGCGTGGGCCCGCGCGTCGTCGCCTTGCTGAAAAAGGCTATCCGGCTGCCCGCGGGCGTCACCCAGCCACGCGTCATCGACATGCTCTGGCATCTGCCGACCGGCGTTATCGACCGGCGCGCCGAGCCGACGGTCGCCGCAGCCCTTCCCGGCACCATCGCGACCCTCAAGGTCCGCGTGCTGAAGCACAAGGCCCCGCCCCGCGGCAACACCAAGGCGCCCTACAAGGTCGCAACCGAGGACGAGACCGGCCGCCTCGACCTCATCTTCTTCCGCGCCGAGCGCTCCTACATCGAGCGCCAGCTTCCGGTCGGCGAGGAGCGCTACGTCTCGGGCCGCGTCGAGCGCTACGGCGAGACGCTGCAGATGGCGCACCCCGACTACATCGTCGCGCCCGAAGCCCGCGGCGACCTTCCGCTCCTCGAGCCGGTCTATCCCCTGACCGCCGGCCTCTCCGGCAAGATCCTCTACAAGGCCGAGCGCCAGGCGTTGGAGCGCGTGCCGGAGCTCGCCGAATGGCAGAACCCGGCCTGGCTCAAGCAGCAGGCCTGGCCCGCGTTTTCCGATGCCCTGAGCCGCCTGCATCGCCCGGACGACGCGGCCGACGTCTCGCCGGGCAGCACCCCCCTGCAGCGCCTGGCCTACGACGAGCTGCTGGCGAACCAGCTCGCGCTCGCCATCGTGCGCGAAAGCTTCAAGGCGCAGCGCGGCCGCCCCGTGAAAGGCGACGGACGCATCCGCGCCCGCATCGCAGCGGCCCTGCCGTTCGCGCTCACGGGCTCCCAGCAATCCGCGCTACGCGAGATCGAAGCCGACATGGGCGCCCCGCGCCGCATGCTGCGCCTGCTGCAGGGCGACGTCGGCTCCGGCAAGACGGTCGTCGCGCTCCTCGCCATGGCCGTTGCCGTGGAAGCCGGCGCGCAAGCCGCGTTGATGGCACCGACGGAGGTGCTCGCGCGCCAGCACGTGGAGACCATCGCGCCCTTGGCGGATCATGCGGGCCTCAACATCGGCCTCCTGACGGGCCGCGAGAAGGGCCGCGCGCGCGACGAGATCCTGGGCCGCCTCGCCTCCGGCGAGATCGACATCCTGATCGGCACGCACGCGCTCTTTCAGGACGACGTCGTCTTCCGCGACCTCGCCTTCGCCGTCATCGACGAGCAGCACCGCTTCGGCGTGCACCAGCGCCTCGCGTTGCAGACCAAAGGCGGCGACGGCGGCGCCAACATGCTGGTGATGACCGCAACGCCCATCCCGCGCACGCTGCTGATGACGCACTACGGCGACCTCGAAGTCTCGAAGCTCACCGAAAAGCCCGCCGGCCGCAAACCGATCGTCACGCACACATGGCCGAACGAGCGGCTGGCCGAGCTGATCCAGCGCGTGAAGGCCAATGTCGCCGAAGGCGCGCAGGTGTATTGGATCTGCCCGCTCATCGAAAGCTCCGAGCTGTCGGACCTCGCGGCCGCCGAGGAGCGCCACGCGCATCTCACGCAGATCCTCGGCAACGGCATCGGCCTCCTGCACGGCGGCATGACCAGCGCCGCCAAGGACGCCACCATGGCGGCGTTCGCCGACGGAAACCTCAAGGTGCTCGTGGCCACCACGGTGGTCGAGGTCGGCGTCAACGTGCCGAACGCCAACATCATGATCATCGAGCACGCCGAGCGTTTCGGCCTCGCCCAGCTTCACCAGCTCCGCGGCCGTGTCGGGCGCGGCACCCGCGCGAGCTTCTGCACGCTGCTGCACGCCGAGCCGCTGGGCGAAACCGCCAAGAAGCGGCTCGCGACGATGGTCGAGACCGAGGACGGCTTCAAGATCGCGGAGATGGACCTCGAGCTGCGCGGCGGCGGCGAGGTGCTCGGCGCGCGCCAGAGCGGCGATGCCGAGTTCCGCATTGCGGGCAGCACCAACTTCTCGGATCTGCTCGCTGCCGCCCACGACGACGCGCGCATGATCCTGGCCGCCGACCCGCACCTGACGAGCCCGCGCGGCGAAGCCCTGCGCCGCCTCCTCTATATTTTCGAATGCGACGAGGCCATCCGCCTCTTCCGCGCGGCGTGAGTGTGAGTGCCGCGAACGCTCAGCCGTTGGAAGCCGGCGGCGGCGGACGCTTGGTCTCCGTCTTGATCGTGCGCTCCGCGAGCTGCCGGAGGCGCGCCTCGTAATCCGGCGTCACCATGCCCGCCGAGATCACGATCTTCGCCGCATCCTCCACGCTCATCTTGAGGAACGTCACGTCGCGCCGCGGCACGAAGCAGATGAAGCCCGTCGGCGGCACGATGCCCGTGGGCATGAAGACCGTCAGCAGGTCGTCCTCGCCACCCGGTTTCGTGAGATTGATCTCGCCCTTGGTCTCGCCCGTCACGAACACGATCGACCACAGCCCCTTCGAGGGAAACTCGATGAGGCCGACCTTCTGGAAGCCCGCCTGCTGCGTGTTGGCCGTCGCCGAGACGAGCGACTCGAAGAACTGCTTCAGCGCGCGATAGACGTTGCGCACGATCGGCATGCGGTCGAGCGCCATCTCGCCGAACGAGATGAGCGAGCGGCCCAGCAGGTTGGCGGTGAGCGCGCCGATCATCGTCAGGAACACGATGCCGAACAGGAGGCCGATGCCCGGCACCGGAAACGGCAGATAGTTGTCGGGCAGGTAGGCGCTCGGCACGAACGGCTTCAGCCACGCATCCGTGACGTTGATGACCCACCAGATGATGTAGATCGTGAGCGTGACCGGCCCGACGATGATGAGGCCGGTGAGGAAGTAGTTGCGCAAACGCGCGCCGATGCGCAGCGGCGCCCCGTCGTCGGTCGCCAGACGCTGCAACCCCGCGGAAAGCGCGCCGCTGTCGTCCGTGTCCTTGGAAGGTTTGCCGGGCTGCTTGCTCATGGCGTCATCGTGCGGTCTCGCAGCCCCCGGCGTCAACTCCCGGCCACGGCACGGGGCCTACCCCGGCACCGCCTGAAGCCCCGCGCGCCCGAGGCCGGCCTGAGCAAACCGGCCTGAGTAAACGGCGTTACTGCGTCACGACCAGGCAATCGAAGCCCTGGGGCTTCAGCGTAGCGCAGAGCTGGGTCGGCTCCTTGGCGTCCGCATAGGGGCCGAGCCGCACCCGGTAGAAGGTGCCCATGCTGCCGATGACGGTCTCGTCGATCTCGGTCGAGACGGCGCCCGCCTGAACGGGCGCATAGCCGCTGAGCGACTGGGCGAGCCGCTCGGCCTCCTCGCGCGAGCGCACGGCCGCCACCTGAAGCTTGTAGCGCCCGCCCGCGGCCGGAGCCGCCGTCGCGACCCGCACCGGCGTGGCATTGGAGGACGTCGACCACGGCATGGCCTCCGCCGAGGACGATCCGGCCGGAGGCGACTCCGGCCCGCGCTGAACCATGGACGAGGTCTGCGACGTGACGACCGTCGTGTCGCCGCTCCAGCCCGCTTCCGTCGAGCCGGTCGTGACGCCGGCCGAAGCGTCCTGAGCGGGCTGCTGCGACGAGCCGAACATATTGGAGAAGAAGCCGGTGACCGCGTCGCCCGTGCCGGCCAGCGGATTGCTCCAGCCCGCAGTGCTCGGGGCCGGTGCGGCCGGCGCGCCGGGCGTCGCGACCGCATCCGGCGGCGGCACGTAGCTCGCGACCACGGTCTGCGACGGCGCCGGCTGGGCCGCGGCCTCGGCGGCCGTCTGCGTATCCCAGGCGGAGGTCTGCGGCGCCGCGGCGGCAGGCTGTACGGATTCGAAGCCGAGCGCCGGCGACGACTCGCCCTGCGCGGCAACCGTGGTCGTGAACCCGGCCGTGGTCGGCACCGGATTTTCAGCCGGCTGCGACGACGATCCGCCGAACGACGGCAGGAAGCCCCAGAGGCCGGACGACTGCGGCTGCGCTTCGGCGCCGGCCGCCGGCTGCGCGGGAACTGCGGCTTGCGCCGTCTGCGTCGTGTCGCTGCCGAAGCCGAACGACGGCATCGAAACGGACGGCATCGAGATGCCGCTCCACATGGATTGCTGCGTCACCTGCACGACCTGCGTGCCGGCCGCGGGCGCCGGCGTGCCGGGCGCCGATTTCGTGGCCTGGTCCAGCGGTGCCGCGCCGATGGCCGGCGGCGTCGTGCCGAGCCCGGCCTCCTGATAGGCGAGCTTGCGCGCTTCCGTGGCCTTGGTCTTGAGATCGTCCGACAGGCCGCCCTTGAGCCAGATGGCGGTCGTCAGGTCGGAAATGGCCTGCGCGGGGCGGCCGAGCTGGCGATAGGCCGAGCCCCGGTAGTAGAGCGCGCGCGCCATTTGCGCATTGGGCAGGCCGCCGCCCGCGAGCGCCACGCTGAGCTGCTGCTCGGCCCCCGAGAGATCGCCCGATTCGAACGCGCGCACGCCCGAGGCATACGCCTGCTGCGCCGCCGCGGCGGCATTCCGCTGCGCTTCGGCGGCGGCCTTCGGATCGGTCGCTTTCTTCTTGGCCTGCGCGGCGGCATCGGGAGCCAGCGCCATGCAGACGCTCGACGCGGCGAGGACAACGGCGGCCACTGCGGACCATGTCCCGCGTGTCCGTCCCGAGCCCGATCGAACGAAGTCCCGATGCGTCTGACGTGCCATACGCACTTTTCCCTGCCGCTCCCCGAAAACGCAGCACCCTGCGAACCTGTAGGTCAACCAGAGGGAAGAGGCAAATCCGGGGCGGTACGGTGACCGTCCTTATCCCCTCATTCCACCGTGACGGACTTGGCGAGGTTGCGCGGCTGGTCCACGTCCGTGCCCATGAACACGGCCGTATGATAGGCGAGAAGCTGCACCGGCACGGCGTAGATCAGCGGATTGGTCAACGGGTGGCCCGCGGGCACCGCAATATGTGCGGCCACGGAGCATCCGATGTGGGCGGGATTCGTGTTGGAAATCAGGATGATCTGCCCACCGCGCGCCGCCACCTCCTGCACGTTCGAGAGGGTCTTTTCGAGAAGCTCGTCCTCGGGCGCGATCACGATCACCGGCACGCTCTCGTCGATCAGCGCGATCGGCCCGTGCTTGAGCTCGCCGGCCGCGTAACCCTCGGCGTGGATGTACGAAATCTCCTTGAGCTTGAGCGCGCCCTCGAGCGCCAGCGGAAAGCTCGATCCGCGCCCCAGGTAGAGCACGTCGCGCGCCTTGGAGAGGCTCTGCGCCAGCTCGACGTACTGCTCCTCGTTGTGCAGCATCGTGGAGATGAGCCGCGGCACCTCGATCAGGGCCTTGACCAGCTCCTGCTCCTGCGCGTCGGTGATTGCGCCGCGCGCGCGCCCGAACGCGATGGCGAGGCACGCCATGGCGGCGAGCTGGCAGGTGAACGCCTTCGTCGAGGCGACGCCGATCTCCGGCCCCGCCAGCGTCGGCAGCACCGCGTCGGACTCGCGCGCGATGGTCGACGTGCGCACGTTGACGACGCTCGCGATGCGCTGGCCGTTCGCGCGGGCATACCGCAGCGTCGCCAGCGTGTCGGCCGTCTCGCCCGACTGGGAGACGAAGATCGCGAGCCCGCCTTCGGGTAGCGGCGCCTCGCGGTAGCGCATCTCGGACGCGACGTCGATCTCGACCGGGATGCGTCCGTAGCGCTCGATCCAGTACTTGCCGACGAGCCCGGCGTAGTAGGCCGTGCCGCAGGCCGAGATCGTCACGCGCGAGATCTTGGCGAGATCCACGCCGAGGTCGGGCACGATCACGCGCCCGTTCGCCATGTCGAGATAGTTGGCGAGCGTGTGGCTGATGACCTCCGGCTGCTCGTGGATCTCCTTCGCCATGAAGTGGCGATGGTTGCCCTTGTCCACCAGCAGCGAGCTGGCGACGGACTTGATCTGCGGCCGCGTGACGGCCTTGCCCGCGCGGTCGAAGATGTCGACGCCGTTGCGCCGCATCACCGCCCAGTCGCCCTCTTCGAGATACGTGATGACGTCCGTGAACGGCGCCAGCGCGATCGCGTCGCTGCCGAGATACATCTCGTTGCGGCCATGGCCGATGGCGAGCGGGCTGCCCTGGCGCGCCGCGATCATGAGATTGTCCTCGCCCGCGAAGATGATGCCGAGCGCGAACGCGCCGCGCAGCCGACCGAGCGCCGCCTTGACGGCCTCCACCGGCCCCGCCCCGCGCTGCAGCTCGTCCGTGACGAGATGCACGACGGCTTCCGTGTCGGTGTCCGTCTCGAACGTATGGCCCTTGGCGCTGAGCTCGTCCTTGAGCTCGCGGAAGTTCTCGATGATGCCGTTGTGAACGACCGAGACGGCCGCCGTCATGTGCGGGTGCGCGTTGCGCTCCGTCGGCCGGCCGTGCGTGGCCCAGCGCGTGTGCCCGATGCCGATGTGGCCGTTGAGCGGCTCGGTCAGAAGGCGCGTTTCGAGGTTGCGCAGCTTGCCTTCCGCCCGCCGCCGCTCGAGGTGGCCGCCCTCGACGGTCGCGATGCCGGCGCTATCGTAGCCGCGGTATTCGAGGCGCCGCAGCGCATCGACGAGATCGGTCGCGACGGGTTTGCTGCCGATAATGCCGACAATCCCACACATCGGTATGCCTTTCGTACCTATCCGGGAGGAGACCAAATCAACGCCACACCCAAGCGGTTAAGAGAGGTTGCAGCGCCTTTCAAATCAAACAATGTGTCCGTTCTTAACGCCGTCATTTCGAGGCCGCGGCCTTGCGGCGCGCCATCAGGGTGCGAAACTTTTCCGCCCAGCCCGGCCGCTCCTCCTGGCTGCTGCGCTCGAGCGCCAGCGCATCGGCGCCGACGTCCTTGGTGATCACGCTGCCCGAGCCCACATAGGCGCCCGCGCCGATCTTCACCGGCGCGACGAGCGCCGAGTTCGAGCCCACGAACGCGCCCGCGCCGATCTCGGTCTTGTGCTTGAAGAAGCCGTCGTAGTTGCAGAAGATCGTGCCCGCTCCGATGTTGGCGCCCGGCCCGACCGACCCGTCGCCAAGGTAGGAGAGATGGTTGGCTTTCGCCCCGGCGCCAAGTGTCACGTTCTTGATCTCGACGAAATTGCCGACGTGCACATCGGGGCCCAGCGCCGCGCCGGGCCTCAGCCGCGCGAACGGTCCGATGCGCGCGCCCCGGCCGATGCGCGCACCCTCGAAATGCGAGTTCGCCTTGATTTCCACGTCGTCCTCGACCGTGACGCCGGGGCCGAAGAACACGTTCGGCTCGATGACGACGTCGCGCCCGATCACCGTGTCGTGCGAGAGCCAGACGGTCTCCGGCGCGATCATCGTCACGCCCTCGGCCATGACGCGGGCCCGTGCGCGCCGCTGCCAGATCGCTTCCGCCGCCGCCAGCTCCTGGCGCGCGTTGACGCCGAGCACCTCGTCCTCGTCGCAGACGACGACGGCCGCGCGGCCGCCCTGCCGGCGCACGATCTCGACGGCATCCGTCAGATAGAATTCGCCCTTCGCGTTCTGATTGCCGATCGCGTCCAGCACCGCCAGCGGATCCGCCAGCCGGAACGCCATGACGCCCGAGTTGCAGAGCGTGATCGCGCGCTCGTCGTCGGTCGCGTCCTTGGCTTCGCGGATCGCCGCGAGCGCGCCGTCGGCCGCGGTGATCAGCCGCCCGTAGGCGCCCGGCTCCCTGGCGTTGAACCCGAGGACCGCGACCTGCGCGCCCTTGTCGAGCTCGCCCCGCAGCGCCGTGATCGTCTCGGGGGTCAAGAGCGGCGTATCCGCGAACAGCACCAGAAGGTCGCCCTGATGGGCCGCGATCGCCGGGCGCGCGGCGAGCACCGCGTCCGCCGTGCCGAGCTGGTTCTCCTGCACGAACACGTCCGCCCCCGGAGCGGCCGCGACGGCCTCCTTCCGTACGCTGTCCATATCCGGCCCGACGACGACCGCCAGCCGGTCCCCGCCGACGCCCTGCGCCAGCGCCACCACATGGCCGAGCATGGAGCGTCCGGCGATGCGATGGAGAACCTTGGGCAGCGCCGAGCGCATGCGCGTGCCTTTGCCGGCAGCCAGAATGACGGTGAGCAGCGGAGAGCTCATTCTTGGGATCCTGATCGCGAGGGTGGTGAAGGCATGCGGGCAACAGGGGCACAGGAAGCAAGGCGACCTGGAAGATCCAGAGCACAAACACCTTCAAATGACGTGAATCGCCCTACGCTACCGCCCGGCGCGACTGAGCACAAATCGCCCGCTGGGGCCCTGAAAACACGGCGAATTTTAGCACCGACGGAATATCCCCACGTCGTCCACAGTTGCATGACCCCGTCGCGTTGACCCCCTGGGGGGACTCAGCCACCAAGAACCATGGTCAGAGGCAGGAGCAGGCCGAGCGCCGCTCCGGAGACGCCCGGCAGACGTTAGTCCAGGATATTCAAGTAGGGTCCGTAAACCTGATGATGACGGAAAAGAGCCTTCCCCAGCCCAGTTCGCCGCAGGTCCGGAATCGCACGCTGACGCCGTATGTGATCGGCTGGTCCGCGCTCGCGACGCTCTCGCTCCTCTATCTCGGGGCCCTCGCCACGCAGCCCGCGCTCGTCGCAGGCTACCTCGGCGCCGGCGAGACGACGGTCGCGGCCGAGCCGGCGCCTCAGGCCGGCGTCTCGGAAGCCGCCGTGAAGCAGGTCGCCGGCGAGGTGCAGAACCTCCGCAACACGATCGACCTCTTCCGCAGCGAGCTGATCGAGCTGCGCGCCCAGGTGTCGAGCCAGACGGACGCAGCACGCGATCTCACCGGCCGCGTCGCCTCGCTCGAAACGAACCCCGTGGTCCAGCGCGTCGCCAAGGAGCAGGCCGCGAAGGAAGCGGCCAAGGAGAAGGCTCTGGCCGAGGCCAAGGCCAAGGAAGAAAAGAAGCTCGCCGCCGCCGAGAAGGCCGAGAAGAAGAAGGCGCTCGAGACCGGCAGCGTCGCCGCGCCGGCCGCTGGCGAGATCACGTTCGGCCCGCCGACCGTCACGACCACCATTGCCGTCCCGCCGGGTGACGCAGCGGCCGCAGCCGCAGCCGGCCGCCAGATCGGCGTGCAGATCGCCAAGGGCCCCTCGGTCGATAGCCTGCGCCTGAGCTGGACGCTGCTCAACGAGCGTCACGGCACGGCGATCAGCTCCTACGCGCCGCGCGTCTCGACCGACGTCTCGGGCCCGAACCAGACCTATGACCTCGTGATCGGCCCGCTCGCCAGCACGGACGAAGCCCGCAAGCTCTGCCACGAGCTGGCGATGAAGGCGACGCCCTGCCAGGTGACCCGCTACACCGGCGACGCGCTGTAAACGCAAGGCCGATCGCCGAGTTGGAAATGGAAACGGCCGCTCGATCGAGCGGCCGTTTTTCGTTGAGCGACGTAACGCTAGAGCATTTTCCGACGAAGTGGATGCCGGTTCGTCGTAAGAAAATGCGACAAAATAAGAATCTAGCGCGGAGCGCTTAAAGCGCGCCGGACTTGAACGTATCGCAGGACTTCATCTCACCGCTGTCGTAGCCGCGCTTGAACCACTCCACGCGCTGCGCGGCCGATCCGTGCGTGAACGCGTCGGGCACCACATGACCCTGCGTGCGCTTCTGGATCATGTCGTCGCCGATCTGGCTCGCCGCATTGAGGCCCTCCTCGATGTCGCCGCTCTCCAGGCGGTTCTTGAGCTGGTCGTTGAGGTTCGCCCAGACGCCCGCGAGGCAGTCCGCCTGCAGCTCCATCATGACCTGGATGCGGTTGCCCTCGCGCTCGCTGACCTGCGATTTCGCGCGCTGCACCTGGTCCGAGATCCCGAGCAGCGTCTGCACGTGATGGCCGACCTCGTGCGCGATCACGTACGCCTGCGCGAAGTCGCCCGGCGCATTGAAGCGCCGCTTGAGCTCGTCATAGAACGCGAGGTCCACGTAGACCTTCTGGTCGAGCGGGCAATAGAACGGGCCCATGGCGGAGACGCCCGTGCCGCAGGCCGTTTGCGTGCCGCCGGTGAACAGCACGAGCTGCGGCTCCTTGTACTTTTTCCCGAAGCTCTCGAAGACGCGGTTCCAGACGTCCTCCGTGTCGGCCAGCACGCGCGAGATGAACACCTTCATCTCGTCGTTGGCCTTGGGCACGGGCTGCGGCTGCGACTGGCCGGAGGACTCCGAGCCCGGCAGCCCCGGAATGTCGAACGGATTGCGGTTCGCCTCGCGCCGCGGCGCCTGCTGCTCCTGCGGGATGCGCGAGGAGATGTCGGGGAAGCCCTGGCCGCCGCCGAGTAGGACTTCGAGCGGATTGATGCCGAAGAACAGCATGATCGCGCCGAGGATCAGGAGCGACGTCAGGCTCATGCCGCCGCGGCCGCCGATCGGAATCTGGATGCCGCGGCCGCCGCCCGGAAGCCTCAGGCCGCCGCCGCGCTGCCCGCGCCGGTCGTCCACGTTGTTGCTTTGGCGATCGTCATCTTCGTAGCGCATCGAAAGGCACCTGTCCGGTTGAGAACCGCCCGACCATAGCTTCAGACGCGGACATTTTTCCAGTCGTTCCACCCCTCAGGGGGACGGAAATTGCCGGGACGGCAGGCACGCAGCGCCCGGTCTTTGACCCTCCGGACGCCTCGCCGCGCGCGCCAGCCGATCCATTCGCCAGCCGATCCGCCATTTTGCTGTACTTTTTTGCGTCCACTGCACTGGCACGCCCGTTGCTCAGGGCAGACTCGGCGCGACGACGGCCTGTGGGCGAAAGCCCCACCCGTTGCCGCCGCTGGTTGCGCGGTGCTACATCCCCGCGCGTTGGAGAAGCCGTTCGAGGTCTTCAAGGAGGCGACTGTGTTGCTGCGTCCACTTCCGCCGTTCCGCGCCAAGCCGTCGCGCCGCGCCGTCGCTCCCAAAGCGCCGAGCGAGAGCCGCAAGCCGGCGGCCGGGATCACCGTCAAGGCCCGCCGCCATCCCGTGAAGCTCGCCCGCCTCCATTCGGTGCCGTCGCTGAAGGTGCTCGGGCGCGACGCCAGCCCCGCCGTCTGAGCGCAGCTAGGAGCAGGCACGATCCGCGGCGCTCAAAGCCCCGCCGACATGCCCCCGTCCACGGTGAGCTCGGCGCCCGTGACAAACAGCGAATCGTCGCTGGCGAAGAAGAGCGCTGCCTTCGCGATCTCCTCGGGCGTGCCGAAGCGGCGCATCGGCGTCTTGTCCAGGAGCGCCTTGCTGACATGCGGGTTCTTGAGGAACCGCTCGGTCAGCGCGGTGTCGATGTAGCCCGGCGCCAGCGTGTTCACGCGGATGTTGTAAGGCGCATACTCGACCGCCAGCGCCTTCGTTAACGCCGTCACCGCGCCCTTGGTCGCCGAATAGCCCGCGAGCTGGCGCAACCCGCGCCGCCCCATGATCGACGACACGTTGATCAGCGAGCCCGTGCCGGACTTCTGCAGAAGGGAGAACGCGTCGCGCGCGATGCGCACCACGCCGTCGAGGTTCACCTCGCGGATCTTGACCCAGTCCGCATCGGACAGATGACGGAAATCGCTGCGCACGTTGAGGCCCGCGTTGTTGACGACGATGTCCGCGCGCCCGAACGCTCGCTCGACCTCGCGGAACAGCGCCGACACGTCCTGCCCGCGCGAGACGTCGACCGTCATGGCCGTCGCCTTGAGGCCCTCGCCCGTCAGCGCGGCGGCGACGCTCGCCGCTGCCTCGCCCGCGAGATCGGTGACGAACACATGCGCGCCTTCGGCCGCAAAGAGGCGCGCGATGGCCCGCCCGATGCCGGCGCCCGCGCCGGTCACGACCGCCACCTTGTCCTTCAGTCTGTCCATCTCTCGAACCCTTGCGTTACGCCGGCTGCTTCGCGCCGCGCGGCGGCAGCCTGCCGAACCCACTACCCGAGCCGCGATCGCGCGCGGCCAACAATCGCGCGTTGTCCTAAATACGGCGCACTTGTCCCATCGCTCCGCACGTCCCGACGCCGCGGGCGCCGGTTCGCCGCGAGACCCCTGCGGCCGATCAAGTGCCGGGCGGAACCCACTTCTCGCGCATCGTCACCAGCTCCTCCGCCACCGACGGATGCAGCGCCACCGTCGCATCGAAATCGGCCTTGCGCGCGCCGAGCACCACGGCGATGCCCGCCATCTGGATGATCTCGGCCGCATCCGGCCCCAGCACATGGCAGCCGAGCACGCGGTCCGTCGCCCGGTCCACCACGAGCTTCATGAGCATGCGCTCGGCGCGCCCCGAGAGCGTATGGCGCATCGGGCGGAACCGCGACTTGTAGAGGTCGATCTCGAACCCCTGCGCGCGCGCGTCCTCCTCCGAGAGACCCACCGTCGCCAGCTCGGGCGTCGTGAAGACCGCCGTCGGGATGTTGCCGTGATCGACCTGCGTCGGCCGTCCGCCGAACACGGTGTCCGCGAACGCGTGCCCCTCGCGGATGGCGACGGGCGTCAGATTGATGCGATCCGTCACGTCGCCCACGGCATAGACGGAGGGCGCCGTCGTCTCGGAATAGCTGTCGACGATGATCTCGCCGCGCGCACCCGTCCGCACGCCGGCCGTCTCGAGCCCGAGGTCCCACGTCGCAGGCTCTCGCCCGATGGCCGAGAGAACGAGGTCCGTCTCGAAGCTGCCGCCGCTCCGGAGCACGCAATTGAAACCGCCCGGGCATTCTGCCACGCCGACGAGCTCGTCCTCCATGATGAGCGTGAGGCCGCGCGCGGAGAGCGCCTCCATCAGGCCGTCGCGCAGATCCTCGTCGAACCCGCGCAGCACCTTGCTGCGCCGATGCAGCAGCGTCGTCGCGACGCCGAGCCCCGCGAACATCGATGCGAACTCGACCGCGATATAGCCGCCGCCGCAGACGAGGATGCGCTTGGGCAGGCTCTTGAGATCGAAGATCTCGTTCGAGGTCACGATATGGCCGGCGCCCGGGATGTCGCCGTAGCGCGAGGGCCGCCCGCCCGTCGCAATCAGGATGGTGCGCGCGGTCAAGCGCGTGCCGTCCGCGAGCCGCACGGCGCCGGGCCCATCGAGCCGCGCCCGGAGCGGAACGGTCGTGACGCCCTTGGCCTCGAGGTTGGTCCTGTAGAGCCCTTCGAGGCGAGAGATCTCGCGGTCCTTGTTGGCGATCAGCGTCGCCCAGTCGAAGCGCGTTTCGCCGACCGTCCAGCCGTAGCCGGCCGCATCCTCGAACTCGTCGGCGAAGCGCGAAGCGTAGACGAAGAGCTTCTTCGGCACGCACCCGCGGATGACGCACGTGCCGCCGAACCGGTCGCACTCGGCGATGGCGACCTTCGCGCCGTAGCCCGCGGAGATCCGCGCCGCCCTGACGCCGCCGGAGCCGCCGCCGATGACGAAGAGATCGTAGTCTGTCGCTGTCATGGAAACCGTGTTCGCTAGGCGGTCTCGTGGCTCTCGCCGTACTGCGCCTCGATCACGGAGATGCCGTTCGCCCCCCCGAGGATCGCGATGTCGGCGATGCCGAGGAAGAGACCGTTCTCGACCACGCCCGGAATGAACTTCAGCGCCTCGTCCAGCGACTCGGGATCGTCCACGCGCCCGAACGCACAATCGAAGATATAGTTGCCGCCATCCGTGACGAACGGCTGGCCGTCCTTGCCGAGGCGCAGCGTGATGTCGCCGTGGCAGCCCGCATCCTGCGCCAGCATCTCGATCATGTTGCGCGTCGCCGTCACGCCGAAGCGCACGACCTCGACCGGCAGCGGAAACGTGCCGAGCTTGTCGACGCGCTTGCTGTCGTCCGCGATCACGATCATGCGGTCGGATGCGGTCGCCACGATCTTCTCGCGCAGGAGCGCTCCGCCGCCGCCTTTGATGAGGCGCAGCTCCGCATCCACCTCGTCGGCACCGTCGATGGTGAGGTCGAGCAAAGGTGTCTCGTCGAGCGTGGTCAGCGGAATGCCGAGACGCTCCGCCAGCACGCGCGTTTCTTCCGAGGTAGGAACGCAGACCACGGAGAGGCCACCCTTGACCTCCTCCGCCAACAGCTCGACGAACAGAGCGGCGGTCGAGCCCGTGCCCAGACCCAGCTTCATCCGGGGTTCGACATAACTGATGGCACGCCGCGCCGCGGCCAGCTTGTGGTCTTTCACCGACATTCCGCTTCCTTCTGATGGCCTCCTGTCTGCCAGTCGTTCGCGGCAAGGGCAAGCATCAAACGCACCGCCTGCGCCAAAAATGCCAGTGCCCCCGAGGCTTGCCGCGCCCGGACTTGCGGGGGTGATCCGATGCGCCTAAACGAGGCGGCATGCAGAACGCGACCCTCGTCTTCGACCTCGACGGCACCCTGGTGGACAGCGCGCCCGACCTCGTCGCCGCCACCAATCATGCGCTCGCCGATCTCGGCCTTCGCCCCATCGCCGCGGAAACGCTGCGCGCCACCATCGGGTTCGGCGCACGCCGCATGATCCTCGAAGGCCTGAACCAGACCGGCCGCTCGCTGCCGGACGCCGAGGTGGACCGCCTGCTCGCGCGCTTCCTGGCCTACTACGAGCCGAACATCGCGCGCGAAAGCCGCCCGTTCGAGGGTGTCGTTTCAGCGCTTGAGGGCTTCCGCGCCGAGGGCGCCAGGCTCGCCGTCTGCACCAACAAGCGCCTCGCCCTCGCCGAGCATCTTCTGCGCGAGCTGAACCTCGACGGCCTGTTCGACGCCGTCGCCGGCCGCGACAGCTTCCCCGTCTACAAGCCGCATCCCGATCACGTGCTGGGCGCGATCCGCATGGCGAACGGCGATCCGGCCGCCGCCGTCATGATCGGCGACACGGGGATCGACGTCGCCGCCGCGCGCGCCGCCAACGTCCCGGTCGTCGCCTGCAGCTTCGGCTACTCCGAGGAGCCGGTCGAACGGCTCGGCGCCGACGCGATCATCTCTCATTATGATGAGCTGGCGAGCGCCGTGCGCCGGCTTCTGCACAAGAGCGCCACCACTTCCGGTTGATCGCGGAATGTCGCGGCCGCCGTCTAAGCATCGCCAGCGCCGACGGATTCTGCGTTCGCTCGGCCGCAAACGAGGCCCCGCGAACCCATGCCGCGTTTGACAGGCGGCCCGTCCTCTCCCATGTTCCCGCCCCGAGTTTCGTGCATTGAACCGCCGCGCGCGATACCGCGCCTGGGACAATTTAAGGTGGAGCGTCACCGGACTTTCCAAAGACGCCACAACAAGTTCAAGGCTCAGAAAGCATAAAATGAACGTTGTTATCGTGGAATCCGCCGCCAAGGCGAAGACGATCAATAAGTATCTGGGCAGCAACTATAAGGTGCTCGCGTCGTTCGGCCACGTCCGTGACCTCCCTTCCAAAGACGGCTCCGTCGCCCCCGACCGCGACTTCGAAATGACCTGGGAGATCGACAGCGGCTCCCAGAAGATCATCCGCGAGATCGCGGAAGCCGTGAAGAAGGCCGACAAGCTGATCCTCGCCACCGACCCTGATCGCGAAGGCGAGGCGATCTCCTGGCACCTGCTCGAGATCCTCGATCAGAAGAAGGCGCTGAAGAAGGGCCTCGAGATCGAGCGCGTCGCCTTCAACGCCGTCACCAAGCAGGCCATCATGGCCGCCATCGCCGCCCCGCGCCAGATCGACGAGCCGCTGGTCGATGCCTACCTCGCGCGCCGCGCTCTCGACTATCTCGTCGGCTTCACGCTCTCGCCCGTGCTCTGGCGCAAGCTCCCCGGCGCCAAGTCGGCCGGCCGCGTGCAGTCGGTCGCGCTGCGCCTCGTCTGCGACCGCGAAGCCGAGATCGAAGCCTTCCGCACCGACGAGTACTGGACGATCGAGGCGACCCTCGCCACGAAGGCCGGCGAGGAGTTCCCCGCCCGCCTCAACGCCATCGACCGCACGACGCTGAAGAAGCTCGACCTCAAGGACGAGGCGACGGCCTTCGCCATCAAGCGCGCCATCGAGAAGGGCGAGTTCCGCGTCGCCTCCGTCGAGAGCCGCGACGTCAAGCGCAATCCGTACGCGCCGTTCGCGACCTCGACGCTGCAGATGGACGCCTCCCGCAAGCTCGGCTTTTCCGCCAAGCAGACCATGCAGGTGGCCCAGCGCCTCTACGAGGGCGTCGACGTCGGCGGCGAGACCGTCGGCCTCATCACCTACATGCGAACGGACGGCGTCACGATCATTCCCGAGGCCATCAACGCCATCCGCGGCCTGATCGCGCGCGAGTATTCCCAGCGCTACGTCGCCCCGTTCGTGCGCGAGTACAAGACGAAGGCGAAGAACGCGCAGGAAGCGCACGAGGCCATCCGCCCGACCGACGTCACGCGCACGCCCGCCTCGGTCGCGCGCTATCTCGCCGCCGACCAGGCGCGGCTCTACGAGCTAATCTGGAAGCGCGCCGTCGCGAGCCAGATGGCGTCCGCCGAGATGAAGCAGACCACCGCCGACATCGAGGTCAAGGGCCGCGACGGCAAGACCTACACGCTGCGCGCCACCGGCTCGGTCGTGCAGTTCGAAGGCTTCCTCAAGGTGTATGACGAAGGCCGCGACGACCGCGTCCTCACCATCAACAAGGGCAAGGACGACGCGTCCGACGACGAGGAGACCGGCCGCCGCCTGCCGACGCTCGCCGAAGGCGACGCCGTCACGGACCGCGCCATCGACCCCACCCAGCACTTCACGCAGCCGCCGCCGCGCTATTCCGAGGCGACGCTCGTCAAGAAGATGGAGGAGCTCGGCATCGGCCGCCCGTCGACCTATGCCTCGACGCTCGCGGTCCTCCAGGAGCGCGACTACGTCCGCATCGACAAGAAGCGTCTGATCCCGGAGGACAAGGGCCGCCTCGTCATCGCCTTCCTCGAAAGCTTCTTCGGCAAGTACGTCGAGTTCGACTTCACCGCCGCGCTCGAAGAGAAGCTCGATCTCATTTCCTCGGGCGAGATGGAGTACAAGGAGGTGCTGCGCGACTTCTGGCGGGACTTCACGGGCGCGATCGACGGCATCAAGGATCTGCGCGTCGGCGACGTCCTCGAAGCGCTGAACGAGATGCTCGGCCCGCACATCTTCCCGACCAAGGAGGATGGCTCCGACCCGCGCCTTTGCCCCAAGTGCGGCTCCGGCCGTCTCTCGCTCAAGATCTCCGGCAAATCCGGTGCCTTCATCGGCTGCGGCAACTATCCGGACTGCAAATACACGCGCCAGCTCACGGGCGATGCGTCCGCGGCCGGCGGCGACCGCGAGCTCGGTTTCGATCCCGAGACGGGCCTCCCCGTCCTCGTCAAGGCCGGCCGCTTCGGCCCCTACCTGCAGCTCGGCGAGGGCGAGGGCGACGAGAAGCCCAAGCGCAGCTCCATCCCGAAAGGCATCGACGCGGCCACCATCGACTTCGAGAAGGCGATCCAGCTTCTCTCGCTGCCGCGCGAGGTCGGCATCCATCCCGAGACGGGCACGCCCATCACCGCCGGCCTCGGCCGCTACGGCCCCTTCATCCAGCACGACGGCACGTACGCCAACGTCGAGAGCATCGAGGACGTCTTCTCGATCGGCCTCAACCGCGCCGTGACACTCCTGGCCGAGAAGCGCGCCGGCAAGGGCGGCGGCCGCTTCGGACGCGCGGCCGCCAAGACCGTGCTCAAGGACCTCGGCGAGCATCCGGGCGGTGGCGGCAAGATCCAGGTGCTCGACGGCAAGTACGGCCCCTATGTGAGCTGGAACAAGGTCAACGCCACCGTTCCCAAGGGCACCAACCCCGAGACGCTGAGCGTCGACGACGCCATCGGCCTCTTGCAGGAGCGCATCGCCAAGGGCGGCGGCAAGAAGGTCGCGAAGAAAGCCGCAGCCAACGCCGCACCGAAGGCGAGAGCCAAGGCAGCAGCCGACGGCGAGGACGCTCCGCCCGCGAAAGCCAAGGCGAAGCCCAAGGCCGCCGCCAAGAAAGCCCCCGCAAAACCGAAGAAGAGCGCCACTCGAGCCGACGCCGAAAGCTGACGCTTCCACCACACCGCTGAGATCTTCCGTCCCTCGTCGGCTTCAGACTAGGATGGCGTCCATCGGCAACCGTCGTCGATAACGATCTTCCGGCACGTTTGGCGGTTCGCCTTATGCAGCCGATGCACTCGGCCGGAACGGAGACAGCAGTGTGAAGTTTTCGGAAGACACGTCGAACCAACTGCTGCGTGCGCTAAACTACCCTTACTGGAGGCCTAAAGAGTCGTACGTGTACGACTCGGGCAGCATCCTCAAACTCACATCGCCGTGCACCGGCGACCTGAAGCGTTCCATTGTCGACGCTGACGGGAGTCGTCTTTCGCTGGAGGAGTACGCGTGCCGCGCGGGCTGGCCGGTAGCCGAGCTGGAATCGCTACGTACTCCGCTGCTGGCGCACGGATCAAATGCATCACCAGTCCAGCTTTCACTCAAGTTTCCCGGAAGAGGCGGGTACCGCACCGTCATTCCCGTCATCAGAGGCACGCTGAAAAATTATACCGTCGTGTATGCGGCTCAATTCTCGAAGTACGGGGCAATACCCGCAACCTTGGCGTATGAAGACGGCGCTCACACCGATATCTTCATGTGCATGGTGACCGAAAAGCAGTTGCAGGAATTCAATCTCAGCGAAGGACTGGGCGATCGGTACGACCTTCTGCGTCTGCCAAAAGGCACGGCGACGCTCGTCGACGATACGCTCGTCGCTTCACCTGCAGCCTACATCGCGACCGGCGGCGCTCTCTTTGCCGGAAACCACTTCTGGCGGGTTCGGAATGCAGGCAATGCCCGCCACGAACCCGACCTCACCGTCGACCAAAGGAGAATCCAGCAGATCGTCATGGAGCTTCTGAACGACCCGCGCGAGGTCGAAGAGTTCATCGTCGATCTGCTGAACGATCCGAATGTCCGCAAGGAGCGAAACCGACTCCTAAAGGACTACAGTCGCTCGTTCGAGGATAGCCTCCCGGAGGCCGGGCAGTGACAGAAGGCGGGGGATCGGCGCCAAACAACGGCTGGCTTCAGGTTCGCGGCACGCAATCTCGCGCGGAAGCCAAGTCGGACTACATCGTCCGGATAAACTCTCACACCAAGCGCAGTCTGCAGCTGGGATCAATGTGTGCCATCGTGCACGACAAGAACGTTCTATTGCCGGGCATGGACACTTTGGTTCCCCGTCGTTTCGTAGTCGCGGCACGCGTCGTGGTCGCCGCTCATGACAGGCACGCACCCTTCTCCGTTCCTGAGGGCGTCGCCGAGTTGGACAAATCGCTTCGAGTCGCGCTCGGCATTTCGTTCAATATGGTTGTGGGGCATGAAGCTACTCACCAACCGAGCTTCGTTTATCTGTGTCCGCTGAAAACGAGTTTCAGATGGCGCCTGAACGAGCGCATATCCCGGCTTTTTGGGCGGCGCGTCGTACACCTGCGCGTCAACGCCGCCTTTCCGAACGACATGGAGAAGAACCTGGGACGGATAGGAGCCCACAATCTCCAGATTCTCGGTGTCGGCGACGGCGACGTCCTGAAACTCGACGCGGTGGTCCGCGATGCAGATGGTTCCTTCAAGTTGCGCAGCATGCGCCTACAAAGCTATCCGGTCGATCCCGATGATTACGAGGAAAGACTGCGGATCGAAAAATCCAACGGTTACGTAAACTATGTTGATCCCTTCGTAGCGCTGCAGGTGCCGCAAGATATCGGGCGGATCTTCATGGACGCCGACGCGCGCGCAGTTCTTGGCGTCAGCATATTGGAGCCTGTGCGTCTCCGCCGCTCGATCAAGCACGCGCTTATGAAGGAAACGGTTGATTTCGGCCTCTTGTTCGGACTGTCGTCGCTTGCCTTATTCCAAGTGGTACAATCCCTGACGCAGTTGTCGGTAGTTGGCGCTGCGGGATTGTTTGGATCCTGCATTGCAGCGGCACTCGTCATGGTCGGTTACCGGATTAAGTCGAAGATTCGCTCGTGAACGACAAAGGCGTCGACCACTGCGCAGACAAGGACGCTAGCCACACATGGCCAGAAAGCCGCCTGTGAAACGCCAGGCATCCAAGGGAGCGCGCAAAGGCTTCCGCACCACGCCGGTCAAGCGGCGGCCCCGCGAGGACGCGCTCCCCTCGCGCGAGGAGATCCTGGCGTTTCTGCGCGAGCACGAAGGCAAGGCCGGAAAGCGCGAGATCGCGCGCGCCTTCAACATCAAGGGCGACGCCCGCATCGGCCTGAAGCGCTTGCTCGCCGAGATGGCGGACGAGGGCATCCTCGCCGGCAACACGCATGATCTGAACGAAACCGGCAAGCTCCCGCCCGTCACCGTGCTCGAGATCACCGGCCGCGACGACGATGGCGACCTGATCGCCCATCCCGCCGTCTGGAAAGCGTCCGACGGAGCACCACCCGCCGTGCTCGTGCTGACGGCGCGCGCGCGCGGTGCCGAGCGCGAAGCCGCCCTCGGCGTCGGAGACCGCATCCTCGCCCGCATCACGCGCCTCGATGAGCCGGACGTCGAAGGTCTCTCCTATGAGGCCGAGCCCATCAAAGTCCTGCCGCGCGACAAGCGCCGCCTGCTCGGCATCTTCCGCGCGCGCAAGGGCGGCGGCGGCACCATCGAGCCTGTCGACCGGCGCGAGCTGCGCGCCTGGCAGGTCCGCCAGGGCAACACCGCCGAGGCCAAGGACGGCGACCTCGTGCGCTTCGATCTCTCCGCCCGCAACCGGCAATCGATGTCGGAAGCGCGCGTGCTCGAAACCCTCGGCAACCCCGACGACCAGCGCAAGATCAGCCTGATCGCCGTGCATGCGCACGGCCTGCCGGACGACTTCCCCGCCGCCGTGATCGCCGAGAGCGAGGCGCTCGCCCCGTTCGCGCCTGGAGACCGCACGGACCTGCGCCCGATCCCGCTCGTCACCATCGACCCCGTCGATGCGCGCGACCATGACGACGCCGTCCACGCGGCCCCCGATCCGGATCCGAAAAATCGCGGCGGCCATGTCGTGCTCGTCGCCATCGCCGACGTCGCCCACTACGTCCGGCCCGGCTCGCGCCTCGACAAGGAAGCGCAGTTGCGCGGCAACTCGGTCTATTTCCCCGATCGCGTCGTGCCCATGCTGCCGGAGCGGATCTCGAACGATCTCTGCTCGCTGCGCGAGCTGGACGAGCGTCCCTGCCTCGCCGTCCGCATGATCTTCGACGCGAACGGCAAGAAGCGCCGTCACGAGTTTCTGCGCGCCGTCATGAAGAGCGCGGCCAAGCTCTCCTATCAGGAGGCGCAGGCCGCCATCGACGGCAACGTGAGCGAGAAGTGCGCGCCGCTGATGGAGCGCGCGCTGCGCCCGCTGTGGGAGGCCTACCGCGCGCTTTCCCGCGCCCGTGACGAGCGCGGACCGCTGGACCTCGATCTTCCCGAGCGCAAGATCCTGCTCGACCGCGAAGGCCGCGTCGACAAGGTCGTCACCCCCGAGCGCCTCGATGCCCATCGCCTGATCGAGGAGTTCATGATCCAGGCGAACGTGGCGGCCGCCGAGACGCTGGAGCAGCAGAAGACGCCGCTGCTCTACCGCACGCACGACGAGCCGTCGAAGGAGAAGCTCAGAAGCCTGCGCGACTTCCTCGAAACGCTGGACCTGAACCTCGCGCCCGGCACCGGCCTCAAGCCGGAAGCGTTCAACCGCATCCTGGCGCGCGCCAAGTCGCTGCCCGTGCCGGAGCTCGTCAACGAGGTCATCCTGCGCTCGCAGGCGCAAGCCCTCTACACGCGCGACAACATCGGCCATTTCGGCCTGAACCTGGCGAAGTACGCGCACTTCACCTCGCCCATCCGCCGTTATGCGGACCTCATCGTCCATCGCGCGCTGATCCGCGCCTTGAAGCTCGGCCCCGACGGGCTGACCGACGAGGAGATCCCCCGCCTCGCCGATGTCGCGAAAGACATCTCCGACGCCGAGCGCCGCGCCATGGCCGCCGAGCGCGAGACGATCGACCGCCTGATCGCCACCCACCTCGCAGACCGCATCGATGCCTCGTTCGAGGGCCGCATCGCCGGCGTCACGCGCTCCGGCCTGTTCGTGAAATTGAAGGACACCGGCGCCGACGGCTTCGTGCCGGTCTCCACCCTCGGCCAGGACTTCTTCAACCACGTCGAGGAGGCGCACGCCCTCGTCGGCAGCCGCAGCGGCGAGACCTACCAGCTCGGCGATCCCGTGAGCGTCCGCCTCGTGGAGGTGATCCCCGCCGCCGGCGCCATCCGCTTCGAGATGCTGTCGGAGGGCAAGCGCAGCAAGCTCGCCGTCATCAAGGGCGCGCGGCGCTTCCGCCCGCAGCAGCGCGGCCGGCGGCGGCGATAAGGCCGATTGAGCCGGCGGCCCACGCCGTTACAATGGCCCCAACCAGTTGGGAATGAGCGATGCCCGTCGAGATCAACACCTCCCCCGCCGTCGAGCCCAAGCGTGACGTCAAGGAAGCGCTGTTGCGCGGCGCGCGCCAGCGCTGCCCCGCCTGCGGCGAGGGCAAGATGTTCCACGCCTTCCTGAAGGTCTCCGACACCTGCCCGAGCTGCGGCGAGGAGCTGCATCACCAGCGCGCCGACGACGCCCCGCCCTACTTCACGATGGTCATCGTCGGCCACGTCGTCATCGCCGGCATTCTGGCGCTCGAGAAAGCCGTCGCGCCCGAAAGCTGGGTGCACATGGTGCTGTGGCTCCCGCTCACCGTCGGTCTCAGCCTCTGGCTGTTGCCGCGCGTCAAGGGCGCCCTCGTCGGCCTGCAGTGGGCGCTGCGCATGCACGGCTTCGGCGGCCGCACCGACGAGACGGCGGAAGCCGACCTGCGCCTGCGCTGAGCGCGGGAAGCGGACGCTCGCTCATGCCGCACACATCTCGACAATCCGGAGACGAGCCGCCCCCCGCGCCGCGCGCCCGTCTGCGCCCGCGCGATGCGGCGACCCTCATCATCGTCGATGCGAGCGGCGCGCATCCCAAGGTGCTGATGGGCCGCCGCCGCCCCGACCAGGTCTTCCTGCCCGATACGTTCGTCTTTCCGGGCGGGCGCGTCGAGCAAACCGACCGCGCGTTCGCGCGCCACTGCCGGCTCGCTGCCTCGGAAAGCGTCTGCGTGCAGAGCCACATGCCCGGCAAGCCCTCGGAGCGGCGCGCCGCCGCGTTGGCGCTCGCCGCGCTGCGCGAGACGTTCGAGGAGACGGGCGTCCTCGTCGGCAACCCGCCCGCCGCGGCGAGCGCGGCACCCGCCACGACCTGGACGGAGCTGCTGTCGGGCGGCTTCGAGCCCGGGCTCGAAAGCCTCACCTATCTCGCCCGCGCCATCACGCCACCCGCGAGGCCCCGCCGCTACGACACGCGCTTTTTCATCGTCGATGCCGGCCGGATCGCGCACCGCACGGCGCAGAGCGATGGCGAGCTGCTCGACATCGGCTGGTTTACCGTCGAAGCCGCCAAGTCGCTCAAACTGCCCTCGATCACGCGGCACATCATGGATGACCTCGCGGCCTACCTCGCGCTCGCGCCGGCCCGCCGGCGCACGGAGCCGGTCCCCTTTTACGCCCATCGCCACGGGGTGTTCGAACGCCGCCTTCTGATACGTCCCTGACGCGCAAGACACGCCAAGGATGCGGCCGAATCGCCGCGCGCGCGCATTCCGGCTTCTGCGGCTTGACACAGAGGGCGCGCTAAGTATGTTGCCCAATCCGAATTCGAGACTTATTCCACTTCGAGGTCTAAAGACCAATGGCCAAGCAGATCACTCAGAAGATCAAGCTGCTCTCGTCCGCCGGCACCGGCTTCTTCTACGTCACGAAGAAGAACCCGCGCACGTCGACGGAAAAGCTCGTGTTCAAGCGCTACGACCCCGTCGTTCGCAAGCACGTCGAGTTCAAGGAAACGAAGATCAAGTAAGCGCCGCTGGCGCGTTGACCCGCGCAGGACCCGGGATGGCTCCGCGCGCTTTGTTGTCCGTGGATTGTCGGGATCAGAAGCTGAGGGCTCAACCAGGGTCCGTAACCGCGCTCGGCAGCGGGGTAAGCATTCCGAGAATAGCCACGGACCCTGGCCTAGTGACCAGATGGTGTCAAAGAGGGCGTTGACGTCCCACCTGGTGTCGTAGCGGTACGGTAAAACTTTCGGAGCTGACTCCAGCCGTCGCCGATCCCACTACGAAATTCCCGCTCCATCAGGAGATGCGGCGGACCCAACGAGCCGCGGGAACCGGTCACCTTGCGATCGTTCGAAAACGTCTCAGACGACCGCTCCGGACACTGAATGAAATCCCCTCCGTTGGAAGGAAGTCTGGCAGAACACTTTGTCAATTGCAAGATTGGAGCTTGACGATAGCGCGGCGGTCACGCCGGCTTCGATTCGAAGATAAAGCGCAGCTCCAAACGATCGGCCGACGCCGGTTTTTGCCCGCTCGGGCTCAGCTCTGCCTCGCGCGCGCGCCTCGAGCCAAGCCGACGCCCATCCCGCCCGCGCCGCCAGAGACCGGCGCCTCAGCCGTGACGATATTTGCAAGTCCTATAAAGGACTTGCGTCATCCGACATCCTACGCCGCCGCAGAGACGACCTGATTGCGCCCGCCGCGCTTAGCAGCGTAAAGAGCATTGTCGGCGCGCTTGAACAGGGCCTCGGACGTATCCTCCGCACCATCCCAGGTTGCAAGCCCAACACTCGCCGTCACCCAGATCTCCTGGCCCTGCCCGATGCGAAAGGCTTGGGATGCGACACATTCGCGCACCCTCTCGCCCACCTGCCAGGCCAGCGAGCGGTCGGTATCCGGCATGATGATCAGGAATTCTTCCCCGCCCAGACGGCAGGCGAGGTCGACACCGCGAGTATAGCGGCGGAACCGGTCCGAGAACTCCTTGAGCACCAGATCGCCCGCATCGTGCCCGTAGGTGTCGTTGACGGACTTGAAGTGGTCGATATCGGCGATCAGCACCGACAAGGACCGCCCGGAGCGCTGCGCGTCCGAGATGAGCGTCTTGAGGTGGCGCTCCATGTAGCGGCGGTTGTGCAGCCCCGTCAGCGGGTCCGTGATCGACAGCTCCACGCTTTCGCGAATCTGGTTGCGCAGGTAGTCCGAGAAGCGCTTGCGGCGGATCTGCGTGCGCACACGCGCGAGCAGCTCGTGCCGGTCCACCGGGCGCATCAGGTAATCGTTGATGCCCATGTCGAGGCCGCGCAGAAGGCGCGCCTCGTCGCCCGGATCCACCATGATCAGGATCGGCAGGTGCCGCGTGCGGTCGAGCGAGCGCACCTGCGAGCAGAACCGCAGGCCGTCCGAGTTTTCGAGCCTGAGCGCCGTCACGACGAGATCGAACGGCTGCTCCGCGAGGTGCATCAGCGCCGCCTGCGGATCGGCCTCGATATAGGCGTCGTGCACCTTCGTCAGCGCGCTCATCACGCGCGCGGACGAGCGCGGATGATCGTCGACCACGAGCACGCGGCCCGGGTTATCGCCCAGGATGCGCGACAGCGTCTCCTCGTCGGAAAGGCCCATCTGCCGGCTGGTCGAGACGCGCATCAGCATCTCGTCGTTGAGCATCTTGAGGCGCGCGAGGCTCTTCACGCGCGTCACGAGCGCGATGTCGTCGACGGGCTTGGTCAGGAAGTCGTCGGCGCCGCTGTCGAGGCCCTGGATCTTGTCGGACACCTGGTCGAGCGCGGTGACCATCACGACGGGAATATGCAGCGTCTGCGCCGAGGACTTGAGGCGGCGGCAAACCTCGAAGCCGTCCATGCCGGGCATCATGACGTCGAGCAGCACGACATCGACGCGCTCGCGCAGGCAGATCTCGAGCGCCTCGGGGCCGCTGCCGGCCGTTACGACATCGAAGTATTCGGACTCGAGCCGAGCCTGAAGAAGCCGGATATTGGCTTGTATATCGTCAACGACGAGAACTCTTGCAGTCATTACTCACACACCACGCCAAACCCACACGCAAACACGGCACGCGGCTCAGGCATCCCCCACGAAACGCCGGACAGTGTCGAGAAACAGCGCAACAGAGATGGGCTTCGACACATAAGCCTCGCATCCGCCGGAACGAATGCGCTCTTCATCGCCTTTCATTGCGAACGCGGTCACCGCCACGACGGGGATGTCGCGCAAATCTTCGTCTTCCTTCAGCCACTTGGTCACCTCGAGCCCGGAGACCTCCGGAAGCTGGATGTCCATCAGAATGAGATCCGGGCGATGCACACGGGCGAGCGACAGCGCATCGAGCCCATTGCGGGTTTGGACCGTCATGTAGCCATAGGCATCGAGCAGGTCGTGGAAGAGCTTCATGTTGAGCTCATTGTCCTCGACGATCAGCACGGTCTTGCCCGTGCGGGATTTGCCCTGCGTCTGGCTCTGGCCCTCGACGGCCATTCTGGTCTCCTGATAGGTCATCGTCGAAGGTCGCCACGCTCTTACCCCGCTCTTTACTGCACCGATTCTGCGGGGTGTTGGACGCCAGTCTGCCCGCTTTGAATTAAGCAACTGTTGAAACATGCCGCCGCCCGGGCGATCGTGTATCAAGATATTGAGAGAAAACGAGAAAAGGAGGGTAACCTATGTTAAAGAAGCGTCCGGACCTCACCCCCGAGACCGCATCCGCCCTCGCGCTGTCGGGCCTGGCCTTCCTGGCCGAGGACATGCCCCGTCTCGGCCGCTTCCTGGCGCTGACGGGCATCGGCCCCGAGCACCTGCGCGAAGCCGCGAGCGCGCCCGAGACGCAGCTCGCCGTGCTCGACCATCTCCTCGCCGACGAATCCCTGTTGCTTGTATTTGCAGCCTCGAAAGGCGTATCCCCCGACGCCATCGCTCCCGCGCGCGCCGAGCTCGCCCGCGCCCTCGGCCAGGATGCCGCCGATGCGTGAGACCGGAGCCGCCACGGGGCTGCGCCTCGGCATCGACCTCGGAGGCACCAAGATCGAGGGCCGCGTTCTGGCCGCCGACGGCGCCGAGATCGCGCGCCGCCGCATCCTCGCGCCGCAGGGCGACTACGAGAGCTCCGTCCGCGCCCTGACCGATATCATCACCTCTCTGGAGACCGACGTCGGCGGCACGGCCACCGTCGGCATCGCCATGCCGGGCTCGCTCTCCCCCTCGACCGGCCTCGTCCGCAACGCCAACTCCGTCTGGCTCAACGGCAAGCCCCTGCGCCAGGATCTCGAAGCCGCCCTCGGCCGCCCCGTCCGCATGGCCAACGACGCCAATTGCTTCGCGCTCTCGGAAGCGACGGACGGCGCCGCGGCGGGCGCGAAATCGGTCTTCGGCGTCATCGTCGGCACCGGCTGCGGCGGCGGCATCGTCATCGACGGCAAGGTGCTCGAAGGCGCGCGCGGCATCGGCGGCGAATGGGGGCACAATCCCCTGCCCTGGTCGGAGCCCGACGAGCACCCGGGCCCGCAATGCTGGTGCGGACGCCTCGGCTGCATGGAGATGTGGGCCTCGGGAACCGGCCTCTCGGCCGACTACAAGCGGCGCACCGGCGAGCTGGTCTCCGGCCACGAGATCGTCGCGCGCGCACGTCTCGGCGAGCCCGCCGCGCGCACGAGCCTCGATCGGCACGCCTCGCGCCTCGCACGCGGACTGGCCCACATCGTCAACGTGGTGGATCCCGAGGTCATCGTCCTCGGCGGCGGGCTTTCGAAGCTGCCGCATCTCTACGAGGTGCTGCCCGCGCTCGCCGCGCCCTATGTCTTCTCGGACGTCGCGAGCCTCGACATCCGCCCGCCGAAATGGGGCGATGCGAGCGGCGTGCGCGGCGCCGCCTGGCTGTGGTGAGCCGGCCCCAGACCTAGTGGTGGCCCCGCTGTTACGGCGCGGGCGCCTTGCAGGGCGAGGGCTCGAAGTACGTCAGCTCCTTGAGCTCGCCGCGGATCGCGAAATCACCGTGGTTGATGCGCAGGCTGCTGGTGACGCCGTTGTCGTGGAAGCGATACGACATCTCGTAGAGCGGCACGGTATCGCCCGGCCCCGACGTCGTCGGGAAGTAGCTGACCGAGATCGGCCACGACGGCACCTGGTCGAGGTTTGTGCCCTTCGCCAGCGTCATCACCGGCTCCTTGCTCTGCCGGCCGATGGCAGTGGACGTCGAGAAGATCTTGTCGCCGCTCTCCGAGCCGTCGAAGAGGTCGGCGGCGAAAATCGTGCGCCCCGCCCGCGCCGCGCGGATGATCGCCATCGAATGCTGGATCGGGAAATAGACGTTCTCCGCGAGCTTCACCTGCCGCTCGGTCGGCTTCACGAGGTCGACGGTCGCCTGAGCGTGCGTATCCCCGCGCTTGGCGATGCCCTGCGTCTGCTCGGCCTGGATCTCGTTCTGATAGGTGCTCGTGCTGAAGCGCAGCTTCTTCGCCGGCACCTCCTCCCAGCTCGACGTGCGCAGGTCCGTCGTCTGCACCGCGCCTTCCTGGTTGAGCGTCTGCGTCACGAACCGCATGCTCTGCGCATAGCCCTCGCACGCGTTGCCGCTGAGCTCGTACACGATGCGCCCGTTGACGCCCGTGACGCTCGACCCCGACCGCGCGCCGTCGAGCGAAAGGTCGTAGACCGCCCGGTGCGGCGTGAACACCACGTCCTTGAGCGCGGGTGCCGCCTCGCCTGCGGAGAGGGCTGCGATCCCCATCAATCCGGCAGCCGACACGGCCGCTCCAAGAGCCAGGGCCCGCAACCGTACGCGATCTCGCATTCTGCTCATCCTGCACCCAAGCGCCGCGAAAGGCGCGTCGAATTGAAACCCTGGGACGAATCTAGGGCACTGACACGCCGTTGCAAAGTCCGTTCGACACGGTAACAAAGGGCTACGCCCGATTTGCGGCCCCAGCGCGCCGATCGGAGGAAGACCTGCCCCTGCAACCGCCCGGAGATCTCCCATGACTGGCACCATCGAGGCGCGCCTCGCCGAGCTTGGCCTGACCCTGCCGCCCGCGCCGAACCCGGTCGCCAACTACGTGCCGACAGCCATCGCGGGCAACCTGCTGTTCATCTCGGGCCAGATCTCGAAGGCCGGCGACGGCACCATCGTCACCGGCACGCTCGGCGCCGGCGTCGACGTCGAGACCGGCCAGGCCGCCGCGCGCCTCTGCGCCCTGAACATCCTCGCCCAGGCCAAGTCCGCCCTCGGCAGCCTCGACCGCATCGCCCAGGTCGTGCGCCTCACCGGCTTCGTCGCAGCGACCGCCGACTTCCCCGACCACCCGAAGGTCGTGAACGGGGCCTCCGACCTCATGGTCAAGGTACTCGGCGACAAGGGCCGTCACACGCGTGCAGCCGTCGGCGTCGCGAGCCTGCCGATGAACTCCGCCGTCGAGGTCGACGCCATCATCGCGATTGCGGGCTAGCGATCACGCGGCAGCCCTCTTCACGCGAGGCCGTTCACCCTCATGCTCGACCGCCCGACCTTCCTGCGCCCGATCGCCCACCGCGGCCTGCACGATGCTGCCAAAGGCCTCGTCGAGAACACGATGCCGGCGTTCGAGGCCGCCATCGCGAAAGGCTACGGCATCGAGTGCGATCTGCAGCCGGCCGCGGGCGGCACGCCGCTCGTCTTCCACGATCTCGAGCTCGGGCGCCTGACCCAGGGCACCGGCGTGGTCACGGAGCTGCAACCGGCCTGCGCCGCCAAGCTTCCGTTCAAGGCCGGCGGCGTGACCGGCATCCTGACGTTCGCCGACTTTCTCGCCGCCGTCGCGGGGCGCGTGCCGATCTTCGCCGAGATCAAGAGCGAATGGACCGAGCCCGACCTCGGCTTCCTCTCCGAGATCGCGCGCCTCGCCAAGCTCTACCGCAAGCCGCTGGCGCTGATGTCGTTCGATCCAGCCGTCATGGCCGCGGTCAAGCGCCTCGCACCGGACATTCCGCGGGGCATCGTCTCGGGCTCGTATTTCGGCGACGGCGACGACGACGACGGCTGGTGGCCGAACGCGCCGCTGACGGACGCGCGCCGCCGCGCCCTCGCGAGCCTGCTCGAAAGCGGCCAGGCTGAGCCCGCGTTCTATGCCTACGATGTCCGCGCGCTGCCCACAGCGGCCACCCAGCGCGTCCGCCGCCAGGGGATCCCGCTGCTCACGTGGACCGTACGCACCGAGCAGGATCGCCGCATCGCCGCTATGCACGCCGATGCGCCGATCTTCGAAGGCTACGAGCCCTAAGGCCTCCCGCTACGCCCGCGCGGTCTGCGAAAAGTCGAGGTTGGTGGGCCGGAGAAGCCACGCACCCGCGCCTGCCGTGACCTCCGTTTCGGGACTCACGTGCTCGAGCGCGAACGCTTTCGTCCACACGCGCCCGTGGCCTTGCAGGAAGAAGCCGTAGTGGATGCTGGCCGCGTCGTCCGGCACGTCGAGCACGATGCTCCTCTCCGTCCAATCCCGCGTCCCCTTGAGGCAGCCGTTCGTCGCGCGCCCCATCATGTTGTCGAAGCGCACGACGCTGCCCGGCGCCCGGTCCACGCGCAGCCAGAGCGTGCCCGCGTCGGCGTCCTCGGTCTTGAGGCGCGCCGTCAGCCGGACTTTTCCGCCGCGATAGGCGTCCGCGACGATGCTCTGCATGAGAACGGCATAGTGGTCGCCGCCGAGGCTCACCTCGCCGCCCCGCACGCACCGGCTCTCGATCAGCGCAACGCCGGACATCGAAGGGTCGAGGCCGAGCCGGTAGTGCTCGCGCTCGGTATGGCCCGTGACGAACCAGCCCGGGGGGAGGGTCAGCTCGCGCCCGCCCGCCTGCACCGCTGCGATGCGGGCCGCAAGCTTATTCCAGTCGGCAAGCCCGAACTGCTGGGCGACGAGTTCGAGGCACTCGCTATGAGAGAAATGGACCTCGCGGTCCGCCAGCGCTTGGCGGAGCACTTTGGCCATGGCTTTGGCATCAAGGAAGCTCAACATGGTTCGATCCTTTGCTCGGGCGACGCGTCGTCAGGGCCAGGGCTCGCATTGCTGGCTGATCGCCCATGCAATCAGGTTCAAACCAGGATCGAAGCGTGCATTTCACCAAACCCAACACGGGCGCGAGCGGCAGGCTGCACGAACCTAGCCTCGAAATTAGCGCACCTTTGCCCGCCGTCAATGTCGGCGTATTGGATTCCAGGTGTCGACCCCGCCCGCGAGCAAAGTCCAACGCGTGGCGCGTGCGCAACGCCTTCCAAGTTCAGATGTTGCGCGGCTCGCCCGCCACGATCATGACGCAGCCCCGAAGGGCTCAGGCGCCAAGGGCGCCCGCGCGCTAAGCCGCGTCCCGCCGGGAGGCAAGAACCGTGAGCTGGGCCACCACATCCGTTGGAAGGCGCTAACCGCCTGCACACGCGCAACGCAGCCGCAGGCTCAGGCGCCAACGGCGCCCGCGGCTGAGCCGCGTCCCCCGCGGAGCGCCAGCGCGGCGCACGCCGCGCGATACGGCGCGTGAGCGAAAAAAACTACCGATCAATCTCGCCGAACACGATGTCGAGCGAGCCGAGGATCGCCGACACGTCCGCCAGCATGTGTCCCTTGTTGAGGAAGTCCATGGCGGCGAGATGCGGGAAGCCCGGCGCGCGGATCTTGCAGCGGTACGGCTTGTTCGAGCCGTCGGCGACGAGATAGACGCCGAACTCGCCCTTGGGCGCCTCGACCGCCGCGTAGATCTCGCCCGCGGGCACGTGGAAGCCTTCGGTGTAGAGCTTGAAGTGGTTGATCAGCGCTTCCATCGAGCGCTTCATCTGCCCGCGCTTCGGCGGCACGACCTTCGGCGCCGGCGCGCTGATCGGCCCCGCGCCGTTCGCGCTCATCAGCGCCTCGCAGCACTGCTTCATGATCTTCACGCTCTCGCGCATTTCGAGCATGCGGATCAGATAGCGGTCGTAGCAATCGCCGTTCTTGCCGATCGGAATGTCGAAATCCATCTCCGCATAGCACTCGTAGGGCTGCGACTTGCGCAGGTCCCACGCCGCGCCCGAGCCGCGCACCATGACGCCCGAGAAGCCCCACGCGAACGCGTCATCGAGCGAGACCACGCCGATGTCGACGTTGCGCTGCTTGAAGATGCGGTTCTCCGTCAGCAGCCCCTCGATGTCGTCGAGCACTTTGAGGAACGGATCGCACCACGCGTAGATGTCGTCGACGAGCGCGGCCGGCAGGTCCTGATGCACGCCGCCGATGCGGAAATACTTGGCGTGCATGCGGCTGCCCGAGGCGCGCTCGTAGAACACCATGAGCTTCTCGCGCTCCTCGAACCCCCAGAGCGGCGGCGTCAGCGCGCCGACGTCCATCGCCTGCGTCGTGACGTTGAGGAGGTGCGAGAGATGACGCCCGATCTCGGAATAGAGCACGCGGATGAGCTGCCCGCGCCGGGGAACCGTGATGCCGAGCAGCCGCTCCGCCGCGAGGCAGAACGCATGCTCCTGGTTCATCGGCGCCACGTAGTCGAGCCGGTCGAAATAGCCGATGGCCTGCAGATAGGTCTTCGCCTCGATCAGCTTCTCGGTGCCGCGATGCAGGAGGCCGACGTGCGGATCGACGCGCTCCACCACCTCGCCGTCGAGCTCGAGCACGAGGCGCAACACGCCGTGCGCCGCCGGATGCTGCGGGCCGAAGTTGATGTTGAACGGACGGATCTCTGTCTCAGCCATTGGGGTCTTTCTCCGCAGCCTTCGCGGCCTCGAACGCGGCGATGAACTCCGCACCCGTCAGCCTCGGCGTATCGTTCGCAAAATCGTAGTACGGCGGCTTCTCGTCGATGAAAATCTGCTGCGAGAGCGTGAGCCGCGATTGATCGTCGAGCGTGCCGGCCGAGAGCGCATAGAAGCCGCTGCCCAGCAGATGGTAGTAGAGCGGGCTGCCGCACACCTTGCAGAACGCACGCTCCGCCCATTCGGACGACTTGTAGACGCCGACGTTCTCCGCACCCTCGAACGCGATCGTGCCCTCGTGGCCGAACGCGATGAACGGCCCCGACGACCAGCGCCGGCACATGCCACAGTGGCAGACGTCGACCTCGCGCTTCGCCGTCTCGAGCTGGTAGCGCACGCCGCCGCAAAGGCAGCGCCCGGTCACGGTTTCCTCGGCCGTCGGCTCGCTCACGCGGCACCTCCCGGAACGGCGATCGCGGCCTGCCCCGCCCGCGCCGCCTTCTCGTTCACGCGGCCGACGAAACGATCCCACGGCACGACCATGCGCTCGTGCGTGCCCGTGCCGATCACCTCGACGCCGTCGTGCGCCGTCACCTTGAACGCCACGCGCCGCCCGGTGACGCTCGTGCATTCGCAGTCGACCGTCACCGACTGCCCGGGCACCGTCGCGGCGCTGTGCGAGACGTTGATATGGATGCCGAGCGAGCCTTCGCCCGGATCGAGATGCGGCTTCAGCGCTTCGAGGCAGCACCACTCCATCAGGCCCACCATGAAGCCCGTCGCGAACACGGTCGGCATGGCGCTGAAGTCCGGCGATTCCGGATAGAGATGCGGCACCGTCTTCTGAACCGGCACCGTGAACGCGAGGCGCGCCGTCGCGCCGGGTGCGAGCGTCGCCTTCATGCCGCCCCGTCCGTCTGCAGCTTGCCCGCAGCGATATAGTTCACGCTGACCGTGTAGAAGCTCAAGATCGACTCGCCCCCCTCGACGCCCTGCTCGAACTGCTTGCGCACCTTCGCGAACGGAAACACGATGTCGCCCGAGGGAAAGCCGACGCCGGTCCCGCCCACGTCGTCGTCGAACCACGCGCCGTTCGTCGCTTCGATGATCGCCGCGCCGAGGTAGCAGCCGAGCGTCATGATCAGCCCTTCGGGCTGCTGGTCCGGCGCATAGCGCTTGCGCGCGCGCTCGATGAAGCCTTCCACCCAGGCCACGGACTCACGGTCGAAGCCCACCGGCGCGCCGCGCGCCTCCGAGAGCGCGTCCGCCGTGTGCCCGGCCTCGTCGACCAGCACGTCGAGCCGCACCTGGTCGACGGGTGTCATGACGGCTTGGCCTTCTCGTCGCCCGGCAGCACGTAATGCGCGCCCTCCCAGGGGCTCTCGAAATCGAACGAGCGGAATTCCTGCACGAGCTTCACCGGCTCGTAGACGACGCGCTTGGCTTCGTCGTCGTAGCGAACCTCGACGTAGCCCGTGAGCGGGAAGTCCTTGCGCAACGGATAGCCCTGGAAGCCGTAGTCCGTCAGCAGGCGGCGCAGATCCGGATGGCCCGAGAACAGAATGCCGTACATGTCGAAGGCTTCGCGCTCGTACCAGTTGGCCGCCGGATAGACGGGGATCGCGCTCGGCACCGGCGTCTCGTCGTCGGCATGCACCTTGACGCGCACGCGCTGGTTCAGCCGCGGCGACAGCAGGTGATAGACGACGTCGAACCGGTTGGCGCGCTGCGGCCAGTCCACGCCGCAGATGTCGATCAGCACCTCGAAGCGGCAGCGGGCGTCGTCGCGCAGGAACGTCAGCACCTCGACGATCTCGTTCGCGGCAACCGTGAGCGTCAGCTCGCCCACCGCGATCCGCCGGTCGAGCACCTTGGGCCCGAGCTTCCCGGAAATGTGTGTGTCGAGTTCGGTGAGCATCAGGACCCCCGGGGCCGCTCCACGGCGGCGCATTCGGCGAACAAACTGCGCGAGGCCGGGCCGCCTGCGGCCCGTCGCGATCAACTATCTCTCGATCGTGCCCGTGCGCCGGATCTTCCGCTGCAAGAGCAGCACGCCGTAGACGAGCGCCTCCGCCGTCGGCGGGCAGCCCGGCACGTAGACGTCCACCGGCACGATGCGGTCGCAGCCGCGCACGACGGCATACGAGTAATGGTAGTAGCCGCCGCCATTGGCGCAGCTTCCCATCGAGATGACGTAGCGCGGCTCCGGCATCTGGTCGTAGACCTTGCGCAGCGCCGGCGCCATCTTGTTGGTGAGCGTGCCGGCGACGATCATCACGTCCGACTGGCGGGGCGAAGCGCGCGGCGCGAAGCCGAAGCGCTCGAGATCGTAGCGCGGCATCGACGCCTGCATCATCTCGACCGCGCAGCAGGCGAGCCCGAACGTCATCCACATCAGCGAGCCCGTGCGCGCCCAGTTGATGAGGTCGTCGGTCGTGGTGACGAGGAAGCCCTTGTCGCCGAGCTCGTTCGAGAGCTCCGTGAAGAACGGATCGCCCGGCTTCACGAGCGACGAGCCGCCACCCGCGCCCTCGCGCGCCTTGTCGAAGCTGAACTCGGGCGGAACGATCAATCCCATTCGAGCGCTCCCGTCTTCCATTCGTAGATGAAGCCAACCGTAAGGACGCCGAGGAACAGCATCATCGACCAGAACCCGAACGCGCCGAGATCGCCGAACGCCACCGCCCACGGGAACAGGAACGCGATTTCGAGATCGAAGATGATGAAGAGGATGGCGACCAGATAGAACCGCACGTCGAACTTCATGCGCGCATCGTCGAACGCATTGAAGCCGCATTCGTAGGCCGAGACTTTCTCGGGATCCGGATTGCGGTAGGCGACGAGGAAGGGCGCCACCAGCAGCGCCGCGCCGATCGCGAGCGCCACGCCGATGAACACCGCCAGAGGAAGATAGGCTGTGAGCAGCTCGTTCATCCGTCGTCCTTCCGAGGCCGCACCTGCGGGCGCCGCAGCCCTGCCGCAACGCAAAATCGTTCCCCTGTCTGTTAACCCATCGGGCCGCTCGCGCGCAACAGCTACCGAGGTCCTATCCCCCCGTCGCCCTCCGGAGGGGTCCGAAAGCCAACCTCTTTGCCCGCCTTATTGATCTCGGTCATTTGGGGCTTCCGCGAAGCTTCCTAAAAGGCTCCAATCGCTGATCCTCCAGCGGAGGAGAAGACGCCCAGAGCCGCCCGGGTCCGCGCGGCAGGAACGGAGAGTGAACCCAAAATGAGCGCGCCGTCGACTGCCCCGCGAACGAACGAAACCGTCTGGCACGCCGCCCCTGTCGACTCGCTGCTCGGCACCCTCTCGACCACGCCGACCGGCCTCGAGACGGCCGAGGCGACCCGCCGGCTCGCCGTGCACGGGCCCAACGCGCTCCCCGAGCCGCCGCGCCGCAGCCCCGTCCTGCGCTTTCTCGCGCAGTTCAACAACGCGCTCATCTACTTCCTGCTGGCCGCCGCCGTCGCCGCCTGGATCCTCGGCCACCGCATCGATGCCGGCGTCATCGTCGCCGTCGTGACCATCAACGCCATCGTCGGCTTCATCCAGGAGGACAAGGCCGAGAAGGCACTCGCCGCCATCAAGAAGATGATCTCGCCCCACGCCAGCGTCTGGCGCGACGGCGCGCGCATCAGCGTCCCCGCTAGCGACCTCGTTCCCGGCGACCTCGTGCTGATCGAGGCGGGCGACCGCGTGCCGGCCGACCTGCGGCTCACGCGCGTGCACGGCCTCCTGATCGACGAGGCGATGCTGACGGGAGAATCGGTCACCGCCGAAAAGCGCGAAGGCCCGGTTCCCGCCGCCGCCCCCCTCGGCGACCGCACCGGCATGGCCTACTCGGGCACGCTCGTCGCCGCTGGCCAGGGCGCGGGCCTCGTCGTCGCGACCGGAGGCGACACGGAGATCGGTCGCATCAGCGCCCTCATCCAGGACGTGACGCTGCTGACGACGCCGCTCTTGCGCCAGATCAACCGCTTCGGCGAGCGCTTCACCTGGTTCGCGATCGGCGCGGCGGCGCTGCTGTTCGCCTTCGCGACGCTCGTGCGCGGCTATGCCTGGCCGGACGCGCTGATCGCCGTCGTGGCGCTCGCCGTCGGCGTCGTGCCGGAGGGCCTGCCCGCGGTCATCACCATCACGCTCGCCATCGGCGTGCAGCGCATGGCCGCGCGCAACGCCGTGATCCGCCGCCTGCCCGCCGTCGAGACGCTCGGCGCCACGTCCGTCATCTGCTCCGACAAGACCGGCACGCTGACGCGCAACGAGATGACCGCCCAGCGCATCGTCACGCCCGAGCATGTGCTCGTGATCTCTGGATCCGGCTACGCCCCCCGCGGCGAGATTGCCTCGCGCGACGCGGCGGACGACGTCGAGGCGCTCGAAGCTGCCGCCCCGCTCATCCGCTGCGGGCTCCTCTGCAACGACGCGCACCTGCGCGAAACGGGAGGGCAATGGCGCGTCGAAGGCGATCCCATGGAAGGCGCGCTCGTCACGCTCGCCATGAAGGCCGGGCTCAATCCCGAGCATGTGCGCGGGGAATGGTCACGCACCGGAGAGATCCCGTTCGATGCCCAGTATCGCTTCATGGCGACGCGCCACGCGGGCGGTACGGGCACCGAGATCTTCGTCAAGGGCGCGCCGGAGGCCATCCTGGCCAAATGCGCCGTCGAGGTGACGCGGTCGGGCGCCACGCGTGCCCTCGATCCCGCCTATTGGACGCGCCAGATCGAAGCCGCCGCCGCCGAAGGCCAGCGCGTGCTGGGCTTCGCCTGCAAGCGCACCACATCCGAGAACCCGGATCTCGAATTCGCCGACGTCGAGCACGGCCTCGCCTTTCTCGGCGTAATCGGCTTCATCGACCCGCCGCGCGACGAGGTGATCCAGGCCATCGCCGAATGCCGCTCCGCCGGCATCTCCGTCAAGATGATCACCGGCGACCACGGCGCCACCGCCGCCGCCATCGCCCGCCAGCTCGGCCTCGCGGAGGGTCCCGACGTCGTCACCGGCGCCGACCTCGACAAAACCAGCGACGAGGAGCTGCGCAGCCTCGCCGCAGAGGCCGAGGTCTTCGCGCGCACCAATCCCGAGCACAAGCTGCGCATCGTTCGCGCCCTTCAGGCGAACGGCTCCATCGTCGCCATGACCGGCGACGGCGTGAACGACGCCCCCGCGCTGAAGCAGGCGGACGTCGGCATCGCCATGGGCCGCAAGGGCACGGAGGCCGCGAAGGAAGCCTCCGAGATGGTGCTGCTCGACGACAACTTCGCCTCCATCGTCTCGGCGGTCCGCGAAGGCCGCACCGTCTACGACAACATCCGCAAGGTGATCGCCTGGACGATCCCGACCAACGGCGGCGAATGCCTCGCCGTCATCTCCGCCATTCTGTTCGGCTTCACGATGCCGATGTCGCCCGCGCACATCCTCTGGATCAACCTGATCTTGACGGTCACGCTCGGGCTCGTGCTCGCGTTCGAGCCTCAGGAGCCCGGCGTCATGCAGCGCCCGCCCCGCCAGGCCGACGCGCCGCTCCTCTCGCCGTTCCTCGTCTGGCGCATCGTCTTCGTCTCCGCGCTGTTCACGGCCGGGGCGCTGGCGATCTTCTTCTACGCGCTGAACAGCGGGCACGGCGTGGAGGCCGCGCGCACGATGGTCGTCAACGTGATCGTGGTGTTCGAGATCTTCTACCTGTTCAACGTGCGCTACCTGCACATGACCTCGTTCACGCTGCGCGGCGCGGCCGGCACCCCCGCCGTGCTCGCCGCGCTCGCGGCGGTGGTGCTCGCCCAACTCGCGTTCACGTACCTGCCGGTCATGCAGGAGATTTTCGACACGCGCCCGCTCGGGCTGCGTGACGGCATTCTCATCCTCGGAGCCGGTCTCCTTCTGATGATTGTGCTCGAAGTGGAGAAGATGGTCGTCCGCCGCTATCGCCTCTTCAACGGCGCGCTGGCGCCGTCGCATCGCGCGGCGCAGGCCGGCGAGGCGCCGCCCAGAGTGCAGGAGGCCTCCTGACACAACCGCAGCGCGCAGGCATATCCTTGATCCGCCCGCCAGCCGCGCCGCAAGGCGTGGGCTGCGGGCGTCAACGTTATGCGGTGGTCCAGTTGTCGCGCGTCAATACATGGATTTGAGCCACCTGCGGCGCGCCAATAGTTTGCCGGCGAAACCGAGAGCCTGGCGACAAAACATGTCCACCGAAAGTGCAGAGACTGTCCTGGGCGCGCGCTACGGCATCCGGACGTTATCCGCCCGGGATACGCTGATCGTCTTCTCGGTGGTGCTGGCCGCCTGCCTTTTCGGAATTGCGACGCGCCCTGCCGGCTTGCTCGCCGCCATCTGGCCCGCCAACGCGCTCCTGCTCGGGCTCTTCGTCCGCCATCCGCGCCTTGCGACGCCGGCGGGATGGACGGCCGCCGTCGCGGCCTATCTCGCCGCCGATCTCGCGACCGGCGCCGCCTTGCCCAAGACGCTTCTGCTCACCTTCGGCAATCTCGCGGGCGTCGTCGTCGGCTACCTCCTCTACATGCGCCTCGAGGTGCACGACCGCTGCCTCAAGCGGCCGTTCTCCGTCCTCTATTTGGCGCTCATCGCCGCCGCCGCGTCGGCCGCCTCGGGCTGCGTCGGCTTCGTCGCCAACCCGGTGCTCTTCGACGGCGGAGCGATGGAGGGTTGGCTCTTCTGGTTCACCACCGAGTTCGTGAACTTCATCATCATCCTGCCCGTCGTGCTGACGTTCCCGGTTTTCAGGAAGCCGCTGGTGGAGGTCGGCAGGGACATTCTCGGCGGCCTGTCGCTCGCGAACACGGCGCCCGTCCTGGCCTTGATCGTATCGTGCGCCGCGAGCTGGTGGATCGGCGGCCCCGGCGTGTTCGCCTTCCCGGTTCCGGCCCTTCTATGGTGCGCGCTCGTCTACTGCGTTCCCATCACGGCGCTCATCACGTTCGTCTTCAGCGCCTGGACGCTCGTCGCGATCGCCAAGGGCATCGTCTTCGTCGGCGCCGACTTCAACTCCGTCTCGTCGCTGCTCTCGATCCGCATGGGCGTCGCGCTGATCGCGCTCGCGCCCATCAACGTCGCGAGCGTGATGGCGGCGCGCAACGAGTTCCAGCTTCTCCTGCAGAGCATGGTGACGAACGATCCCCTGACGGCCACGCTGAACCGGCGCGCCTTCATCCTGCGCTGCCGCAACGTCCTTGCCGCCGAGCAGGGCAAGGCGCAGACCCCCATCGCCATGCTGCTGTGCGACGTCGACAAGCTGCAGGCCATCAACGCCGGCCACGGCCACGACGCGGGAGACGAGATCCTGCGCACGTTCGCGCGCATCGCCCGCTCGGGCCTGCCCAACGCGGACAACATCGGCCGCCTCGGCAGCGACGAGTTCGGCATCCTGCTGGTGGGCTGCAACGGCGAGCGGGCCGCGGCGATGGCCGAGCGCCTGCGCGAGGTGTTCGCGGAGAAGAGCGCGCCGTGGGGCGAGCTGGGCCAGCCGAAACCGACGGTCAGCATCGGCATCGCACTGACCTACCGCCCGCCCGCGAGCATCGAGCCGCTGATCGCCCAGGCCGATCACGCCCTCGCCCGGGCCAAGGCCTCCGGCGGCAACGCCTACGCCTTCGCCGAGGAGCGTCGGGTCTGAGCCCGCAAACAGGGGGCCAGCCGCATCCGGCTGCAGCCTGCAAACCACGCGATTTTTGATGAAAAGTGGCGCGAGAGACGGGACTTGAACCCGCGGCCTCCGCCGTGACAGGGCGGCGCTCTAACCAACTGAGCTACTCCCGCAATCCGCATGCGCCCGGTCGGGCGATGCAAAAGCGAAGCGTCGAAATACGTGTTCGCGCGCCCGAAGTCAAGCGATGCGAAGCACCTAATCCTGGCCGTTTCTGCGGGCGGGCGCCCGTGCCGCAGAGGGGCCGCGCCGCCGGTCGCCCTCCGCCTCACCCCATCCGCGACAGCACGAAGCGCACACGCTCCGCGACCGGCGCGCGCGGCAGCGCCACGAGCTCGTAGCCGCACCGCCGATAGGCGCCCGCGAGGGCATGAAACGTCGCCTCGGCCTCCGCGAGGGACTGCTTGCGCTCCGCGTCCTGCGTGAAGATCTCGGGCCAAGGCGGCGCAATGAACACCTCGCGCCGATAGCGGCAAAGCTCGGCCGCCCGCGCGACATGATCGCCCACCGGAAGCCCGCAAAGCGTCAGATACCCGACCACGTCCGGCACGCCCCGATCGAACACGACCGGGCCCGCATGCGCCTGCGCCTCGCGCCAGGAGCGCAGCTCCCAGCCGAGCATCAATTCCGAGAACGCGAGCCGGTCGGCCCAGGGAAGCGCCGTCCCGCCGATCGCCACCTGGTCCTGGATAATCGCACGGCCCGCTTCGGGCATGGCGGCGAGACCCTGCGCACGAAGCGCCTCGACCAGGGTGGTCTTCCCCGACCCCGGCCCGCCGGTCACCACTATGAACCGCTCGATCTCGCCCTCCGTCGCCGACGGCCCGCTCATCCGTTACGCCGGAGGCGTGTGACGCATGTCATGCCCGAGGCGTGCGACGCATGTCATGCCGGAGGCGTGTGACGCATGTCATGCCGGAGGCATGCGACGCATAAAATCGCGCTTGCCGATGTCGAGGCCGTTGTGGCGCAGGATCCCGTAGGCCGTCGTGCAATGGAAATAGAAATTCGGCAGCGCGAAATGCAGGAGATACTCGCGCCCCGTGAAGTGCAGCTCGCGCGGCCCCGCCTTGATCGTGAACGGCTTGTCGGCCGCCGCGTTCATGGCGAACGGATCCGCCTCGGCCAGCACCGCGAGCGTCTCGGCGATGCGCTGCTTGAGATCGGCGAACGTCCGTTCGCTGTCGTCGTGCACCGGCGGCGTCAGCCCCGCCAGCCGGCCGACCGAGAGCTTCGCGAAATCGCAGGCCGACTGCACCTGCTTCTTGAAGGTGTACATGTCCGGATAGAGCCGCGCCATGAGCAGCGTCTCCGGCTCGATCTTCCTCGCCTCGCAATAGGCCACCGCCTTGTCGAGGATCGCATCGAGCGCTTCGAGATGCTTCGTGAAGCTCGGCACTGCGATTTCGTGCATCGTGATGGACATGCGTCCTCCGCGTCGGATTGATGTTTGCGCCCGGTTTACCTTAAGCGAGGAAGAGCGCGGGCATGGGTGAACAGTTTACTGCTTTTGGCCGCATGATCAGGCACAGCTTGCGCCCCCGATCAAGGTCTTCATCGCCATGCGTGCCCCCCGTTCGCCGCTCCCCGTTCTCGCACTCCTGCTCGTCGCGGCTTCGCTGCCGGCCAGCGCACAGTCCCTGGACCGGCGCCTCGGGCCGCGCCCGGTCGACGTCACGGTCTCCTACAGCCTCGTGTTGCCGGTGCGGTCGACGGCTCTCGACGACCAGAAGCAGGCGCTCGAGAACGGGCGGCGCGCCATGTACGAGATGGCGAGCACCGAATGCAAGAACCTGCTCGCGACGATCGCGCTGAGCTGCCAGCTCGCCCGCCTCAACGTGCAATCGAACATGCAGCGCGGCACCAACACCGAAACGACGATCATCAGCGCCTCGGCGTCCTATCAGATCCAGCTCAAGGACACGAACGGCGGCCGCTGATCGGCA
>CAYLSI010000021.1:0-53175 GCA_964386545.1 uncultured Hyphomicrobium sp.
TCGTGCCGGTGCGCATCGACGGGCCGGAGCGCAGCTATTTCGGCTACCTCAACCGTTTCCAGTGCAAGCAGGCCCTCTTTCCGAAGACGACCGTGACGATCCTGCCGCCGGTGAAGCTCTCCGTGCCGGATCATCTCAAGGGCAAGGCGCGCCGTCAGGCGGCGGGCCTCGCGATGCAGGACCTCATGGTGGAGACCGCGGTCAAGACCGCGAACCTCGACCAGACGCTGTTCTCGGCGCTCGCCGAAGCCAAGGCGACGCGCGATACGGGCAAGCCCGCCATCGAGGATCCGCTCGGCACGCAGCTCTCCTACGGCAAGCTGATCACGAGCGCGCAGGTGCTCGGCGCGAAGCTCGCCCCGCTCGCGCCCGAGGGCGCGGCCGTCGGCGTGATGCTGCCGAACTCGGCGGGCGTGGCCGTCACGTTCTTCGCACTGCAGACGATCGGGCGCGTGCCGGCGATGCTCAATTTCACCGCCGGCCCGCAGAACATCGACGCGGCGTGCCTCGCCGCCAACGTCGAGGTGGTGCTGACGGCGCGCGCCTTCATCGAGAAGGCGCATCTGGAGCCGGTCGTCGCGAAGCTCTCCGAGCGCTGCCGGATCGTCTATCTCGAGGACGTGCGCGCCTCGATCTCGCTCGCGGACAAGGTGCGGGGGCTTTTGGCCGGCAGCCGCGCGCAGGTGGAGCGCAGCCCCAACGACCCCGCCGCGATCCTGTTCACGTCCGGCTCGGAAGGCTTGCCGAAGGGCGTCGTGCTCTCTCACCGCAACATGCTGGCCAACGCCATGCAGAGCCTCACGCGTGTTGCGGTCAACGGCCAGGACAAGGTGTTCAACGTCCTGCCGGTGTTCCACTCGTTCGGCCTCACGGCCGGTCTCGTGATGCCGCTCGTCGCGGGCGTGCCGGTCTATCTCTATCCGACGCCGCTGCACTATCGCATCGTGCCGGAGCTCGTGTACGGCTCGAACGCGACCATCCTGTTCGGCACCGATACGTTCCTCAACGGCTACGCGCGCGCCGCGCACCCCTACGATTTCGCGCGCGTGCGCCTGATCCTCGCCGGCGCGGAAGCCGTGAAGGACCGCACGCGCCAGATCTACATGGAGAAGTTCGGCGTTCGCATTCTCGAAGGTTACGGCGTCACCGAGACGGCGCCGGTTCTCGCGATCAACACGCCGCTCGCCAACAAGAGCGGCACGGTCGGGCGTCTGTCGCCGCTGATGGAGGCAAGGCTCGAGCCTGTGCCCGGCATCGAGGGCGCGGGGCGGCTCTACGTGCGCGGACCGAACGTCATGCTCGGCTACATGCGCGCCGAAAATCCCGGCGTGCTGGAGCCGCCGGCCGACGGCTGGCACGATACGGGCGACATCGTTGCCATCGACGAGCAGGGCTTCATCACCATCAAGGGACGCGCCAAGCGCTTCGCCAAGATCGCGGGCGAGATGGTGTCGCTCTCGGCAGTGGAGGCGCTCGCCACCGAGTTATGGCCGGCGGTCACGAGCGTCGTCGTGGCGCTGCCGGATGCGCGCAAGGGCGAGCGGCTCGTGCTGATGACGACGGACGCGTCCGCGACGCGCGATGCGTTCGCGCGGTTTGCGCGCTCCAAGGGCGCCAACGAGCTGATGGTGCCGGCCGACATCCTGCTCGTGCCGAGCGTTCCGCTGCTCGGCAGCGGCAAGCCGGATTACGTCGCCGCGCTCGCGCTCGCGAAGGAGAAGATGGCGGGTGCGCCGCGCAAGGCGGAGGCGTTGGTGCCTGAGCCTGCGCTTCCGGGGCGGCAGATCACCTCGTCGGCGCAATAGGGGACGGTGGTGATGGTCCGTCCGCAGGTCATGGATAAGACGGACCGATCGGAGGCGCGATGACGCTCATCCTCTTTCTGCCGATCTTCGGTATGGGATGCGCGCTCGTCCTGTGGGGACTCAGCTATCGCCGTCAGGGCAAGCGATTTCCTGCCCGATACGGCGACTCAACGCCGCCGGAGCAGGTCATCGGCTGTGGCGTTATTGCGCTCTTGCTGTCGCTGATCGTTCTTGTCTACGGCGTTTGAGCGGGACGCGGCTTACCGGCGTTCCTTGTCGCGCTGCCAGTAGAGAAACGCCGTCGTGACCAGCGCCGTCAGGATGATGGTGCCGATGATGTCGCTGCGCTTGATGAACGCCAGCCACACGTCGACGCCGCCCAGCGAGCCGCCGCGACCGACCAGGAAGCCATTGACCATCATGACGAAAAGAACGACGGCGGCCGTCAGTGCCGCGGCGATGACCACGTGCAGCGAGCGCTTCATGATGCGCGGCATCATCGCGACCTTGCGGTTGCCGACGGCGAATTGCGTACGGTCTGACATGGGAGGCTCCCTGCGTTCGAATGCGCGATCTGCGGGTGGCATGCGCTTATTTCCCGAAGCGAATCAACGAATGATCAATCTAAACCGTGCAGAGCCGCGTGCAACTCTCCGGCTGAGCATAAGGCGCCGGACGCGGTGCATCGCCCGCGATGTCCGTCGTGACGGTGTGCGCGGCGGGACTACCGGCGAAGGCGGACGCCGACGCGGAACTCGTCGGCCTCGTAGTCACGATTTACTTCGTTTGAGTCAAAGTTGAGGTGCTGATAGCGCGCGAACAGCACCAGCTCGGGGCTCGCGTAATATTCCGCGCCGAGATAGCTGAGGAGCTGGTTCTCGCGGGTCGTCACCGCGTCGTAGTCGTTGACCGTGTAGGTGAGCCCGGCCGTCGCGATCAGGTAGCGGCGGAATGCGTGGCGTGCTTCGAGGCCGACGCGGTGCGAGACGACGCCGCCGGAGTTCGTGGTCGTCGTGTCGTAGATGTCGCTCTGCGCGGTCAGCAGGAACGACGTGACCTCGCTCGGGCGCCAGGCGAGGTTGGCGTCAAACAGGAACGTCTCGACCGTGCGCAGGCGGCTGTCGTCGGGGTTCTGCTGGCCGTAGCCGACGCTGATCGTGCCGCGCAGGATGGCGCCGTTCGCGCCGAAATCGAGACCGACGCGCGTGCGCGTGCCTTCGGAATCGCGGCTGATGCCGTCGGGCGGCAGGGCGCTCTTCTCGCGCTGGTTCAGCTCCTGCTCGGCGAAGGCGGAGAAGGTCGGCTTGAACTCCCAGGAGGCGCGCGCGATCTGGCGCGTCTCGAGCGTGTCGCGGTCGGCGTTGCTGATGCCGTTCGTGTCGGAATAGGTCGTGTCCGAAACGGAGCCGCGCAACTGGACCGACAGGCGGTTGAAGCGGTGGTTGAGCGCGACCTCGGCGCGGTTCACCGTCACGTCGGCGCGCTCGCCGGCGGTGGAAGCGTCGATGGCCGTCCGCGATTCCTGGGTGCGGTCGTGGCCGAGGATCGCCTGCACGTTGGTGCGGCGCGTGATGTCGAGACGGCCGCGCGCCTCGGCGCCCCAGGCGCGGTCGTCCTCGGACGGGAAGTCGTCGTGATAGGTCGTAAACGTCGTGCCGCGCAGCTCCACCGCGTGCCGCGACCAGTTCGAGACGAGGCGCGAGGTGGTCGCGATCTCGGCCGCGATGTCGGACTGGGCGACGGGGGAGTTCAGCACGTTGCTGGTCGTGAGGCCGCCGATCTCGATCTCCGGAAAGAACACGAAGCTGCCGACGCGGATGCCGACGGGATCGTACGGCTCGAACCGCGCGAGGCGGGCCGGGCGGCGATCGTCGGTGACGGGGTCGACGTCCTCGACCTGGAACAGCAGCGGGTCGTGCCCGGCAGGCGGGTTCGAGAAGACGTCGATGTCCTCCGAGGGGCGCGTGTCGCGCAGCGGGTCGGCGCCGTCGTCCGGGGGCGTCGCGTCGGAAAGGTCGATGACGCCGTCCTCGGTCGGCGCGCCGTCGAGGGGCGCCTGCGGCTCGCCGTCGGCGGGTTCGCCGCTCGCGGAGTTCAAGGGGTCGGGGTTGTCCGCGGTCTCGCTGTCGGCGTCGCGCGCGCGGTCCTCGTTCTCGTTGAACTCGGCGTCGGGATCGTCGTAGAGGCTGCGCTTGGGGCGCTTCGCCTGGGTCTCGTAAGCGGCCGCGCCGTCGTCGGCATCGGCCGCGGGCCGGCGCGCGGATGCGCCCTGGTCGGCGCGCGTAGATGCGGCTCCGCCGTAGACGGGCGAGGCGCTGGATGATGGGTTGCGGGCGCTGCCGGAGGTCTGCGCGGCGGCGCCGGGGGCATGGATCACGGCTGCGGTCAGCGTGGCTGCCGCAAAGCCCAACAGGATCAAACCCAACCGCCAAACCACTGCCACGTGGCGCCCCATGAGGATAGTTCCACACGCAAACGCACACGCGAGACGTGCAAATCGAACGCGATTTGCAGCGCATTTTTCGACACTCTATTTTCCGACACTAGGGAGTGGCGGTTAAGGAGGGATTAAGCGGCTCGGCAGGCCGCCGGGGCGGGCCGGCTCAGGCCGGCTCGACCGTGAACACGCTGCCGTTGGCGCCGGTGATGCGCACGTGCGCGCCCTTGGGCGTGTCGGGGCCCGATGCCATCCAGAGGGTGTCGCCGACGCGCACGCGGCCGCGGCCGCTCGTGATCTCGTCCTCGACGACGACGACGCGGCCGAAGTACTGCGCGCTGCGCTGGTTGAGATCGCGGTCGGCGCTGTCCACATCCTGCGCGTTGGCGAAGCGGCGCACGAAGAAGACCGTCGAGACCGAGATGACCGCGAAGAGGACGAGCTGCCAGGGCATGGTCATGACGTCGCCAGCGCCGAGGGCGACGAACACCGTCAGCAGCAGGCCGACGATCATCGCCGAGAGGCCGAACCACAGGAAATGCACGCCCGGGATCACCGTCTCCAGCGCCATCAGCGCAAGGCCGAAGATGAACCAGTTCCAGTGGCCCAAACCGTAGAAGAGATCAGCGAGGACGGACATGCTCGTTTTCCAGAGGCTATCGTCGGGGCAGGCGATTATAGCGCGCAGTGCGCGTCAGCCAATTACGGCTTCGACGTGGGAACGCTCGGGCCGCCGCGCGGCGGCGTTTTGGGGGCGGCGCCCGTGATGGCGCTGGCCGCGCCACCGAACGCTTCGCCCGTGATCTGCGCGAGGCCGCCGATGGTGCCGATGACCGACGAGGCTTCGAGCGGCATCATGATCACCTTCTGGTTCGGCGCCTTGGCGAGCGCTTCGAGCGCCTTCACGTAGTTGTTGGCGACGAAGTAGTTGATGGCCTGCACGTTGCCGCCGGAGATGGCGTTCGACACCAGCTCGGTCGCCTTGGCTTCGGCCTCGGCGGCGCGCTCGCGGGCCTCGGCGTCCTTGAAGGCGGCTTCGCGGCGGCCTTCGGCTTCGAGCACGACGGCCTGCTTCTCGCCTTCGGCCTTGAGGATGGCGGCGGCGCGCAGGCCCTCGCTTTCGAGGATCTGGGCGCGCTTCTCGCGCTCGGCCTTCATCTGGCGGGCCATGGCGTCGATGAGGTCGCGCGGGGGGGCGATGTCCTTGATCTCGATGCGCGTGACCTTGACGCCCCACGATTCCGTCGCATGGTCGACGACGTTCAAGAGCTGGGCGTTGATCTTGTCGCGGTTGGAGAGCAGCTCGTCGAGGTCCATCGAGCCCATGACGGTGCGGATGTTGGTCATCGTCAGGTTGACGATGGCGTGCTCGAGGTTGTCGACCTCGTAGGCCGACTTGGCCGCGTTCAGAACCTGGAAGAACGCGACGCCGTCGACGCGGACCATGGCGTTGTCACGGGTGATGACGTCCTGGCTCGGGATGTCGATCACCTGCTCCTTGACGTTGACGTGGTGGCCGACGCGCTCGACGACGGGGACCAGGAAATGGAGGCCGGGGCTCAGGGTGCGCGTGTAGCGGCCGAAGCTCTCGACGGTGTAGTGGAAGCCCTGCGGGACCACCTTGACCGTGGACCAGAGCACGGATGCCGCCAGCACGATCAGCAACAGGCCGAACACCTCAAAACCGCTCATCTCGAAATCCCTTCAGTCATTGCTTTGGCCGCGATCTGTCAGATCACGGTTCTATTGGCTCTGGACTATGCGCGTTAGACTATGCGCGTTTCATGACGCGAAGGGGGAAGATATGTGGTGAACCTTACCTTTTGATGTTCCTTAGGGAACTCGGGGCGCGTTCTTTCGCATTGCGGCATCTGAATCGCAGATGCAACGCAGAAGCAGCGTGGGGTTTTCGGCGGCAGGCCGCGGCCTCAGAGCCAGCCCGAAAGCTCGCGGCGGACGACGGCCTCGATGGCGTCGATGCCCTCGTCGCTGTCGTTGAGGGCCGGCAGGTAGGCGAATTTCTCGCCGCCACCGCCCTCGAAGATGTGGCGGTTCTCCCCGTCCAGCTCTTCCAGGGTTTCGAGGCAGTCGGCCGAGAAGCCCGGGGCCACGAGCGCCAGTCGCTTGATGCCCTCGGCGGCGAGGCGCTCCACGGTCTTGTCCGTGTAGGGCTGCAGCCAGGGGTCGTTGCCGAAGCGCGACTGGAACGTCGTCAGCCAGCGATCGGCCGGCCAGCCGAGCGCTTCGCGCAGGAGGCGCGAGGTCTTCTGGCACTGGCAGTGGTAGGGGTCGCCCTGGGCGAAATACTTCTCGGGCATGCCGTGGAAGGTCGCGATGATGCGCTCGGGCTCGAAGTCGAGCTTGGCGAGGCTCGCCTGCATGGATTTGGCGAGGGCCGCGATATAGGCGGGCTCGTCGTGATAGGAAGGCGCGACGCGGACGGCGGGCTGCCAGCGCATCTTCATGAGCGCGCGGAAGGCGTGGTCGGCGGCGGTGGCGGTCGTGGCGGCGGCATACTGCGGGTAGAGCGGCACCAGCAGGATGCGGTCGCACCCCTGCTCGAACAACGCCTTGATGCGGCTTTCGGTGGTCGGGTTGGCGTAGCGCATGGCCCAGTCGACCACCACGTTCGAATGCGACGCGAGGCGCGCCGCGAGCTGCTCGGCCTGGGAGCGCGTGATCGTCTTCAGCGGCCCCTCATCCTTCTCGTTGTTCCAGATGGTCGCGTAATCGCGGCCCTTGCGTCCCGGGCGGACGGTCAGGATGATGAAGTTCAGGATCGGCCACCATTTCCATTTCGGCTCCTCGATGACGCGTTCGTCCGAGAGGAACTCCTTGAGGTAGCGGCGCATGGACCAGTAGTCCGTGCCGTCGGGCGTGCCGAGGTTCAGGAGCAGGACGCCCACCCGTCCGTGGGCGACATCCGGGTGATCCTTGGGCCAGTGCGTGCGATCCGCATCTCGGTCCGGAGCGTGAGGTGTCAACATCCGGCTGGGCCTCCCTGTACCCGCTATACCCGCGTGTCGGCGCAGGCTTTTTGATTATCGGATTTTTTAGGCATCCCTCGCGCGCTTTGCGCGAGCTGGCAAGCCTCAAGCTGCCGCAGGCTTCTCCTTACGCGATCCTGCGCCGCGTGGATCATTCCCCGGCGAGGCGCTGCGCGGCCGGGTCGTCTCGCGCTTCGGCATCCTCGAGCGCGCGGTCGACGCGCCGCTTGGCCGTTCCGGCCTGCCACAATGCGCCGATGCGGCGGCGCAGGGCCTCGGGCTTCTCGGAGAACAGCAGGTCGCCGCGCGGGCGCGCGGCCATGCGCAGACGCTGCTGGCGCTGCTGGATGAGCTTTTCGAGCGTGGCCGTGTCCGCATCCGAAAGCGTGCCGGGCGAGAGGTCTGCGAGCGCCATCGTCAGGAGCGCGAGATCGTGGTCCTCGCCCAGCCGTTGCGACAGCTCGCGGGCGGCGGCGACGTTGGCCGCGAAATGGTCCGGCCAGGCCGAGGACACGAGCGCCATGTGGCGCCAATAGGCCTGCACGCCCTTGCGCCAGGTGTGGAACGCTTCGTCGTCGCCGTTGCGGTAGGCCGCGGCGAAGCTCTTGCGCGCGCGGCGGTAGCTGCGCGTCAGGCCGGACAGGATGGTCGCGAACTCGTCGGGCGCGAGGCGCAGTCGTTTGAACCGGGAGAGCGCGCGATCCAATTCACCTGCGATGCGGGCGCGATCCACCGTTTCGGGCTCGGCTTCGGTGGGGAGCGCGATCGCCTTCTGAAACCGTGCGACGGCGCCCTTGGCCGCGGGCGGCGCGGTTGCGGCCAGGGTCGCGAGCGTTTGCAAGAGCACGTGCCGGTCGCGGGCGGGCGCCATCCGGGCGGCGATCTCGCGGAAGCGCGCGTTCTCGGCGTGGAAGACCGCCTCGCCCAAGCCATCGCGGCCGATGCGCAGCAGCGCGCGCACGCGCTTCAACGCCTTGCGCGCCTCGTGGATCTCGGTCGCGGCGTCGACGCCGGCGGACACGTGCCGGCGCGCCCGCTCGATCTGCTCGGCGCCGATACGGCGAAAGCCTTTCTCGATCGGCTCGTCGAGTTTGAAGCGGAACGGCATGATCCAATGACGGCACGTTGGCGGATTTGGCGCGTCCCGTTATAGCCGCTCGGGCTCGGGTTGGGAAACGCGCGTGCGGCGGCCGGCTCGGCGTCGGCCGGCGCGAGGCCCCCGGCGGTTGGGGTCAGTTTTCGAGCCGGACGATGGTAATGCAACCGGTGACGGGCGTAGCGCTTGGCGCGGCGAGCGCGAGGGGCTCGGCGCGCAGGTCCGAGTCGATGCCGTGCGCGGCGCAGTTCGGCGGCGCATCCGGAGGGGCCTCAGCCTCGGGGCTTCGCGTGCGGCCGCCGACGAGGGTTAACGCGCCTTCGCCGCGCTTGGTCGCGCGCCAGGCTTCGAGGCCTGCGCGGGCTGCGCAGGCCGCTTCGTCCCGGCATCCGGCCGGCAGCACGACGGAGGCGAGCCAGATCGCGCGCCCCGGCGCGGTAATGCGGATGGCGGTGGCGGAGGCTGCGCCTTCGGCTGCGGGGTCCCCCTCCGCGTCCGTCAGCCGAAGCTCGCGCGTGCGGGCCGTGACGCGCAGGTCCTCCCGCGCCTTGATCGCGATGGCCGTGGTGGGCGGCAGGCGCGGATTGGAGGCGAAGCTCGCATCGGCCCCCGCCATGGCGCGCGAGACGACGAGCCGCCACGTCTTGGGCGGAAAGAGGCGGCGGAGCGGGGCAGCCGCGTGAACGCCCTGGATCAGCACCGCATCTGCCGATGCGATGAGGCCCATGGGGCCGTCTTCGGCGGTGGGTTTCTTTTCGCGCCGGGTCGTGCGCTCCGAGCCGAACGAGGTGCGCCAGGGTGCGCTTTCGACGCGCGCGGGCTTGGGCGGCGCGAGGCCCGGGGCCTCGGCGAGGTCGAGGATGGCGACGGTCAGCGCCGGAGGGCCGGCGGCATCCGGCTCGGCGCGGGCGGTGGTCGTGGCGGCCGCGAACCCCATCGCGAGCACGGCGCCGACGCCCGCGCGGGCGCACGCTGGCCAGCGCGCTGCGCGCTCGATTTTACGCAGTGTTGGCCGCCCGATCACGGATCGTCCTCCACAGGTCCGGGCAGGACGGCGCCGCGGCGGGAGCGGCGGCGCTACAATTCGTCCCAATCTGCGGTTAATGTCCGCCGAGTCCCACCACGAGGCAAGGAAGACCGCTTGTTATGCTTGCCATTCCGGAACGAGAGCCGGCGTCGAGCCGCTGGGCGACGCGCGCCGCGCTGTTCGCATTCGGGCTTCTGGTCACGACGGCGTTTCTGCACCGGCTGATCGGCATCGATACGCCGGTGGCGTTCAACCTCGTCGCCGTGGCGATGGCGGTCGCGGTGTTCTCGATCGGCGCCGCCGCCGTTGCCGCGCTGGCCATCTGGAACACCGGCCGCCCGGGCACGGCGCGCGTGCTGTTCGCCGTCTGTCTCAGCCTCGCACTGCTCACGATCCCGCTGCTCTACCAGGTCTGGCTGCGCGACTACCCGATGCTGTCGGACATCACGACGGATCCCGACAATCCGCCTCCGTTCACGGCCGCGGCGACGCTGCGCGGGCCGGGCAACAACCCGGTGGCCTACAACGCGCGCAAATGGGCGGAGCGGCAGAAGGAGGCGTATCCCGACCTGCGCACGATGACGGTGGCGCGGTCGGGCGAGGAAACGTATGCGCTCGTCATCGACGCGGTGAAGCGGCTCAAGATGGAGCTGGTGCGCGAGGATCCGCCGGACAGCGAGAGCGGCTCGCCGGGTGCCATCGAGGCGGTGGACCGCACGCTCGTCATGGGCTTCTCCGACGACGTCGCTATCCGCGTGGCGGGCGGGGAGGACTCCAGCGCCGTCGACATCCGCTCGGCCTCCCGCTTCGGCCGCGGCGACATGGGCCGCAACGCCGAGCGCATCCGCGCGCTGATCAAGGAAATCCAGGCGCGCATGGACGCCACGGTGCCCGCCGCGAAAGAGGCGCGCGAAAAGGCTGGCAAGCGCGCTACGCCGGAGAAAGAGGCTGGTCCCAGGTCGGGGAGCCGTCGCAGGTGACGAGGCCGCGCGCGATCAGGTGCTCCACGTGCGCCTGCACGGAGAGCGCGGCCGCGCTGACGAGCCGCCCTTCGATCGTGGGATAGACCACGGGGACGATGGTCTCGATCGTGCCGACGCCGCCGCGAATGGCGTCGAGAATGGAATCCTCGCGCCAGCGCCGGTGCAGCAGGTAGGCCTTCACGGTGCGCTGCGGCTCGTCGATGCGGCCGCCGTGGCCCGGCAGATAGACGGCTTCCGGACGCTGCAGCAGGCGCTCGAGCGACGTGATGTAGTCGGCCATGGAGCCTTCGGGCGGCGCGACGAGCGTCGTGTTCCACGCCATGACGTGATCGCCGGAAAAGAGGATGTTGCGGCCGAGCAGCGCGAAGCAGAGGTGATCGGGCGCGTGCCCCGGCGTGTGGATGGCTTCGAGGCGCCACTCGGGGCCCTCGATGACGTCGCCGTCGTGCACGAGAACGTCGGGCTCGAAGACGAAGTCGATGAACTCGGACCCCTGCGGCGTGGTCTCGGGGCCGATGGGGGCGAACGTCTGGCGGCCGTAGCCCAGCACGGCGGCGCCCGTTTCGGCCTGGAGCGCGGCGGCGCCGTCGATGTGATCGCGATGGGCGTGGGTCGCGACGATCTGGCGGATGGGGCGGCCGGCGGCGGCCTTCAGGATCGCGGCGCGATGGGCCGGATCGGCGGGACCCGGATCGATGACGGCGAGCTCCGTCATGCCGACGAGATAGGTGTTCGTACCCTTGAACGTCAGCGGGCTCGGATTGTTGGCGACGATGCGCACGATGCCGGGGCTCACGGGCGAGGGCTCGCCATACGTGAAGCTCATCGAGGTTTTGAAGGACAGCTCGTGCGTCATGGGTCCGCGGATCCGACAATTCGGGGGGGACGATAGGCGATGAGAGGGCGCCCCGCAAAGGCGACGCCCCGTCGCCATGCCCCATGCGGTCCCGTCAGGCGGGTCTCGTCACACGGGACGCGCGGCCGTTTCGGCGTCGCGGCGGCGGGTCGCCACGAGGTAGGCGGCGGCCGCGGCCGCCATTGCGAGCAGCAGCATTTCGGCCGCGACGGGCCCGTAGGCTTGCAGGGCGGCGACGGCCAACGCGTTGGTCGCCGTGTGAAGCGCGATGGCCAGCGCCAGCAAGCCGAGGTTGCGGCGTTTCACGGCCTGAAGCACGAGGACCGCCATCGCGAGATGGAAGGTGATGGCCGAGACCCTTTCGATGACGCCGAGCCAGGGCATGTAGGGCGGCGTGGACCAGTAGTGCTGGACCTGGGCCGCGAGCACGGCGTTCTGGTCGGCGGTGAGGCCGGGCAGGGCGGACGTGCCGGCCAGCGCCAGCATGTTGGCGAATTCCAGGCCCATGAGGCCGCCGAGGATCAGGCATTCGACGCCGCCGTGGCCCGCGCCGAAGGTGACGGCCGCGGTCCACGAGCGCGCCTCGGGAATGACCTTGCGGAGCGCGATGTAGCGCGCCGTTTCCTCGAACAGGCCCGCCGTGAACGCGAGCACGGCGATATTGAACGCCATCGTATAGGCCGGATCCGGCGCGGGCAGAGCGCCGGACGCGAACAGGTGCGTCAGTCCTTGCAGCAGCGGCAGGCGGATTGCCTGCGACAGGAGAAACGTCGCCGCGCCGACGAGCAGCAGCCGGGCCGGCATCCCGCGGCCGCGCACGAGCACGGCCGCGAGAAGCCCCGGCATCAGCAGCATGGTTGCAACGGCGGCAGCGATCGAAACGGTGAGCACGGCGAACCTCCAGATACGGAGGTTAACCGGGATCGCGCCCAGAGTTTAGGGGTTGAGCTGGTAGGTGTGCGCGAGCCAGCGGTAGCCGCTCCGCCCCTGGCGCTCGATATAGCCGACCGAGGGGAATGGCATGTGATAGCCGATGACGGCAATGCGCTCCGTCGCCAGCATGTCGTAGACGCGCTTGCGGGTGGCGGCGCCTTGCTCCTTGTCGTTGTCGAACACGCAGTGCCAATCGGGCCGCGCGAGCGAGGCCACCTGATGGTGCGCGCAGTCGCCCCAGAAGTAGATGGCCTGGCCCGCGCTTTCGATGCGGAAGTTCAGGTGGCCCGGCGTATGGCCGTAAGCCTCGATGGCGGTGACGCCGGGCACGACCGCATCGCCGGGTTTCAGGAACGTGAAGCGGTCCGCGATGGCCTTGGTGTTGGTCCGGAAGACGGCGGCGAACTTTTCGAGGTCGCCGGTGTGTTTTCCTTCCGGCGCCCAGTAGTCGTACTCGATGGCGCTGATGGCGTAGCGGGCGTTCGGAAAGAGCGGCCGTCCGCCTTCCATGAGGCCGCCGACGTGATCGGGATGGCCGTGGCTCAGGACGACGACGTCGATATCCTCGGCGCGGATGCCGGCGGGCGCGAGCCCGGCGGCGAGCCAGCCGCCGTTGGGACGCGGCACGAAGCCGTTCTCGCCGTTGCCGGTATCGAACAGCACGAGCTCGCGGCCGGTGTTCAGGACGAGCGGGGAGAAGCCCGGCTGATAGCGCGTTTCGGGCAGGAGGTTGTCGCGCATCAGCGCGCGCACCTCGTCCTCGGTGGCGTTGGCGCCGATGATCGGGAAGGGCCCGTCGATGAAGGCTTCGGAGTCGGCGATGACCGTCAGCTCGAACGCGCCGAGCTTGTAGCGCCAGTGGCGCGGCTGAGCGGCGCCGAGCAGGGGCGCGGCCGCGGCGACGGGACGGGCGCTCGCGGCGATGGCCATCGGCGCTGCGGCGACGGCGGCGAGCGAGGTCAGGGCGGTCCGTCTGTTCAGCCTGAAGTCCATTTTCGTCATTGAGCCCGGGTCTCCGAGTTGCTATCGGCGGGGACGGTAATCGCTCTCGAGAGGGACGCGCTTGAACGAACGTGCTGCGAGAACGGCTGACGGTTCCGCCGCGAACGCCCTGTTGCCGATCTGGCATCTGGATGGGGCCCGCGCGCTGTTCGCGGGGCCGCTGCAGAAGAACGACCTGCATGCGCACAGCGTGCCCGTGATGCTGATGGGGCTTTATGCGCCGTTCCGTCTCGGGCTCGGCGGCGGGCGCTGGCAGACGTGCCCAGCGGCGGTGATCCCTGCGGGCGTGGCTTACGAGTTCGACATCGCCGGCGATGTCCTGGCCGTGCTCTATCTCGAGCCAAGCGCCGGGCGGGCGGAGACGCTCGCGCCGCTCGTTCGCGCTGGCGTCGAGGCGGACGGCATCCTCACCGGCGTCAGCATGATCACCCGCGATGTGCGCGCCCTCTACGAGGCGCGCGACGGGGCGGCGTCGGTGCCGGCCGCGCTGGAGGACATGGTCGGGTTTGGCGCCGCGCGGGCCGCCCGGGCGATGGATGCGCGTATCGCGCGCGTCGTCGAAGATCTCTCGATCGGCGCCGACGAACCGGAGCCGGTGATCGAGGTCGCGCGCCGAGCCGGGCTTTCGGCCTCGCGGTTCCAGCATCTGTTCGCCGACGAGGTGGGCGTTCCGTTCCGGCGCTTCCGCGGCTGGCAACGTCTGCGGCGGGCGATCGCCTCGATCGCGCACGGGGCGAGCTTCACGCGGGCGGCGCATGAAGCAGGCTTCGCCGATCAGGCGCATTTCGCGCGCATGTTCCGACAGACGTTCGGCGCGCCCGCGTCGCCCAGCCTGCGCCACGTGCGCCGGGGTTAGGCCTGCTTCGTCATTCGGAGCGAAGCGCGCTTGCGCATGGATGTGTGCCGGGCGATGCGGTGACGTGTCTGGACACCGGCCTGCGCCGGTGTGACGTCAATTGCGGCGCTCGACGTTTCCCCATCGTCAAACGTCATCCCGGCGTCATGGCGAAGCCATGCTGCGCGTGGAAGGCCGGGATCCAGACGCGCAAGACGACGACACAAAACGATGCCACAAAACGACGACACAAGTCGATGGAACGCGCGGCTCTCCGCGCGGCTTATGAGCGCTCGGGGGCGTCGAGGCCGGCGGCCTGTTCGAGTACGGCGGCGACGCGCAGGCAAAGATCCTCGCGCCACGGCGGGGCGATGACCTGGATGCCGTACGGCAGCTCGCCGGCCACGCGCAGCGGAACAGCGGCCACCGGCAATCCGACGAACGAGATCGGCTGCGTGTAAATCCCCATGTTGGCGCGCAGCGGCACTTCGCGCCCGCCGAGCACGATCGTCTTCTGTCCGAGCTTGGGCGCCGCGCACGGCGCGGAGGGCGCGAGCAGCACGTCGTGGCGCGCGAAGATCTCGGCCATCGTCGCCTCGAACATGCGCCGGAAGCGCTGGGCCGAGACGTACCAGCTCGCCGGCAGCAGCGCGCCGGCGAGAAAGCGGTCGCGCGTGTCGGGGTCGAAATCCGCCGGCCGCGTCCGCAACCGCGCAAGGTGCAGGGCGCTGCCCTCTGCATTCGTGATGAGGAACGCCGCGGCGCGCGCTTCGGCCACGCGCGGGATGTCGATCTCGGTCGCCGCGCCGACGATCTTGGCCGCGCGGTCCAGCGCGTCGAGGGCGCCGGGCTCGGCATCGGAGCGGAAATACCCGCCGAGCTTGGCGATCCGCAGTCCGTCGAGGCCCTTCGGAAGCGCGCCAATCACGGGCTCGGCGGGGCGATCCGCGCAGACGGGATCGTAAGCGTCGTGGCCTTGCAACGCATCGTAGACGAGCGCCACATCCTCCACGGTCCTCGCGAAGGGGCCGAGATGATCGAGGCTGTCGCAGAACGGAAACGTGCCGGTGCGCGGCAGGCGGCCATAGGTCGGCTTCAGGCCATAGAGCCCGCAGAAGGCCGCGGGAACGCGGATCGAGCCGTTCGTATCGGAGCCGAGCGCAACGGGGACGAACCCGGCGGCGACGGCGGCCGCCGATCCGCCCGACGATCCGCCCGTCATGCGCGTGACGTCGAGCGGATTGCGCGACGGGCCATAGTGCGCGTTCTCGCCGGTGAAGTCGTAAGCGTATTCGCCCATGTTGAGCGCGCCGAGCAGCACGGCGCCGGCGGCCTGCATGCGCTGGACGAGAAGGGAGTCGCGCTCCTGCGGGGGATCGATGGCGTTGATCTTCGAGCCGGCGCGCGTCGGCAGGCCCGTCACGCCGTAGAGGTTCTTCACGGCATACGGCACGCCCGCGAGCGGGCCCAGCGCGCGGCCCTCGGCCTTGTCGCGGTCGATGGCTTTCGCTTCGGCGATGGCGCGCTCGCGCGTGACATCGGTGAAGGCGCCGATGTCGCGGTCGTGCGTGTCGATGCCCGAGAGCGCGGCGCGGACCAGCGCCTCGGCGGTGACGTCGCCCCGGGCGACGGCCTTCGCCATCGCCGCGGCGGTCGCGGGAAGATCACGGTTCGTCATTTCTGCGTGGCCGTTTCGCCGAGATGCGGCGTGAAGACGGGAGCGGCCTCTGCCGCGGTTGCGGCGCCGGTCGCCTCCACCATCTTCGCCATGGTGCGCGCCACCTCGTAGAACATGAGCACGTTGGGCTTCCACTCCGGCGCGATCGACAGGCCGAGGCTGGCGGCAGCGGCATCAATGACGTCTGAAGCGTCGTCGGTCGGCATCGGTATGGATCTCTCGGTCGACAATCCCGCCTTGCGGGGCGGCTCGTATCGCGTTCTTATCTCTGACGCCTCGGCGCGGCATGCAAGGGCGAACTTCGATTTGAGCCGCGTCGGCAGACCGTGCAAGAGGATGCGCAACAAAAGGGTGCGCGATGAGCTGGCAACCCTGCGAGGATCCGAAGCCCGGCGACGCACGCACGTGCGACGCCATCGAGCAGGTGATCGTGCCGCGCGCCCGCGATCTCGGCGGCTTCGAGGTGCGCCGCGCGCTGCCGGCCGCGGGCAAGCAGATGGTCGGCCCTTTCATCTTCTTCGACCAGATGGGGCCCGCCGAGTTCCTGATCGGCGAGGGCATCGACGTGCGGCCGCATCCGCACATCGGTCTCGCGACGGTCACCTACCTCTTCGACGGCGGGCTCATGCACCGCGACAGCCTTGGCACCGAGCTTCTGATCAGGCCGGGCGAGCTCAACCTGATGTCGGCCGGCCGCGGCATCGTGCATTCGGAGCGCACGGGGGCTGCACAGCGGGCCGCGGCCTCGCGCCTGTTCGGCATTCAGGCCTGGGCCGCGCTGCCGAAAACGCACGAGGAGAATGCGCCGCAGTTCGCACACTACGACAGCGCGGCGCTGCCGCGTCTCTCGGGCGAGGGCAAGACGGTCCGCGTGATCATGGGCGCGCTCTACGGGGCAGAGTCGCCGGCCGAGTTCCCGCATCCGTGCTTCTATGCGGAAGCGACGCTGGCGCCGGGCGCGGTGCTGCCGCTCGATGCGGATTACGACGAGCGCGCGGTGTTCGTCGTCTCGGGCGAGATCGACGTCGGCGGCGAGACCTTCGGTCCGGGCCGGCTGCTCGTCTTTCGCCCCGGCGACCGGATTTCCCTCTTGGCGAACACGATGTCGCGGCTGATGCTGGTGGGCGGCGAGCCGATGGACGGGCCGCGCCATATCTGGTGGAATTTCGTGTCCTCGTCTGAGGACCGTATCCGTGCGGCCAAGGCCGATTGGAAGGCGCGGCGGTTTGAGCCGGTGCCGACCGACGCAGAAGAGTTTATGCCTCTGCCCGAGTGAACGCGGTTTGCCGGAAAAAGCAGCCGAGCGCTCGCAAAGAAGGCGATAGGATTAACGACCGCGAGGCGTTACCAATACCTACCCTGACCTAGACCTGAAAGCCGGAGAAGCTCATGTCCCAGAACCCGTTCGAGATCCCCCAGCAAATGCGTGATCTCGCTGAGAAAAACGTTGACCAGGCGCGCGCCGCCTATGGCCAGTTCATGGATGCGATGACGCAGGCGATGGGCTTCTGGACGAAGTCTCTGCCGGCGAACGACATGTCCTCGGGCTTCCGCGCCGTCCAGGACCGCGCGACGAAGTTCGCCAAGCAGAACGCCGAAGCCGCCTTCGCCCTCGCGAGCGACCTCGCCAGCGCCAAGGACATCCAGGAAATCCTCGCCCACCAGAGCCGCTTCGCCCAGTCGCAGATGCAGGCTTATGGCCTGCAGGCGCAGGAGCTCGCCCGTCTCGTCACCGAGGCGATGCAGGGTCTCCAGAAGAAGTAATTCTTTGAGGGATTTGGCTGGGACGGGAGGGTTCGAACCTCCGAATGGCGGAATCAAAATCCGCTGCCTTACCACTTGGCTACGTCCCACCGCGAACCAGGGCATGGGTGCCCTGGTTTCGAGCGCCGCACCATAGTGACACCCCTGCGCCGGGGCAACTGGATCGGCAGGAAAATTCTGGTGGTCGTCTCGCTTGCTCAACGCGAGTCTGGCCGCTATAAAGCCGCCTCGCGACCCGGCCGCTTGCCGGCCCAAGGTCGCTGACCCTCATGCGATGGCTTGTGTGGGATCCGTCTTTGATCAACGCATCAAAGACGTTTCGCGCGCTTCGCGGAGGGTGAAAAACACGGTCGGGCGGAGCGTAGCGCAGCCTGGTAGCGCACTTGCTTCGGGAGCAAGGGGTCGGGAGTTCGAATCTCCCCGCTCCGACCAGTGTTTCTCAAGGGTTCGGTTTCTCAGGGGGGCGCGACCCCAAGAAATCCCCCAAGAAACGTGTCGATCCCGAATGCTTCACCACACGCCGCGCGTGAGGCCGATCCGGACATAGGTCCAGATCGTCGGCGGAAACCATTTCATCGAGGGTAGATCGACCTTGACGGGCGCGAGGCGTCCGGCGAGCGCATCCTCGATGGCGCGCGCGAACAGCGGCAGGGCCGTCGCGGCCTGCACGTGCTGATACGTCGCAAGGCTGTCCTGCGGCGAAAACTGCACCCGTTCCTGGTAGAGGACAGCCCCGGTATCGACGCCCTCGTCAACGAGGTGGACCGTGACGCCCGCGTGTTCCGCATCGCCCGTGGCGAGCGCCCAATAGCCGGGATCCTGGCCGCGGTACTTCGGCGTGATGCCGGCGTGGTAGTTCACGAACGGGGCCGGCACCGAATCCAGCGTTGCCGGTTTGAGCAGCCGCGTGCCGTAGACGGCGACCACGTCGGGCGCGAGCTTTTTCAGGAGCGCCCGGCATTCGTCGGAATTGACGGACGGCACGGCGTGGACCGGGATCGCGGGATCGATCACGGGCTTCAGGCCGTATTTCTTCCAAACCGATTCGAGCTTGGCGCGCCGGCGGCGGTCCAACCGCATGGCAACGCCCAGCGCAACCTGGCCGAGCGCGGGGATCGTTCCGAGCAGCTTGGCCCGGCGGCGGAAGATCTCTCCCCGGGTCTCGGGCGTCTCCGAGACGACGACCAGCGGGCCGAGGCGCTCGGCGAGGCCATTGACCACGATCTGGCTCAAGGTTCCTTGCGCGGTCAGTACAACAATGCGGCGGCCGGCGGCCAAAGGCGGTGTCTCGGGCACGGCTCGTTCCTATCCGTTGCAGGCCCGCCGTTGCGGGGACGTTCCCGATCAAGCCATGTTCGTCCAAAAATTACGTGAAGAGCGGCGTATCGATCCGAGGTTTCGGCCGCGGGCGGAGAGACGTAGGACGATGGAAACGGGTTTCGAGGGGCGCGCATGACGACGGTCTTCATTCACGGCGTGCCGGACACGGCGGCGGTGTGGGAGCCGCTGCGCGCCGCGCTCGACGTGCCGGACGCGGTGTCGCTGGCGCTGCCCGGGTTCGGCTGTCCGCTCCCGGAGGGGTTCGAACCGACGAAGGAAGGATACACGGACTGGATCGCGGGCGAGCTCGCCGCGCTGTCGGGGCCGCTTGACGTCGTCGCGCACGATTGGGGTTCGATCCTCCTCGTGCGGGTGCTGGCGACGCATCCCGGCCTCGTCCGCCGCTGGGTGGCGGGCGGCGCGCCCGTCACGGCGGACTACACGTGGCATCCGACGGCGCGGCTCTGGCAGACGCCGGGCGCCGGCGAAAAGGCGATGGAGCGGTTCGTGCCGCCGCTTGCCAACGCCATGCTGGAACGGGTGGGGCTCAGCGCGGCGGATGCCGCGAGAACCGTGCAGCGGATCGATGACACGATGAAGCGGTGCATCCTGGGCCTCTACCGCTCGGGGCGCGACGTGTTCCGGGAGTGGGAGCCGAAGCCGGGCGACATCAGGGCGCCGGGGCTCGTTCTGTGGGGCGCGCGCGATGCGTATGCCGAGCCGCGCTTTGCCCGCCGCATGGCCGAGGTCACGGGTGCGCAGGCCCATATTCTCGAGTGCGGTCACTGGTGGCCATGCGAAGAGCCGCAGGTGTGCGCCGGCCTGATCCGGGATTTCTGGGCCGGAGAGTCTCGGACTTAGCGGGGCCGCTCGAAGGTGGCGGTCAGGCGCGGGGGCAGCGGCTCCTCCAGCACGCCGTCGAAAGCGTGGGCCAGCAGGCTGCGGGTCTGCGCGTAGACGTCATGGCGCGAGCGGGCAGCGGAATCGCTCGCAATCGCGTGGCGAACGCATTCGGCCAACGGCGGGGGCAATTCACCGTCCGTGTAGGCCATGATCAGTTCGTCGTGCAAAATCAGGCTCACGCTACACTCCCTCGTCTGGATCACCCTCATCAACGATCAACGGTTGGGTGGTCGTCCGTCCGTCGGGAGTTACGCGCGTCGCGCCGCAAAGTTCCGTCGGGGAGGTCCGGCGTTACACTTTGGCCACACAAATTTTATCTCATTCGCCAAAGAAGGGCGCCCGCCGGCTCCTTATGCTCGCTCTGGGCCTGCCGCGTCAGCGAAGGTCCGGACGATCGGCAACGTGGATACGAGGGCCGTGCTATGGGCAAAAAGCTCACCAAGAAAGAGACGCTCGGACTGATCCTCTCCGAGGTCACGAAGCTGCGGAACGACGTCAAAGCGCTGGAAAAGCAACTCGGCGAGCGCGCGAAGCCGGCTGCGAAACAGCCGGCCGCGTCCAAAAAGCCGGCTGCCAAGGCGGCGTCTCAGCCGAAGAAAGGTGCGTCGCCACGCCGCCCCGTGCTGGTTCAGGCGGAAACGCCGACACCGCGCTCCGCGGGATAAGGCCGATTGTCGGCTAGGCGGCCTCCGCAACACGGCGCCTGTCGCGGCCGCGCGCCACCAGGCGCCAGCTCATGAAGTCGCGAATTTCGGTCACCTGTCCGTCGGCGAGGCGGGCGAGCGGGCGCGTGTTCGGCTCGCACACGGTGACTTGCGCCGTGATCCAGCGCTCGATGACGTGATCCGATCCGCTGCCGGGCGCGCGCCAGACGCGATACTTGATCTCGATGACGTCGCCGGGCGCGAGGGTGTCGGACGTGATGCTCATGCAGCCTCATGACTCGTTGTTGCGTGATGGCGGGAGTCTTAGCCGACAACGATCTCAGTTTTTTGGCGCTCGTCGGGCCATCGGAAGGCAGCGCATGCGAGGCTTCCGTGACGGATGAGCACAACGCAGTCCGCTTCATGTGTCATCGGTCTGTCATGGGACTCCGCCAAGTCACGAGCGCAACGCATTGCATCGAGAATGCTGCGCGAGGAGACCGCTCACGGCCATGGAATGGATTGCGCTCACGTTCTGCGCGGCGATGCTGCTGGCGCATGGGCTCGCCACGGCGTTGGCCGTGTGGCGCGTAAGCGGCGTGCGGCGTTCGCGGATCGACGCCCGGCCGCTGCCGCCCGTCAGCATCGTGCGGCCCGTCTGCGGACTCGATCCGCTGGACGAGCTGACGCTGCGGTCGACATTCGAATTGGTCCATCGCGACATCGAGATCCTGTTCTGTGCGCAGCGGGCCTCCGATGACGCCGTGCCGCTCGTGCGCCGCCTGATCGCCGAGCATCGCCATGTGCGCGCCCGCCTTCTTATCGGCGACGACGGATCGAGCCCGAACCCCAAGCTCAACAACGTCGTCAAAGGCTGGGATGGCGCCCAGCATCCCTGGGTCGTCCTTGCGGACAGCAATGTGCTGATGCCGCCCGATTACCTGGACCAGCTCTTCTCCGCCTTACGGCCCGATACGGGGCTCGTCTGCTCGCCGCCGGTGGGCAGCCGCCCGCAGGGGTTCTGGGCCGAGGTGGAGTGCGCGTTCCTCAACACCTATCAGGCGCGCTGGCAGCTCGCGGCGGATGCGGTCGGGTTCGGTTTCGCGCAGGGCAAGTCGATGCTGTGGCGGCGGGAGCTGCTCGATACTGCGGGCGGCATCCGCGCGCTCGGTGTCGAGATCGCGGAGGATGCGGCGGCGACGAAAGTCGTGCGGGGGCGGGGCTTGCGCGTGCGGCTGGTCGATCGTCCGTTCGAGCAGCCGCTCGGGCGGCGTCCTCTGCGCCAGGTCTTCGACCGGCAAGTGCGCTGGGCCCGGCTGCGGCGCGCCACGTTCCAGCTCTATTACGCGCCGGAGCTTCTGGTGGGCAGCGTGCCGACGCTGAGCGCGGCGGCGCTGGCGGGACCTGCGCTGGGGCTCGACGCCGTCACGTCGGCCGCGCTCGCCGGCGGGCTCTGGTACGGCGCGGAGCTCGTGCTCGCAAAAGCGGCCGGCTGGCACCTGACGTGGCTGTCGCCGCTGGCGTGGATCGCGCGGGACATTGCGTTGCCGTTCGTCTGGCTCAAGGGGTGGACGGGCGACGGCTTCACTTGGCGGGGCAACGATATGACCGTCGCGGAGCCCGCGCCGGACACGCGCGGCTAGGCTCTCTCAGCCGCGGCCGCGATAGGGCGGCACGCCCTGGTCGGGCAGCCAGACGCCGGCGGGCAGGGTGCCGGTCTGCCAGAAGACGTCGATCGGGATGCCGCCGCGCGGATACCAATAGCCGCCGATGCGCAGGAACGCCGGCTCGAGCAGCGTGGCCAGCCGCTTGCCGATGGCCACCGTGCAATCCTCGTGGAAGGCGCCGTGATTGCGGAAGGAGGCGAGGTAGAGCTTCAGCGACTTGCTCTCGACCAGCCAGTCGCCGGGAACGTAGTCGATCACGAGATGGGCGAAGTCCGGCTGGCCCGTTACCGGGCAGAGCGAGGTGAACTCGGGCGCGGTGAAGCGGGCCACGTACGCCGTGTCGGCATGCGGGTTCGGCACGCGTTCGAGGGTGGCTTTCTCGGGGCTGTCCGGAATGGCCGTCGCGCCGCCGAGCAGGGTGATGCCCGACACTTTGCTGCCCATGGCGGTGCTCCTAGAGCATTTTCCGACGAAGTGGATACCGGTTCGTCGTAAGAAAATGCGACAAAACAAGGATCTAGAGCGTCCGATCCGAGCCTATCGGATCGGACGCTCTCGTTATTCGGCGGCGAGCGCGGCGCGGCGGGCCGGCCCCGTATAGATGCAGCCCTCGTGGCAACTGTCGCGCGAGACGTGGATCTCGGCGAGCCCGGGCACGCGGTTCTGCAGGCGGCTCCAGAGCCACATGGAGATGCGCTCGAGCGTCGGCATCTCGAGGCCTTCGACCTCGTTCAGCAGGCGATGGTCGAGGGCGTCGTGGGCGTCGGCGATCGCGGCGGCCAATTCGTCGAAGTGGAAGACGAGGCCCGTCTCCGCGCTCGGCTCGCCGTCGATGACGATGCGCGCACGGAACGAGTGGCCATGCACCCGGGAGTTCGGGTGGCCGATGGGGGCCGACGGCAGGTAGTGCGCGGCCTCGAATAGAAATTCCTTATAGATGCGCATGGCGCTCACATAGGGGATTTTGGGGGGCGATGCTAGCGGGCGGATGATGGGCCGCGCTGCGGCATGATTATGACCGCCGCTCCTTCGTGTGGCCCTCAGGCTGGGCACTCGGCGGGCGTCTCAGGGTTAAAGGCCCGGGAGGGCCGTCGCGGTCAGGGAATGCCGATGCGCTTGTGCGTCTGGACCGACAGGCGCCAGTCCGGGTTCGCCTTGACGAAGGCCACGGCCGCGTCGGTGTTTTCCTGCAGCCGGGGGCCGTCCATGGGGCTCAGGTAGCGGCGCGGGAAGTCGAGGTCCACGAGGCTCGCCGGGTCCAGCCCCTCCTGCGGGTAGACGACCTTGAGCTCGTCGCCTCTCGTCTGGGCGAGGGTGGTGCCAGCCTTCGGGCTCACGCAGATCCAGTCGAGGCCGGCCGGCACGGGCAGCGTGCCGTTGGTCTCGATGGCGATCTCGAAGCCGTGGCGATGCAACGCGGCGATCAGCGGCTCGTCGACCTGCAGTGCGGGCTCGCCGCCGGTGAGGACGACGAAGAGATGCGCGCGCCCGCCCTGCCAGGCGGCGGCGACGGCGGCCGCGAGGTCCTCGGCGGAGGCGAACTTGCCGCCGCCCGCGCCGTTCGTGCCGACGAAGTCCGTATCGCAGAACGTGCAGGTGGCGCTGTCGCGGTCCGCCTCCCGTCCGGACCAAAGGTTGCAGCCTGCAAAGCGGCAGAAGACCGCTGCGCGGCCCGCATTCGCGCCCTCGCCCTGCAGGGTGTAAAAGATCTCTTTGACGGCATACATGATGGCGATGCGTAGAGGCTCGCGGAGCGAAGTCAAGCGGGCGGCCGGTGGCCGCGACGCGCGGAACCTTCGCCCGTCTCTGCGGGTCTTAGGGTCTTGAGTGTCGCATTTTCCTACGACGAGGAGGTCGTCTCTTCGTCGGAAAATGCTGGAGCGATGACGATCCTCGAGGAGCGGGCATGCAGTGTTCGATCTGCGGCGCGGAAGCCGAAAACCTCACCCCAGGCGACTATGACGGGCTGGTCGTGCGCTGCAAGCGGTGCGGCGAGTACGAAGTGTCCGACAACGCGCTGAACGATCTCCTGCGGCTCGACTTCGATGCGCGCGTCGCTGCGCTCGATACCGCCAAGCGCGCCGCCGGGCCGCACGAGCGGCCGGCGATCGCGCTCTGACGCATTTTTCCGCTAGCCGCGTTGCTGCTAGCCGCGGCGCGTGGCCTCGAACAGGAACCACAGGCGGCGCTCGGACTCGTCCGTCCAGACGTCGATCATGGCGGAGGTGGCGATGTCGCGGTGCTCGTCGGTCAGGTCTTTGAGCTCGCGCAGACGGGCCACCAGGTCCTTGTTGTCCTCCGCCAGCTCGGCCAGCATGCCTTCCGGATCGACATAGTCGGCATCGTTGTCCTTGACGCGCTGCAGGCGGCTGATCTGGCCGATGGAGCGGATCGTCGTGCCGCCGATCTTACGCACGCGCTCGGCGACGGGGTCGGTCATGGCGAAGATCTGCGCCGCGTGCTCGTCGAGCATCAAATGGTAGTCGCGGAAGTGGGGACCGCTGACGTGCCAGTGGAAGTTCTTCGTCTTGAGATAGAGCGCGAAGACGTCGGCGAGCAGCTCGTTGAGCGCGCCCGAGAGGTCGCGGACGGCGTTGTCGCCGAGGTCGCTCGGGGTCCTGAGCGGGGCCTTGCGGTTCTCGGCGGCTTTCTTGAGATCGGTTTTGGCTTCTTTGGCTTCGGCCATGGGGAGGGGCTCCGTTGCGGTGGGGCTTGCCGCCCTAAGGTAGGAACCTGAGAGGAGGTTGGGAAGGCCACCTCCTGATCACGCCGTGCTCGCCCGGTTTTAACCTTGCCAGCGCTCCCATCCTTTGGCGCGGAGGTCGCAGGCGGGGCAGGTGCCGCATCCCCAGCCCCAGGGGTGGCGATGCGTCCGGTCGCCGAGATAGCAGGTATGGGTGTGCTCGACGATCAGCGCGACGAGCAGCGCGCCGCCCAGCTCATGGGCCAACTGCCAGGTGCCGGCCTTGTCGACGAACATCAGCGGGGTCTCGACCTTGAACGGCTTGTCCAGCCCGAGGCCGATGGCCGTCTCCTGCGCCTTGATGGTCGCGTCGCGGCAGTCCGGATAGCCCGAGTAGTCCGTCTCGCACATGCCCGCGACCAGCGTCGTGATGCTGCGGCGATCCGCGAGGGCGGCGGCATAGACGAGAAAGAGCAGGTTGCGTCCCGGCACGAACGTGGATGGCAGGCCCGCCTCCGTCATCTCGATCTCGGCCTCGCGTGTCAGCGCCGTCTCGCTGATGCGTCCCAGCTCCGGCATGGCGATCGTGTGGTCGGGGCCGAGGCGGGCGCCCCAGGCCGGAAACGTGCGGGCGATCTCCGCGCGCACGATGCGCCGTTGCGCAAGCTCCACCGCGTGGCGCTGGCCGTAGTCGAAGCCGAGCGTCTCGACGCGGGCATATCTTTCGAGCGCCCAGGCCAGGCACACGGTGCTGTCCTGGCCGCCGGAGAAAAGCACGAGGGCGCTGTCGCGAGACACGTCAGAGGCTCTTTCCGTCGAAGTGGCTGATTTCGAGGCCGTCGAGGTCCACCTCGTCGAGGCAGCGGACATTGAGCGCGACCATGGCGGTCCCATCCGGGCCTTTGCCGCGTCCGAAGCTGCCGATGCCGCAGGTGCGGCAGAACAGATGGTCGATGACCTTCCTGTTGAATTGATAGTTGACGAGACTCTCCTCGCCGCTCTGCAACATGAAATGGCTGGCGGGGATGAAGCTCAGAAGACCGCCGGATTTGCGACAGTACGAGCAGTTGCAGCTCATCGCGCCGGTGATGGGCGGACATTTTGCCTCGAATCGCACGGCGCCGCAGTGGCAGGAGCCGCGATAGGTCGTTGTGTTGGCCATTTACGCATCATCCTCAGGGTTGCCGCGGATCAGGGCCGCCTCACTGGGTAGGTCGCCCTACCCACAGGGGTCTTTCCGCATTTGCCGAACCCAGCTACAACGCCAACGGCCTCGCGGAGCCGTTTTGTTTGCGCCGGGTCCCTCGCCATCTTTGCACAAAAACATTCGTTCATTCGACTTCCAAGGAAACGCCCATGACCGCCATCGTCGATATCCTCGGCCGCGAAATTCTGGACAGTCGCGGCAATCCCACCGTCGAGGTCGACGTGATGCTCGAAGACGGCTCGATGGGACGTGCCGCGGTGCCCTCCGGCGCCTCGACCGGCGCGCACGAGGCGAACGAGCTGCGCGACGGCGACAAGAGCCGCTATCTCGGCAAGGGCGTTCTCAAGGCCGTCGATTCCGTCAACGGCGAAATCTCCGACGCGCTCATCGGCCTCGATGCCGAGGACCAGCGCGGCCTCGACCTCGCGATGATCGCGCTCGACGGCACGCCGAACAAGAGCCGCCTCGGCGCCAACGCCATCCTCGGCGTCTCGATGGCGGCCGCGAAGGCCGCGGCGGCGGCTTCGGGCCTCTCGCTCTATCGCTACGTGGGCGGCACCTCGGCGCACGTCCTTCCGGTTCCGATGATGAACATCATCAACGGCGGCGCGCATGCCGACAACCCGATCGACATCCAGGAATTCATGATCATGCCGGTCTCGGCCGAGACGTGCGCGGATGCGGTCCGCATGGGCGCCGAGATCTTCCATACGCTCAAGAAGAACCTCAAGGACGCGGGCCACAACACCGGCATCGGCGACGAGGGCGGCTTCGCGCCCAACCTCAAGAGCGCGGACGAGGCGCTGTCCTTCATCATGAAGTCCATCGAGAACGCGGGCTACAAGGCGGGCGACGACGTGATGCTGGCGCTCGACTGCGCCTCGACCGAGTTCTTCAAGGACGGCAAGTACGAATTGCACGGCGAGGGCAAGACGCTCGATAGCGCCGGCATGGCCCGCTATCTCGAAGACCTCGTCTCGCGCTTCCCGATCATCTCGATCGAGGACGGCATGGCGGAGGACGACTGGGCCGGCTGGAAGGCGCTGACGGACGCCATCGGCAAGAACGTGCAGCTCGTGGGCGACGACCTCTTCGTCACCAACACCAAGCGCCTCTCGCAGGGCATCAAGACCGGCACGGCGAACTCGATCCTGGTCAAGGTCAACCAGATCGGCACGCTGACCGAGACGCTCGACGCCGTCGCGATGGCGCAGCGCGCGGGCTATACGGCGGTCATGTCGCATCGCTCGGGCGAGACCGAGGACTCCACGATCGCGGATCTCGCGGTGGCCACGAACTGCGGACAGATCAAGACCGGCTCGCTCTGCCGCTCGGACCGTCTCGCGAAGTACAACCAGCTCATCCGCATCGAGGGCGAGCTCGGCGACATCGCGCAGTACGCCGGCCGCAGTATCCTGAGGGGCGATCGCGCGGTCTAAGCCGCCTCACCCACACATCCGCGCGGGGCCTCGCCGCCGATCCGGCCGATCTTTCGACGGTCTGGCGGGCGGCGAGGCCCCGCGCTTTTTCGTTTCCAAAGGGGCCATGCTCCTTTATGGCGGGACGCCGGCATCCCTCGATCTGACAGCGCTTTACCTCGTCTTAAGGGGCGAGGGCTTAGATTTTTATCGTTCCCGGATCTCATAACGCGTAACGACGAACGCCCGTGCTGCGTCATTCGAAAAATGATCGACGAGGTTGGCCCCGGCAGGCGCTGGTGTTGCTTCTCTGCCTAGGTTTGACGGCCTATTTCGCCTATCACACGCTCAAAGGCCGACACGGTCTCGAGGTGCGGGATGCTCTGCTCGAGCGCGAAAGCGCGCTCGAATTCGAGATCCAAAGCCTCGAGGCCGTGCGCGCCAAGCTGGAGCGGGACGTGGCGCTGATGCGGCCCGATCCTCCGGACCCGGATTTCGTGGAAGAGATCGCGCGCGAGGTGCTGGGTTTCGCCCGGCCGCAGGATCGCGTGCTCACCGAGCCGGCTCCGAAGGGCTGAGCGGGGCCGCCGGGCTTCATCCGGGCGATTTCCTCAAGGCTAGCCGTCGCGATTTTGCAGTGCGGTATCAGTTGCCTCCATTCCGCCGCTCTCGTGCGCTCGAAGGCGGGGACGGCGCCGATCGTGTTCTTGTGTTCTCTTCGCGCAGGCCCCAGATTTTATGGGTCGTTCGAGGTGCCTTGGGCGCGGACCCTTTCCGCGCGCCGTCGCGTGGTCTTCTTGATCGCAAGGCATCTTCGCTCGACAACGGCGTCTCGCGCCTGGCCCCGCGCCTCTTGAGGCAGCGGGTTTCGGTGGGGCGGCGAGAGATGGGCGGCAACAGAGGAGTGGATATGGCAGCGGTGTTTCATCCGGCCCCCGCGGAGGATCTCGAGTTCTCGCCGGACGAAGACATCGCGGCGTATCGCGGCATGCTGCTCATCCGCCGCTTCGAGGAGAAGGCCGGACAGCTCTATGCGCTGCGCGTCATCCAAGGCGTCTGCCCGCTCTCGATCGGCCAGGAGGCGGCCATCGTCGGCATGATGATGGCGGCGCGCGCGACCGATCCCGTCATCACCGGCTATCGCACGCATGGCGCGCTTCTGGCGCGCGGCGTCGATCCCAAGGCGGTGCTGGCGGAGCTCATGGGGCGGCAGGGCGGCTTCTCGGGCGGCAAGGGCGGGACCGTTCGCATGCTTGCGCCCGATCATCATTTCTACGGCGGTCATGGATCGGCCGGTCTCGCGGCGCCGCTCGGCGCGGGGCTCGCCTTCGCGTCGCGCTATCGCGGCGACGGGGCGGTCACGCTCGCCTTCTACGGCGACGGCGCGGCCGCGCGCGGCCGCGTGTTCGAAGCCTACAAGCTCGCGTCCAAGTGGAAGCTGCCGATCGTGTTCATCGTCGACAACAACACGGCGTCGCCCGGCGCGGGGATCGTGCTCGGCACGCTGCCGTCGGCCATCGCGGAGAGCGGCAAGCCGTTCGCTATCCCGGGCGAGCAGGTGGACGGCATCGATGTCCGCCGCGTGCGGGCCGCGGGCCGGCGCGCCATCGCGCGGGCGCGCGCCGGCGAAGGGCCGACGCTGCTCGAGATGCTGACGTTCCGCTACCGCGGCCACGGCGGCATCGCCGCGCAACCCGGCCATGCCGAGAAGCGGATCGCGGAAGCCGATCCCGTCGCCAAGGCGCGGGCGCGTCTTCTCGCGTCGTCGGTGCTCGCCGAGCCCGCGCTCAGGGCGCTCGAAAAAGAGGTGCGCGATCAGGTGGCGCGGGCCGCCGCGGCCGCGCGCGCCGAGGCGCCGCCTCAGGCGTCCGATCTTTTCGCCGGCGTGGAGGCTTGAGACCAACCCATGCGCCGCGAGATCCTCATGCCGCCTGTCACGCCGTCGATGGTCGACGGCAAGATCGCGCGCTGGCACGTCTCCGAAGGCCAGGCGGTGGCGGCGGGCGACGTGCTCGCCGAGATCGCGACGGCGACGGCCACGCTCGAAATCGAGGCGGAGGACGCGGGGCACGTGGAGCGCATTCTCGTTCCGGCCGGAACCGAAGGCGTGAAGGTCAATACGCCCATCGCGATCGTGCTGGCCGGCGTGCACCGGCGCGCCATGCAGCCGCTCGGCTTCGCCTCGCTCGATGCGCTGACGCCCGAGCCCGCGCATCCCGCGACGCCGGTTTTCGCGGCGACGGGCGAGCAGACCTATCGCGAGGCGCTGCGCGACGCGATCGCCTCCGAGATGCGCGCCGATGCGGACGTGTTCCTCATCGGTGTGGACGTGGCGCAGAACCGCGGCGCGATCAAGGTCGCGCAAGGGCTGCTCGACGCGTTCGGGCCCACGCGCGTCGTCGCCGTGCCGGCGCTCGACGAGGCGCTGTTCGGCCTTGCGGTGGGCGCGGCCATGGCCGGCCTCAAGCCCATCGTGGAAGTCGCGCACTGGGGCCGGGCGATCGAGGTCATGATGCCGTACCTCGCGGAAGTGAGCGAGGCGTTCTACCTCTCGGGCGGGGCCATGCGCGTGCCCATCGTCTTCCGCGGCCCGAACGGATATGCGCCGGGCGCCACGGGCCAGGAGGCGCGCTGCGTCGCGGGGCTGCTCGCGCAGATGCCGGGGCTCACGGTCGCGCAGCCCGCGACGGCGCACAGCGCCGCGCGCGTGCTGGCGGCGGCGGTTCGCCATCCCGGTCCCGTCTGCGTGCTCGAGCAAGAGCAACTCTACGGCGCGCGCGATTATCTGCCGGCCGAGGAGGGATGCGAGACGGCGTCCGCGCGGCGCGCGCGCGTCATGCGCCGCGGCGGCGACGTCACGATCGCGGCGGCCGGGTCGGCGCTGCTCGCCGCGCTCGATGCCGCCGAGAAGCTCGATGCCGCGGGCATCGCGGCCGAGGTGATCGACCTCGTGTATCTGCGCCCGCTCGACACGGAGACCGTGGCCGCGTCCGTCGCGCGCACGGGCCGCCTCGTGACCGTGGAGGAGGGCTGGGGGATCGGCCCGCTGCTCACCGCGGCCGTCACGGAGCGCTGCTTCAAGGCTCTCAAGGCCGCGCCGCGCCGCGTCTCGGGCGCGGAAGTCCCCATGCCCTACGCCGCCGAGCTGCAAACGCTCGCCATCCCCCATGCGGACGCCATCGTGACCGCGGCGACCGAGAGCGTGCGCGGCTGACGCGGCCGCAACCCATTATTCTTTCTGGTAAATCTATACCTGCAGCCGTGGTGGGCGAGCCCGTTTTTGCGCGCTGTGGCGATGCGGACACGCGGCCGGGGTTTCCACAGATTCGGGTCTGTCAATTACGGTCATGCACGGGCATTTTGGGGGCGGCTCCTTGTGGCGGGTGCGGAGTCAACCGTAGACCAATAACAAGTACAGGCAACGCGCGCCCTAAAGCGCGTTACGGGGGACTGCACCATGGAAAAAATGACGAAAATGGTCGTGTGTGTTGCGTTCGGCGCGACAATGCTCACGGGTTGCTCTTCGAATTCCGGTCTGTTCGGCAACTCGCTCACCACGCAGTCCATCGGGATGGCGTCCGCGGGGCCCGAGGCAACGCCGACGCCGGTCGCCAGCAAGGTCGATCCGGCGTGCTACTCGCTGGCCCAGCGCATCGACATGCTGCGCAAGGAAGGCGTCAGCGAGCGTCTCGAAAAGGCTTCGGTCGGCAAGTCGACCACGGTCGCCGTGAAACGCGCGTCGCTGGCGCAAGCCGCCGAGCTCGACAAGGCGAACGCGGATTTCCAGGCGCGCTGCTCGACGCTCGGTCCGCGTCCCGTCCAGGCCACGGCCGCCGCGCCGATGACCACGGGCAGCGTCGCGACCTCCAACACGTCGCAGGTCGTCTCCGCGACGGCGCCGCGCCACATCGCGCCGCCGGTCGTCGTCCAGCAGCAGTAAGCGAACCTGCACCCGTTCGACGTCTCTCTGGGGGCCGCTGGTGGCCGCATGAGCACGGGGTTCCACAAACTGCGGCGCCACGGCCACACTTTTGCGCGAATGGACTGTAAAGTCGGCCGGGGGGTTCAAACGCCCCGTCGAACCACCTAACCTATTGCGTGAAATATCCTTCAAAGAGGGCCTTGAGGACATGACGGCGGGGTTGCGCGGCGCGTGGCGTTTTCCTTTGGTTTGCGCCATGGCTGTGGCCACAGGTTTGGGCGGATGCGCGTCGGGCGGCGGTGGCGGCCCCACGAGCAAATCGCTTCCCAACGGCGAGTCGTGCGGCTCGATCAAATCCCAGCTCAACAAGCTCGATGCGCGCGGCGTTCCGTCCTCGGTGCAGGCGCAGGCTGCCGGCCGCAAGCTCAGCCCGCAGCAGAAGGCCGACGCCGATCTCTACAACCGTCTCCTGAACGATTACCTCGGCGCGCGCTGCCACGTTTGAGCGGACGCTCACGGGTGGATGGGCCGGGTTCCGGGCCAAGCGCCGTCGTTCGTTTGGCCAGGTCCCGTGGCCAACGGGGCCGGGGACCGCTAGTTTCGCCGTGATGTCATCATGTCGCCAGACAGCCCGTGCAAGGGCTGCGGGACGCGCCGGCTTGGGGAGCTCACATGGACTACGTACAATTCGCCTCGGACAATCAGGTCTGGATCGTCATGATCATCAACGGCCTGATCGCAGGCTGGCTGGCCGGACTGCTGCTGGGCGGCGGCGGCCTGATCCGCAACCTCGTCGTCGGCCTGATCGGCGCGGTGGTCGGCGGCTATCTGGTCGCGGCCGGCCTTCTCAAGCTCCCCTATGACTTCGACGTCGTGCCCTACGGCAATCAGATCGTCGTCTCCACCATTGGCGCGATGCTGGTCGTGCTGATCGCGCGGTTCCTCGGCGGGCGGTGACGGCGGCGTCACGACGTTCTGAGGATTTTGCCCGGGGGGCATCTGGGCTATGGTCGCGGATATGACGAGTCCGCGATCGAAAGGGACCGATGGTCACGATCCTCGATGCCCGCGCCGGGCGTGACGGCGCGCGTGTGCGTCATCCGGAAAAAGCCCACCGCCCGGACCAGCCCATGCTGGCCAAGCCCGCTTGGATCCGCGTGCGTGCGCCGGCCTCCCCAGGCTACCGCGCCACGCGCGACATCGTGCGCGCGCATGGCCTCGCCACAGTGTGCGAGGAGGCCGGGTGCCCGAACATCGGCTCGTGCTGGGAGCAGCGCCACGCCACGATGATGATCATGGGGGAGGTGTGCACGCGGGCGTGCGCCTTCTGCAACGTCGCCACGGGGCGGCCGCTGCCGCTCGATGCCGGCGAGCCCAAGCGCGTGGCGGATGCGGTCGCCGCGCTCGGCCTCGAGCACGTGGTGATCACGTCGGTCGACCGCGATGATCTCGACGACGGCGGGGCCCGCCATTTCGCGGCCGTGATCGAGGCGGTGCGTGCGGCCGCGCCCGGCACCACGATCGAGGTGCTCATTCCCGATTTCCTGCGCAAGGACGGCGCGCTCGAGCACGTGGTCGCGGCACGCCCCGACGTGCTCAACCACAACCTCGAAACGGTGCCGGGGCTCTATGTCCGCATCCGGCCGGGGGCGCGCTATTTCCATTCGCTGCGGCTCCTGCAGCGCGCGAAGGAGATGTCCCCGGCGCTGTTCACGAAGTCCGGCCTCATGGTCGGGCTCGGCGAAAGCCGCGACGAGATCCTGCAGGTGATGGACGATCTGCTGTCGGCCAACGTCGATTTTCTGACGATCGGGCAGTACCTCGCGCCGTCGCGCAAGCATGCGGAAGTCAAGCGCTACATGCCGCCCGAGGAGTTCGAGGACCTGAAGCGCGTGGCGCTGGCGAAGGGCTTCCTCGTCGTGGCGTCGAGCCCGATGACGCGCTCGTCGTTCCATGCGGGCGAGGATTTCCGGCGGCTCACGGCCGCGCGGGCGGCCACGCTCGCCGCCTCAGCATAGGACGAGAGCCGTGCCGAGCTTCCGCACCGTCAAGCGCGTGGCGTTCACGCCTTCCGAGATGTTCGCGGTCGTGGCCGATGTGGCGCGCTATCCGGACTTCCTCCCCCTCTGCGAAGGGCTCACGATCCGGGAGCGGCGCGAGCGGCCGGATGGCGGCGCCGAGCTCACGGCGACGATGGTGGTCGGCTACAAGGCGATCACGGAGCGCTTCACCACGCATGTCACGCTCGATCCTCAGGCGAACGAGATCCTCGTGCGGCACGTGGACGGGCCGTTCACGCACCTGCAGAACCGCTGGGGGTTCGTCGCCGCGCCGGGTGGCGGGACGGACGTGCATTTCGCCATCGACTATGCCTTCCGCTCGCCCATGCTCGGGCTGATCGTCGGGGCGGCGTTCGACAAGGCCGTGCGCAGCTATACGGAAGCATTCGAGGCCCGCGCGCGGGCGCTCTATGGCGCGACGCCCGCGGCGTAGGGGCTCTGCGCCCTCCGGGCGCTTCTGGCTCACTGGCTCCGTTGATGGCGGCTCAGTTGATGACCTTGTCGCGGTTGCGCGCGGAGGCAAGCCCGCTCACGGATTCGAAGCCCGTGATGCCCGTCAGCACGGCGCGATCGAGGTCTGCGTGGCTGAAATCCGCGCCCGTGACGTCGGCGCCCGTCAGGTCCGCGTGCGAGAGGTCGGCGTTCTTCAACTTTGCGCCGGCGAGCTTGGCGCCTTTGAGGTTGGCGAAGCGCAGCGAGACGTGAGTCAGGTCGGCGCCGGTGAGGTCGGCCCCGGAGAGGTCCGCGGAATCGAGGCGCGAGCGCCACAGCATCTCGATGAAGCCGCTGTCGCTGAAGGGCGCCAGCGAGACGCCCGCCATGCGCGCGTTGGCGAAGCTGCTGCCGGTGAAGATGCCGAACAGGCGCGCCTTGGTGAGGTCCGCGCCGGCGAAGCTCGCCGACTCGCTGCGGTTACCTTCGAACGACGTCGCGGACGTGGGACGCAGGATGCTCGCCTCGCGCAGATTGGCGTTGTCGAAGCGCGCGCCGATGATGTTGACGCGGTCCAGGCGCGCGGCGTGCAAATCGGTGCTGGTGAGATCGGCGCTGCTCAGGTCCGCCCCGAACAGGTCGGCCTGGCCGAGGCGCGCCTTCTTGAAATTCAGCCCCGCGAGGTCGAGGCCCTGGAGGTTCTGGCGCGTGAAGTCCAGGGGCGCGGCGTCGGTGGCTTTGTAGAGGCTTTCGGTGATCTGCCGCGCCGTCATGTCGGCGGCGTCGACGGCGCCGATCGACGCGAGGCTCGTTATCGCCGCAACCCCGCCGATCAGGAATGTCCGTGCCAAAGGCGACCTCGTCCGAACTGGCCCGCAGGGGCTGCTAGAATACCAAGGACCTTATACGCAATTTTCGCGCGGCTGGATGGGCCTTTGTCCTGGTTTCGCTAGGCGGTCGCCGTTTCGAGGAGTTTCAGCGCCTCCGCGACCGTTGCCATGCGGATGCCGGTGCGTCCCAGATCGCCGAACCGGCATTCGTGGCTCTGCGGCTCCGCGCCCTTGCGGGCGTAGCCGATGTAGACGAGCCCGACCGGTTTTTCGGCAGAGCCGCCGCCGGGGCCGGCGATGCCCGTCACCGAAATGGCGATGTCCGCCGCCGAGGCCTTGAGCGTTCCGGCGGCCATGGCGCGCGCCACCTCGGCGCTGACCGCACCATGCCGGGCCAGTGTCTCGTACTCCACCCCGAGCACGCCGATCTTGGCGGCGTTGGTGTAGGTCACGAACCCGCGCTCGAACACGTCCGACGCGCCGGCCACCTCGGTGAACAGCGCCGCAATCAAGCCACCCGTGCAGCTTTCGGCTGTCGCGAGCCTGAGGCCGCGGGCTCGCCAGTGCGCGAGGAGCTGCTCGGCGCGGGCGACGAGATCCGGGGAAAACATGCGCGTGGGGCCTCCCAAACGAACAGGGCGCACCGGATGATGCGCCCTGCGAATTTGGTGCCCGAACGGATCCGGCGCAACGCCTCAGTCGGCGACCAGCTTCTCGGCCACGCGCAGCAGGTCGTCGAGCTTGGCGCGCGTGTCGACGCCCATGGCGGCGACGGAGCGCGACTGGGCGGCCTGCCAGACGGGATAGGCGTCCTTGAGGACGACCTGGCCCTTCGACGTCAGGTGTAGGCCACGGCCGCGGCGACCGGCGGGCGGATCCATGATGATCATGCCCAGCGCGAGGAGGCGCTTCAGGTTGCGCGAGAGCGTCGACTTCTCGATGTCGAGCTCATGGCCGATCTCGACGGCCGTGATGCCGTCGCGCGAGGCAAGCTGCGCGAGCAGCGTGTACTGGCTGGCGGTGATGCCCAGCGGGCGCATGGCATCGTCGTACATGCGCGTGATGATGCGCGAGAGCTGGCGCACGCGCGTCGCAAGGCAGGTTGCGGCCGTGGTCTCGGCGATGTCGGCGATGTTGGCTGCGCTCGCGGGCTCCGATGCGGGACGCTCTAGCGTGTTGGTCATGAGGTTCATGAACTTGGCCCTTGGCAATAGCTCGTGGCGATACAACCACCTAGGGACCGGTGATGCCGCGATTCTGGGAGGGGGGTCAACGCGAGGGCGCTGCTCAGCTCTGGAAAACTCGGCAATCGTCACAGGGGCAAAAGCACTGTGGCCGTCGCGAGCGCGGCGAGACCCTCGCGACGGCCCGTAAAGCCGAGGCGCTCCGTGGTCGTGGCTTTTACGGCCACACGATCCAGGCTGACGCCGAGCATATCGGCGATCTCGGCGCGGATGGCCTCGCGATGGGGGCCGATGCGCGGTGTCTCGCAGAGCAGCGTAACGTCGACGTTGGTGATGCGGCCGCCCCTGTCGCGGATGCGGCGCACGGCATCCTCGACGAAGAGGCGCGAGCGGGCGCCTTTCCACTGCGGATCGGAGGGTGGGAAATGCTGGCCGATGTCGCCGTCGCCGATGGCGCCGAGCAGCGCGTCGGTCAGGGCGTGCAACGGCGCGTCGGCGTCCGAATGGCCTTCGAGGGCCTGGTCGTGCGGGATGCGGACGCCGCCGAGCCAGACGTGATCGCCGGTGGTGAAGGCGTGTACGTCGAACCCGGTGCCGGTGCGGGTCTCCCAGGCGGGGCCGCGCGTCGAAAGCAGGGCGTCGGCCATGGTCAGATCCTCCGCGGTGGTGATCTTGAAGTTGCGTTCGGAGCCCGCGACGAGGGCGACGGAAAGGCCTGCCCATTCGGCGATGGCGGCGTCGTCGGTGAACTCGGGGCCGTCGCGCTCGGCGGCGGCGCGGTGGGCGGCCGTGATGGGGGCGAGGCGGAAGCCCTGCGGCGTCTGCGCCTTCCAGAGGCCGGCGCGCGGCACCGTCGCCTCGATGCGCTGGGCGGAGCCGGCGCGCTTCAGCGTATCGGGCAGGGGCACGGCCGCAATGGCGCCGTCGTGCGTTTCGAGGGCCGCCAGCACGCGCCGGATCGTGGCGGCGTCGACGAAGGGACGGGCCGCGTCGTGAATCAGGACGGCATGGGCCGGTCCGCGTTCCCCGAGGCTCTCCAGTCCCTGGCGGACCGAGTCCTGCCGCGTCGCGCCGCCGGAGACGGGCGGGGCGAGCTTGCGGAATCGGCCGGCCGTCGCCGTGTCGTAGGCGGCGCGGTCGTCGGCATGAATGACGACGACGATTTCGGTAATCTCGTCAACGGCTTCGAAGGCGGCGATGGCGTGCGCGAGCACCGGCTCGCCGGCGAGGCGGGCGTACTGCTTGGGCGGCTGGCCCTGGAGGCTGGCGCGCGCGCCGCGGCCGGCGGCGACGATGAGGGCAGTGACTGTCACGAAAGCGGTTTCCGACACCTGAGACGCTGAGCACTGTGGGGGAGTTAGCCCGTGGCGCGGCAATTGGGCAATTGCCGCCAATCTCTTCGCGCTTGCGTCATGACCGCACTCGCACTATTGTGCCTAAAATGAAGGCATAAAAAACTATGCCTGAAATTTAGGCAAACAAGGGGATGTTGCCTTGTGACCGGCTTGGCGATCGGATCGCGAAAAACTGCAAATAACGTGTTTCTTGCGCCGATGACGGGGGTCAGCGACCTGCCGTTCCGGCAGCTTGCGCATGTCCAGGGTGCGGGGCTCGTCGTCTCCGAAATGGTGGCCAGCGCCGAGCTCGTCAAAGAGCGGGCGGACGTCGTGCGCCGCGCCGATGGCGAAGGGCTGTCGCCGTTCGTGGTGCAACTCGTGGGGTGCGACGCGGAGTGGATGGCCGAGGGGGCGCGGATCGCGGAAGCGAAGGGCGCCGAGATCATCGACATCAACATGGGCTGCCCGGCGCGCGAGGTGACGGGCAAGGCCTCCGGCTCGGCGCTGATGCGTGACCTCGATCATGCGGTGTCGCTCGTCACGGCCGTGGTGGATGCGGTCGACGTGCCCGTGACGCTCAAGATGCGGCTCGGCTGGGATCAGGCGACGCGCAATGCGCCCGAGCTCGCCAAGCGGGCGGAGGATGCGGGCGCGCGGCTCGTCACCGTGCATGGGCGCACGCGCCAGCAGTTCTTCAAGGGCACCGCGGACTGGGCGGAGGTGCGCGCCGTGAAGGAGCGCGTCGGCATTCCCGTCATCGTCAACGGCGACATCGGCAGCGTCGAAGCCGCGCGCACGGCGCTCGCGCAGTCGGGCGCGGACGGCGTGATGATCGGGCGCGGCGCCTATGGCGCGCCGTGGCTGCCGGGACAGGTGGCGCGCGCGCTCGCCGGCGACAGCGAGGAGGGCGCTCCGCCGCTCGCCGAGCAGGGACGCATCGCGCGCGGCCACGTCGAGGCGATGCTGGCCTACTACGGCGCGTTCCTCGGCCTGCGCAACGCGCGCAAGCACATCGGCTGGTATCTCGCGTCGAGCGGCCATCGCGCCGCGGCGCTCAAGGCGTGGCGGCAGCGGCTCTGCACGGAGACCGATCCCAAGCGCGTGCTGGCCATGCTTGATCACTTCTACGGCGAAGCGTGTGACGACGATCCAGGGGAGCTAGCTGCGTGAGTAAGAGATCCGCCGAACGCGCCATTCCGATCCGGGCGCCCCGCGTCGAGCATGACATGCTGCTCGACGTGCTGCCGCATCCCATCCTCGTGGTGGGCGACAACAACCAGATCCACTACGGCAACTCGGCGGCGGAGGCGTTTCTCTCGACGAGCAGCGCGATGCTCTCGCGGCAGCGGCTCGACGACGTGGTGGCGTTCGGCTGCCCGCTGCTGGCGCTGGTGGATCAGGTGCGCGAGCACGCGTCCACGGTGAACGAGTACGGCGTCGAGATGGCGAGCCCGAAGTTCGCCAACCCGAAGCTGGTCGACGTCTATGCGGGTCCGATGATGGACAACCCGTCCATGATCGTCGTGATGCTGCAGCAGCGGACGATGGCGCAGATGATCGAGCGGCAGCTCACGCATCGGGCCGCGGCGCGCTCGGTCTCGGGCATGGCCGCCGTGCTGGCGCATGAGATCAAGAACCCGCTCTCCGGCATCAAGGGCGCGGCCCAGCTTCTCGAGCAGAACCTTTCCGACGAGGACCGCGCGCTCTCGCAGCTCATCTGCTCGGAGACGGAGCGTATCCGCAACCTCGTCAACCGCATGGAAGTGTTCGGCGACGAGCGGCCGCTGACGAAGGAGGCGGTCAACATCCACGACGTGCTCAACCACGTGCGCCGCATCGCGGAGACGGGGTTCGCGCGCGGCATCCGCATCGTCGAGGATTACGATCCCTCGCTGCCGCCGGTGCCGGGCAATCGCGACAAGCTCGTGCAGGCGTTCCTGAACCTCATCAAGAACGCCGCCGAAGCGATCGGCGACAACGAGGACGGGCAGGGCCGCATCGTCATGCAGACGTCGTTCCGGCCGGGCGTGCGGTTCTCGGTTCCGGGCGTCGACCAGCGCATCAACCTGCCGCTGATGATCCAGATCGAGGACAACGGTCCGGGCGTTCCGGATCACCTCAAGCCCCACCTCTTCGATCCGTTCGTGACGACCAAGCACAACGGAACGGGCCTCGGCCTCGCGCTCGTCGCCAAGATCATCGGCGATCACGGCGGCATCATCGAGTGCGAGAGCGAGGGCAAGCGAACCGTGTTCCGCGTTCTTCTCCCGATGCAGGACCGCATCCGATCCAACGGGCCGTTCCAAAAGCCCGTTGCCGTCAAAGATACGAAAGGCTGAGACATGGCGCGCGGCACCATCCTTATCGCCGACGACGATACGGCGATCCGAACCGTTCTCAACCAGGCGCTGGCGAGGGCCGGCTATGCGCCGCGCGCGACAGGCAACGCGGCGACGCTGTGGCGCTGGGTCAGCCAGGGCGAGGGCGACGTCGTCATCACCGACGTGGTGATGCCCGACGAGAACGCCTTCGATCTCATCCCGCGCATCAAGAAGGTGCGCCCGGAGCTGCCGATCATCGTCATGAGCGCGCAGAACACGCTGATGACGGCGCTCACCGCCGCCGAGAAGGGTGCCTACGAATATCTGCCGAAGCCGTTCGACCTGTCGGAGGTCGTGGCCGTCGTGAGCCGTGCGCTCGCGGGGCAGGGGCGCCGTCCGCGGCCCGTCACCTCGGAGATGGAGAGCGAGGAGCTGCCGCTGATCGGCCGCTCGGCGGCGATGCAGGAGATCTACCGCGCGCTCGCCCGCCTCACGCAGACCGACCTCACCGTCATGATCCAGGGCGAGAGCGGTACCGGCAAGGAGCTGGTGGCGCGCGTGCTGCACGATTTCGGCAAGCGGCGCGCTGGCCCGTTCGTGGCCATCAACATGGCCGCCATTCCGCGCGAGCTGATCGAGAGCGAGCTGTTCGGCCACGAGAAGGGCGCGTTCACCGGCGCGCAGACGCGCACGCCCGGCCGCTTCGAGCAGGCCGAGGGCGGCACGCTGTTCCTCGACGAGATCGGCGACATGCCGCTCGAAGCGCAGACGCGGCTCCTGCGCGTGCTGCAGCAGGGCGAGTACACCACGGTTGGCGGGCGTACGCCGATCAAGACCAACGTGCGGATCGTGGCGGCGACTCACCGCGATCTCAGAAGCCAGATCGTGCAGGGCCTCTTCCGCGAGGATCTCTATTACCGCCTCAACGTCGTGCCGCTGCGCCTGCCGCCGTTGCGCGAGCGCACGGAGGACATCGGCGACCTCGTGCGCCACTTCCTGCGCCAGGCCGCGCGCGAGGGCCTCGGCCAGAAGTCGATCGAGACGGCGGCCATCGACCGCCTCAAGGCGCATCCGTGGCCGGGCAACGTGCGCGAGCTCGAGAACTTCGTGCGCCGCGTCGGCGCGCTCTATACGCAGGAGACGCTGACGCAGCAGATCATCGAGCAGGAGCTGGTCGAGGTTCTGCCGAAGCGGGGGGCGCAGGCCGAAAGCGAGCCGAAGGACATCTCCGAGCTGATCGAGCGGCATCTCTCGCAATATTTCGCGAGCTTCGGCAAGGATCTGCCGCCGCCGGGCCTCTACGACCGCGTGATCCGCCAGGTCGAGCATCCGCTGCTGTCGGCAGCGCTGGCGGCGACGCGCGGCAACCAGATCCGGGCGGCGGAGCTGCTCGGCCTCAACCGGAACACGCTGCGCAGCCGCATCAAGGCGCTCGATATCCGGGTGTTCCGCACCCCCATGAGCTGAGGGCGGACACGCGTCCGCCCCCGTGACCCGCTGCAGATGCAAGTTTTTTATCTGGAGCGGGGCGGCATTTGGCCGTTGCAGAAAATCTTCGCGTCGCCTCCGCTCGTCGCAAGAATGTCACAGTTTCAGTATGAGCTGTGCTCGCTGAACGTCATATAAGTTGCAGAAATGGCAACGGCATCGGGCCGCTCAATGGTTCGTTGTCAGATTGATACACCTGTGACCGCGGGCGTCACACCGCAACACGGAAGTCGAGATGGTCGGATCCGAGACCGCAAGCAAGACCGCGCCGGAAGGCGATGCCGCGCCGCTGCTCGATCTCACGGACCGGGCGTTCTGGATCGGCTTCGTCGTCGTCGCGCTGTCGCTGGTCGCCGCGCTCGCCACGTATCTGATCCTGACCGGACTGACGCCGATCGCCCCGCGCGACGACATCGTGCTCGCCGCGCTCATGATCAACGTCCTTCTCATCTCGGCGATGATTGGCATCATCGCGTGGCAGTTCTACGGCATGTGGCGGGCGTGGCGGGCGAAGCTTCCGGGCGCGCGGCTGCACGTGCGCATCGTGCTCTTGTTCTCGATCATCGCGGCGCTGCCGGCCATGCTGCTGGCGGTTGCCGCCACGACGACGTTCTCGCGCTCTCTCGACGGCTGGTTCTCGACGCGCACGCGCGCGATCATCAACAACTCGGTCGAGGTCGCGCAGGCGTACGTGGAAGAGCACGGCGCGCTGCTGCGCACCGATCTCGTCAACATGGTGCGCGACGTCGATGCGGCGGCCGATCACATCCCGATCGACACGCCGGAGTTCAAGCAGCACATCATCGCGCAGGCCGGCCTGCGCGATCTGCCGGTGGCCTACGTGCTCGACGGCCAGGCCCAGCCGGTCGTGCGCGCGCTGGAAGACAAGGCGATGCCCTTCAACGGCGTGCCGCTCTACTACGTCAAGCAGGCCGAGACGGGGCAGGTGGCGCTGTTCACGCCGAACGACACGTCGCAGGTGTCGGCGCTGGCGCGGCTCACCAAATACCCGGACCGCTTCCTCTACGTGGCACGCACGCTCAGCGCCAAGGTGATGGGGCACCTGCAGCAGACCGAGCAGAGCGTCAACGAGTACAATCTCCTGCGGCGTGCCCGCGGCGGGCTCAAGCTCGCGCACGGCCTCATCTACACGATGATCTCCATGACGGCGCTGCTGGCGGCGATCTGGGTCGGCCTGTGGTTCGCCGGGCGCTTCGTGGCGCCGATCCGCCGCTTGATCGAGGCGGCTCAGCAGGTGTCGAAGGGCAACCTCGGCGTCGCGCTGCCGGAACGGCGCGGCGAGGGCGACCTGCGCCGTCTCTCGACCACGTTCAACACGATGACGCGCGAGCTCAAGCATCAGCGCGATGCGCTGATGACCGCCAACGAGCAGTTGCTGGACCGCCGCCGCTTCATGGAGGCGGTGCTCTCGGGCGTTTCGGCCGGCGTCATCGGCCTCGACAGCCAGGACCGCATCACGCTCGTCTCGCGCGCGGCCGAGCAGCTTCTCGCCATCCCCGAGGCCGAGGTCGTCGGCAAGAAGCTGGTTGATGCGATGCCGATGCTGGCGCCGGCGCTCGAGCGGCGCGACGAGCCCGGCTCCAAGCAGCGCGGCGCGCAGGAAATCTCGATCATGATCGGCGACGAGGAGCGGACCTTTGCCGTAAGAGTGACGCGCGAGAAGGCGGGGCCCGGCGAGGTCGGCTCGGTCGTGACGTTCGACGACATCACGGAGCTGGTCTCGGCGCAGCGCACGTCGGCCTGGGCGGACGTGGCGCGGCGCATCGCGCACGAGATCAAGAACCCGCTGACGCCGATCATCCTCTCGGCCGAGCGCATCCGGCGCAAGTACGGCAAGGTCATCGTCGACGACCGCGAAACCTTTGACAAGCTCACGGCCACGATCGAGCGGCAGGCCGGCGACATCAAGACGATGGTGGACGAGTTCGCCTCGTTCGCGCGCATTCCGAAGCCCGTCATGGAAACGAACGACCTGCGCGATGCGATCACGGATTCGGTCATCCTCTTCCGCGAGAGCCACGCCAATGTCGTCTACGGCCTCGCGCTGCCGGACGCGCCCGTGCTCGCCTCCTTCGATCGCCGCCTGCTGTCGCAGGCCGTGACCAATCTCGTGAAGAACGCGACGGAGGCGGTCGAGACCGCCCTGGACGGCGATTCCGCCCGGCGGGCGCGCGTCGACATCGCGCTCGAGATCGGCGAGCGGATCGCGATCTCGGTGTCGGACAACGGCCCGGGCCTGCCGAAGCAGAACCGCTCGCGGCTGCTCGAGCCCTACGTCACGACGAAGGGCCACAAGGGCACGGGGCTTGGGCTCGCCATCGTGCAGAAGATCACGGAGCAGCATGGCGGCGAATTGCTGCTGGACGATGCGGAGCTGACGCCCGAGCGCACGTCGGGCGCGCGCGTGACGCTGTCGTTCCCGCGCTCGATTTTGACGGCCGACGGCGGCGCCGGTGCTCACGGCAGCGCGGCGATGCAGGCGGCCGGTGAATAGGCAACACGAACCACGACGGGACTTCGAGGAGTTGAGAGATGGCTGCAGACATATTGATTGTCGACGATGAAGCCGACATCCGGGAGCTCGTGGCGGGCATTCTCGAGGACGAAGGGCATCGCACGCGGCTGGCGCGCGACAGCGACGAGGCGCTGCGCATCATCGAGGAGCGCCGGCCCCACCTCGTGATCCTCGACATCTGGCTGCAGGGCAGCCGCCTCGACGGTCTCGAAGTCCTCTCCGTCATCAAGCGCACCTATCCGGACCTGCCGGTGGTCATCATCTCGGGCCACGGCAACGTCGAAACGGCGGTGACGGCGATCAAGCGCGGCGCCTACGATTACATCGAGAAGCCGTTCAAGGCGGACCGGCTGGTGCTCGTGACGCTGCGTGCTCTCGAAGCCTCGCAGTTGAAGCGCGAGGTGCGCGAGCTCAAGGAGCGCTCGACGGTCTCGGCGGAGATGATCGGCAAGTCGCCCGCGATCAACCAGCTCAAGGGCGCGATCGACCGGCTGGCGCCGACCAACAGCCGCATCCTGATCCGCGGCGCATCGGGCGCGGGCAAGGAGCTGGCCGCGCGCATCCTGCATCAGAAATCGCACCGCGCGGACGGGCCGTTCATCGTGCTCAACGCCGCCTCGATGGCGCCGGACCGCGTCGAGGAGGAGCTGTTCGGCACCGAGGATCGCTCGGGCGGCCCGCGCAAGGTGGGCGCGCTCGAGGAAGCGCACGGCGGCACGCTCTACATCGACGAAGTTGCCGACATGCCGATCGAAACGCAGGGCAAGGTGCTGCGCGTGCTCGTGGAGCAGAAGTTCCAGCGCCTCGGTGGCGCGCAGAAGGTGTCGGTGGACGTGCGCATCGTCTCGTCGACGAGCCGCGACATCGAGCGCGACATGAGCGAGGGGCGGTTCCGCGAGGACCTCTATCACCGTCTCAACGTGGTGCCGTTGCGCGTTCCGGGCCTCGCCGAGCGGCGCGAGGACATTCCCGATCTCATCCAGTATTTCGTGAGCCAGCTTTCGCAGGCCTCGGGCCTCGCGCCGCGCCGGATCGGCGAGGACGCGATCGCGGTGCTGCAGGCGCATGACTGGCCGGGCAACGTGCGCGAGCTCAGGAACAACATCGAGCGCCTCATGATCCTCGCGGGCGGCGATCCCTCGACCGTCATCACGGCGGACATGCTGCCCGAGGAGATCGGCTCCAACGTGCCGCTGCCCGTCAACGGCGGGGCCGAGCACCTGATGAGCCTGCCACTCAGGGAAGCGCGCGAGATCTTCGAGCGCGAGTACCTGCTCGCCCAGATCAACCGCTTCGGCGGCAACATCTCGCGGACGGCCGAGTTCGTCGGCATGGAGCGCTCGGCGCTGCACCGCAAGCTCCGCGCGCTCGGCGTCTCGTCCGACCAGCGGGTCGGCGAGAAGGTCGGCTGAGGACGCGTGTCGATCCAGCCTTCGACCGGCCTGACCCCTCACCCGCCGCTCGGGCTGTCGCCCTCGCGGCGACCACTCCCGTCCATGCGGAGCATGGCTTCGCCATGACGGGAGAGGTAAGGGGCGTGCGAGCCGCTGGCCTTTCCTTCACCTCTCCCCGGTGGGGAGAGGTCGCGACGCGCAGCGGCGCGGGTGAGGGGGCAATGCGGCAGCCGGCATATCATACCAGGAACAAGCCATGACGCGCGTCGTCTACGTCAACGGGCAGTATCTGCCGTACGGTCAAGCCGGCGTGCATGTGGAGGATCGCGGATTTCAGTTCGCGGACTCGATCTACGAGGTCTGCGAGATCCTGAACGGGCAGCTGGTGGACGAGCCGCGCCACATGGAGCGGCTGGAGCGCTCGCTCGGCGAGCTCTCCATCCCGGCGCCCATGAGCCGGGCCGCGCTCGGCCAGGTCATGCGCCAGATCGTACGGCGCAATCGCATCACGACCGGATTGCTCTATCTGCAGGTCTCGCGCGGGCGCGCGCCGCGCGACTTCGCGATCCCGGCCGATGGCCTCGAGCCCACCATCGTCTGCCTCGCGCGGCGCGTCGACAGCGCGAAACGCGAAGCGCGGGCAGAGCAGGGGCTCGCCGTCAAAACGCTGCCCGACATCCGCTGGCAGCGGTGCGACATAAAGACCGTCATGCTGTTGCCGGCCGTGCTCGCCAAGGCCGCGGCGGCGCACGAGGGCGCACAGGAGGCCTGGCTCGTCGACGCGCAGGGATTCGTCACGGAAGGCGCTTCGAGCAACGCCTGGATCGTCGATCGGGGCGGAAAGCTCGTTACAAGGCCAACCGGAAATGCAATCCTGCCCGGCGTCACGCGCAGGACGCTTTTGGACCTGCTATCCCGGGAAAATGTCCCGTTCGAGGAGCGCGCTTTCACCGTCGAGGAGGCGCTCACCGCGCGAGAAGCCTTTATTACCTCGGCTTCCGGTACGGTCATGCCCGTCGTGCGCATCGACGGGCGCGCCATCGGCAATGGTCATCCGGGCCAGTTGACGCTGAGCTTGCGCTCAAAGTTTCATCAAGCTGCCAATCTTTCTTCCTGATTGGCGACCTGAAAGACCCTGCGTGTTGTCGTCGCCCTTACTGATGCCTATTGTCTTGTAATCAAGGTATGTTAGCTGCTTATCAGTGACGCGTCGCCGGCGTGCTCGCCCGTGGCGGGGCCACACGAGAGACTTGATGCCGGCGACCAAAATCAAGGTCCACCAAGAGGCTAAATAATAAGAGGCAAAGAGATGGCCGCAGATCGCGCTCAGAATCTCCAGGACACGTTTCTCAATCACGTTCGCAAAAGCAAAACGCCTCTCACGATTTTTCTCGTCAACGGCGTCAAGCTGCAGGGCATTGTCACCTGGTTCGACAATTTTTGTGTGCTCTTGAGGCGCGACGGTCATTCGCAGCTCGTCTATAAGCATGCGATCTCGACCATCATGCCGGGTGCTCCGGTCCATCTCATGGAAATCGAGCAGGACGGCCAGCAAGGGTAAGCGTACGCCATCGGCCACAACGACAGTCCGGATTTCGATCCGCAACAAACGGTTCCCGAACCAACGGGCGCCCGCAGTCTCCCGAGCCGCGATCCGGCTCAAGAGCGCGCTTCGGCGATGCGCACGCTCGTGCTCGTTCCCGTGCTGACGCGCAGCCGCGCCGTGCAATCGGGCAGCGCACCCCGTCACGTTTCTCTCCACTCGCCGGACGATCGCCTGACCGAAGCCAAGGGGCTCGCGGAAGCGATCGACCTCACGGTGGTCGATGCGCGCCTCGTGCCGGTGCCGAACCCGAAGCCCGGCACGCTGTTCGGCTCGGGCAAGGTCGACGAGATCAAGGATCTCGTGGCCGATCTCGATGTGGGCCTGGTGATCGTCGATCACGCCATCAGCCCGGTGCAGCAGCGCAACCTCGAGAAGGCGTGGAACGCGAAGGTTCTCGACCGCACCGGCCTCATTCTCGAAATCTTCGGGCGGCGCGCGCAGACTCGCGAAGGCCGCCTGCAGGTCGAGCTGGCGCATCTCTCCTACCAGAAGGGCCGGCTCGTGCGGGCGTGGACCCATCTCGAACGGCAGCGCGGCGGACGCGGCTTCCTCGGCGGCCCCGGTGAAGCGCAGATCGAGCTCGACCGGCGCATGCTCGACGAGCGCATCATCGCCATCAAGCGCGAGCTCGAAGGCGTGGTGCGCACGCGCGACCTGCATCGCAAAGGCCGGCGCAAGGTGCCGTATCCGATCGTCGCCATCGTCGGCTACACGAACGCCGGCAAGTCGACGCTGTTCAATCGCGTGGCGGGCGCGGGCGTGCTGGCGATGGACCAGGTGTTCGCGACCCTCGATCCGACGATGCGCGAGGTGCGGCTGCCGTCGGGCCGGCGGATCATCCTGTCCGACACCGTCGGCTTCATTTCCGACCTGCCGACACAACTCGTGGCGGCGTTCCGCGCGACGCTCGAAGAGGTCATCGAGGCGGATCTCATCCTGCATGTGCGCGACATCGCGCACGCGGAGACGGACGCGCAGGCGAAGGACGTCGAAGGCGTGCTGCGCGATCTCGGCATCGATACCGTCTCGGCGCATGGCCATATTCTCGAAGTGTGGAACAAGGTCGATCTGCTGGCGCCCGAGCAGCACGCGGAGGCCACGGGCGCTGCGCGGTTCCGGGCCTCGGGACCTGTGCTCGTCTCGGCCATTACGGGCGAGGGCGTCGCGGATCTCCTCGATCGCATCGACGCGCGGCTCGGCGTGGCCGACGACATTCTGAACCTGACGCTGCCGGCGCACGAAGGCCGCCTGCTCGCCTGGCTGCATCAGAATGCCGACGTGATCGAGCAACGGACCGAAGAGGACGGCGCGATCGTTGCGCGCGTGCGCATCGCCTCGGAGAAGCGCATGCGGCTCGTGCAGCAGCTCCAGCGTGCGGGCCTGCCGCTTCCGTAGTATACGGGACGCCCTGACTGGCAACGGGAGGCGCGCATGGCGGACGGCTCATCCCTTCAATGCTGTGTTGCGGGCGGAGGACCTGCGGGCCTCATGCTCGGCTATCTTCTGGCGCGCGCCGGCGTGCGCGTGGCGGTGCTGGAGAAGCACGCCGATTTCCTTCGCGATTTTCGCGGCGACACCGTTCATCCCTCGACGCTCGAAGTCATGGTCGAGCTCGGGCTGATCGATGCGTTTCTGAAGCTGCCGCATCAGCGCGTCGAGCGGCTCGGCGGCGTGGTGGGCGACACGCCGGTCGCGATCGCCGATTTCCGTCATCTGCCGGTGCGCGAGCGCTACATCGCGATGATGCCGCAATGGGACTTCCTCAACTTCCTGGCGTCGGAGGCCCGGCGCTTTCCGGGCTTCGCGCTGCACATGAGCACCGAGGCGACGGATCTCATGATCGAGGACGGAAAAGTGGTCGGCGTGGTCGCGCGAGGCCCCGCAGGCGAGCAGCGCATCCGCGCCGATCTCCTCGTGGCGGCCGACGGGCGCAACTCGATCCTGCGCGAGAAGGCGGGCCTTGCGGTGCAGGACCTCGGCGCGCCGATGGATGCGCTGTGGTTCCGCATTCCGGCCGAGCCGGGCGACAGCGGTGAAACCATGGGGCGGTTCGGCGCCGGCAACATCCTCGTCATGCTCTTCCGCGGCGACTACTGGCAATGCGCCTACGTGATCCCGAAAGGATCGCTCGCCACGCTCAAGGCGGCCGGGCTCGATGCGTTTCGCGATGTCGTGGCGGCCGCCTCGACGCTCGATCGCGCCCGCATGGCGGCGCTCGCGTCGTGGGACGACGTGAAGCTCCTGACCGTGCGCGTCGACCGCTTGCTCACGTGGTATCGCGCCGGCTTCCTCTGCATCGGCGATGCGGCGCACGCGATGAGCCCGATCGGCGGCGTCGGCGTCAACCTCGCGGTGCAGGATGCCGTCGCGGCGGCGAACCGTCTGGGCGAGCCGCTGCGCGAGGGCCGCCTGACGCCGGCGGATCTCGCCGCCGTTCAAACGCGCCGCATGTTTCCGACGCGCGTGACGCAGGCGATCCAGGTCGCCGCGCAGAACGCCATCATCGGGCCGACGCTAAAGCTGCGCGAAGCGCCCAAGCCGCCGTTCGCGCTCAAGCTGATGCAGTGGTTCCCGATCCTGCAGCGGCTGCCCGCGCGCGTGCTGGGGCTCGGCGTGCGGCGCGAGCACGTGGCCGCGTTCATCCGGGACGGGACGGGGTGATTTGGCGATCGCCGTGTCCACGCCCGCGTGAATTGATGCGTGTCTGGATCCCGGCCTTCGCCGGGATGACGTTGGAAGATGGGATGGGCGACGGCCTTGTTCTTTTACCGTCACACCGGCGTCATGGCGAAGCCATGCTCCGCATGGACGGCCGGTGTCCAGACACGCCAGAAACAGATCCGGCGTTTTCGGGGCGCGCCCCGCTACCTCCGCTCGTGCGCTTTCGCTTCGTCCCAGAGCGCGTCCATCTCGGCGAGGGTGGACGTTTCCGGCGTGTGGTCGCTCTCGGCCAAGCGGCGCTCGATGTGGGCGAAGCGGCGCGTGAACTTCGCATTGGCCGCGCGCAGCGCCGCCTCGGGATCGAGCTGGAGATGGCGCGCGACGTTCGCCATCACGAACAGGAGGTCGCCGAACTCCTCCTCGATCTTGCGCAGGTGCTCGGGCGTGCGGTCCGGCGCGGGGCCCCGCGGGTCGGCGGGCTTGGCGACGTCCTCCAACTCCGCCAGCTCCTCGCGCATCTTGTCGAACACGGGCGCGAGCGACGGCCAGTCGAAGCCGACCTTCGCCGCTTTGTCCTGCAACTTGATGGCGCGCGTCAGCGCCGGGAGGTTGAGCGGTACATCGGCCAGGAGCCCTTCGCCGCGGCGGCCCTGCGGCAGGAGACGGGCGTGGCCCGCTGCATCCGGCGCGCCGGAGAGCTTGGCACGCTCGGCGGCCTTCTCGGCGCGCTCCTCCGCCTTGATGCGCGACCAGAAGCCGGGCGCCATGCCGGCCGCGCGCTCCTCGGGCGCGCCGAACACGTGCGGGTGGCGGCGGATCATCTTCGCCGTGATCGCCTCGACGACGTCGCCGAAGGCGAACGCGCCTTGCTCCTCGGCCATGCGGGCGTGATAGGCGACCTGCAGCAGGAGATCTCCCAGCTCGTCCTTGAGGTCGACGAGGTCGTTGCGCGCGATGGCGTCCGAGACCTCGTAGGCCTCCTCGATGGTGTAGGGCGCGATGGTCTCGAACGTCTGCTCCAAGTCCCAGGGGCAGCCGGTCTCGGGCGCGCGGAGCGCGGCCATGATCTCGATGAGGCGCGCGATGTCTTGCGAAGGCTTCATGGGGCCGGCGTAATCCTGCGTGGGAATGGTTCGCGGCGAACCTAGAGCGTTTTGCGATCCGATTCCATCGGATCGCAAAACGCTCTAGGTTTTTGATTTGTCGCATTTTCTGACGACGAACCGGCCTTCACTTCGTCGGAAAATGCTTGAGCGGAGCGCTCGTCCGATGGCGAGCGTCAGGCGGCGAGGGCGGGGTGCCGTGCCGCGGCCGGGTCTCGTGGAGCGGAAAGGCCGGCGCGATGGCGTGCCGCCAGCAGGACAGCCGTGAGCGGCAGCAGCCAGCCGAGCCACGTGGCGCAGGCGTAGACCGGCACGAACGGCAGGTCGTAGGACGTCGCGACGGCCGTGGTGAGCCGCACCCAGATGGCGCCGGACGCCACGGCGGTCATCGCGAGCATCAGGGTCGCGTGCCGTGCGCGGTCCTTGCGGCGGATCGCGCGGACGCCGGCGAGCAAGAGCCCCAGCCATACCGTTCCTTGCGCCGCGAAACCCAAACGCGCCACCAGGCTCGACGCGCTTTCGTAGGCGACGGGGAACGAGGTCAGCGCGCCGGCGATCACGAGCACGGCCGCGGCGCGCCCGATCGGGCGATGCCAGGCGCGGCGACGGCGCGTCGCCAGCGCGAGCGGCATCAGCAGCAACGCTGCGCCGGAGGCCAGCATGTGGATCTGGAAGATGCCGGGCAGGCGCTCCATCACCACGTGCAGGTTGAAGGGGAGGGGCATCAGGCCCGCGCCCTGGATGAGGGCGACGAGGCCGGTCGGAACGGCGAGGGCGAGCAGCAGGGCGGCTGCCGCAATCGTGCCCAAGCGCGACACAAATTCGCCGGTGCCGGATGATTTGATCGGCTCTGTGATCATTTTTCAGAAGGTTGATGCGGCGTCATGGGCCTGAGAGCACGACGTACGGGGATGATTTCGAGCTTGGCGTTGGTTTGTGTCGCCGCTGGGGCGGTTTCGTTGACGGCGGGCGAGGCCGTCGAGGATGCGCCGCCGCTGCCCGTCAGCGCCGATCTCGGCGGCCGCTGGGAGGGGCCCAGCTTCGAGCTTTCGCGTCGCGCCGATGCCGCGCCCGATTGCGAAGGCGTGCGCTGCAAGCTGACGCTCGACATCGTGAAGTGCGCGAACGGCTGGTGCGGCGTCGAGGTGCTGGAGGCGGGCAAGCGGTGCGGCGCGACCGCGCTCACGCTCGAAACCGGCGCGGCCTCGGGTGGCGCTCCGCAGTTCCGCGGCAAGCTTTCGCTCGCGAAAGGCACGGAGCCTTATGTGGTCGAGGCCTATCTCGTGACGGTCGCGGGCGAGGCCGAGCGCGAATTGCAGATCGTGGGCGATACGGGCGGCGAGTTCCGCATGTTCCGCCGCTCGTTCCCGTTCAACGCGACGCTGGTGCGCGCGGGCGAGCCCACGTGCAAGCCGGACACCACCGTCTCGCTGCTCGACTGAGGGCGGGCGGGACGCTGAAATTTGTTTCCCTCGCGCGGCAACGGCTTTAGACGAGGGGCAGGGACCTTCGCGTCTTTTTTGCTCCGCCCGTCTCTTTGTTCATTTGGCTTCGCCTCATGGCCGTGCTTCGCATCCTGCTCAACGGCATCATCATGGCCGCCGAGATCGCGGCCGTGATCGCGGTGGCTTGGCTCGGCTACAGCTATCCGTTCGTCTTCGCCGCGGCGACGGCCGGGCTGAGCTTCCTGCTGGGCCTGCGCCTCGAGACGGCACGCCTGTCGTTCGAGCTGCCGTTCTATTTCGAGGGCGCGCGCACGCCGCGCATCCTTCTGGTCGGGTTCGTCGGCCTCGTCGAAGCGCTGATGAAGGGCGTGCTGGCCGGTCTCGCGGCCGTGTTCACGTTCGCGGGCACGGATACGAACCGGCTGATGTGGGTCGCCATCGTGTTCGGGCTCACGACGTATGCGGGGGCGACGGCGCTGCGCGCGCTCTCCGTTTCGTTCCGGGCCGAGCCGTGGCGCTGGGGCTATTTCCGGCTTGCGCCGCCGCTGGGGCTCCTGTTCTCGGCCGGCATCGCGGCGCTCGTCGTGCTTCAGATCCTGGCGCCATCGAGCGTGGGGGACATCGGCTGGAAGCTCGTGTGGGAGCTGCCGGAGCGGCCGTCGGTGAGCCAGGTGAGCGAGCTCTTCTTCCAGATCAAGCAGGCGTTCGACGATTTCATCGTGACCATCCTCGGCACGGTGATGCCCGAGGCGTGGGCGCGGATCGCGAGCATCGTCGTCAGCGTCAACGTGCTGACGGGGTTCGTGGCGGCCGTCTATGCAGCGACGATCGCGGCCTGCGTTCGCGCGGCCGAGGAGCGGCTGCCGTAGCCGACGGGCGGTCTCAGAGATCGGCGAGGTCGTTCAATGCGCCGAGCACCAGCGGCATGAACATGTTGCCTCCGCCGTGCCCGGCGTCGTTCAGGATATGCAGCCGGCTCGACGTCCAGCGCCGGTGAAGCCGCCACGGCCTCCATTTTCCTGCGCTATCTTCATTCGCATAATATATATTATGGAAAATATTTAAATCTAAATAAGTGTTAACAGCATATTATGATCATCCGAATGTGGCGCGCGGGTCGATGGGATTGGCCCGCGCGCCGCTCGGCCGGTCTACTTCTCCGACTTCTCGAAGTTGTCGGCGATGAAGCGGTCGAGGAGCTGGACGCCCCAGCCCGAGCCCCAGCTCGTGTTGATCTCGCTCTTCGGCGCATCCATCGCCGTGCCGGCGATGTCGAGATGGGCCCAGGGCACGTCCTTCTTGATGAAGCGGTTCAGGAACGCGGCCGCCGTGCATGCGCCGCCCCAGCGGCCGCCCATGTTCTTCACGTCCGCGTTCTTGCTGTCCATGAGCTTGTCGTAGGACTTGTCGAGCGGCATGCGCCAGATCTTCTCGCCCGTCGTCTTGGACGCGCCGATGAGCTGATCGGCGAGCTTGTCGTCGTTGGCGAAGAGACCGGCGAAGTCCTTGCCCAGCGCCACCATGATTGCCCCGGTCAGCGTCGCGAGGTCGATGATGAAGCGCGGCTTGAAGCGGTCCTGCACGTACCAGAGCACGTCGGCCAGCACGAGG
>CAYLSI010000022.1:0-52011 GCA_964386545.1 uncultured Hyphomicrobium sp.
CTGCTTTGGGAGCAGTGGGTCGGATGTTCGAATCATCTCACCCCGACCACCTAACCCATTGATCCTGCTGCTGAATCTGGCTTACTGAGTATCTCGACATACTCGCCAGTTTCTAACGGTGCAGGATTCTTCTAACGCGGCTACTTCGTCGCCTTGACCTTTTCGCCGCTGCGGCGCCGCACGTAGGCCGCCGTCTGCTGCTCGGTCGAGTGCTGGCCCTTGGCCCGGGCCGCCCGCATTCCCTCGCGCTCCTCGGTATCGGTCAGGGCCTTGGCCTTGATGTCGTGAAAGGTGCAGCGCTCGACTCCAGCCACGGCGCGTGCCCGCTGCCACGCCGAGGCGACGCCCCAGTAGCTCAGCGGCTGGCCGTCCTGGCGCACGAAGACGCGCGATCCGAAGGCCCGGCGCTGCTTCCGAAGCTCCTTCAGCCGGCGCACCACGTCCTCGAGCTTCGGCGTCCAGCCGATGGTGACCTTCGCGCCTGTCGAGTGCTCCACCTTGGCCCGGGCGAAGAAGATGCCGGCGGGCTTGATGTCGGACCACTCCAGGGCCAGCAGATCGCCCACGGCCTGGCCGGTCAGGTAGGCCATGTCGATCAGCGCGCACAGCATCGGCCCGCTGCGCGTCGTCTCGTCGGCGTGCGGATCCGAGCGGCGGGCGTCGCGCATGGCCGCCACCTTGATTCGCCTGAGCTCGCTGTCGGTGATGTAGCGATCGCGGGCCGGCGTGCGCATCGTGCGGATCGCCTGCAGCGGGTTCGTGCCGGCCGGACGCAGGCCCTTCTCCTCGGCGAACCGCATCAGCTCGCGCAGCTGGGCCCGGTACGCGTTGAAGGTCCTCGGCTTGGCCTTCCACTGCTGCAGGAAGGTCGAGCAGGCAGGCGTGTCCATGTCGGCCGGCGCGAACTCCACGAAGGCCGCCGCGATCACCTTGCCGCGCGCCTTCTCGTCCGTCTGGGTCTTCTCGGCGTGCGCGGGCATCACCTCGCGCTCCCAGGCCGAGATCAGGGCCGGCAGGCGCTCAATGCCATGGTCGGGCCTGGACAGTTCTTCCTTCTTTGCCGCCAGCGCGGTGTACAGCGCCGGAAGGCCGTCCTCGATCCGGGACAGCTTGTGCCAGATCCGCCGCTTGCCCTCCGCGGTGACGAGGTAGTAGCGGCGGCCCTTCGGGAACACGCCGCGCGGCAGATCGTCGCGCATCAGGTGGTGGAGAGCAGTCGGACGCGGGGCTTCGGGGCGGCCTGCTGGCCGCGGGCGACCGCATCATAGTGCGCGCGCTCCAGGGTGACCTGGCCGAGCCGGTTGCGGTAGGCCCGCACGAAGCCCCGGCGGTGCAGCTCGGCCAGTTGCTTCGCCGGCTGGGTGTAGCCGGTCAGCTCGCGGATCTCTTCTGGGGTGAGGATGAGCATCACGCCTTCCTCCCGCGCGCCTGGAACCACTCAAGCGCGTTGCAGATCTCCGGCACCTCGTACCATGTCTCGATCTCGCGCGTGCACGCCCGGTCGCGCCAGAACGACGGGCCGAAGTAGCTGTGCCACTCCATGAAGACGCGACCGCCGCTCGCCAGAGGAAGGCGGAACACGCGGTGGCCTGTGGTGCAGGAGATGCACATCAGCTGACCCTCCGAATGAAGAGCGTCAGCTCCAGCCCACAGGCCGTGGCGATGTCCTCGAGCTGCTGCACGCTGATCACCTGCCGCCCGCTTTCGATCCAGGTGATTCTGGTGCGGCTGCAGTCCAGCCGCTCGGCCAGCTGTTCCTGCGTGAGATCGCCGAGCGTTCGAAGCCGGCGCACAAGCCAGCCGGTGCCCTCGCGCTGCCAGGTCGGCGACTTGCTCTCGGGGACGTCGCCCGCGAGCTGCAGAGTGGGTTCAAGGCGGATCAGCATCAGAGAAACCCGTCTCCGCCGCACTGCCGGCACGCGCGGTTGTCGCCGTGCATGCACCAGCCTTGGCCGTGGCAGAGGTCGTCGCAGCACATGATCTCGTTGCCCTCTCCGCCGCACTTCCAGCAGGTGACGAGGTCGCCGAGGTAGCCGCCATCATCGTCCCAGTCGGCCTCATCCCACTGCCACTCGAGCTCGCTCGGCGGCTCCCACGGCGCGACCGCATCCTCCGGCGAGTAGCACCCGAGCAGCTCGAGGTGCCACATCGCTCGGCCTTCGTGGTCGAGCGGGTGCAGGTCAGAAGCAGTCGTCATAGCTCGGTGCGTCTTCCCAGGTCGCCGACCGGTGCGCGCCGCAGTTGGCGCACTCCAGCCACTGGATGACCTGCGTGTAGACGTAGTCTCCCTGGACGTCCTGGTGGAACTCGAATTCGTGGTCGCAGCCAATCAGCGGCCGGCTGGCCAGCAGCGCAGACTTCCTGCCACGTGCATTGCGGCTGCGGGCGATAGGCGTGCCGCGGTGCAGCTGTTGACCGAAGACTGCTCGGTACGATCTCTTGAACTCGCCGCGAGAAACTCGGCGGCTGTCAATCAACCACGGGCCGCCGTATTCCCTGTCGACGCTGCCGGTGAAGAAGTCGCGCGGGCGAAGAGGCTTGCGGCTCATCAGCCTGCCTCGTCGGCGCTGAACAGCAGCGGCTGTACCGCGCCGTTCTGGTAGACCACCGGCAGCACCGCGTCTCCGCTCGGCTCATCGCCATCCCAGCCGTCAGGCCAGGTGCCGGCGGAGATCAGCTCGCGGATCCGCGCTTCCTCCTCCGCGTTGATCAAGCTGATCAGCGGCCGGCCCAGCTCCGCCGCGGCGGCGTTGCAGGCCGCCTGTATGCCGAGCACGCGCTCCAGCGCCATCGACCGCGCCTCCAGGGTGATCGGGCCCATGCGCTGCGGGTTCTTGCCGATGCTGCCGTCCTTCAGGCGCTCGATGCCGGCCTTCTTCAGCCGGTTGCCGGGCTCGCGCAACTCTCGCCATAGTGGCCGAAGACCCTTGAGTGGCGCGAGATGTGACCAGGCCGGGCGAAGCAGGACTCGGTCGAGCGCGGCCTCTTCCTCGACCAGTGGGCAGCCCACGCAGCCCGTGCGGGCGTTGATCTCCTCCGCCTCATCACCGCCGTACGCGTCGGCGATCCCGGCGGTCGGCCAGTCGCCGAACTCGGGCTCGGTGGCCCAGTGCTTCAGCCACTCCCACACGTGGCACACGCGCCAGTGCAGTAGAGGAGCCAGCGTCGCGATGCGGCCGCGCAGCCCCTTGGCATTCGGCAGGACCTGCTGGTACCAGCCCTGGCCGCACTCGGCGCCGTCCTTGCCGCAGGACATCTCGATGCGAGCGTCGCGGATCGCGCTCTCGCCCTGGCGAACCCCGGTGATCATCAGGACATTGCCATCGAACTCGGCGATGCGCGCGGCGAGCGCGTCCTGCATCGGGTCGATCTTGATCTGCCGCGTGCACCAGCGCAGCGTGTTGTTGTTCGGAGGCGGCACACCGCGGCCCAGGATGTAGACCATGAAGCGCTTGTCCATGGGCGCGGTCACGACCTCCACGCGGATGCCGCGCTCGCGCAGCTCGTCCATGATCTGCTCGGCGGCGATGGCCAGCGGTGGCAGCTCCTGCCGCGTGTCGGCGTAGAACACGGTCAGCGAGCGCGGCTTGCGGATCCGGCCGGAGTCGATCAGCCAGCAGATCACCGTGAGCGTGGCGGTGCTGTCCTTGCCGCCTGACCACGCGATGCCCCAGTCCTGGTGCTCAGGGCCGTAGGTCTGCATCGACTGAACCGTCAGCTCGATGCTCTCGGTCATCTGCAGGCGCTGCCCGCCGTCGAAGAAGCTGCGCTGGATCTTGAGGTCCATGGTTAGAACAGCTCCGGCGTGTCCTTGGCCGCCTGCTCGGCCACCAGGCCGGCCAGCGTGCTGCGCACGGCCTCCATGGTGGCCAGCTCGCGGTCGGCATGCTGCTGCGTCATCCGGCCCAGCGACACCCAGCGCGGGTAGGCCTTGCGGCGCATGCCGATCTCGCGCTGCACGGCGGCCAGCTGGTCGGTCAGGGGGATGGTCGGATCGCTCACTGCGGCTCCTTGTTGCAGGCCTCGCACGGGATGCCGCGCTTGGCCTCGGTGACGGTCTCGAAGATCAGCCAATCGGTCTCGGCGCCGCAGCGACTGCAGCGCATGGTGCACATCGGCTTGCCGAGGTCTTCGGCGCGGCCGGTGTGGCAGTCGGCGGCGTCGCTGACGTGCATCAGCACGCGAGGCCTCGAGCGCGGAGGCTTGGTGCCTGGGAAGAGGTCGGGCGTCATTGCTTCGTCAGCTCCGGCAACGTGTTGCAGGTGAATCCGCAGGTCGCGCACTGCTGCCCCCAGCCGCCGAGCTGCATCAGGCCGTGGCCGTTTGGGCACATGCCGCTTCGAATCAGGTAGTCGCTGCGCAGGTAGCGCTCTTTGTCGCCAGGCTTGCCGCCAAGCACCTCGATGCGGTCGGGATCGATGCGGTCGACCATCAGCTCTTCTCCGTCAGGTCGCGATACGCACGCAGCACCTCGGCGCCGTGCACGATGGGCGAGCTGCTCGGCTCGAGCGCTTCGCGCAGCTGGCGCACCTCTTCGGCCAGTTCGCTGATGGCCTTCAGCACCGCGAAGGTATCGGTCATGCGCTCGCGCACTTGGCCGGCCTCTTCGAAGGCGCGGAGGTCGGCCAGCTGGCGCAGCATGTGGCCTGCTGGAAAGCGCTCCGGGTCCGGCTGCTGGTAGGTCGGATCAGGCATCACCATCCTCCTTGCGCGAGCGCCCCGCGGCGACCCGGTCGGCCTGCACGGTGAACTCGTGCGCGGCCGCGCGCAGCTCGAACTCGGTCGGCTCGCGCTGGAGCGACGCCAGCAGGCCGCGCAAGGCGGTGACGAGGGCAGGGCGCGGCTGGTCGGCGGATGGCGGTGGCGCGGCCTTGTACTCCTGCACCACGTACTCAGCCACCATGCGCACGATCTGATTGAAGCGCTGGTCCACCTCCATACCGACGCTGCGAGCGATCTCCAGGCGGCGGGAGAACGGCACCCAGGCCGCGGTGATGTCCTTCAGTTCTTGGCTCATGCCTTCTCCTTCGCGAGCTTGATCGCCTCGGTGAGTGCCTCGCGCGCCTCGACGAAGCGCTGCAGCTCGCCGGCCATCGGCTCGTCGACCTTGCCGTAGTTCGGGCCCGGCTCCCGGCTCATGTGCGAGTCGCGCAGCGCGATCTGCCAGTCACGCAGGAGCGCGCGCGCATGGCGCAGGCGGGTGGCGAGGGGCTTGGGCTTCCGCTTCATCGGAACACCTCCTGCAGCGCCTTCTCCTGGGCCGCGTTCAGCTCGCTCATCGCCTCGTGGCTGCCGCCCGGCTTGTCGGGGTGGAACTGGCTGGCCAGGCGGCGGTACGCAGCCTTGCAGCCCTCGCGCGTGACCGTGGCGCGGTCGACCTGCAGCACTTCCCACCAGTCGCGCTGCGCTCCTTGGCCTGGCGCCGGCAGGGCCGTGAAACCCGTGAAGGCTCGCTCGAGGATCACCGCGCCGCCGTGCCGCTCGATCGCGCGCATGGCTTCGACGGTGGCAGCCAGCGCGGCGATGTTGTCCTCGACGCGCGTGTACTGGTCGATGGCCATCACGCGCGGAGATCCGTTGAACGGATCGGTCCAGTAGATCGCTGCGCCCGGGTCCTCGGGCTTGCGCTCGCCGGAGCGTGGCAGGCCCGCCAGCGTGGGCTTCACGTTCGTCGAGATCACCAGCGTGTCCTGGCGCACCGCGAAGCGCTCCATCTCGTCGAGCAGGCGCTGCACGGCTTCGGCCATCGTCAACGGCCGGCCAGGCGTGTAGCCGGCAACGCGCGAGGACGCACGGCCGAACTTGGCTTCGCGCCGTAGCTGCGCGGGCGTGCGCTTCCAGCCGATCGGCCATTGGAGCGGAAAAGCTTCGATGCTCATGCGACCTCCGGGAATGCAGCGATCGGCAGGTCACGCTCGCACGCGCAGGTCTCGCACACCGTGAGCACCTTCGGTTCCATCAGGGGCCGCGCCATGGTCTCGTCCGGGCCCATGACGGCTGCCAGCGGCGCGCCGATCATCAGAGTCAGGCCGTGCTGTCGTTGCACTGCCTGCACGTCGATCCCGAAGCGCTCCACGGTGACTCGCCAGAACAGCGGCAGCTTCGTGTGACCGATCGGCTTCTTGCACAGCGAGCAGGTCGTGTGCTTGCGGAGTTCGGCTTCCTTCATCGCACCTCCGGCTGCACCAGCTGCAGGGCCGCCACGTAGGGGCGCACCCAGATGGGGGCCGCCGACAGGGCGAAGGTCTCGCCGGCATCGGCCAGCAGCAGCGTGCGCAGGATCTCGGTGCCGATCGCCGCGCCGGCCTCGGAGGGCACAGCGTTGCCGATCCACTCCCGGTGCGTGCTGTCGCTCTGCACGTCGGCCGTCATCGCGTCGGTGAAGGCCAGGACGTCGGCCGGGTCCTCGGGATCGAACAGGCTCTGCAGCGCGGCCAGCTCCAGCGTCGTGAACGGCCGGTGCCACGTGTCGTCGAGCGATCGGATGACAGCGATCAGCTGCTCGTCCGGCTGCGGCATCGGCCGCGGGTCGGCGACGGACCATGGCCCGTTGTCGTGGCAGGCGCTGGCGCTGACCGCTCCGCTGGGGGCATCCCAGCGGGTGACCCCGTAGTGACCACCCGTGAGGTAGGCCCCCCGCTGGGGGTCCATGCCCGGGCGCGGGTCGGCCACGGCATAGGCGCCGTTGTTGTCGCCGCTGATCACCGTGCGCGACGTGTCCTCCCAGGCAGCACAGTGGTACTTCCCGAACAGCCTGCCGACCTGCGGGCCACGCGGATCTGCCACGCACTGGCCGCTGCCGTGCGCGCCGGTGACGGCCAGCGACGCGCGGTCCCAGGGCACGATGCGGAACTCGTTCGAGTGCTTGGCCGGGCCGGCGTGCCGCGGATCCGCCACCGTGCCGTAGCCGCTGCCTGGCGCCAGCTTCGCGGTCACGGTCGCGCTTACCTGGTCCCAGCGCTTGACGCCGTAGGCATGCCCGTCGTTCCAGGCCTCGGACTGGGCGAAGCGCGGGTCGGCCACGCTGAATGCGCCGTTCGTCGGCCGGCTCTGGCTCTGCACCGTGCCGCACGGCTCTTCCCAGCGGCGCACGCCGAGGCCGCCGTTGTGCATCTCCGGCACGATCAGGAAGTCGCGGAGGTGGCCGTCCTCGACGGCGAGCTTGTTCAGGCTGCGCCAGTCGCTGCCGGCCTCGACGAAGGCCAGGCGCACCCAGGTCTTCCACTGCAGGCGCGGCACGCGGTGCAGCGGGCCGGCTTCGGCATGCCCTGGAAGCCAGAGCCCACCGATGACGTCGCCGACCGAGCGCAGCGGCCGCCGCGGCGGTTCGTAGAGGAAGTTCGGCACCTTCTCCGGATGCCGCGCGACGATCAGGCAGCGCTTGCGCGACTGGCCCAGGCCGCCGAGCTCGCCGCAGTCGTGCACGGTCTCGCGGCTGATGTAGCCGTAGCTGGACATCATCGCGAGCAGCTGGTCGGCGAAGGCGCGGCCGCGCGTCATCAGGCGCGGCACGTTCTCGAACAGGATCATCGGCACCGGATCGTCGGCCCAGGCCTCCAGCACCAGCCAGAGCGCGCGCTGCGCCAGGCCGTTCATGGCCAGGTACTTCGGGTTCGCGCTCTTGGCCTCGGGCAGCAGGCCTGAGAATCCCTTGCACGGGGCGCTCAGGAAGATGCAGTCCGGCCGGCGGCCACCGGCAGCGCGCTGGAGATCCGCGGGCGTGGCCTCGCGCCAGCCTTCGGGCGGCTCGTGGCCGTTGATCGCGACGTACTGGCTGCGGTCAGCGAAGTCGATGTCGATCGCCGGCACGCCGACGCGGCGCGCGAAGACGCGGTTCGCGTTGGCGTCGATGTCCATGCTGCCGAGGCACTCCCACTGGCCATCCATGCCAGCGACCTGCACGCGGGCGCGTTTGAAGCCGCGCGCGCCGCCGCCCATGGCGCCGAACAGGTGGAGGATGGTTTTGCGAACTGGAGTCATGTCGGCATGCTCCAGCGCGCGCCGAGGTCGATCGCTCGCCCGTTGACCAGCGGCACCAGGTCGGGGTCGCGCCCGATGCGGCCGGCCACCGGCGCGGCCAGGCGCACCACCGGCATCTCCGCCCAGGCCACCACGCGCGGCAGGATCTCGCCCTGCGCGTCGACCCACACCGGGCCGTCGCTCTCCTCGCCCACGTAGGCGCCGAGCTGCATCTCGGTGTCGCCATCGGCCAGCACCAGGATGTCGGTGTCGGCGTCGGGCAGATCGCCCGGCAGGTGATGCACTTCCAGGGTGATCGTGGTCATGCCGCCTGCTCCAGCTGATAGTGGACCGGCAGGCAGATGTCCGCCGCGATGACGATCTCCATGCCGACGCGGTGTGCGACGTGCATCTCGAGATGCGCGCCCTGGCTCTTCTGCCAGCCAGGGAGCAGCGCGATCGTGTCGCAGGTCAGCAGCTCCTGCAGGTCCCTGCGCAGACAGTCGTGCCAGGAGACGCCAGGGTCCGGGTTCACGTCGACCGGATTGACGACCTCGTAGCCCAGCCCGCGCAGCCGTGCGGCCTCAGCGTTGAACGCCGGGAAGTTGTGCTCGGGCATGTTGGACATCGGACCCGAGATGTAGATGCGGCGCATCAGGCGGCCTCCCCGCAGTCCATCACGAAGCGCACGCCCATCGCGGCGACCTGGACAGCCTCCTCGACGGCGCCAGGCTTGTGGTTGCGCTTCACGTCATCCCACAGTTCGTCGACCTCCTCGGCGAGCACCGCGTAGCCTTCGTGGGTGCTGTTGAACGGCGGGTACTTCGTGATCGCGCGGATCACTTCGGCGCGCACCTTGGCCAGCGCGACGTCGAGCGCGTCGATGCGCTCGGCGCTGAGGTAGCTGTTCACCTCGGATTGCGCGCCGCTCATGCGGTTTCTCCAGCCGCTGCGGCGTGCTCGGCAGCACCGGCTTCCAGCGCAGCCTTCGTCTTCTCCCGGCCGCGCGCGGTGCGGCTCTGGGCCGGGCGACCGGACGCGGCCAGCGCAGCCTCGGGCGTCTCCGGGTTCGCGCCCTTGTCGTTCTTCGGAAACGGCCAGGCGCCATCGCCGGATACCTGCGGCGCGGCCTTGTGCGCCGGCGCAGGGCCAACGTCCTTGCCGGCGCGCGCGGCGGCGTGCTTCTCGGCCGGGCCCGGCTTGCGCGGCGCGGCGGCCTCGACCTTCTCGCCGTCGGCGCCGACGGCGTAGTCGATCGACGTCTGCTCGATGGTGGGCGGCTCCATCGTCATCGGCATCGTGCGGCTCTTCATCGAGCCCAGCTCGCCGAGCACCGCCTTCGAGACGTCCGGAGACTCCAGCGACAGATCGGCCACCACGGTGCCGCCCTCCTTGAACTGCAGCACCCAGTCGCTGAGGATGCAGTCCTTCACCAGGATGTTCGACTCCTTGCGGCCGGTGCCGATGATGATCTCGGTCGTGTAGCCGGTCATCTCGTAGGTCAGCGGCAGCTTGGCGATCTTGGCGCCCAGCTCGGTCAGGCGCGCCGACTTCTTCGGCGGCGGCTCGACGCCTTCGAGCGTGCTCTGGGTCTCCGGAGCCTTGGACGGCGGCTCATAGACGAACTCGGTGAGGTGCCCGCCGAAGTGCTCGAGCGCCTCGGCCGGGAGCTGCAGCTGCAGCTTCAGCTTCACGCCCGGCTTCTCGTCGGGCTTGCGGTTCTTCTGGCTGAGGGTGATGACGTTCTTGACCTTGACGTCGGTGGCCTTGGTGAGTGCGAACATGCTCTGGGCTCCTTGGGTGGTGGGAAGGTGATCAGTGCTTCGGCGTCTCTGCCGCCGGCATGGCGGTCAGGCCTTCGCCGAGCTCATCGCGGGCGCGCTGCACGAGCGTGGACACCGCGGCGCCGAGGTCGGCCTGCACCGCGCGCTGCAGGCGGCACGCTTCGCAGCGCTCGCGATGCCACCAGACGTGCAGGCGGTGCTTGACGCGGTTGATCCGCGCCATCTGGATCTGCTCGCGCAGCGGGGCGGTCATGGCAGCGTCCCCTGGCCGTCGTCGGCCTTGGCGCCCGGCTCCTCGACCGGGATGCCAGCCTTGAACGCTGCTTCGAGGTCGGCCTGCGTGGCCACGCGCACCGAGTAGGTGGCGCGCGCCACGTGCATCAGCGCCGGGTTCGGATGCGTGGCGCGCACGAGGCGCTGCACACCGTCCTTCGTGACGGAGTAGATCCGCTTGGTGGTCGTTGCCATGGATCAGCCCTCCACCGGGAAGGTGCGGTCGACCAGCGCCTTCAGGTCGGCCTGCTGATCGGGCGGCAGCTCGCGGGCGGCGTCGAGCTCGGTGAGCGCGTCGTCGCGGTTGCGCGCGCGCTTCGTGATCGCGTCGGCGATCTGCGCGTAGGTGACGGCCGGCGCTGCGGGCGCGCTGCGCTTGGCGGACTTCGCGGCAGGCTTGTCGGTAGCCGGCGTCGCCGCGGGCTGAGCTTCGCGCCTCTGGGTGGTGCCGAAGGCCTCCATGCTGCGCTCGGCCTGGTCGTCGCGGTCATCCGTCAGCGCGGCCGGCGCGTCGGCGCCACCGTCGCGCACCTCGCGCACCAGATCCGGGTCGGTCAGGGCGCCCAGGTCGAGCGTGCCGGCATCGGCGGCGTTGTCGATCTCGGCGGCCACCGCGAGCACCGGCGAGGCGTCGAGCGGGAGCTGCTTCGCGTGCTTCTTCGTAGCCGACTTCGCCGCCATGTCGTCGAGCCACATCACCCAAGGCGTCTCGGCCAGCTTCGCCTCGGCCTTCTGGCGCTCCTGGTCATTGCGCGCACGCTCGATCGCGGCCGTCAGCGCGCGGAAGGTCTCGCTGCGCGCCCGGATCTTCAGGATCTCTTCCAGCGGCAGCACGCAGGCCACCTCCGCGTCATCCGCCAGGCGGGCGTAGCTGAAGGCGCCGATCAGGTCGCCGCGGTCGGTGAGGGCCTTCTCGAACTCCAGCATGCCCTGCGAGCCGACGCGGTGCTTCCAGTGGTCACCCTTGCGGATGGCCTCGGCCTCGAGCGACTTGATGATCGGCGACCGGTAGGCCAGCGTGCGGAAGCCGCGCGCGCCGATCTGGAACTGGCAGTCGTAGACCTTCACCCACTCGTCGCCGACCTTCTTGTTCCGCGCGTAGGGGATCAGGAAGGCCTGCTGCTGCACCGTGTTGGGCTCGAGGTCCAGCGCAGCCGAGGCCATCATGGCGCCGAGCACCGTCTTCGGGTCGCACTTCAGGAGGTCGGGCGTCTTGTGCACGGCGTTGATGCACAGGCGCAGCATCTTGTCCGGCTGCAGGTACTTGCCCGCGACGGCGGCCATGCCCTTGGCGACCTTCGGGTTCTCCAGCAGGGCCAGGATGCCCTGCTGCTTGGTCTCGGCCTGGCCAGTGGCCACGGCGCGCAATGCGGTGTTCATGCGTCGGTCGTCCTCTCTGAGGGTGGTGGTGGAAGCTGGTCAGCCGCGCTTGGCGGCAAAGCGCAGCACGCGGGTCGTGCTGCGGCGGGTGAACATCTCTTCCCAGTCCGGGTGCTTCCGGCGAAAGGAATGCAGGTCGAAGCTGGAGCGAGGCTGCTCCTCGAAGCTCATCAGGTCGCGCACGCCGGACGTCAGCAGTGCGTTGTCGCCCATGAACTGGGCGATCTGGAAGCGCAGCACGGTCTCACGCTCCTCGAGGTCCTTGGTCTGCTTCGCGAGTTCGCGCAGCTCGGCGACTTTGGCGGCGATCTCGGGCGTGGCCTCGATGGCGGCCGGGCGCGACTTCGGGAACAAGCCGCGCACGTCCTCCAGGCTGGTCGGCGCCGGCGGCACCTTGGCCTTGACGTTGTCGGTCCAGAAGCGCAGCTCGCGCTCTTGGATGGCCTGGATCGTCACGTCGTCGCGGCGCGTCCAGTAGAGGTCCACGTCGTCCAGCGAGCGCAGCGCCGAGACGAGGGTGCGCTGGCGCTGGCCAGGGTGCACCATCAGGCCGTGCATGAACTGCGCGGCGTAGTGGATCGGGATGTCCTCGGAACCAGGCTCGCCCCAGCGGTCGGCCTGGCTGTAGTGCACGCTCTTGCCGTCCCAGTTCATCTCCTCGCCGTCGACCTCGAGCTCGGCGTCGATCTCGGCGGATAGGAAGCGGTGCTTCGGGTGGCGGTACCGGCGGTTCTTGGCCAGCACCTTCACGTGGTGCCCCTGCTCGCGCAACTTGTCGACGGTCATCTCGAGGATTACCGGTTCGAGAAGCCGGCCCCGCTTGAACAGCGCTTCCTGCTGGGCGTTGGCCTCGCGGACGGCGCGGCCGGTCTTCTCAAGCCACAGGTCGACGATGGAGCGCTTCGGGTGCACGCCGAGGATCACCGCGGCGTCGGTGCCTCCAAGGAAGGCAGCGCGGCTGGCGGTGGTGGCCATCAGGCACCCTCCGTAGCTTTGGCGATTGCTGCGTAGAGCATGCTCAGCTGCTGCTCAGCGCTCGACCATCCCTCCAGCCACACTGCAGCCTCGCGGCATGCTTGCAGCAGATCCGGAGCCGCGGCGATCAGAAGAGCGTTGGCGCGGACCTCTTCTTGAGCACGCAACTGCATCCCGCACATCGCGATGCCGGCGGTCTGTGGTTCGCCTTCAGGCCGCTTTGCCGGCCCGCCGACGCAGCGACCATCGCGGAACACAAACCAAGGCGCGGGCGTATGCTGAGTTCTCACGACAGCACCTCGTACACCGCGATGCGCGCGCGGAGATCGGACTCCAGGTTCACGCTGTTGATCAGGTACAGCGGGCCCAGCGGAACGCCGGCACGCTCGTACCCCTCGCGCTCATCGACAACGCTGCGCAGAAGCCAGCGCAGGTACGCAAGGCGCAGCCGGCGGACGACCCGCTGCCACAGCGGCCGGTGCGTCGGGATGACGTAGGTGGCGGAGTGGAGGCGGCTCACAGCAGCACCGCCTGCAGGATCTGCCCGCCGATGAACCCGATCACGAAGCAGCCGATGCAGAACACGGCGACCTCGAGAGCGCCGCGGCCGGTCTCGACGATGGCCTTCATCGCGCCACCCCGTGCACGTGGATGTTGACCAGCTCGCGGACAGCCTCGGGCTCGTAGCCCATGCGGCGGAATCCCTCCTCGGCACGCTTGGCGCGCAGGCGGCGCGCGAGGCGCTCCAGGCGGGCCAGCCGGGAGGCGGCCAGCAACTCGGCGTTGAACGCCGCCGGCGGAAGCGTCGGGTCGACGTGGATGCGGGCGGGCGCCATCAGAACCCCCGCTGCGCGCTGATGCCGCCGAGCCAGATGCGGCGCACCGTGTGGAACGACTCACGCTCGTCGCCGGCCTGCGTGTCGAAACCACCGGAGAACACGAATTCGCGCGAAGTCGGGGACACGTTGATGAGGTCGAACTTCGGGCCGACGAACGTGACGGCGCCGTGCGAGTCACGCGGATGCTTCGCCTGGTGCGCCTTCGAGTCGCGCAGCTTCTTCGCCCACGCGGCCACCAGGCCGGCGCCGAAGGTGCCCTTCACGGTCTTGCCGGCGCGGCGCGCGTTGTTGCGCAGCTGGTCGCGCTGCGATGGGGCCTTGTGCTGGTCGCCCAGGCCCTTCAGCCGCACCGGCTGGCCCGTCTCGACATCACGGCCCAGCGCGGCGACGTAGCGGCTCGTGGCCAGGCGCTGGCGGTACTGTTCTTTCGACTCGCCCGGTTGGCGCTCCGGTCGGTGCAGCGTGCTTTCCATCTCTGATCTCCCTCGCCCCGTGAGGTGGGGCGGTGAAGTCATTACACCAAACGGTGTCGCGCATGTCAACACCAAACGGTGTCGCGCTGATTGCGTAATCGCTTACGTAGTTCGGGAGAGCGTGAAAAAGCCCGCGCGCGGCGGGCTGAGACGCGGAAGGGCGCGGCTACTGAGCGGCTTGGCGCGAGCAGTCCGCCGCGGAGACGCGGCCCTCGAAGCCGGCGATCAGCCGATCGCGGTCGATGTAGGTGTAGGTCATCGACTGCAGTTCGTTCTTCCGCATGAAGTTGATCAGCGCCGTGGTGCTCTTCGAGGTGAGATCGACCAGCGCTTCCTTCGCATCCGTGAGGCACGCCGGCACGACGGCAACTTCGGCCTCGCGCTGGACCGCCTGCATCGTCGCGACGGGGCCAGCCAGGGAGACGCGCGCTGTCGAGCTGGCCAGCCGCTCGGCATCAGCCCACCGGCGATAGATGCCCAGCAGCGCGCCGGCCTCCTGCGGGCCGGTGATCTTCGTGTTCGGATCGACGGGCAGGGTGCCCGCGGAGGTCGTGCGCGGGGCGCTCGGAGAGGCTTGGCCTGCGCCCCATGTCTTGACGGTCTCCGAGCCGGTCGAGGTCGTCTGGCACGGCGCGTCCTGGTAGACCACCTTGCCGTCCTTCTGGGTGCACTTGTTGATCGCGAGCGCGTGCCCGCTGGACGCGAGTCCGAGCGACAGGAGCAGCAGCTGGAGGTGGAGGCGTTCAGTCACGTCAGTTCCCGGCTCGGTCTTTCAGCAGTTCCTTGGCGATTCGCTGCCAGTACTCGGCCTTCTGCTTCATCTCCGTTCGAATGCGATCCCGCTCTTCCTGCGGGAACGATCGAAGCGCGTCGAGGATGGCCCACTCGCTCTCGCTCGGCGGCGTTCGAGTGTCGGTGAACTTCGGGTCTGGCTTGGGCGGTTCGATCGGGCCGGCAGTGTAGGGGCGCTTCGCCTCCATCACGACCATCCTGTCGCCCGACAAGGTGACGATGTCCGGGCCGCCGTGCCCTCGCTCGGTCGGGTTGTCCAGGTAGCCGCGTGGCAGGGGAGGCTCCAGCGCGGATTCGATCTTGCGAGCCATCTTCTCGCCGAATGACTTGTTGCCCTTGAGCAGGTCCCGCCAGTACGTGTCGCGCGCGATCTTCAAGCCGCTCAGGTAGGCCACTTGGGCGTGTTGCTCCTTCAGGCCTCGCGCCTTGAGCACCCCGAGGAGGGCCTCACGCCGGATCAGTGCTTCGTCACCCATGGTCGCGAGTGAACGCCCGAGGTGACACCAAACAGTGTTGACACCGACGACACCATTTGGTGTAATCGTCTGCATGGACCTCAAGGCCTTCATCAAGTCGCTACGCGATAGATCCGCCCGCGAGGCCTTCGCAACACGGGTGGGATCGACTCTCGGGCACCTGAACAACGTCGCGCTCGGCTACAAGCCCTGCGCTCCGCTGCTCGCCACCGCGATCGAGCTCGACACCGAGCGCACGGTGAGGCGTTGGGAACTGCGGCCCGAGGACTGGCACCTGATCTGGCCGGAGTTGATCGGTGCGGCCGGCGCGCCCAACGTGCTGGCGAGCGCAGCTGAGGGGGCGGCCAGCGAGCCCGTAGCGAAGGCGGCCTGAGCCATGCCCGGGCCTCACAGCAGTATCCCCGCGGCGAGCAGCCGCCGAACCCTTCGGAGCATGCGCTTCATCGCTCGGCGCGCCCAGATGGCGTCAGTCGCGGCCGACATCGCTGCTCCCTCCCTTTGCCCGGCCGGTCGCGACATGGCCCGCCGTCTTCGCCACCAGGTCCGTTCCTCCCTCGGACCGTCCAGCACCTGTGAGAGCGCGGTGCTGAACCTTCGCGGCGCGTCGGCCGGCCGGGCCCCTTATCTCGATCGCGTGTTTCGCATCCATGGCGCCACTGTGGCCCGTGGTGAAGGCGCGGCCAACGAACCCGTTCCGACACGCGCCTGGCGCGTCTGAAGGAGTCTGAAATGGATCAAGTCGAGCACCTTCACGAGGCCCTCATCGAGGCGGTGAAGGCCTGCGGCGGCACGAAGCGAGTCGCCGCGCTCCTGTGGCCGGCCAAGGCCGCGCAGAACCTCGAGGCCGCGCGCCGACACCTGGCGAACTGCCTGAACCCGGAGTGCGCCGAGAAGCTCTCGCTCGAAGAGCTGATGCTGATCGTGCGCACCGCGCGCGAGGCCGGAGACCACACGGTGATGCGCTTCCTCGCGGAGTCGCTGAGCTACTCCGACCCGGAGCCGATCGCGGTCGAAGACAAGGTCGACGACCTGCAGCGCCAGTTCGTCTCCGCGACGGCGCAGCTGGCCTCGCTGGCCGAGCAGATGCAGGTGCTGCAGCGCCGCGCGCGGAGGGCATCGTGAATCCACGCGTGCGCCACCCGCAGCAGTCCGGCTCGCGGATCTCGCGCTTCGACTCGCTGTTCGAGCAGGTCGAACGGGTCCAGGCCATCAGGCCTGCGCCGCTCGAGGCGATCCCCGTCCCGGAAGTCATCGAGCTGCACGCTCCGGTGCTGACCGAATCGGTCGAGCAGGGAAGGGCGGCATCGTGAAGCAACGCGTGATCGTCTCGCGCGCCACGCTGCTGGGCTGGCTCAGTTCGCCGGGTCTGACGAACCGCGAGATCGCCAACCGCTCCGGTCACGTGATCACCCACGTGACGCAGCGCATGCAGCTCCTCGAGGCGCAGGGGTACGTGGAGCGCAAGCTCGAGAGGTCTCCCGTGGGCCGGCCGCGCATTCGCTGGACGGTGCGCGCCGACCATCCGCCGATCGATCCGAAGCCCGCGCTCAAGCCGCCGGCGGAGAAGACGCTCGCCAACCGGCGGCGCACCGACATGTCGAAGATGGTGGTGGTGCGCGGCGACGCGCCCGATCGCGACCCGACCGTCGTCGGCCAGGCCGTCGAGGCGCTGCCGGATCTGCACTCGGCTTGGATGGGGAGGCCACAGACGTGATCTCCCGCCAGTACATCCCCAAGCCAGGCAGCGTGCCGGCGCGGGCCATCGCGTACCTGTGGCAGCAGCAGGTGGGCACCGAAGTCACCACGGACGTGCTGGCCACTGCCGCGGGCTTCAAGCCCAAGGATGCGACAGCATTCCTGCAGCCGGCCGTAGTCGCGCAGGCGATTTCGCGCCGTTCCTCGTGCCAGCACGACAGCCGTGCGCCGAACCTGTGGAGCCTGGGGCCCAAGGCACCCACGGTCGACCAGATCGCTGCGCTGACGGCTCATCGGCCGGCCGCCAAGGTGGTGCGTGCTGCGCCTCGCCAGAAGGCTCCAGCGCGCTCAATCTTCGAGGCCAGGCCGGAGGAGCGTAGGGCCGCCATGGAGGCGCCCGTGCCGGCGCCCGGATCGTTCATGGCGGAGTGGCGGCGGAAGCGGGGGCAGGGCTCATGACTGTCACTCGCCCCGCTCTCCGATACCACGGCGGCAAGTTCAGGCTCGCGCCGTGGATCCTGCAGTTCTTCCCGCCGCACGCGGTCTACGTCGAGCCCTACGGCGGCGGAGCGTCGGTATTGCTGCGCAAGCCGCGCGCGCACACCGAGGTCTACAACGACATTGCCGACGAAATCGTCAACGTATTCCGAGTACTGCGCGATCCGGTGACGGCTGCCGAGCTGCGTCGCCTCGTCGAGTTGACGCCGGCGGCGCGCGTGGAGTTCCGGCTCAGCTATGAGCCATCTACCGACCCGATTGAGCAGGCGCGAAGGACCATAGTGCGGTCGTTCATGGGTTTCGGCTCCGGCGCCGTCTTCAGCAAGCACGCTACGGGTTTCAGGACCGGTGCGCGCGGCGAGAGGCACAAGAGCGCAGCTCACGACCTGGTGACCTGGCCCAACCAGGTGCCGGCGTTCGTGGAACGGCTGCGCGGTGTCACCATCGAGTCGCGCGACGCGCTGCTCGTAATGCAGTCGACCGACGGTCCCGGTGTTCTGCACTACGTCGACCCGCCATATCCCCACGGCACTCGCGGCAACGCACGCGGCGTCCGGCAGAAGTACGCGCGCGAGCTCTCAGATGACGATCACCGCGTCCTCGCCGGCGTGCTGCACGAGCTCCGCGGCATGGTCGCGCTCAGCGGCTACCCATGTGACCTCTATGACCGCGAATTGTTCGCCGGTTGGGAGCGCCACAAGGTGCTCGCGCTGGCTGACGGCGCGCGCGAGCGCACCGAGGTCGTCTGGCTGAACCCAGCCTGTAGCGCGGCTCTTCAGCGATCGCGCGGCGGGCTCTTCGCGGAGGCGGCAGCGTGATGCGCGAGTACGCCAAGCTCTCGCCGACCTTCTGGACCGGCGAAACCGGGAAGGCCCTCCGCAAAAGGGGCTCCGAAGCGGTGATCGTGGCGCTGTATCTGGTCTCCGCTCCAGGTTCGAACATGCTCGGGCTGTACTACCAGCCCTTGCTCTTCATGGCCCACGAAACCGGATTGGGCATAGACGGGGCTACGAAGGGGCTTCACGCCTGCATTCAGGTGGGCTTCTGCGACTACGACGGCGACACCGAGATGGTGTACGTCAAGGAGATGGCAGCGTGGCAGATCGCCGAGGAGCTGAAGCCCGCTGACCTACGGTGCAAGGGCATCCAGAAGGACTACGAGAGCCTCCCGGACAACCCCTTCCTCGAAGCCTGGTTCGTGCGCTACGAGCAGGCATTCCACCTCACCACGCGTCGCGTCGGCTCGCGTGAGCCCACCCTGTTCGACGACCCGCCGACGAAAGGGCCTAGCAAAGCCCCTTCCAAAGCCCCATCGAAGCCAGGAGCAGGAGCAGGAGCAGGAGCAGGAGAAGCTCCGAACCCTTCGGGTTCTCGTCGTCTCGCGCCGACCGCCGGCGGCCGCGAAGACCCGAAACCGACGATCCCATGCCCGTACGACGCGATCGTCGACGCCTACCACCGCGAGCTTCCGAGCCTTCCGAAGATCCGCCTGCGCGATGGCCCGACCTGGGACGAACGCACGAAGGCCATGCGCAGCTTCTGGGGCTGGGTGCTGTCGAGCCGCAAGTCCGACGGCACTCGGCGCGCTGAGACGGCTGAGCAGGCCATCGACTGGATCGCGGCCTACTTCCGCCGCGCCGCCGAGAACGACTTCGTGATGGGTCGATCCAGGCCGGGCGCGGGGCATGAGGGCTGGAGAGCCGACCTCGAGTACCTGCTCAGCAAGCGCGGCCTGAAGCAGGTCATCGAGAAGACGGTGGAGCGGGCAGCATGAACCCGACCGAAGACCTCGACCGCGGCGAGCAGCTCGGGCGCCTGCGCATCCCGCCTCAGTCCGTCGAGGCGGAGCAGAGCGTGCTGGGCGGCCTGCTGCTGGACTCGTCGGCGTGGGATCGCATCGGCGACCTGCTCACCGAGGCCGACTTCTACCGCCACGACCACCGGCAGATCTTCGGGGCGATCGAGGCGCTGGCCACCGCTTCGCGCGAGGCCGACGTGATCACGGTCTTCGCCCACCTGCAGGCCTCAGGCAAGGCGGAGGACGTCGGCGGGATGGTGTACCTCAACGCGCTGGCCAGCAGCGTGCCCAGCGCTTCGAACATCCGCCGCTACGCCGAGATCGTGCGCGAGAAGTCGCTGCAGCGCGCGCTGGTCGCAGCAGCCGACGAGGCAGCCACGCTCGCGTTCAACGCCGAGCTCGGGCAGGTCAACGCGACGATGGAGCGCTGCATCACGCTCTTCGACGCGGTGCAGCGCCGCGGTGTCGTGCAGGGACCGCGCGATGCGCGAAACCTCGCCGTCGCGCGCGTCGACCACTTCAACGACGTCGCCACCAAGGAGGTGCCAGTCGCCTTCTCGACTGGTCTCTCCGACCTGGACCATCGGCTCAACGGTGGGCTTCAGGAAGGGCGCGTCTACGTGCTCGCCGCGCGCCCATCGGTGGGCAAGTCGAGCCTCGCGCTGCAGATCGGCCTGCACCATGCCCAGGACCTGCGCCGCGGCGTGCTGGTGCTCTCGCAGGAGATGCCGTCGGAGGAGGTCGCTGACCGGGCTCTCGCGAACCTGGGAGGCGTCGACTACGGCGAGATGCAGCGCGGCCAGCTGTCCGACATGAGCTGGGGCCGGTTCTCCGACGCGGTCGAGCGGATGGGACGTCTGCCTCTGTGGATCGACGACCAGGCCGCGCTGACTCTCGGCGACATCCGCGCCAAGGCCTTCGCGTTGCGCCGCGAGGGTCTGAAGCTGCTGATCGTCGACTACCTGCAGCTCTGCTCAGGCCAGGCGAAGGGCAAGCAGGTCAACCGCAACACCGAGCTCGAGGAGATCACGCGGGGCATCAAGGCGCTGGCCAAGCAGCTGCGCATCTCCGTGCTCCTGCTCTCCCAGCTCAGTCGCGAAGTCGAGAAGCGGAGCACTCCGGAGCCGAACCTCGGTGACCTCCGCGACAGCGGCGCCATCGAGCAGGACGCTGACGTCGTGCTGGGGCTCTGGGTGGCGCGCCACTGGAGCGACCGCAAGGTGATGGCGCTCAGCGTGCTCAAGAACCGCCAGGGCGAGCGCGGCGCGCGCATCCCGCTCGACTTCTACGGCCAGTACCAGCAGTGGACCGACTCGACCGCCGACGTGCAGTCGATCGGCAAGGGCGTCGCCAAGTCGCAGGAGGCCTTCGAATGACGACCGAGGAGCGCGACCAGTTCGTGCGTGAGATCGCCGCCCGAGTGTTCGCGGAAGAGCGCAGCGGCCGGCCAGTCGACGGCTCGCGGCTGGCATGGGCTGCCAGCGTGCTCGATCGGCGGCACCGGGCCACCTCGAATGCGGTCGAAAAACCGGAAGTGGAGGCCGCGTGAGGAAGCGCAGCTCCTACCGCCCGCGACCGGTGATGTCCGACCCGCTGTCGCTGCTGCGCCCGGTGCGCCGCGAGGAGTGCGATCGGGTGATGCGCCGATTCTTCACGGCGCTGCACGAGATCGCTGCCGGCCGGTATCCCGGCGAGGCCGAATGGCGCGACCTGAGCGACGCCATAAACACCGTCGAGACCCTTGCGCTGCACCTGCACAAGCTGGAGCCCGCCGAGGTCATGCCCACCGTGAACGCCGCGATCGCGGCCATGGTCGGCGCGGCTCACCGGTTCAAGGCCGGGCAGGGCATGCGCGTCGACGGGCCCGGGCTCGAAGCGCTGCGCGACGTGCTGGCGATCTACGAGCAGTGCGCCGAGGGCCTCACCGAGAGGGAAATGTGCATGGCCCAGGCCGAGACGCAACGCCGCATGAACGAGCTGCTGCGCAGCCGCTCCGCGGATCCACAGGTCATCGCTCTGTGAGCGACCAGGAGAGGACCAGACCATGAGCGACCAAGTCGACACCGGCATCGGCTACGAACACGAGCCGATCACGACCATCCCGTTCGAGCGCGGAGACGAGGCCCAAGAGTCCGGACTGTCGGCGTCCGAGTCCGTCAATGCGATTTACATCGCGCTGGCGATCGTGTTCGTCGGCATCGTGGGCGGCACGCTGCTCGCAACGGTCTTCCGGGGAGCCTGGCAGTGATCGTGCTCGGGATCGACCTCGGATTGGACGGCGCACTCGCGCGCGTCGTGCCCAACGGCAGCGCCGACATCGTCGACATGCCGACCTTCACGCTCCCGGGCAAGGGAATGGTCAAGCGCGCAATCGCCCCGGTCGAGCTCATGGCCGCGATCCGACGCCTCGTGCCCATCGGCGAGAAGGCGCTGGCGGTGGTCGAGCAGGTGCACACGTTCCCCGGCCGGGTCAACTCACCGCAGGCGGGCGGCTCGCTCATGGAGACGAAGGGCTGCGTGCGCGCTGTGCTCGCCCTGGCAGGCGTCGACGTGCACTGGGTCGACCCGCAGGCCTGGAAGGCGATGTACGGCCTGGGCAGCAGCAAGGACGCGTCGCTCGAGATCGCGCGCACGCTGTACCCGACCACTGCACCGGTGCTCGCCAGGAAGAGCGACCACAACCGCGCCGAGGCGCTGCTGCTGGCGCACTGGGGCGTGAGGAAGCTTGCATGAGATCCGACGACGCCACGCCCCCGCGCGACGTTCCGTTCCGCATGGTCGGCGAGGGCCTCGCGCAGACGTTCCGCTGCGGACAGTGCCAGGACCTCCGAGCGATGGTCGGACGCCGGCTTCAGCTCGTGAAGAAGGGCCCGATGCGCGGCACCCGCGACTGGGTGTGCATCACCTGCCAGGGGGCCGCGAAGTGAGCTGCAGGGCCTGCCGTGACGCCGAACGCGACCCGATGCGCGACGACTTCATCGCGCACTGCCGGGGCTGCGAGGCGAGGGCGCTGGCCTCGGTCGGCGCTCACGTCGAGTCGCAGGAGATCGGCGCCATGACGCCGCACTACCGCAGCACGCTGGAGCGCTTCTTCGGCGACGACTGGAAGCAGGGCCACGAACAGGTCAAGGCCTGGGCCGACCGAATCACCGCCGCCAACGCGCGGCAGAAAGCGAGGGCTACGTGAAGAAGGTCTACACGCTGACGGTGTACCGCGCTGCCGATGGCTGGCGCTGGAGGCTCAAAGCCAAGAACGGGCTGATCGTGGCCGACTCGGGCGAGGCCTACGCCCGAAAGCGCAATGCGCTGCGCTCCGCGCGCTCGCTCGCAGATGCGCGAATCCTGCTGACGGTCAACGAGGTCGAGTGAATTCCATGACGAAGAACCCCCAGGAGAAATCGATGCGAGCCGCCTACCTGCTCGCGTTCGCAGCCATGACCGCTGCGTGCGCTGGAGCGAATGCCACCACCTGCAAGAACGGAGGCACCGATTGGCCCAAGTGCACGACACCCCACCCTGCGACGCCTTCGGCGCCGTCGACCTCGACGAATACGCTGAACAGCTCGAGCGAAGCGAACGCAAGCGCACAGGCGGGCGCATCAGCGTCGGTCAGTGGCAGTTCGTCGGCGGTCGGTGGTTCCGGTGGCTCGATGAGCTACGAGGAGTTCAGCCGCAGCAACATGTACGTGCTGCCCGCGCCGGTGCACGCAGCTCCACTGCCACCAGGCCTGTGCCCGCAGGGTGACAGCGTCAGCTGGTCCTTCGGGTGGAACTTCATAAGTTTTGCACGAAGCAGCACGCGCACGGAGCTGGAATGCCTCGATCGCGTGCTCGCTGCCATCAAGACAGCGCCCACCACGCAGGTGATCCAGGCTCCCCCTCTGCCACCCGCTGCGCCTGCTGCTGCATGCGAGCAGCCTGCGAAGCGAAAGGCATTGAAGGCTCGATCTACCCAGGCAGCAGGCACCTGCAAGGTGAGAACCTGATGCGCCAAGCGTCCAGCCAAGAAGCGTGCCAGGGGGGTATGGGTCCTTCTGGCGCAGGGGCGGGTGCGGGTAATTCGGCCCCCGCCCTGACGCTAGTGACTGGGCGTTCGGAAGTCTTGAACGATGGAACGGGGCGCTGAGGCCCGCCGGCATGCCGAAACGACCGCCGAAGCCCACGACGGCCGTCCGCCGAGTCAATGCGTCCACGCTGGCGCGCGAGCTGGGCGTGCGTCCGCAGGCGATCTCGGACCTGATCAAGCGCGGCCGCATCGAGCGCGACGCGGACATGCTGATCGACGCCGAGAAGGCGAAGGCGATGATCGCCAAGCACGTCCGGGCCTTCGGCAAGACGGCTTCCGCTGTGGTGGCCAGCGCCAAGACGCCGGCCACGCCGGGCCTGGCCGGGCCCTCAGCGCCATCGCCGGACGTCCTCAGCTACCAGTCGGCCCGGGCCACGCGCGAGCAGGAGGAGGCGGCGACCGCGCGCATCAAGCGCCTGCAGCTCGAGCGCAGGCTGATCGACCGCGACGCGACGCTGAGCGCCGTGTTCACCGCCTTCCGCCGCCTGCGCGACCAGGCGATGCCCCTCGGGCGCAAGGTCGCGGCCCGCGTGGCCACGATGACCGACCCGCGCGACATCCAGGACCTGATCGACGGCGAGATGCGGCTGATCTTCCAGCAGTTCGCAGAGAAGACCCTCGCCACCGCGGCGGATCGGATCGCCGGGCCCGACGCCAAGCCGGCCGAGCGCGACTGGATCGAAGAAACCACCAAGGAGCCCGCATGAGCATCGAACCCGCGAGCGCGCCGCTGGACAGCGTCGCCTACATCCAAGGCGAGATCGAGGCCGCCGAGCAGCGGATCCAGGCCGAGCTCGAGCGCATCTGCGACCTGGCCGAGTTCCGCGAGCTCTGGCTCGACATCAAGGTGCACACCGACCGCAAGCTCAACGGCCGCGAGACGGTGCAGCGAGTCGATGCGCGCATCCGCGCCGTGATCTGAGGAGAGAACCATGCTTGACGTGATGATCGACCTGGAAACCATGGGGCAGGGCCACGACGCCGCGATCGTGGCAATCGGCGCGGTCGAGTTCGACCGAACTGCACGAGAAACCGGGCAGGAGTTCTACCTGACGGTCGACCTGGAGTCCGCGGTGCGCTGCGGCGGCGTCATCGACCCGTCGACGGTGATGTGGTGGATGCGTCAGTCGGAGCACGCGCGCCAAGCGCTCGATGGCAAATCGGACATCGCCCAGGCGCTGGCCACCTTCTCAGGATGGCTGCGCAGCCGCGGTGATCTGAGCCAGGTGCGGATCTGGGGCAACGGTTCCGACTTCGACAACGTCATCCTCGCGAACGCCTACCGACGCCTCTTGCTGCCGACGCCCTGGAAGTTCTGGAACAACCGGTGCTATCGAACCTGGAAGAACGAGCATCGCGAGGTCTCGATGGAGCGCAGCGGCACGCATCACAACGCGCTCGACGACGCGGTCAGCCAGGCGCGGCACATGCTCAAGGTCCCGTTCGAGATGCCGGTGGCCGCTTGATGTCCCTCTGCGACGCCGAAGCCGAGGTACTGCGCACCGTCGCGGAGGCGCTGCAGCCAGATCCTGAGCTGCACCTCGACGTCTGGAGCGAGAAGAACGTCGTCATCCCGAAGGGTTCGGCCTTCTCCGGCCACTACAGCCTGCGGCACACGCCCTACGCGCGCCGGCTGCTGCAGGCGCTCAGCCCGACGCACCGCGCGACGCGCGTGGTCGCTATGGTGGCCAGCCAGATGCTCAAGACCCAGGTCTTCATCTGCGCCGCGCTGGGCTGGATCGACGGCGCGCCGGCGAACATCATCGCCCTGGAGCCCACCGACAGCCTGGTCAAGCGGCTGTCCGCGCGCTTCGCCAAGGCGGCCGAGGTGTGCGACGCCGTCAGCAAGAAGATCTCGCCGCCGCGCTCGCGCGACAAGCGCAACACCATCGACGTCAAGGAGTTCGACGGCGGGAACATCTACTTCGCCTCCGCCGGCTCCGACGCCAACCTCGCCGAGATCCCGGCGCGCTACCTCTTCTGCGACGAAATCGACCGCCCGCAGTGGCGCGGCAACGCGAGCGGGGAGGGCAACAAGATCAAGATCGCCGAGGCGCGCACCACCACCTACGAGGGCATCCAGAAGCAGTACCACGTCAGCAGCCCGGGGGTGCTGGGCGACTCCATGGTGCACGCGCTCTTCCTGCAGGGCACGCAGGAGCGCTACCACGTGCCGTGCCCGCATTGCGACCACCTGCACGAGCTGACCCGCGAGAACTTCCGCTACGAGTTCGACGCCGAGACCGAGCGCGTCAGCCGCGCCTACTTCGTGTGCCCGGAGTGCGGCGGCGTCATCGAGGAGCACCACAAGGCCTACATGCTGCTCGACTCCGAGCTGGGCGGCATGGCGCGCTGGGTGCAGACGGCCGAGGGCGACGGCGAGACGATCAGCGTCACCCTGCCGGCCTACTACGCCCCGCCGGGCTCCATCACGTGGCTGCGCCTGGCGCGCGAGCTCGCGCTGGCGCTGCTGGCCAAGGAGCGCGGCGACGAGGGCCTGCTGCAGGTCTACACGAACACCCGCGAGGGGCTGCCGTACGCGCCGGGCGACGTCACGTCGACCGCCACCGAGCTGCTCAAGCGCTGCCAGGCCGAGAAGCTGCCGGTGCGGATCGTGCCCGAAGGGGCTCTCGTGCTGACCATGTTCGTCGACACGCAGGTCAACCGCCTCGAGGCGACGATCCAGGCCTGGGGCCCGGGCCTGGAGTGCTGGACCATCGAGCACGAGGTGCTGTGGGGCTCGCCGATCGAGGATCCGCAGTCGGAGTCCTCGGTCTGGGCCAAGCTCGACGCGCTGCGCTCCACGCCGTTCCTGCACGCCTCTGGCGCGATCATCCGGATCAGCGTCTACGGCATCGACGCCGGCGGCGCCAACTCGCAGGACGTCTACAACTACGGGGCCGAGCGCAAGCACCTCGGCTGCGTCGTCACCCGCGGCGAGAACCTGCCGAACCGGCCGATCATCGCGGCCAAGCCGAACAAGTACGACATCGACTGGCAGGGCAAGAAGGTCGAGAACGGCGGGCAGTACTGGCGCATCGGCACCGACACTGCGAAGGACCACATCTTCAACCGCCTGGCGCTAGAAAGCGGCCCGGGCGCGATGCACTGGCACTCCGGCTACGAGCTCGAGCTCTTCGAGCAGCTGCTGGTCGAGAAGCGGGTGACGAAGTACCAGCGCGGCCGCGCGGTGCGCCAGTACGTGAAACCGAACGGCGCCCGCAACGAGCAGCTCGACACCCACGTCGGCAACCTCGCGATGGCGCAGTACCTCGGCCTGCACAAGTGGACGCGCGCCGACTGGGCCCGGCTGCGCCGCAACCTGCTCGGCCAGCGCGCCGCCGAAGTGCCGACTGTCCCGCCACCGGCCGATCCCGTCTCGCCGGAAGCCCCTTCCGTTCCGGTTTCAAACCCTCCTGTCCCGCCGCCGGCCGCACCAGCGTCGCCAGCCGGCGGCCGTCGTGTCCTCTCGCGCGGCATCCGCCGCTGACCACCATGCCCATGACGATCGACCCCTTCGAGCCCGAGCCGCTCACCGAGTCCGAAGCCATCGAGGCCAACGACAACACCGGTCTGCTGATCGACGACCTGTGCCGCCGCTGGGCCGCGTGGTCGCGCACGCGCCGCTTCTTCGGCCCGCCGCCGATCGCGCCGGGCATCCTCGGCAAGCTGACGCGCAAGGGCACCGGCGCGCGGCGCGGCGGCCCGCCGGATGCCGCACTGAGCGCCGAGCTGGCCGCGCTGAACCTCGCCATCGCGGCCCAGCCCGAGGACGTGTCGCGCAAGGTCTTCGTCCTGACCTACGTGCACTGCGTCAGCGACATCAAGCTGGCGGCCGACGCGCTGGGGATCAGCCGGGCGACTTGGTATCGCTACCTCGCCGACTTCCGCGTCCGGATCTACGCGGCGCATCAGCGCATCCTCGCGGAGAACGAGGCGGCCCGCGAAGCGCTGCCGTCGAATGTCTCCGACCAGTGAGACAAGAAACCAGGCAAACCGTGAGACACGGCAGGTGAAAATTCGCCCCAATTCGGCTAGTGGCTGAAGTGCCTCCAAAGGGCGCGTAGGCCCGGCCGATCCCTTCAACGAGCCCCGGTGCGCAGCGATGCGGCCGGGGCTCTGTCATTGGAGCCCCGCCAGGTGCCCGACGCCATCAGCCTCACCGCCACGCGCAGCGGCAGGCTGGCGGATGCCGTGGCGCAGATGCGCGACATCCCGGCGCGCGTGATCCCCTACGCGGCGAACGCGGCGCTGAACACCATCGGCTCGCGGGCGCGCAAGGACATCCAGGCGGAGATGCCGCGGGTGTTCGATCGGCCGAACCCGTACACGCTGAACTCGCTGCGGATCGAGCAGTCCACGCGCGAGACGCTGACGATCCGCATCGCCGTCAAGGACTCCGCACCGACCGGCGGCACGAAGCCCGAGCACTACCTCATGCCGGCAGTGTTCGGGGCCGGCCGCAACGAGAAGCGCTTCGAGGCGAGCCTGCGCTATGCCGGCGTGCTGCCCGCTGGCTGGCGCGTCGTGCCGGCTGCGGGCGCGAAGCTCGACTCCTACGGCAACGTCAGCCGCGCGGAGACGAAGCGCATCCTGGATGCGGTCGAGAGCAAGTCGAGCGCCGGCTCGGCCTACTTCGCCGTCAGCCCCGAAGGAACCACGCGGCCGCGCACGCGGCTCGCCCCCGGCGTGTATGCGCGCGCCGGCCGTGGCCGCCGTGGCGTTCGCCCCGTCCTGATCTTCGTCCGCAAGGCGCCGCAGTACCGCGCGCGCCTTCCCTTCGCCGCCATCGTGGAGCGGCGCGCCGACGCCGACTTCCGCACCGAGTTCGCGCGGGTCGCGAACAGCATCCTCAGCCGCTGACGATGACACGAGACCAACTGCAGGCCCGCCTCGACGCCTACCTGGCGGCCGAGACGAAGATCCTCCGCGGCCAGGAGTACGTCATCGGGCAGGGCGAGACCGCGCGCCGCCTGCGCCGCGCCGATCTGTCCGAAGTACGCGCCGAGATCGAGAAGCTCTCCGCTGCGATCGAAGCCATCGACAACTCGGCCGCCGGCCGTCGCCGCGTGCTGTATTCGCGGCCCATGAACTGAGGCGCCCGAGCATGGCTGCACGCGCAAACCTGCTCGACCGGGCGATCGGCATCTTCGCGCCGCGCACCGCGCTGCGCCGCGCCACCGCGCGCGCCGCATTCGAGGCGTTCTCCGGCGGCGGCAGCGACGGCGCGCCACTGAGCCCGATGAATGGCCGCTGGTCGGTCTCTCCGCGCAGCGCCGACGCCGACATCATCCGCGGCCTGCGTCGCCAGCGCGCGGAGTCGCGCGAGCTGCGCCGCACGAACCCGATCGCCACCGGCGCCATCGACACGAACCTGCGCCGCGTCGTCGGCACGGGCCTGCAGCCGGTGCCTGAGCCGGACGCGAAGGTGCTCGGCTGGTCGGACGAGGAAGTCGCCGCGTTCAAGGAGTTAGTCACCCGCGAGTTCAGCCTGTGGGCCGACTCGAAGGAGTGCACGCTCGATCGCGGCCAGACCTTCTACGAGCGGCAGGATCTGGTGCTCAGCTCGCGGCTCGAAAGCGGCGACTGCTTCACCATCCTGCCGGACGGCCAGCCGACCGCGACGCAGCCCTACCGGCTGCGCCTGCAACTGATCGAGGCCGACCGCTGCGCCAGCCCGGCCACCGACGCCGGCAAGCCGAACGTCATCGAAGGCGTGCGCATGGTCGGCGGCGCGCCCTCGGCGTACTACATCCTCGACGCGCACCCAGGCGCGCTGTCGATCTCCGGTGCGACCAGCACGACGGGAAGCTGGTACGACGCGATCGGCTCCAGCGGCCGGCGCCGAATCCTGCACCACTACCGCCCGACGCGGCCGGAGCAGACGCGCGGCGTGCCGTACCTCGCGCCGGTGATCCAGGCGATCAAGGATCTCGGCCGCTACACCGAGGCGGAAATCAGCGCCGCCGTCGTCTCGGCGTTCTATACCGTCTTCATCGAGCAGGGGGGCGCCTCCGCGCCCGCGCCGGTCTTCGGCGTCGAGCAGGGCGCCACCGCCACGACGCAGAACGAGACCGTTCCTCCCAGTGGCCAGGAGATCGAGATGGGCCCGGCGGCCATCGTCGGCCTGGCCAAGGGCGAGAAGGCCAGCTTCGCCGACCCGAAGCGGCCCAACACGGCCTACGAGCCCTTCATCACCGGCATCCTGACGCTGATCGGTGCCGGCCTCGGGCTGCCGGTCGACCTGCTGACCAAGCGCTTCAACGCCAGCTACAGCGCGAGCCGCGCCGCGCTGCTCGACGCCTGGCAGCACTTCCGCAGCGAGCGCGCCTGGCTGGTGCTCAGCTTCTGCCAGCCGGTCTATGAGACGTGGATGGCCGAAGCCGTCAGCAGCGGCCGCATCCAGGCGCCGGGCTTCTTCTCCGACCCGCTGATCCGCTGGGCCTACACGCGCGCCGCGTGGCACGGCGACTCGCAGGGCTCGCTGAACCCGAAGGACGAGGTGGCGGCCTACCGCGACGCCATCGACGGCCGCCTGATGACGCACGAGCGGGCCGAGTGGGAGCTGTTCGGCTCCGACTTCACGCGCACCTTCCCGGTGAAGCGCCGCGAGCAGCAGATGCTGAAGGACGCGGACATGCTGCCCGTGCCGAAGGCCGGCGCGGCCGCGGCGCCGCAAAGCTCCGGCGGCGCGTCGTCGGCCCAGCAGGACGGCGCGCACGTGGCGCTGGCCGATGCCGCGCTCGCGCTGAAGGAGCAGGCGGCCACGCTGGCGCGCGAGCCGGTGCAGCTGCAGCTCGAGATGGGCGAGCAGCGCATCGTCGTCGAGCAGGCGCCGCTGAACATTTCGCTCGAACAGGCCGACACGCACATCCACCTCGACCAGCAGAAAGAGACCAGGCCCGCGGCGGCGACGCAGGGCTATCGGGTCATCCCTGTGCGAGACCCGGTGACGGGCCTCGCGCGGGAGTGGCTGAAGGTTCCGATGGGCTCGCTTCCCGAGTCCCTGACGACCGAGGCCGGCGTCGCCACCTCGATCCCCCCCACGCACTCCTGACCGAAAGGCACCACCATGAAGTCCGCAACCTTCCAGAACGACGTACTGAAGCTGATCTTCCAGGCCGTCGCCATCGCCAACATCGCCGACAACGCTGCGGCGTCGCCGCTGACGAACCTGCACGTCGCGCTGCACACCGCCGACCCGGGCGGCGCCGGCACGCAGAGCACCAGCGAGATCAGCTACACCGGCTATGCGCGCATCGCCGTGGCGCGCACCTCGGGCGGCTGGAACGTCACCGGCAACGTCGCCAGCCCGGTCGCCGCGATCCAGTTCGGCGAAATGACCGCCGGCACCGGCGGCGTCGCGACGCACTTCTCGGTCGGCGTGGCGTCGTCGGGCGCGACCAAGATCCTGCGCCGCGGCGTGCTGGGTTCGCGCCTGGGCCCGTTCACCGCGGCCGCGAGCGACACCATCACCATCCCGGGCCTGACCGGCCTGGCTGTCGACGACCGGATCATCTTCCAGTCGGTCGACGGATCGAGCCTGCCGACCGGCATCACCGAGGGCACGTCGTACTGGGTCAAGACCGTCAGCGGCGACGCCGTGACGATCAGCGCCACGCAGGGCGGCGCGACGCTCGACATCACCGCCGTTGGCGACGGCATCGCCTACCGCTCGACGCCGATCAACGTCGTCGTCGGCGTGGCGCCGCAGCTCAAGACCACCTCGCAGATCGTGGAGGAATGACCATGCAATTCGACTCGACCACCAAGACCGCCATCCTCGCCAAGATCGGCGAACTGACCTCAACCGTGCAGGGCCTCGACACGGCCGAGCCGCTGCAGGCGCAGATCGACGCGCTGACCGCCCAGGTCAACGCGCTGACCGGCGAGCGCGACACCGCGCTGGAGCAGCTGCAGGCCGCTCGCGGCGAGGCCACGGCGGCCGTCGCGAAGCTGGCGCAGGTTCGCCTGAAGCTCGACGCGGCCGACGCCGCCGATGCGGCCGAAGACGCCGCGCGCGCCGAGCTGCGCGACATCCTGAACGGCTGAAGGGGCGGCGCATGAAGTTCGACACCGCTCGCAAGGCGGCGACTCTGACCGCGCTGGCCGACCTGGCGGCGCTGGTCAGCGCGGCGGATCCCGTCGCGGCGGCGCCTGCGCCGACCCCGGCACCGGCACCCAGCCCGACGCCAGCCCCCGCGCCGACGCCAGCCCCCGCGCCCGGCAGCACCGCGACGACCTTCGACGCGCTCTATCCGGCCGGCTTCACGCTGAAGGCTCTCGACAATGCCGCCATCGTGCAGCAGCCGCGCCCGGCCAAGAGCGCGAACCTGAGCACGCCCGGCTACACCGACCCGGCCTACGGCACGAAGGTCTTCAAGCTGACCGACACCGTGGCCGATGGCAACGTCGCGAACGTCACGCACATCCGGCATGAGTACAGCCGGCGCCAGGTGTTCAACGCCGACAGCACGCGCTACATCGCGCAGGACGGCAACGGCTTCTGGGCGCTGTTCGACGGGGCGACCTTCAAGCGCATCAACGGCAAGCGGTCGAACGGCATGCTCGTCGGCATGGCGGGCGATGCGGAGCCGTTCTGGCACCCGAGCGATCCGAACGTGCTGTGGTACTGGGGTGGTGGTCTGACGTGGTATGCAAAGGACGTGCGCACGGACACTGACACCGTGCTCGTCAATTTCGCCGGCCGGTTGCCGTGGTCCGCTTCGACGCAGGTCTGGACCAAGAGCGAGGGTGTGCCCAGCGCGGACGGCCGCTTCTGGGGCCTGATGGCGACGCGCTACGACAGCGCGAGCCAGAAGAACATCATCTATGGCCTGCTCGTGTGGGACCGAGAGGCAAACACGATCAAGACACTGGATGCCTCTGCGTTTGGCGGCGCGTTCCCCGATCACGTCAGCATGTCGCCGAGCGGCAAGTACATCGTGCCGTCGTGGGCCTACGACAAGGTACTTGGCACCCGAGCCTATGCGCGTGACTTCTCCGGCTACAAGCTGCTGCGCGTGGGCTCGCAGCACAGTGACCTCGCCTTCGGCGCGAACGGCGAGGATCTGCTTGTCTATGCCGACTACGACGGCGACGCCGAGGACGGCTGGATCGTCGCGGTGAACTGCGACACCGGCGCGGTGACGAAGCTGGTCAGCCTGTACCCGGCCAGTGGTCATCTGACCTCCTGTCACATCAGCGGCAAGTGCTTCAAGCGCCCCGGTTGGGTAGTGGTCAGCACCTACGCCGACGCCTCGAACTACGGCAACGCCAGCCCGGCCAGCCCGCAGCAGCCGATCTACCGCAAGATCACCGCGGTGGAACTGAAGTCCGGCGGCCGCGTGCTGAACATCGCGCACACCCAAGCCGGCAAGGACTACGGCGGCTACTTCGGCGAGCACCAGGCCAGCGTGAATCAGGACTTCACGCGCGTGACCTGGGCCACCAACTTCGGCAGCGGCTCGCGCATCGAGAGCGTGATGGTCGGCCTGTGCAGCACCGCCATCCCGAAGTGACCCAGCGCTGACGAAGGTCCGGCCGTGGCGTTCCTGCACAAGACGGATCCGGTCGCGATCTCGGCGAACCCGGCGACGATCACGTCGTCGGCGTCGATTCCGGCCGGGTCGCTCATCATCCTCGACCTGACGGAGTACTACGGCGGAAGCGCGCCGCAGGCGGTAGCGTCGGTCGTCGATGACGTCAACACCGGCGCCTACTCCATCGCGATCTCGGAGGGCGCTTCCGGCTTGGTCGTCTCCGCGATCTTCTACAAGATCGCTGACGCCACCGGCACGCCGACCGTCACCGTCACGTTCAGCGGCGCCGGCACGCCGCCTGGCACGCTGTCGCTGCGCGTGTTCGACGGCGAGCACACGGTGCTTGGCCCGACCAGCTCGGGCTATTCGGCGAGCACCACGACGCCGGCACCGGGCGCCGTCAACCCGAGCGGAAGCGCGCTCTACCTCGCGCTGTACTGTCCGCACTTCGTCTACGTCACGCTGACGAACACAGCGGGGTGGACCCAGCGCGCGGTGCGCACCGCAATCGACGGCTCAGGTCCGATCGAGCACTACTCGATCGACACGGTCACCACCGGATCGCAGAACCCGGTCGTGACGCTGGGCGCGGCGTCGGAGGTGTCGTGTGTCGTGGCGACGTTCGAGCTGACGACGGAGCCGCCGCAGAAGGCGCGCCCCAACGCCGACGTGAGCGCCGGCGCGTGGGTGCCCAGCACCGGCAGCGACAACTACGCGGTGATCGACGAGACGCCGGCGAGCGATGCCGACTACACGTCGACCCCGAACAACAGCACACTGCGCGTCGGCCTGGCGCCACTGAGCACGCCGGGCGCAGGCACGCAGACGTTCCGGTTCCGAGCTGCGGGCTCGCCGGCGAAGCAGCTGATCGTGTCGCTCCTCGAAGCGGCCGGAACGCTGCGCGGCACGCTGACAGTCGACCCGCTACCTGCTGCGTTCACGGACTACTCGTTCGCGCCGAGCGGTGTTGCTGACTATGCCGATCTTGACGCCTCGTTCGAGGTGCAGGATGCCAGTTCGCCGCCGGAGCCGACCGTGGCGTTCGGCGCGATCGGCACCACCGGCAGCACGACGGCAACGACCAGCGTCACGGCTGCCTATCCGACTGGCATCACGACGGAGAGCGCGCTCTACCTCGTCGTCACCGGCCGCAGCAACACGGCCGGCACCGAGTTCGCGGTCACCGGCGGCGGCTGGACGATCGTCGGCACGTTCGAGGGCGGCACCGGAACGTGGGGCGTCGATGCCGGCACGCGGCGCGTGACGGTGTTCCGCAAGGATTCGGTCAGCGGAAGCGAGAGCGGCAACGTCACGGTGACGCTGGCCGGCACCACGGCAAACACGCTCTACGCGCGGATCGTGCGCGTGCAGCCGCCAACCGGCTACACGATCAGCGAGGCGTTCGCCAGCGGTGCCGACACCAGCGCCGGGACTAGTTTCTCGGCTACTGCGAGCAGCTCGCTCAGCTGGCAGGCCGGCGACCTGCTGCTGATCGCGGTGGCATCGTCCACCGATACGGCCACGCAGAGCGCGCAGTCGATCACCGCCAGCGGAGTCACGTTCGGCACACGGACGAACCGCGCGTCGATCGCGGTGACCGGCGGCAACGATCACCGGCACATCGTCGACACGGTTCCTGTCACCGCCGGCAGCGGCTCCAGCGCGCCGACGTACAGCTACACCGCGAGTGCCAGCACAAGCGGGCCGGTAGGTTTCCTGCGTCTCCGGGCGGTACCGCCTGCCACGGCCGGCATGGTGTCGTTCTCTGAGTTGGAAGTGCCGGCTGCTGCCGGAGGCGGCCCGACGATCATCTCCGTCGACGGCGTTGCGGCAGGCTCAGCGCAGGCCGCAGCTGCTGCCGGCGCCGAGGCGAGCGCCGCCGGCGTGTCGCAGGCCGTAGCGCAGGCTGCCGGCGCGCTGTCGGCGGTTGCATCGGTCAGCGCCGAGGCCGGCGCTCCGGGGCAGGCACAGGGCGGCGCACTGGCGCTGGCGGCGCGCGATGCGTCTGCCGGCTCGGCCGGCCAGGCCGCGGCCCCGGCGCTCGCTGCTGTCGGCGCTTCCGGGGCCTCCGACGCCGCATCGCAGGCAGCCGGCGCTCCGGTCGCGCTGGCACTTGCCGATGGCGCGGCGGATGCGCCCGAGCAGGCGGCGGCCGCACACGTTGCCCTCGCGCTGGCGCAGGCTGCGGCGCAGGCTTCCGAGCCTGCCGCTGCCCCGGCGAGCGCCACGGCCGCCGCTGCAGGCGCTGCCGATGCGCCGGAGCAAGCCGGAGCCGGCGCGGCCGCGGTCACCGCCCGGTCGGCTGAATCCGCGGCATCCGAGCAGGCCGCAGCCGCTGCGCTTGCCCTGGCGGCGCGGGATGCCACCGCCGAAGCGCCGGTACAGGCCGCCGCGACGCAATCCGCCATCGCGGCAGCCGCTGGTGCAGCCGACGCGCCCGAGCCCGCCGCAGGCGCGGCTGCAGCCACCGCCGCGGCGCAGGGCGTCTCCGCCGTGCCGCAGCAGGCGGACGGCAACACCGGCGCCACCCTGTTCGTCGGCGTCGATGCGCTGTCCTACGCTGGCGGGCCGGCATCGGCTCCGGTCGCCGCGCAGGTCGCCGTCGCGGCGGCAGCCGACGCTGCCAGCCAGGCCGCCGGTGCACCGGGCGCGGTGCACAGTGTCACGGCCGTGTCGCAGGCCGGCGAGCAGGCAGCGGTCGACACTGGCGCGCGCACGGTGCTGGCGGTCGACGGCTCGGCCGGTGCGGCTGGCCAGGCGGCCGGCGCTGCCGCCGCGGTGGCCTCCGTCGCAGCGGCGGCCGACGCTCCCGAACAAGCGGCCGGCGCCGCGCTGGCTCTGCACGCGGCCGATGCAGTCGCGCAGGCGCCGCAGCAGGCTAGCGCCGAGCCGATCAGCGGCAGCATCGTCGCCGTCGACGGCATCGCCGGCTCGAGCGCGCCGGCCGCCGCGCCGGTGCTCGCCATCGCGGCCGCATCGGCTCAGGTGTCGACGCCGGCACAGGCTGCCGCCGCCGCGAGCGCCACGGCTGCCGTCAGCGCCGAATCTCAGGCCGCCGGCCAGGCCAGCGCCGATGCCGCCGGCCGCGCGACCGTGGCTGTCGACGCCATCGCCAGCGCGCCGCAGCAGGCCGCCGCGCCGCAGGGCGAGGAAGCCGAACCGCCGACCGTGCCGCAGCCCGGCGGCGGTGGCCGGCTGGTGACGCCCAGCTTCAAGCTGCAGAAGCGCACGAAGCGCCGCGTCGTGGCCGTCGACGGCGTGAGCTCCGCGACCGCGCAGGCGGCCGCATCGGTGCAGGCCCTGATCGCGGTGGCCGCGGCTGCCGCCTCCGCCGCACAGCACGGCACGGCGGCGCTGCCGCTCGGCTCGATGGTCGCCGACAAGTGGCTGGCCGCGCGCATGGAAGAACTCGAATTCGAGCGCAACGTGCTCGCCAACCTATAGAGGACACACGCATGAGCAGCGTCACGGTTTCCATCAAGAGCCCCGCCACCGAGCGGGGCTCGTCGCTTCTGGACCCGCAAGTCTTCGGCGGGCCGATGCGTCTGGCCGATCTCGTCGAGGGCTACTGGGCCATCACGGACCCGATGTATGACGAGATCCGCGCGATCTACGACGCGCACATGCGCGGCGAGAAGATCGACATCAAGGGCGTGGAGGCGCGCATCGGCCGGCCGCTGGCGAACGAGCGCCGCAGCTACAGCGTGCACGACGGCGTGGCGCTGATCGGCATGTCGGGCGTGATCGGCCCGAAGGCCAACCTCTTCATGGACATCAGCGGCGGCACGTCAGCGCAGCAGCTGCGCGCCGAGATCCTCGCCGCGCTCGATGACCCGAAAGTCGAGTCCGCGATCCTCTACGCCGACAGCCCGGGCGGGAACGTGCTGGGCATCGCCGAGGGCGCGGCAGCGTGGCGCGCGTTCGCCGAGCAGAAGCCGGCCGTGACCTTCAGCGACGGCACGCTCGCCAGCGCGGCCTACTGGTGGGGCTCGGCGGCATCGAAGGTGCTCATCAGCGGGCCGATGGTCAACGTCGGCAGCATCGGCGTGCGCACCGAGCACATCGACACCTCGATGGCCGACGCGGCGCGCGGCGTCAAACGCACGATCATCAAGGCCGGCGCGTACAAGGCTGCCGGTGACGGCCCGCTCGACCCGAAGACCCTGGAGTACCGCCAGGCGCAGGTCGACTACCTCTACAGCCTGTTCGTCGACACGGTGGCCGCGCATCGCGGCGTCGATGTCGAGACGGTGCTGAAGGAGATGGCTGACGGCCGCGTCTTCATCGGGCAGCAGGCGATCGACGCCGGCCTGGTCGACGGCTTCGCCAGCCTCGAAACCCTTCTCGAACAGATGGCGCGCGACCCTCGCACGGTCGCGCCGCTGCGAACCCAGGCCGACGCTCCGAAGGCTCCGCGCAAGCGGATGACCAGCGCGAGCGCCGACCTGCTCCCCGCGTCCGCTGCAGCCGGTGCTGCCGCGGCGGGCGCGACCTCCCCGGAAGACGAGCCGGTGCCGCACGTCGACCACTCCACCACCACGAAGGAGAACTCCATGCCGGAGAACCTCACGCGCGAGGCGCTGGAGCGCGACCACGCGGCCCTGTACGGGCAGATCCGCTCCGAGGCGCTGGCCGAAGGTGCGACGCAGGAACACGCGCGCATCCAGGCCGTCCGCGCACAGGCCCTGCCGGGCCACGATGCCTTGATCGAAACCCTCGCCTTCGACGGCAAGACGACCGGCCCCGAGGCCGCCGCTGCCGTGCTGGCCGCCGAGCGCGCTGTCATCCAGGCGCGCACGCAGGCCCACGCGAACGATGCCCCGAAAGCCGCGCCGAGCGGCCACGAAGGCTCGCACGCCGAAGACGCCAGCGAGAAGCCGGGCAACAAGCCGGGCGTCGTCAAGGCCGTCATCAACAGCGCGAAGGCCTACGCCCGGCTGAACGGCCGCGCGGACGCCTGATCCATCACTTCAAGGAGAACCCCACATGGTTGCGAAGACCGACCACCTCGGCGCCGGCGCTTTCATCAAGAGCGAAGCGAACGGCGACCTCTCGCGCGAGACCGTCACCATCGTCAGCGGCAGCGGCAAGCTGATCGCCGGCACGGTGCTGGGCCAGATCACTGTCGGCGGCAAGTACAAGCCCTACGACAACAACAACAGCGACGGCTCCGAGACCGCGAAGGCGATCCTGGTGTACGACGTCGACGCCACCTCGGAGGACGTCGCCGCGGTTGTGATCGTGCGCCTGGCCGAAGTCTGGACGAACCGCCTGCAATGGGCGGCGTCGGTGCTCGTCGGCGAGAAGGCCCCGGCCTACGTCGAACTGGCCACCACGAACGTCATCGTCCGCTGATCGCGCGGCCCCCAACACAGCAGAAGGAACAGAACCATGATGCTCAACGACGACGGCTTCCAGCTGGAAGTCCTGACCGCGGCGATCAACGAGATTCCGCACCTCCCCTCCATGCTCGGTGACGATGGCCTCTTCGAATACGCCGGAGTGGCTTCGAAGTCCATCCGCGTCGAGAAGCAGGGCACCGTGCTGGCGCTGGTCGCCTCGAAGCCGCGCGGTTCCGCCGGCAGCGAAATCGGCCGTACCGCCCGCACGTTGCGCCCGTTCGATCTGGTGCACCTGCCTCTGGAGGATCGCATCCTCGCCGACGAAGTGCAGGGTGTTCGCCAGTTCGGCACTGACGGAACGCTCACTCCGCTGCAGGCGCGTATCAACGAAGTTCTGCAACTCGCGATGCGCCGAATCGACCTGACGCTGGAATACCACCGCGTCGGGTGCCTGAAGGGTCAGGTGATCGACGCGGACGGAACCACCGTGCTGCACGACATGTTCACCGAGTTCGGTGTGGCGCAAAACGTCATCGACTTCGAACTCGACTCGGCCACGACGCTGGTGCGCACGAAGTGCGCCACTGCGCTCGATGCGATCGAGGACGAACTCGGCGGCGTTCCTTACACCGACGTGGTTGCCTACTGCGGTCGCACCTACTGGACTTCGCTGATCGAGCACAAGTCCGTCAAGGAGACCTACCTGAATCAGGTGCAGGCTGCTCAACTGCGTGGCAACCCGACCGAAACGCTGGACTTCGGCGGCATCCGCTGGAAGAAGTACCGCGGCGCGGCAAACGGCTCGCAGATGATCGGCGCGAACGATGCCTACATCGTGCCGCGCGGCGTGCCCGGCCTGCTGCTCGGCCGGTTCGGTCCCGGCGACTACAACGATACCGTCAACACGGTCGGCCACCCGGTCTATGCGCAAGGCATTCCGATGCGCAACAACAAGGGCTGGGATGTCGAGGTGCAGTCCAACGTGATTCACCTCAGCACCCGCCCGCGCGCGATCATCAAGGCAACGGTCTAACCAGGCGAAGCGGCGGACATGGCAGTCGAAACCGACCTCAGCGACTTCTTCGACGCGGACGACTTCGCGATCGAGGTGACGCGGGTGCGCGCGAGCGTGCCCGACGTGACCTTCCTCGCGATCATCGGCCTCAACGACGAGGACGCGCTGACCGGCCGGGCGACCGCCGCGGCTCGCCGCCTCCACTGGCCAACCGGACCTGACGTGCGGGAAGACGACACGATCAACGTCGCGGTGACGGGCCCGATGGCCGCCTTCAACGGCAGCTACCGGGTCCGGGAGCCGAGGCGCGTCAACGACGGCGCCGAGAGCGCCTGCTTTCTCACGGTGCGCCCAGCATGAGCCAGAGCATCCCCTTCCAACTGTCGGCCGCGGTGGTATCCGCGCTGACGACCCAGATGGGGCCCGGTGGGGTCGCCGTCGTCGACAACCCGAGCACGCCGGCGTCGCTGGAAAGCGGCGAGCGGGTCGTGTTCGTGGAGGACAGCGACGACGACCTCTTCAACAAGCCGGGGCAGGCCGAGGGCCGCACCTTCGCCTTCGTCGTCGGAGTCATCAACCGGAGCGCCGGTGCGCGCGCCGGGGCAGACGCCGACATGGAGGCGGCGAAGGCAGTCGTCACGAAGGCCGGGCGCGATGCGTGCCTGGCGCTCCAGACCGCGAAAACGATCGTCGGCTTTCAGTACCCGCGCGAGGGCCAGCGCACCTACCGCCACGAGCGAATAGATGTCGACGGCGCGCTGATCCTGACCCGCTTCTCCATCGACTACCGCCTGCCCAAGCCGGCGGCTTGAATCAACATCCAAAGGAGCCACAGAAATGGCACTCTCGACTGCACAAGGCTTCATCGGCGGCGGCGATCTCTACGCCGCGCTGATCGACTCCGCCGGCAACATCGGCGCCTACATCGACTTCGGCAACGTCACCAAGCTCGGCATCCAGCCGGCTTCGGAGATCAAGGAGCAGAAGTCGAAGAAGCGCGACAGCTACGGCCAGGTGCTGGAGACCGTCGCGCTGCAAGACACGGCGCAACTGTCGGCGACCCTGGAAACCGTCAACCGCATCGGCCTGCGCTACGCCTTCATGGGCGAAGATGCGGCCTACACGCAGGCCTCGGGCTCCGTGGTCGACGAGGCGACGGTCGCTCGCCTCGATGGCTGGGTGCGGCTGGCCGGCGAAGAAGTCAGCGCGGTGACGCTGGAAAACACCGCCGGCACGACGACCTACGTGCTGGGCACCGACTACATCCTGAACACCCGGCTCGGGATGTACAAGGCGCTCGTCGGCGGTGCGATCACCGAGGGCCAGGCGATCAACGTCAGCTACACGCGCGCGGCCTTCACCGGCGCGGCCATCCGCGGCAACGTGAAGCCGCAGATCCGCGCCCGCCTGCTGCTGGACGGCAAGAACCTGGTCGACGACAGCATCGGCATCCTCGACGTGTGGGAAGTGGTGCTGAGCACGTCGAGCGAGTTCGACTGGTTCAGCGACGACTGGAACACCGTCGAGCTGCAGGGCCGCCTGAAGACCCCGACCGGCAAGACCGAGCCGTTCGTCTTCAAGGCGCGCTGACGCGCTGATCGCCGAGAGGTGATCGAAACCCGCGGGCCGGTGCCACAAGCGCCGGCCCGCTCCCATTTCAGACGCTGACCGAGACCGCGCGGCATGGCCACCGATCCACGCATCCGATACGACATCGAGGCGCGCGCCAGTGGCGCGGCCGACGTGGAGAAGCTCGCCCGCGAGTTCGAGCAGCTCGACGGCGCCTTCCCGGAAGACCTCGCCGCGAAGGTGCGCGTCGCGGCGCAGGCGCTGGGCGCGCTCGGCCAGGAGCAGGAGGCGGTCGAAGCGTTCCGCCGCGTGCGGGATGAGGCCGCGAAAGCCGGTAAAGACTTCGATGCCGCGAAGGCCGCGGTCGAAAAGCTCGCCAAGGAGATTGCGCAGAGCGAAGCGCCAACGCGCGCCCAGGTCGGCCAACTTGAAAAGCTGCGCGACAAGGTAAAGGACGCGAGCGCCGAGTTTGAGAGGCAGGAGCGCTCTCTCGACAAGGCGCGCAATGCACTGACGCAGTTCGGCGTCACAGAAGAACTCATCGACAGACGCAGCGAACTGCTCAAGCGGCAGATCGCGTCTGTCAGCGCTCAGATCGACCAGCTCGGCAAGGCTGGCGGAGACGCGCAAGAGTTTCGCAAGCTCGTCACGGCCACCGAGGATGCTCGCCTAGCCTTCGCGAGCGCTGGCGCTGAACTGGCCAGCTTCGAGGCCAAGATGGCCCGCGTAGACGAGCCTACGGCGACAGAAGCACTCGCGCTCCGCAGGCTCTCTGATCGTCTCGAAGAAACGCGCGTTGCCCTTGAGGCTGCGGGTCGAGCACAACAGGATGGCGCCAGGTCATTCGCGGCTGCCGGCGGCTCGGTGGATGACTTCACGGCTTCTATTAGGGCAGCGAGAAGTGCGTCACTAGAGTCTGCTGAGGCAAGCCGGACGGATGCTGAGGCGAGGCTGAGAAGCGCGCGAGCCGCTGCGCAGGCGGCGCGTGAGCAAGCCGCTGCTGAGCGAGAGGCCCAGGCGGCAGCCAACTCGGCAGAGGCTGTATTTGCGCGACTCGTCAAGGAGACCGACGCGGCGCGCCTGCGCATGGAGCAGACGGCGCGCGCCGCCGATAGCCTGGCGGCCGAACTGGCGGCAGTGCAGCGCCCGACCGATGGCGAGGCGGCGAAGCTGCGCGACCTGCGCGCCGCCGCCGACAGCGCGCGCGGCGACTTCCAGCGCCTGCAGCAGGCCACCGTCGAGCAGGGCGTCGCGCTGCGCCAGGCTGGCGCGAACACCGAACTGCTGACCGCCCGCGCGCGCGAGTCGGCAGCCGCGCAGTCGCAGGCGGCCACCGCCGCGCAGCGCGTCACGAACGCCTACAGCGAGCAGGGCGCCGCTGCCTCGCGCTCGGCCCAGCAGCAGGCCACGGCGGCCACCAGCGTGCGCGGCAGCCTCGAAGGCATCGCCGGCCAGCTCCGCAGCATCCAGGCGCTCGCCGGAGCCGTGCTCGGCGGGCAGATCCTGTCCGGGCAGATCGGCGATCTGGCGCGCACCGCCGACGCCTACGCGAATCTCGAGGCCCGGATCAAGCTCGTCACCGGCGAGGGCGCCGCGCTGCAGCAGGCCTTCAGCGGCGTCTTCGACGTGGCGCTGCGCACGAACAGCGCCGTCGAGAGCACCGGCACGCTGTTCGCGCGGATCGCGCAGGCGCAGCGGGATATTGGCGCTTCCACGTCGGAGGCCACGGCCACCGCGCTGGCGCTGACCGAGACCATCAACCAGGCGATCCAGGTCAGCGGCGGGTCAGCCCAAGCTGCCGACGCTGCGATCACGCAGCTCATACAGGGCCTGCAGTCTGGTGTGCTGCGCGGCGAAGAATTCAATTCGGTCATGGAGCAAGCTCCGCGGCTCGCGCGTGCGCTGGCCGATGGGCTGGGCGTCACGACCGGCGAACTGCGCAAGCTGGCCGAGGCCGGCACGTTCACCTCGCAGACGGTCATCAGCGCACTGCGCGGCCAGTCCGCGGCGCTGCAGCAGGAATTCGAGCAGCTGCCGCCGACCGTGGGCCGCGCGCTGACGACGCTCTTGACCGAGTGGACGCGCTACGTCGGAGAGGTCGACCGCGCGAACGGCATCAGCCGCACGGCAGCCGAGGGCATCACGGCGCTGGCGCAGAACCTCGACACGGTGGGCGCGGCGCTTCTGGCCGCCGGCAAGGCCGGCGCCGCCTACGTGGCGATCGACCTGGCCAAGTCGCTCTACGCGCGCGCTGCGGCGGCCGCAGCTGCGTCGGCGGCCCAGGCCAAGGAGGCGACGACCACCGCGGCGGCGACCGTCACGCTGGCAGCCAACACCGCCGCGCTGGCCGAGAACACGACGGCCAAGGCGGCGAACGCGGCTGCCTCCGGCGCCAGCGCGCTCGCATGGGGCACGCTCGAGAAGAACTTGCGCCTCGGCGGCACGGCGGCGGTGGAAGCCACGAAGGGCGTCGGCGCGCTGGGCGCGGCCTTCGGGCTGGCGCGCGGAGCTGGCGGCGCATTCCTGAGCGCGATCGGCGGGCTGCCGACCGTGCTGCTGGCGGTCATCCTCAACGCCAAGGAACTCGGCACGTGGCTCGGCGAGTCGGCCGCGAAGATGCTGGGCGCGAAGGACCGCAGCGAGGAACTGGCGGCGGCCGAGCTACAGCTTGCCGAGGAAACGCGCCGGGTCGCCGCCGAGAAGGCTGCGCAGGCCCAGCGCATGCAGCAGGCGGCCGCCGCAGCGCTCGGCCTGACCGATGCATCAAAGCGCCTGGTCGCCGAATTCGACGGCCTAATCAAGAAGGGCGAGAGCGTCTCCGACGCGCTGGGCAAGATCTCGAAGGATCTTGAACTCGGCAACCTCACCGGCATCCGCGACGCGATCACCGCGCTCGACGCGCTGGCCCAGCAGGGCAAGATCACCGGCGATCAGGTCCGCGAGTCGCTCGCTGCCGCGCTCAAGGGCGAAGACCTCTCGAATTTCAAGATCGCCGCGCGCGCCGCGTTCGACGAAAGCGAACAGGGCGCGCGCAGGTTCGCGCAGGCGCTCGCCGCCATCGACACCGAGGCGCTGCGCCGCGCCGGCACGTCGGCCGAGGAACTGCGCACCGGATTCAGCCGCGCAGCCACCAGCGCGGTGAACGACATCGACGCCATCGTCGCCGCTGTCGGACGCCTAGGCGTGGCGGGCGATGATGCTCAGCGGGCCATCGCGAAGGCGCTGGATGCCGGAACCGACGCGGCCGGCACGCGCCGCGCGATCGACGACATGATCGCCAGGATCACCGCCCTCGGCGAGGCCGGTACTCTGACCGGCAAGGCGCTCGAGGACAGCTTCCTGAAGGCGATCAACAAGTCGATCGAGTTCGGGAATACCGAGCGAGACCTGAAGAAGGTCGAGGAGCAGATCAAGGCGATCATCGCGGCGAACCCGCAAATGGCCCTCGCGTTCGAAGGCGCGCTCGACAAGCTCAAGCAGAAGCTGATCGAGGTGTCGCCCTACCTGCGCCAGTTGCAGGACGATGCGAAGAAACTCGGAGTGCAACTCAGCGAGAGCGCGAGCAAGGGCACCGAGGATGCGATCCGGTCCTACGAGCGCTTGAAGGCCAGCGGCAAGCTCACGACCGGAGAGTTGACGACTGCGTTCGTCAACCTCGCGAAGCAGGCTATCGAGGCAGCCGGCGGCCAGATCCCGGAGTGGGTCAAGGTCGAAGCCGCGATGCGCGGCGTCACGGTCGGCACCGATGCGGCAGGACGCGCGATCATCGAATACGGGCAGGCCGGCGTGAGCGCGATGAACAACGTCAGCACCGCGATTCAGTCGCAGATCGGCTCGCTGTCGTCGTTGACCGACGCGGCGAAGAAGGCGAATCAGGAACTCAGCGTGCTCGGCAAGAACATGTACGACGCGCAGGGATTCGCGCTCGATAGCAGCGGCAACCGCATCAACATCACCGGCCAGCTCAACATTCCGGACGGCTACACGCTCGACACGCAGGCGTTTCTGCGCGCGCAGCAGTCGGCTGCGCAGAGTGGACTCGCGGCGCCAGATCCGAAGAACTTCATCGTCAGTTCGGGCGGCAACATCGTGCGCGACCCGGCGAGCATTTATGGCAAGTACCAGGGTCAGGAGGGCTACGGAAGCGGCGCCGGCTACTCCCCGTTCAACAAGAAGAGCGGAAGCTCATCGGCGTCGAGTGGCGGCAACAACTCGTCATCGGTACCCGCCGGCGCAACCACCGTCAATATCAACCTCAACGGCCGGCAGGAATCGGTGCAGGTCGTCGGCCTCAACGACAGCGTGACGCTGGAGCGCGTACTGCGATCGCTATGGTCGGGTGCGCGCTCTTCCGGGTGGACTTGAACATGGGATCGCTCACCTACACCACCACGACCGTACCGCTGTCGGACGACTTCGCCTTCGTCGAGCAGTACACATGGTCCCAGCTTGCGATGCGCAAGGCGTTCAGCGTCTCCGGAGCGCTGATCGTGCAGACCGGCCTGAAGCAAGCCGGGCGGCCGATCACGCTGCAGGGCGACGAGCAGCATGCGTGGGTCACACGCGCCCAGCTCGCCTCACTGCGCACGCTGGCCGACACGCCCAGCATCACGCTCACGCTCGACTTCCGCGGCGAGACGTACTCGGTGATCTTCGACGCCGAGGCCGGCGCGATCGACGCGGCCCCGGTGGCCGACTTCGACACCGAAGACGCCGCCGACTTCTTCATCGTCACCCTCCGCTTCCTCACGGTGTAGCAGCATGGCAATCGACTCGGCAGAGATGATCTTCTTCGCGTCGCAGTTCGCGAACGACGAGACCTATGGCGGCGGGCCGATGAGCGGAAACGTCGTGCAGGATGGCGTCAGCGCGAACGTGTTCCCGCTGATCGGTGAGGCCGACGCGGCGAGCGGCCGGCTGCAGATGCGCAAGGTCTACGCGGCCATCGTCTCGGCGAACAACGACACGCTGCTGAACGCGGCCGTCGACGTGTGGACGCCGCCGACAGACGCCGACATCGACGTGCTGGCCTTCAAGTTCGGCGACCACAAGACGACGCGCAGCGCGGCGGCGGCGGCGCTGGCGCAGTTCCCGTTCAGCATCGGCACGCTCGGTGGCTCGGTCAGCGGCACCGGCACGACGCGCACCGTCTCCAATCCGTCCGGCCTGGCGGTCGGAGATCGCGTCCTGTTCGTGACCGAGCAGTCGAACACGATCCTGCACAGCGGCATCGAGATCGTCTTCCAGAAGGACGTGCTCACCGACTACCTCGTGCACTGCGCGCCGGTCGTCACCGCGATCAGCGGGGCGAGCGTGACATTCGACTTCGGGCCTTCGACCGACACCCAGCCAGGCTCGGCCGGCCTTAGCTGGTACAAGCCGGGAGCCAGCCCGAGCGCTCCGAAGGTGTGCGGGAATGCCGCGATCACGTCGGCTGCAGCCGCCTCCGACACCGAGATCGTCGTGAGCCGCGTCGAGGGCCGGCTGGTGCCGAACCTCACGCCTTACCCGAGCGCACCGAATGGCATCAACTCCGCGCCGCTGCGCATCACGCACGGCACGGTGCCAATCTTCCGCGCCGGCGACCTGGCCGTCGTGCGCAACGCGGCCGGCACGACTTCGGAGCTGGTCCTCATCACGGGCACGCACGGCCTCACCCTGCAACTCGCCGCGCCGCTGGTCAACAGCTACAGCACCGGATTCGTCACATCGCTCGTGGCGCTGGGCGACCTGCGCGCCGAGGTCGGCAGCAGCTTCTCGCAGCAGACGTGGACGCGCACCTTCAGCGACACGATCATCGGCAACCCGATCGCGTCGAACTATGACCGCACAGCCCATCCTGTCGTGCTCACGAACGAGGGCGCCGAGACGGAGCGCTGGGCCTTCGTCTTCACGACGGCCACGGACTTCAAGCTGATCGGCGAAAGCCTCGGGCAGATCGCCTCGGGCAGCACGGCGACCGACTTCGCTCCGATCAACCCGATCACCAATCAGCCCTTCTTCACGATCGACTCGGCAGGCTGGGGAACCGGCTGGCAGGCCGGCAACGTGTGGCGCATGAACACGCTCGGCGCGCGCGCGCCGTTCTGGTCGACGCGCTGCATCAGCCCGGGCACGGCCGCCTCCACGGACGGCGCCTTCTTCCAGTTCCGCGGGAGCTACTGAGGTGCCAGACGTCTCGTCGCTGACCGAGTTCGCGTGGGGGCCCGGCACGTTCGTCGCGCCGAGCCCGCTGCACGTCCTGTGGGGGCGCGCGACCGACGTGCAGAGCATCGGCGGCCCCTACACGCCGGGCCCGCCGCCGATCGGTGGCACGCCGATCTCGCCGAACACGGACGCCGACTACGTGATCGGCCCGGCCGCCAGCCGCAACGTGCACCACGTCATCGCGGTGACCGACCTGCGCGACAACTCGCCGGTTCAGCTCGATGCCATTTCGATCAGCGTCGACGACGGCGCGATCTGCTGGACGCTCAACGCGAACGGGCCGGCCAGCCTGTTCGAGAGCATGACGACCGGCGACACACCGATCATCGACGTCGAGATCGACGGTTTCACCTGGCGCTTCATCGTCGAGGGCGTGCGCCGCTCGCGCGAGTTCCCCGCGGGTGCAGTGACGCTGACCGGCCGCAGCCCGACGATCATGGCCGGCGAGCCGTACCAGTTCACGCAGAACTGGGTGAACGACGGCCCGGCCACCGCGCAGCAGCTCGCCGCGCAGGCGCAGGTCTTCAACGGCCTAGAGATCGACTGGCGCCTCGAGGACTGGCTGGTGCCGGATCGCGTCTTCAGCTTCACCGGCACGCCGCTGAACGTCGTGCAGCGCGTGACCGAATCGGTCGGCGGCGTGACGCGGCCGGATCGCGTCGAGACGCGCGTCGCGCTGCATCCCCGCTATCGAGCCATGCCGAACCGCTGGCGCGTCGAAGTGCCCGAGGTTCAGATCCACGTCGACGCGCACATGACGGACGCATGGGAGCGCGCCGACAAGCCTGCCTTCAATGGCGTCTTCGTGTCCGGCGAGGCCGAGGGCATCATCGCCCGCGTCTATCTGGCTGGCACCTCAGGCGAGCGGCTGGCGCCGATGCTGACCGACCAGCTGATGACCGAAGAGATCGCGGCGCGCCAGCGCGGCGAGTCGTTCCTCGGCCAAGGCGGGCCGCAGGCGACCGTGACGATCACGCTCCCGTTCCTGACCGGCAGCACCTACCCGGGCCCGTTCGAGTGCGGCTGGCTGGTGCGCGTCGTGGAGCCTTCGAAGCCGACCTTCTACGGCATGGTGCGCGCGGTCTCGATCGGCGCAGAGTTCGGCTACGTGACTCAGACGATCACGCTCGAAGTGCACACGGCCGACATCACCGGCACGATCATCCCGATCCCGGCGCCGCCGCCTCCGGCCGATGGTGAGATCGCTTGGTACGAGCCGATCTATGACCACATCGGCTCGCTGGCGCACGCAAACAGCGGCGTCGGAAACGCTTCGGCGTTCGCCCCCGGAGGAATAACGGCACTCTTCGCTGGCCTGGTCGGCTGGAGCGGCCAAGCGCTTGTCTGGTCGATCGAGTGGAACTCTCCAGACGGCCATCCGGCGCCTGTGATTTCGGACTCGTCCGCAGGCTGGGTGCAGATCACATGGGTCAACACCTACGAAGGTGAATCGCCAGGCCTCCCGCTTGGCGACGCTTCGATCGGCACCCTCGTCCTGACTGCAACGGTCGACGGCGGCCCGATTGCTGCTGGTCAGCGGCTCATCGCCGTGACGACCCCCGACGAGAGCGATTCCTATCCGAACATCGCGTGGGGGCCTGAGCCGTGAACGTGACGGCCCTGACCATCGCGCGCGAGTCGATGCAGATGCACATCAATGGCGTGCAGCATCGGTGCCTCGGCGGCCGCCTCTTCCGGCGCGCGTCCGATGTGCAGGAGGCGTGGCTCGACGCGCTGGATCTGGTCGACACGCCGCACTTCTTCTACATCGACGACGACGACACGCTGCCGGTCGACTACCTCGACGTGCTGGCCGACTGCCTGGCGACCGGCGCCGCGGTGGCCTACACCGACGAGAGCGTCAACGGCCAGACGCGGCGCGCCGGCCCGTACTCGCAAGAGGCGCACCTGGCGCGTCCGACGCTGATCCACCACCTTGCGCTGTGCGACACGGCGCTGGCGCGCGAGGTGGCCCGCACGCTGCCGCGCGGCCACTACTGGCCGGAAATGCTGCTTTTCTGGGAGATGGCGAAACGCGGCGGCGCGGCGCACGTGCCTCGCGTCGGCTACCAGTGGAACCGCGGCGACACCGGGCTGCACTCGCAGTGGTTCACGGTGCTCGGCATCTCGAACTCGCGCGCCTGGTGCGCTGAACACCCATGACCGTCAACACCGAACTCTTCCGCCGGCTCCGCGCGCTGGTGGGGCTTCCGAGCGTCTATGTGGCCGAGGTGCTCGAGGTCTACGGCGACGACACCTCGCTCGTGCAGCTGCCCGGCCCGACCTCGCTGACGGCCTACGCGCCGGGCGTGGCGACGGGCTCCCAGGTGCGCGTGCGCGGCAGCAGCGTGCCGGTCGGCTCGCGCGCCTTCGTCCGTGCCGGCGTCATCGAGTCGGCGGCGCCCAGCGGCGCGATCGCTGACATCGAGGTCGGCACCGTGGTCAACGTGCCGGAGGCGTGACCTCCATGCGCAGCAGGATCTTCAACCTCTGGAAAGGACTTCATCGTGGCTGAGCCGACAGTAACCGCCGGCGGGGCGGTAGCAGCGGGCGTGACGGCGCTCTTCGTCGCAATGGTCGGGATCGAGCCGCAGGCGCTGGTGTGGGGCCTGGTCGGCGCGGTGTTCGGCCTGTCGTTCGCGCCGCAGTCGGGCCGCGTGCGCGCGGCGCTGGTGTTCATCGCGGTTGCGTTCGCCGCTGCGCTGCTGGGCACCTGGGCGGCCGAGTTCTGGCATGCGGATAGCCGCGTGGCGCGCAACGGCTGGTCGATGGCGCTGGGTGCTGCGTTCCACCCGCTACTGGCCGCGTTCGTGCAGGCCGTGCCGGCGGCGCTGCAAGCGCTCGTGCGTGCGAAGTCGGGCAGCGGTGGCGACAACGGTGGAGGGCAATGACATGGACATCCTCGACCTGATCGTGCTGATCGCCGCCGGCATCGGCGCGGGCGGCTACGTGTGCCGGCTTGACTCGCTGCGCGTCGGCCGGCATGCGGTCGTCGTGATCGTGATGCACTTGGCGCTGTGCGTGAGCTGCATCCTCGCCGGGTATCACGCATGGAGCGGCGACGCCGGCGCGCTCGACGTGGCGGCCGTCGTCGGCGCGCTGGCCTGGATCAAGGTGTCGCTGCCGACCTGGGGCGCCGGCCATGTGCCGCCGCAGTTCGAAACCGCGCACGCGCCGCTGGATCGGGCCGAACAATGAGCCACGCCCTCTACACGACCCGGCTCTACTGGGCCGGTGGCCGCGGCATTGCGAAGCTGCACGGCCGCGAGACGAAGCTCACCGCGCCGCCGCATCTGCCCGGCCTGCAGGTCGACGCGATCGACTGCGCGCCCGAGGTGCGCTGCTACATGGTGATGCCGCGATACCAGGGTTGGCGCGACATGACGAGCGACGAGATCCGCGCGGCCGACGAGCTGCTGCGCCAACTGGTGGAGGCCTCCGATGCGCCCGCTTCCTGATCCATCGCTGCCCTGGCCGCTGCCGATGGCGGCGGTCGCGCTGATCGCCGATGCCGAGTCGCTGCGGCTGAAGGCCTACAGGTGCCCGGCTGGCGTCTGGACGATCGGCTGGGGCGAGACCGAAGGCGTGCAGCCCGGCGACACGTGCACGAAGGCAGAGGCCGACCGCTGGCTGCTCGAAGACCTGACCGGGCGCGCCGCCGAACTGCGCAAGCTGTGCACCGTGCCGCCGGCCGAGAACGAACTCGGCGCGATGGTCAGCCTCGCGTACAACATCGGGCTCGCGGCGTTCAAGCGCTCCACCGTCCTGCGCCAGCACAACGCGGGCAACCGCCAGGCGGCCGCGCGCGCCTTCGGGCTCTGGAACAAGGCGCGCAACCCGCGCACCGGCCAGCTCGAGGTGCTCGACGGCCTCACAGCGCGCCGGCAGCGCGAGGCTGCGCTCTACCTGACGCCCGACGACGGCGAGCAGCACGAGAGCATGCCGCAGGCGGTGGAGGGCGACTCCAACCTGGCGCGCAGCCCGATCAACGCCACGGGCGCCGCGGCGGTCGGCATGGGCGGCGTCACGGCGCTGACTCAGGTGGCCGACCAGGCGCAGCAGGCCTCTGGTGCGTTGGCCAGCGTCAAGGCCGCCGTGCACCAGGTGGCCGACTTCATCGGCCTGCCGCCCGGGCTGCTGCTGGCCGCCGGGCTGGTGGCGGTGGGCTGGGTGGTGATCTCGAACCGCGCACGCCAGCGGCGCGAAGGGTGGGCGTGATGGCGCAGATCTCGAAGTACCTCCGCAACGTCGCCGGCGGCGGCCTGAGCTTCTGGTGCCAGGGCTGCCGCAAGGCGCACGTCGTATGGATCGCAGGCCAGGGGCCCGAAGACGGCCGGCCGCGCTGGAGCTGGAACGGCGATGTCGAGCGCCCTGTGTTCACCCCGAGCGTGCTGGTCCGCAGCTACCGGTACCCGAACCCTTACGAGCCCGACAACAATCCGGAGCACGCTGAGATCCGCGCCAAGTTCGAACAGGCCGGTGCGGCAGGCCACGACTGGATGATGGATCATCCGAAGTGGGGCCGGCGCTGCCACAGCTTCGTCGGCTGCAATGGCGCCCAGCCCGGCGAGATCATCTTCCTCGGCGACTGCACCCATGAGCTGGCCGGCTCCGTGCAAGCGCTGGCCGAGCTGCCTCCCCACCTGTCGAGGGAAGCATGATCCCGCTCGCACCCATCGGCGCCGTGCTCGGCCGCGTGCCCGTCTGGGCCTGGGCGCTCGCCGCCGCGCTGGCCTGGGGAGCCTGGCACCGCTACCAGGCCCGCACCGAGCGCGAGGCCTTCGAGGCCGCCAAGGTCGCCGCCGCGGCCGAGCGCGCCACCAGCGAGGCGCAAGCAGCAACCGAGACCGCGCGCCGCCTGCGCGTGCAACAGGAGGTCACCGATGCCGCCAACCTCAAGACCGCGCAGCTGGAGCGCTCTGTCGCTGCCGCTGCTGATGCTGGCCAGCGCCTGCGCGCACGACTCGCCGCTGTCGAGGCCTCCCGCTGTCCCGGAGATCCCGCCGTTGCCGCGGGCGGCTATGGAGCCGGAGCGCCCGCGGATCTGTCAGCCGACGTGCGCCGAAGGCTGGACGAGGCTGCGGATCGAACTGCTGAATTCGCTGAGCGACTCGCCATCGCCCGCGCCACCTGCCAGCAGTCCTACGAGGCGCTGAGGCCGCGTTGAATACCTTCTAACGGCAGGTCTGGAGCCCGCATGAAACCGTGCCACAATTCCGAGCACTGGGTTAGAAGAATCAGGGCGAAACCCGCATGGATGCTGGTTTGCCTCGCTGCTTTGGGAGCAGTGGGTCGGATGTTCGAATCATCTCACCCCGACCACCTAAC